>CANRYS010000006.1 GCA_947644305.1 uncultured Roseburia sp.
TGAAAATTGTTTGAATTTTCAGGGTTGTTTCACTGTTCAGTTATCAAGGTTCTTTGCTTGCCTGGCACCATCTGTTTTCTTTCTTCCAAAAGTTTCTTTGGCGCGTCAGCAAGTAATATCTTATCAAAACTTTTTGCATTTGTCAACACTTTTTTTAATTTTTTTAAAATATTTTTCATTTGCAAAAAATTGATAAACGGAGAAGGAGGGATTTGAACCCTCGCGCCGCTATTAACGACCTACTCCCTTTCCAGGGGAGCCCCTTCAGCCACTTGGGTACTTCTCCATGCTGAAATAATTCTCTATTTAAAATATAGTGTAAATACAAACCATCTACACGTAAGCGGAGAAGGTGGGATTCGAACCCACGGCCCCTTTCGGAGTCACCGGTTTTCAAGACCGGCTCCTTAAACCACTCGGACACCTCTCCAAATGCTGCTTGAATAGTATAACAAAATTGTACAAACTTGTCAATGACTTTTTTTCAACAATTTTCAACTCCTATATTTGTGAAAAGTAGAAATACCCACAACCCAATCGACACTCGGCACTTTATACCAGGAGAGAAGCAAACATTTCATTCACATCTCTCCTGAAAATTCACTTATGGTTATGGTACTCCAAAGAAGAAGAAAACATTCCTGGGAGCTTTAACTGAAGTAACATATCAGCCACTTATATTCATTGACTTTTTAATCACTTTTGCCGACCTAAAAAGCTTTTTGTACTTTTTAAGCTGTTTCTTAGGAACGGTAAACCGGGCTTTTTTATGAATACCTTTAAAAGCCTTTTTCCCAATCTTTTTTAATGTAGTAGTTTTCAAATTGATCTTCTTCAATTTTCCACATGACTCAAAGGCACTATTTTCTATAGTAGAAACATACTTCCCAATCACAGCACGGGTGGCCAACTTACAGCCTTTAAAAGCAGCTTTGCCAATACCAGCCACACGGAACTTAGTTCCTTTTATTTTAACTGTGTCAGGCACCTGAATAGATTTAATCTTTTTATTTTTTGTACCCACCAAAAGAACCATTCCTTTTCCGGAAGTATCTGCTTTGGTAATTTTGTATGTAAAGTTTCCAATCGTATACACTTTTCCCACTGCCAATGAAGCCTCTGACTGATTCACCACTGGTGGAACTGTTGATGATGGAACCGTTGGTGACGGTGAAGCCGGAGTTCCGGGAACCGGTGTCGGCGTTGGTATTGGAGTTTCACCAGGCTCCCCGTCTGGCGCTGGTGAAGCCGCTGGCTTGTCATCCTGGCCTTCATCTTCATCTGTAACTGTAGAATCACCAAACTGGAACGAATTAAGTTCACAGAGCACACTGCTGCCACTGGATTTAAATACAAAATATAGGGCATGCTTTCCCTCGATGGAACTTAAGGAATCAATCTCCGCTGTCTTCAGGACGCCCTCCGGATCATCGGTAGCAGAAATTTCGATGGAGCCGATTTCTGTGCCTCCGTCACTTTCCCAAGGCCTGTCTAACATAATTTTTATTGTGCCATCTTTTCCTTTGGGAATAAGGTTTACTGCCATAATGTCTTTATCACGGGTTCCCTTTCCCAAATCAAAATTAAAGTACTTATAGCCTACAATTGAACCATTTTTGATGTTTACCACATCACTGCCTGGGTTGGAAGTATCATAGTGAGCCTTGATGTTCGGACCTCCCGTCATAAAACATGCACTGCCGGCGGTCTGCTTCTTATAGGGATTTAATCCACTGATCTCAAAGCCCTGCGATGTTACCTCTGCTTCTTTGATCTGTACTTCTCCATCCTCTGTCACGTTGACATCTATTGCCTCCACAGTTGCCTGGCGTGAATACATATCATTATTGATACAGCGATGATAGAACAAGTACCACTGACCATTAATCTCCAGAATACTTCCGTGAGTATTACCATATGACATCTGGGAACAAATTACTTTTCCGTTCTGGTCCGTTTCTCTGGCACGGCCGTCGACCAATGTACCACCGTAAGTCCATGGACCTAACGGTGTATCCCCATATGCGTAGGCAAGGGTATAATTAGAAGCAGCAAGACCAAACTCACCCTCTTTGGTTTTTCGGCTGTAAACAAACACATATTTGTCTTTCACCTTGCGCATGGATGACGCTTCAAAAAAGCGGAAATTATCTCCTTCACTTCCATCAATTCCGGTATCTTTTTCAGTAAGGATTTTACTTCCTGCTTTTAATGTACACATGGTTTCTGGGTCCAGTTCTGCCATATTAGAGGACTGAAATCCCCAATATCCGTATACTCTTCCGTCATCGTCCACAAAGGCAGCCGGATCAAATCCTAGAATCCCATCGGTCTTGGTCTGACTTTCATCCTTCCAGTTGCAAACCTCAAATGGACCTTTGGGACTATTCGATTTGGCAATCATACCAGTACGCCCCGAACCAGAGGACTGATTGTTAGGATACAGATAGTAGGTTTTGTTTCCGTTTTCATCCTTGGTCTCAACCACGTCCGGCGCAAATAAAACATCAGCGTTTCCATTTACGATAGATTCAAAAATAACACCTTCATAACGCCAGTTATTCAGATCATCCACCGGCGCCGACCAGGTAACCAGATCATATCCACAATAACTTGTTTTCCTGGTATCATGGGAACCGTAAATATATACACGGTATTTTCCAGGCTCATCTGGATCTTCAAAAACTCTGGGCTCACCGTCCGGAATATGCTCCCAGTGCGGTAGATAAGAATTCGCAGCCCTGGACCTCTTCGCCTGAGGCAGACAGATCCCGCCTGCCAGGATGGCAACCATTGAACAAACAATACAAAGTGCCAAAACTTTCTTTTTCAACATTTGTTTCTCCCCCTTATTTATATTTTTTTTCATTTTAACATATAATTATCCCTTTGTCATCTCATTATAATTAGATAAAACCTCCAAACTGGCGCATTTTAATACCAGCTTGGAGGTTTGAAATCGCTATCTCTCTATTATTTTATTTTAACCTTCTTAGGAGAGCTATAAGAACCATAACTCTTCTTACCCTTCACAGCAGTTTTGTAAGCACGAACCTTCACATAATAAGTTCCTTTTTTCAGCTTTTTCAAGGTAACAGAAGTTTTCTTTGTAGAAAGCTTTTTGGCTTTACTGAATTTTTTGTTCTTTGCATATACTACTTCATATCCAGTCGCACCCTTCACCTTCTTGATGACTAATTTTGCCTGATTTTTCTTTCCCTTTTTCAAAGATTTAATCTTTGCCTTTGGAAGCACAACTACCGTCTTCTTATCAACAGAAATAGTTGGTGGTGTAGGTACCCCAGATGGCGCCGGTGTAACAGTTGCCGGCGGGACAACGGGAGCGGTCACTACCACATGACAGGAAGCCTGGATATCAGTACCATCCTGTGCCTGTGCCGTAATCGTCGTCTCACCGGCTTTTAAAGCAGTGAATCTTCCATCCACAGCCACAATGGCAACGTCCTCATTGGATGAAGTCCAGGTAAGTTCTTTATTTGTCGCATTTTCAGGTCCAACAGTCGCTGTCAACTGGCTGCTCTGGCCTGCCAGAATCGTGAGCTGGCTAGCGCTCAGAGAAATCGTTTCCACTGGAACCACTTTTTCCTTGAAGCTCCAGTAATCAAATTTGAATAATTCTCCCTCTCCGCCTTTAAACACCATGTAAAGATCATGCACTCCTGAAACACTCTCTACATTCGTCGTATATTGCGCGTAAGTATCCCAATCTCCTGTACCTTTCACTGTAAGAGTGCCAAGCAAAGGTCCATCCTTTGCATCCAGATGCAGCTCAATGGTGCCAGCTTGCGTCTGTTCGTCCCCAATTGCACTGGAAACACTTGCGGTAAAGTCAGTGGCGCCCTCTAAACCAAAATCTACATCCTTAACCTTTAAGTAATCTTCATTCTCGATCGCACAGAGATTGATTCCTCCCTGGCTGCAGAGTTCTGATTCCAGTCCACTTCCCCAAGCCAGCGTCTCAGCTTCCACTCTCTGGAATGGGTTGAGATTATCAATCGCCTTCACACCTTCAGAGGTAAAAGGAAACTCTGGAATGGTTCCGTCCTCATTATATGTAAATTCTTCTACAGCTACAGAACGATGATAGTTACCTCCGCCTCCTGGCAGATTGCCGGTGTGATAGAAGAAATAGGAATGTCCTTTGAAATCTACAATTCCTGGATGATTGGTAAAAGTTCCGGTGCCCTTTCCATCATATTTATCGTTCATGATCATTCCCTGGTATGTCCATGGCCCTAAGGGACTCGTGCTGGTAGAGTAATCGATCCGCTCTGGAATTCCGTTTGCCGCATATATCATATAATACAGATCCCCACGTCTGTAAAACCAAGGTGCTTCCTCAAACAGAGTTGGCCGGCGATTCGGATTGTTGGATACACCAAACTGCTTTTGCATATCCGCAATCTGCTCTTCAGACAGATTATTGCCTGAAAAATTCCAGGTAATTATGTCGCCCTCTGTCTCTATCATATTGTCTTTCAGTTTTACGCATTTCAAGTCGGGATTTCCCCAGTACATATAAGCCTGACCGTCCTCATCGACATATACAGTAGGATCAATATTGCCGGCGCCACCTTTTATCAGCGGTTTGTCAAGAGGATCTTCAAAAGGCCCTGTGGGGCTGTCGCCAACAGCCACGCCGATCACCGTCGCACCACTGGTATCATTTAATGGTACATATAAGTAATACTTACCATCCCGTTCCACACACTGCGCGGCCCATGCGGAATTTTTCTGTGCCCAGCTAAAATCCCAGTAGGACAATACCGTCCCATGATCGGTCCAGTTCACCATATCCTTCGTGGAATAACATTTCCAGTCATCCATGGTATAAAAATTCCCGATCAACTTATCCTCATCATGTGAGGTATACACATATAAAGTGTCTCCTGAGACCATCGGCGCCGGATCCGCTGTGTAAATATTCTGAATGATCGGGTTGTCTGCCTTCGATACATCAGATATCAGCAATACGGATAAACAAGCTGCCACTGCTGCCCCCGCTATTTTGATAAGTTTTTTCCCTTTCAGTTTCATCGTCTTCCTCCATTCTTGTTTATTTTAACGATAAATGTTATAATACATTATTATACAATATTTATTTAACATTTGCAATGACAGATACATTGAAATTTATTGATCAATTGTTAAATTAAAGAGGTGATCATATTATGATTAAGACGATATATGTTGGTTACCAAGCCCCACATCCAGAGGATTTTACCTACCACCGCGATGAGTCTTCCAATGAGTGGCTTTTGATACATACGCTAACTCCCGCTGAGGTTTTAATCGGTGGAAGGTGGAAATCCTATCCAGAAAACCAGATCATCATCTACCCCCCGCATGCAAGGGCAGATTACCGCGCCTGCAATGGTCCCTATAAAAACAATTGGATGACTTTTTTAACCGATGAAAAGTATATCGTACAGGCAGCTCTTCCTTTTAACGTTCCGATACAGATCAGTTGCGCGGACTCCTTTCATCATCTCTTTCATATGTTGGCGATAGAAAATCATTTTGATTATGAATATAGAGAGCAGTCCATCGGCCATTTATTCCATCTGCTGTTTGACAAACTATCGGAAGCCTGCCACAGCAGCTCCTCCGTTCAAAGTAGAGAAAATCTGCTGGCTCTCAATCTTGAGATCCAGAGCAATCCCGGCTTTCAATGGAGTGTTCCCTATATGGCAAAACGGCTGAATATCAGCCCCGGATATATGCAGTCACTTTATCGAAAGACTTTTGGTGTATCCTGTATGGAAGATGTATTTAATAAGAGAATAGAACTGGCTAAGGATTATCTCGCCCACAGCCAGTACACGATTACACAGATTGCAGAATTATGTGGATATCAGAGTTCAGAGCATTTTTTCCGCCAATTCCGGCGCCTGACATCCACGACCCCATCCAACTACCGTCAAAAGGTTCGAGGGGATGAACCTTAAGCTAGCTCGACGGCAGCGTTAATTTGAGCCCAGCTTCAATCCCGGAACTGCGTTCAGATCCCAGCCATCACGCCTTCCATTGATAAATTCATAATAACCTGCCGCCCCAATCATGGCAGCGTTATCCGTACAAAACACAGGTTCAGGATAGTACAATTGATACTTTCTATCCGCACACTGTTCCTCCATCTTTCGGCGCAGCCCTTTATTGCACGCCACACCGCCTGCCATTGCCACCGTATGAATTCCATAATTCTCTGCTGCCAGCATCGTATGGGCCACCAACACTTCTGTCACCGCTTCCTGGAAAGAGGCAGCGATGTCTGCCTGAGAATACTCTAACCCTTTCATTTTACAACCATTGATATAATTTAACACGGCCGACTTTACTCCGCTGAAACTAAAATCATATGGCGCCCCTTCCACGGACGCACGGGGAAATTGGATCGCTTTCGGGTCCCCCTGCACGGATAAATCATCTATCTTCGGCCCCCCAGGATAGCCAAGACCGATAGAACGCGCCACCTTATCAAATGCCTCTCCCGCAGCATCGTCCCGCGTTCTTCCGATAATCTCATATGTTCCATACTCCTTTACAATGACAAGATGACTGTGCCCCCCGGATACCACCAGACATAAAAACGGCGGTTCCAATTCTTTGTGGCAGATGTAATTGGCAGAAATATGCCCTTCTATATGGTGTACTCCGATCAGTGGTTTGCCCGCTGCATAGCTGATCGCCTTTGCCGTTCCCACTCCGACCAGAAGGGCTCCCACTAACCCCGGACCATAGGTCACACAAATCCCATCCACGTCATGAATGGTTAATTCCGCTTCCCTCAGCGCCTGGTCGATCACCTGGTTGATATTTTCAATATGCTTTCTGGAAGCGATCTCTGGCACAACGCCACCGTATAATTTATGCAGATCGATCTGGGAGGCGATCACATTTGATAAAACCTCCCTTCCATTTAACACCACTGCTGCCGCGGTCTCATCACAGGAGCTCTCCACGGCCAGCAGCCGTATTTCTCTATAATCCTTATTTTCCATCTCATTCTCCATCCCCTTTATTTTAACTCCGGGGCTCAACTTTCGCTTTTTTCCTGATTCGGGTTCACATTCTTTTTAAAGGCAAGGATTTTCCAACGTTTCTCCTCTTTTACAAGGATATAGTCCTGAAACACTTTGGAATAATTGCCATTCTCGCTCATAAAAAAGCCGATCTGAATATAAGCACATTTTTTTCCGTCATAATCCAGATATTTTAAGGAACTCTCTTTATCCACTGTATAATTGGCTATCTTTCTTTTCTTTTTCTGGAACTCCTCTACCTCTGCCCTAAAATTTTCTTTCTGCTCCTCAAAGGTATTTTGATCTAACAATGACTTGCTGTATAACATTCTGAGCTGATTAAGAAGTTTATCAAATGTTTCATCATCAAGTCCCTCGGTATTGTAAATATACTGGTTGATCCGCGCAAAAAATTTTACAACTTCTGTGGGTGTCTCTGGATAACCCATCTCCAGATCTTTCTCTGTCAGTTTTTGCAACTCTGTGGCAGACGGTATATTTCCACTTTCTGCTTTGTCTGCCTTCTTATGCTGATAAAATACAAAGATCACTCCGATCACAAGAATACACGTCACAAAAGCGAATACCGTCATATTCTTTGCCATCTTCTGTGCCGGGCTGCGCCTATTATTACCAGCGGGTACATTATTTCTTCTCTGCATAGCGAATCCTCCTTTCTCCATCAGGAATCTGCTTCAAATATAAACTCCCGGAACATCCGGTCTTTGCCAGGTATGGTGTTGGCGAATATTTTCCTAACGTCATCCATATATACATCCGGCTTTATGAGTGACGGACTATAATGAGTAAGCCACAGTTCTGGCACCCCGGCTTTCGCTGCCAGCTCCGCCGCCTCGTAAAAAGTCATATGCTTTTTCTCTCTGGCACTTGCCGTCTTTTCCTTCTCCCCATACATGCCTTCACAGATAAGCAGATCCGATCCAGTTGCATGTTCTACGATCCGCGCCGTAGGACGGCTGTCGGTACAATACGTTATCTTGATCCCTTTACGTTCTGGCCCCAGGACCATTTCAGAGGTATAAATTTTTCCCTCCAATTCCACCTGGTCATTTTTCTGCAGAGGGCTCCATGCCTTCATGGGCACATGATTCCGCTTCGCTTTCTCCACATCAAACTTACCGCTTCGTTTGATCTCCAGGCTATATCCATAGCATACCACATTATGGTTCACCTTGAAAGCCCGAATATGATATCCAGCAAAATAAAATTCCTGCTCTTCCCCCTCTATTTCCACAAATCGAAGTTCAAAAGGCAATCCCTGGGCAATCACAAGCAGGGACTGAACAATTCGTTTCAGTCCCTTCGGTCCTATGATTGTCAATGGATTGCTTCGTTCTGCATTTCCCATGGACAGCAAAAGCCCCGGCAAACCGCTGATATGATCTCCGTGAAAATGAGTGATACAGATCACGTCGATCGGATGAAAACTCCATCCCTGCTCCCGGATACTCACCTGTGTTCCCTCACCGCAGTCGATCAACAGACTACTTCCATTGTATCTCGCCATAAGCGCAGTGAGTGCCCGGCGCGGAAGAGGCATCATTCCGCCAGTTCCAAGTAAACATATGTCCAGCATAAACCATACCAAGCCTCCAACGAAAAGACTGTATATCGCCTTTTCGTTGGGGATGCAAACACGACAGCTAAAAGATCTATGTCTGCATTTAATCCTCTCTTCTTTTTTTCTTTTAGCAGGTGGCGCCACCTGGCCACCCTTATGATCTATGGTATGCTGCACTGTTTGGAAGTGTGGCTCAGTCCATCGCTGCTCTCTTTTCCTGATTTTCCACCGGAATGAAAAAGCTTTCCGTAAATTCATCATAACATGATTCACAGAGGCAGAACTGGTGAATCTGTAGATCCTTTCCCGAAAAATATCCCCATTCCTTGGTCACAAAAAGTCCATCTTCGTGTAATATACCATTTTTGACCATTAATTCTTTTCCGCATTTATTGCACATAATTTTTTCTTTTTTCATATTTTCACCATCTTTCAAAATACTTTTCTCCCCCTGTATGTTAAACTCCCGTACCCTCAATACGGAGTGTATTCATACATAAGATTATAACGGATTTTCTACCAATTTTCTACTTGTAAAAATATGAAAAAATTCTATTTTTAGGATGTAATACCAGGAACAAAAAAGTCAAATTTCCCTTCATACATACATAAAACATATCTTGCTCATCAGGATATGTTTTCCATTTCCTCCCGCTCCCGTTCTGCCTGAGATTTGCGAAGGTAAACCGGGGCAAAATCTTCTGCCTTCACAACTTGTTCTTTCTCAAACAACAGGCTGCCCACGGCCGCCACGCTGGCGCCTCTTTGATAGCAGTTTACTGATTCCATAAATCGAACCCTACCGCCCTGGGACAATTCGCGGATCCTGTCCTCAAATACTGGGACGCCGTCACCGATATATATAACCTCTTCGCCGATTCGGCCGGCACATGTCACCGCCTCTTCAATCGATGCCGCCCCTGGCTCCAAAAGTACCTCCGGCAGTTCTTCCGTTATCCGGTAAATTCCAAAATACACCTGATTCCTCCTGGCATCCATAATGGGACATACCACTGCCCCTCTGTGGGTAACATTTGCCGCCAGCCCCATCAGAGATGACACTGGTACCACTGGGATCCCCAGCGTCCATGCGAGCCCCTTTGCCGTAGACGCTCCGATCCGCAGTCCGGTAAAGGATCCTGGTCCCGCCGACACAGCGATACAATCTAGCTCTTCTAGCTTAATCTCCGCCATAAGAAGCATATCGGATATCATCGGCAGAAGCGTCTGAGAATGAGTTTTCTTATTATGAATCGTATATTCTCCCGTCAGGATTCCATTGGACATAACTGCCACAGAGGCTGTTAATCCTGAACTATCTATGCCTAATATTTTCACATTATCTCCTTTTCTGGCTCACTCACCACAATCTTACGGTAATCAAACCCTTTTTCCAGATCTTTCTCTATCGTTATCTCATAACAGGACGGGGGCAATATCTCTTTGATCCGTGACGCCCACTCGATCAGGCAGACACCTTCTCCGTAAAAATAGTCCTCGAAACCAAGGTCGTACATTTCCTCCACATCGCCGATCCGGTACACATCAAAGTGATACAGAGGCAGCCTCCCCTCCTCATATTCCTGGATCAGAGTAAAGGTAGGACTTGTAATCGGTTCTGTGATCCCGATCCCCTGGGCAAATCCTTTTGTAAAAACGGTCTTTCCGACACCGAGATCTCCGTGAAGCAAACAGATGTCCCCGGGCTTCACCTGTGCGCCAAACCTTTTACCGAGTTCAAAGGTATCCTTTTCTCCTAAACTTTCATATATCATCTGGTATGCTCCCTGACCATCTTTGCAATCTCCGTAAATCTGCCGTCACATTCCTCTCTGGAAATGATCAGCGCCGATACGGCATTCATATAAATATACATGGCGTCCTTCGTGATCACGACACGACGAATCTGCTTCCATTCTACATTGGCTGTTCCGGCGATGTTTACGACCTCGATCCCTTCTGGCATAAAGGTGTAGTGAAAAGGTTCCCGAAAAGCTCCTTTTTTTAATTGTTCCCATCCCTTCATCAAAAGCGTAACCGGCTGGATCACTGTAAACATCAGCGCCAGAAACAGCAGGATCACCCTCTGGGCAGTGCCGAAATAGTTCCAGAATGTGAACAGGCCTACGATAGCTGCCACACTGATGATAAGACCGATCACTCCGCCGGTACGGAGAAAGTTATTTCTGAGCAAAAAACGGTTTAATGTCTTTTTGTCCAGTTGAACATCAATCTCTATACATTCTTCGTTTGATTCCATTCTGACCAAACCTCCTATATGCCTATTTTATAAAACAAAATTTAAAAAGTCAACCTTGCATCGCTACATCAGTCTCCAGCCTGGGTGATACTTATTTTTCAGCACTTCGCCGCCGAGCTTCCCCCAGCCGAGAGGATAACCGTCCACACAGACCAGAATCCATCCGCCCTCCCAGGCTTCCTGCGTCAGATCGGTCTTGTCCAGATTCAGGGTTTCCCCTTTCAAATACCGGAGTACCCGCTCGTCCTCTGCAGTGAGCTCTGCCCGTTTGCGATATTCCTCTGCCCTTAGCGCCATTGCCAAAGACTGACTCGGTTCAAACCGTTTCTTTTTGATCTCTCCCAGAAAGAGACCGCTCCGCAAAAAACGAATGCCACGTAACTGTGGAAGTATTTCCGGCATATAGTAGAGCATTCCATTTTTGTTTTCGATACGGGACAGGTCAAATTTTCTTACAACATTCTCTGAAAATGCCTCAAAAAGTTCTCTGTCTCCCCTGCTCAGACCACTCCTTTTTACTCCAGCCAACATAGGTTGCCCGTTTTTTCTCTCCACCTTTGTCTCCTCTCCCTTCTGAAACAGGGCGAGAAAATGTCCCTCACCGTCTAATTTATGGGGAAATATTCGGACACATTTTGTCAGTTCGGGATCTCCTCCCGCCAACTCCGGCCTTCCTTTGGCAAATCCGCGATATCCTTCCATCTCTATCAGCCTCAGATCTTCGTCCAGAGCGAGCAGGTACTCCACACTCTTCTCATCCTCCATGACAGAAAAAGTACAGGTGGAATACAAAAGCATTCCCCCGTCTTTCAACATAGGCAGCGCCTGTTCCAGAATCTCTTTTTGAAGCTTGCTGTAAAATGCAGGACCGTTCTGCTCCCATGCGCGGATCATGGAAGGGTCCTTTCGGAACATTCCCTCTCCAGAACAGGGCGCATCGATCAATATCTTATCGAAAAATCCTGTAAAATATTCTCTTAATTTAGCCGGATATTCTGTCACAATAAAGCTGTTTTCCACACCAAAAAGTTCTATGTTTTTCAACAGCGCTTTTGCTCTCTTGCTGCTGATGTCGTTAGCTACCAAGAGCCCTCTTCCCTTTAACTTTGCCGCCAGCTCCGTTGCCTTTCCCCCGGGTGCGGCGCACAGATCCAGCACCGTATCCCCAGGCGCTACTGGAAGCCTGGAAGCTGGTGTCATAGCACTGGGGTCCTGCAGATAATAAAGCCCGGCAAAATAGTAGGGATGTTTTGCCGGCTGAACCTTGTCCTCATAATAGAATCCGTTATTTATGTAGGGAATAGGAGTCACATCAAAGGGGCAGATCTCCAAAAACTCTTCCACCGATATCTTTGACGTGTTCACTCGCAGTCCATATTTTCTTTTTTCCTCCATAGAAGAGAGATAATCTGGGTACTCATCCCCCAGAAGCTGTTTCATTTCATCGCAAAATTTCTGCGGTAAATCCATTTTCCTAATCCTTCCTTTTCTCAAGATGTGGGCACCAGTGAAAACCCATAGGGAAGAAGCTCTGCTAAACGCCTCATCTCATAATCCTCTTCGGAAATCGCCAGCACCAGTTCAAACTCCTGGGGATCACAAAACTCCATCATAACCTGCAGACACACACCGCAGGGTACGATCCTCTCTAAAGGTTTCCCCATGTGCCCCCCGGCAATAGCGATTCGACTAAATTCTTTCTTCCCCTCGCTGACCGCCTTAAAAAAGGCAGTCCTTTCTGCGCAGCAGGTAGGGGTAAAGGCACCGTTTTCTATATTGCAGCCCGTATAAACCATCCCGTCTTTCGTCAACAACGCCGCTCCCACACCAAAGCCGGAGTAGGGACTATATGTCTTCTCCCTAGCTTCCAGCGCCTGACGAAGCAATTCCTTCGCATCCTTCATATGACATTTTCCCTTCTAAAACGATAAATAATGAACATGCTTCTCTGTACAGAAATCATAGATAACTGACAAACCGGTTCCCCGCATTTTTAAACATTTCTTCTGCCTGTGTCCGGCTCATGGTCTCTCGTTTTCCGCTCTGGGGATTATAAATCGTCACAGTTTTTGTATCATAACCAGATATAACTACCGCCGTAGAGCCACCAGTCATCCCGATTACATATTTATCACTGCTCACAAAATATAACGCCTGTTCCAGAGTAACCCCGCTTAGATCCACAGGCTCACTCATATATTGCTGAAGCATCTGGTAAATAGACTGTTTTTTCGCAGACATTTTCTGCGGTGATATCGTAAAATGATTTGCCTTCAATACCATGTAGGTACATGCCGCCAGATTAGAAACCTTATTGGAGGCCTGGAACATTTCTAGTCCTGCTATGCTGTTCATCAAAAAGCTGCCGCTCCGCTCCCACATGATCTTGTGGCTGCCGGAAACCACCACTCCCATCTGTTCATCTGCACGCAGAATCGCCTCCGCTGGATTCTCATATGCTCCCGTGATCTTTCCAAGGGCATACACATAATATTTGGGCACTTTCAGATCATCCAGATGCACCGAACGCCCGCCGGTTATCAGCTCATCCTCTGCCACCTTATAAGCCGGCACCGTTTCAATAGCGAAAGTGGTAGGAAACCCGATATACCACTCTGTCAGCGTGGCAGAAGTAACCCTGGTCCTCAAAGAATAGGCAGAAACCTTCTCTTCCGTCTGATTCAGAATGCTGTCATCTGTTATTTTCCGGAATCGACTGCCATTTTCCTTCTTTACCCTCGACAGGGTCATCACATTCCCCTCTACCCGCACATTAGTAACATACAAATTCTTTCTGCTGTAAGATTTTGACACATTTCCCTCGTTGTCTGCGATCACCATTTTATAACAGGGTATCAACGGTTCTCCTACTTTTGTGCCCGCAATATCTTTCTTCCTCACATAGCCATAGATCACATCATCGTTGATCACCCCCAGCAGGCGAACATATTCTCCCTCTGCTGCTTTGGGAATGACAACCTTCTTTTCTGTCTCCAGATGAAAGATCGTAATCGCTTCGCCGTAACCCTTTTCCAGCGAGTCCGACCACACATAGCAGTTGCTGTGGCGCATCACCTTAAATCCCTGATCCGTGACGTTTTCTGCTATCTTCGTCAGCCGTTTAGCCTCCATATTATAAGAATAAACCACATTTGCCACCATGAAATAATATACATTCCGCTCACTGACATAACCATAACTGTTAAAGTCTTGCCTCAGCTGCTGAAACGTCGTATCCATTGGAAGATAAACTAGCTCATTTAGTTTTCCCTCACCCAGATCATATTTATAGAGAACGATCGCCACCTTGCCCTCGTACTGACCCCGGGGGAAATATCCATACACTGCAAAATACAGATCCCCTTCCTCATCTGTCTTCAACAGCCGGATTCCCTGCTCTCCCGTCTCCCGGTATTCGTAAGCTGCGTCCTCACTAAAAGAAGAATAGAGCTTTGTAATGGTATTTTTCTTTTTATCCATATCATAACGGTAGAGATCTCCACCTCTGGCGAAGTACAGGGTTTGTGTTTCCTCATGCTCCAAAATACCCATATCTGTCTCATTGGTTATCCCAATCTTAATCTGATTTTTTTGGACACTGGTAAACCCCGGATCGAATACCGCCTCCATACTCCGCTCAAAATTCAGCAGATAACTGTTGCCGGAAGCATAACGTACCCGGTAAAATTCGTTCACCCGAAAGGTCTCTTTCCCGGATGAGGTTTTTGCCTCCACGAAGTAATTCAGTTGAAAACATGCTGTCTCCATATTATACTCTTTTACCACGGGAACTGCCTCCGAAACTTTCTTCGGCGACAATCTCCCCCATGTGACAAGATTACTATCTGACTTGATATTCACCGTAGCCAAAGAATCATTGGCTGCCGTGCCATCTGGTTCCAGATACCTCCCAAGCTCTTCAGCTTTGGATTTATTAAAGGTATCCTCATGAAATTTCATGGCAAATTGCAACTTTTTGGATAAATTAGAATCCTCGGTATAATATTTTAATCTTGTAAAATAATGAACCTTTCTTCCCGTATCTGTGGTAGCGGTCAGGGCTAAAATGTATTCTGTACTAGTTTTAAATCCATAATCGAGAAAAACTTCCAGTTCACGGATGCCGGCATCGATCGCATTTACATCACCCGAATAGTAGACATCACCATTGGACTTGTCCACCACATCATAATGAAGCTTAGACAGCCTTACCTCGCTCTTACTGATGTTTATCTTTATTTTTTTGTTCGTATCTAAAGGTGTTATGGATTCCCTTACAATATTATCTTCAATCGGTCCATTGTAACCATACAGCCGATTCATCTTTATATTTTGGGAGGTAAGAGTAAGATAGGGGAGACTTTCCTTCCCCATATTTACTACGATTCCCTCTTCATATACATCACTCTCAAGCTGCTGCCCGAAAAAGAACAAGGCGGCAGCGAAAACTACCATTAAAACAATCGTCTTATACAAATATTTAACCATATGAATCTATGCTCCTTATCATCAAATTCCCTGTACGTTACATCATATCATAGTTAACACACCAGGGCAAGAGAGGACACTGGCAAATTTATCACATCCAGGCTCTCTGGCATATATTAATATTAATACAGTGAATGAAAGGATCACCTTATGAATCATATGGAACTTCCCCCACAGGACTACTGGTTCGGACAGCCTGCCATTCCTTCTATGCAGCCCGTCTTCGGCGCCGGTAAACTCTGGGAAATGGAAAATGACTACTCTTATCTCAAGTACCTGTATCCTGACATATGCAATCCCATCCAGGAATTGATCGATGATGAATGCGACCAGCTAGAATACGACGGCAGCTTTATATTTGACTCCTACCCGGATAAAATATCTCTCCAACAGTTGGCACATAAAATACTGAAAAAATGTAACGATAAATCTCCGGACACCTTTCCAATGGATAATAAACATATTCGAGAACTGGTTGAAATACTTCTTTACCATGAAATTCTTTATCGGCGGAACCGCTATCGAAACCGGAAACGCCTGTATTATTAATCTTATGTCTTAACAGCGCCGTTTTGGCATCAAAAAAGACTTCACATATCATCAGAACTATTCTGGCATGATCTGTGAAGTCTTTTCGTCCTTAATCCTCTAGCTCAATAGCACGAATTTTATTTGGCGCCTTCGGCAAATGCGATCTGCTCAAAATCTGTCACTGGCATGGGCTTTGCAAACACATAGCCCTGTATGTAGTCACAATCCATCTCTTTCAGAAAGTCAACCTGGGAACGTATCTCCACTCCCTCAGAAATCGTACGGAGATTTAAACTTTGTGCCAGATGAAGCACACTGTTAATGATACTCTTACCCCGCTGGTCATCTTCCGCCTCTTTAAAGAATACACGGTCCAGTTTCAAGGCGTCCACTTTCACATCCTTCAGCATGTTTAGTGACGAATAACCACTTCCAAAATCATCAATGGAACAGAGCATTCCCGCATCATGAATTTTGTTGATGAGTTCCTTCAACATGGACATTTCATTATAAAACAAAGATTCTGTAAGCTCGATCTCGATGGTATTATCCGGAATATTATAACGATCAAGGATCTGCTGATATCGTTTAAAGAATCCAGGCACTGAAAAATGTCCTCGGGACATGTTGACGGAAACAGGAATCTTCGGATAACCACTTTCACTCCATTTTTCCACCAGTTTGCACACCTGTTCAAACATGTAGAGATCCAATTCCACGATAAAACCATTTCTTTCAAATAATGGTATAAACTCATTTGGAAAGATCATTCCCTCTACCGGATCAACCCAGCGAACCAATGCCTCCGCACCGCCTATCGTCTCATTTTCAAGTTCATACTTCGGCTGTAGATACGGGACAAACTCACCATTCTTAAGGGCACGCTCCATCTTCATCTCAAGTTCTTTTTCTCTGCCCAGTAGCTGCCTCTCTGCGTCATCATAAACTCCCATATGGACAAGATGCTGTGCCGCTCCCGCCACTCTTTTCAACGCTATATTGGCCCTCTCCAGCATAGCGGATACCAGCGTGTTTTTATTCTCTACAAGATATACACCAAAGTACATCTTGATTCCATAGGATTGTCCTTCCTCATCCATAATCTTCGAGAGCTGATCATTGATCCTGGACAAACGGTGATCCAACTTTTCCAAAGAATGAAAACGCATCAGCATGCCAAAACTATCTGCCATGATTCTTCCCGATGCCTCGTCCCAACGAAGAAGCTCATCGTCAATTATCTTATGTACTTTACATAATACCATATCACCAACATCATCCCCGTAACTGTCATTAATCAACTTAAACCGGTCAATATTGGCATACACTACTACAAACTCGCCCTCTCCCTTAAGAAGAAGGGACGCAACTCTCTCAAACTCTCTTTTATTCTTACCGCCAGTAACATCATCTCGGCCTCTGTTTCGGTAAAACAAACCATACTTGACAGCGATAGAAGCAAGAATGACGGCAGCTACCAATGCCAGCAGGCCGATCTTAGCAAGATAATTATCCAGATTTAATAAAGCAATATATAGCACACAGACAAAAGAAATTCCAATAATCGTATCCCATATCACCATACCGATCATATGGCGCCATTCGTATAAAACAGACTGCATACGGCTTATAATACGATTCACTTTATCACCTCCATGCCTTCTTTTGTACACTAATTATAACTCATTATACTATTTTTTTCAATAGTCAAACAAAACCTCCCGATCTGTTTTTTCTGTTTTAACGATCACATAAGGATAACTTGGTTTTTCTTTTACAACCTCATCCTTTCCAGGACCCATCAACTCTGCCTCAAAACAGAGTTTATCTCCAGACTCATACAGGCCGCGTACTGCAATGCTAAATCCGCCAGTCGCCTGCTCTCCATAACCAAGAGCGATATATAAATACTCTCCATCCATGTAAGTCATCTGAAATGCATTTACCTTTTTCTCCTCGAGTTCTTTGAGAAAATCCTCAGGACAATCTCTCACGGCCACCACTGTATAATCCCAGTCCTTACCTCTCTCCGTACTCTCTGTCTCTTTTTCACAACCAGCGATAAGCAAAACTGCCAATACTGCCACCAGTAACAACCTGATTTTTTTACCCATATGACACTCCCTGATCTATTTATTACAATCTATGGAATTATTCCTTTTTTATAACTTTCATCTTACAGCCGGCAAAAGATTTTCTTGCCATAGTTGCTATTTCCTGTTTATAATTGGGAAGAAGATAAAATAAGTCCTAGCTCAATGGCGCCAGCAGAAAGGAATACAAATTATCATGAATAACTTTTTATACAGTATCAACGCTACCTTTCCCATCTTTTTGATTATGATTCTGGGAAAAGTCCTGTACAAACTCAAGATCATTGGGGATGATTTCATTCAATCTGTGGATAAATATGTTTTTTATGTAGCACTTCCGGCCCTGGTTTTTAAAGATCTGACAGAAAATGATTTTCGGGGAAATTTTGACTCCAATTATGTCATGTTCTGCTCCTTTTCCACCCTCGCTTCCATTCTCATCATCTGGGGCCTAACAGAACTTTTTATGAAAAATGAAACAGAAAAAGGGGCGTTTATCCAGGCGTCTTATCGCAGCAGCGCCGCCATTCTCGGACTAGCTTTTATCGACAACATGTACGATGGCGCCGGTATGGCACCTCTTATGATCCTCGGCGCCGTCCCTCTTTTCAACATATTTGCAGTAATTATACTCACACTGAAAGGTCAAAACAAGAACCAAAAACCAAATGTAAGAACAACGGTAAAAAATATATTTACAAACCCTATTCTTCTTGGAATACTTTTGGCATTACCCTTTGCTTTTACCGGCTTCCATTTCCCTGTCTTTGTAAACAAAAGTCTGAATTATCTTGCTAATACTGCCTCTCCGCTGGCTCTGCTTTCCATCGGCGCCGGATTTGAGGGACGAAAGGCTTTCTGCAAACGAAAACTGACGATCCTTGCCACCCTGATCAAACTTTTCATTATCTGTGCTTTATTTCTTCCTGTAGCCGTCTGTCTCGGCTACCGCAGCCAGGAACTGATGGGAATCTTAATTATGCTGGGATCCCCTGCCACTGTGTCCTGCTATATTATGGCGAAAAACACCGGAAATGACACCGTTCTCACCAGTAGCATCATTGTACTGACCACACTACTCTCCTCTGTCAGCCTGACCCTCTGGATCTTTATACTCAAATCCATGAATCTTTTATGATGATTTTACTATCATTTTCTAATTTTAACATTGACTTTTCACTAAAAATATTGTATTATAGGAAAGTAAGTGATTTAGGGGCATAGTTCATCGGTAGAATAAGAGTCTCCAAAACTCCAGAGCTGGGTTCGATTCCTAGTGCCCCTGTAGTGATTACCTTATAAATGACAGATTGCTGTCGTTTATAAGGTTTTTTTATAGAAAGGAATACACACATGATCAAAGATTTATTTCATAAAAACAGGCCCGTTTATTCGTTAGAGGTGTTTCCACCTAAAAAAGATACCGATGTTTCAGTGATTTACGACGCCCTGGATCAATTTAAAGAACTTCACCCCAACTTTATCAGCGTAACCTATGGCGCCGGCGGAACCACTTCGGAAAATACCTTTGCCATCGCTTCCTACATACAGAATCAGTGCGGAATTGAGGCATTAACTCATTTGACCTGCGCTGCCATTCCTGATAAACTGTTTCTTACTAACTTTCTCACTAACCTGTATCGCAACGGCATCCGTAATATTCTGGGACTTCGCGGCGATCAGCCAAAAGGAATGAGCGATGAACAATTTGCCGCCAGATATTATGACCATGCTTCCGATTTGATCCAAGATATCAAGACCTCTTTTCCATTCAGTGTAGCCGGCGCTTGTTATCCAGAAATTCACCAGGAAGCTTCTTCACTAGAAGAAGACATCGCCAATCTTAAGATTAAGGTAGATACAGGGGTAGATTTTCTTATCACTCAGCTTTTCTATGACAATGACACGTTTTTCCGCTTTGTGGACCTTGCCAGGAAAGCCGGTATCACAGTTCCTATTTTACCGGGCCTTATGCCCATCACATCAGCTAGGCAAGTCAAAAACATTATCCAATTGTCCGGGACAAAAGTACCAGACAACCTTATGTCACAAATAGAAACATATAAAGATTCTCCAGAAGACTTAAAGAAGGCAGGTCTGGAATTCACAAAAAAACAGATGGAACAGCTACTGGAACACGGAGTAGATGGTATCCATCTTTACAGCATGAATAAAGTAGAGATTGCTAAATTTATTTTAGAATAATTCTATCAAATTCGCGCCATCAAGCTAGCTCGACGGTGCTAAGAGGGTGTCCATCAAACTATGGCTATAAAACATAGTTTGATGGACACCCTAAATTCTAAATTGCATTATGTCAATGGCGGCATTCATCAACGATATATGATCTCATGACGTCCCGGACCATTAGAAACCATTTTAACCGGAACCCCCAATTCTTTTTCTATAAACTCAATATATTTACGACAATTCTCAGGCAGCTTGTCATACTCAGTAATGCCCCGAATATCTTCTTTCCAGCCTGGAAGAACCTCATAGACAGGTTTCGCTTTTGCCAGATCGATCGTTGTAGGGAAGTCCTTTGTAACCTTTCCATCAATCTCATAACCGACACAAACAGGAAGTTCATCCAAATAACCAAGTACATCCAAAACCGTCAGCGCTGCTTCGGTAGTTCCCTGTATCCTGCAGCCATAGCGACTCGCCACAGCATCAAACCAACCCATACGTCTTGGACGACCTGTGGTAGCCCCATATTCTCCACCATCTCCGCCTCGTCTTCTCAATTCATCTGCCTCTTCGCCAAAAATCTCACTAACAAATTCTCCGGCCCCAACTGCGCTGGAATATGCTTTTACAACCGTCACAATCCTCTGAATCTCATATGGTGGAATACCTGCACCGATCGCTCCATAGGCGGCCAAAGTAGAAGATGATGTCACCATTGGATAAATTCCATGATCGGGATCTTTCAAAGAACCAAGCTGGCCTTCCAACAAAATTCTTTTTCCGTCTTTTCTTGCCTGATAAAGAAAAGCAGAGACATCACATACATAAGGCTTAACCATCTCACGATACTCTTTCAGTGTCTCCATCGTCTGATCAATGTCAATGGCTGGTTTATGGTAAAGATGTTCCAGCAGTACATTTTTTTGTACACTTATATTTTCCAGTTTCTCACGAAGTTTGGTTTCATCAAAAAGCTCAGATACCTGCACTCCAATTTTTGCATACTTATCAGAATAAAATGGCGCGATTCCTGATTTGGTAGAGCCAAAAGATTTGCCTGCCAGCCTTTCCTCCTCATACTGATCAAACAGAATATGATATGGCATTACGATCTGTGCTCTGTCAGAAACAAGAATCTTAGGCTTAGGCACACCTTTTTCCACGATGTCATTTATCTCACGAAATAGATCTGGAATATTCAGAGCAACTCCGTTTCCAATGATACTCGTTGTATGATCATAAAAGACACCGGAAGGCAGAATATGTAGTGCAAATTTACCATAATCATTTACTATGGTATGTCCTGCATTACTCCCCCCCTGGAAACGCACGATGATATCGGACTCTTCACCCAGCATATCTGTAATTTTTCCTTTACCCTCGTCTCCCCAATTGGCACCTACAACTGCTGTAACCATAGCCATTCCTCCTTATTTTCATGAATTGTAACCCTTTTCCAGTACAGTGTCCTGCGTTTAATTTCAGCATAATTTCTGCTGGGCAAACACATACAGATTTATTATAAATGATTTTGGATTGCTTTTCAAGAAAAAAGGCAAAATAGCAGAAAAAGTTTTTGCAGCC
The DNA here is from genome assembly GCA_947644305.1 of uncultured Roseburia sp. Classification (GTDB taxonomy): domain Bacteria; phylum Bacillota; class Clostridia; order Lachnospirales; family Lachnospiraceae; genus Eubacterium_F. The sequence goes on from CANRYS010000006.1 coordinate 21,772, forward strand.
GCGCTATTATAGCAGACTATTTTATATTTATCAAAATCGTCTTCATAAAACGCTATTGTACTTTATCGCAGAGCTTTTCTTGTATCTCACACAACATATCCGTCTCCAGCACAACATGGAGCCATCTCTCCAAAACATCCATATCTTTCTGCTGCTGAATCCTTTTAATCATTTCATCAGGTATGTTGCCCTTGGGAGCCAATACAAGAAAGATCATTTCCTGCAGTGTGTCTACCCTTCCCTGCCCAATTCCTTCTTTACGTCCTTCTTCACGGCCTTCTTCACGTCCCTCTTCACGGCCTTCTTGGCGCCCTTCTTGGCGACCTTCTTCAAAGCCCTTTTTGCGACCTTCCTCTATACCGATCCTTTTTCCTAGTTCTCTTCCTTCTGCTAAACCCTCTTCTCTGGCTTCCTTTCGCCACATTTTTTCAAGTTCCCAAGATTTCATATAGCGAACACCTACTTCCTTTCTACATTTGATCCTTGTGACATAACGATGTAATTCTTTCAATTCCTCTGACACAGCATTTTCTTCTTTGCTTTCTGCAAGATAATTCAAAAGTTGTGTCAGTTGTTTATTCCCGCCCATGGTACCCTTCGTATAGAGAAACAACGAAACAGCCCCATCTTCATATGGAGTGTCTGGCTCCTCAATGATCTTGTTTTTTATTGTATAACACATTCGATCTTTCCCAAAAGGATCTTTTGTCAGAATAAATATTGTCCACATATCCGGCAGCTTATCATACTCTTCACCCGCTTCCAGTAGTCTTCCGTCCAACAATGCCCGATAGTATCGATTCCGCTTTGGCAGCAATTTTTTATCTGTATATTTGTCTGGTTCAAAATCATATAGACAACTTCCACTCTCGTCCACATACAAATCCATGCGGATCCCATGACGCATCGTATCATTGCCCTGAATCATATTTTGTGGATATATTTGAATATCCTTCACATCTCTCTGACAAATTGCCTTAATCAACAATCGACAAAACCATTCCCCCTTCTCTCCGGAGACTGCTTCAAAAAACAGAAAGTCATCCATTAAATTTAGTTCCTCAAGTTCTCTTTTTACCATTTTCATTCATCTTCCCCCTTATTATAATTCTTTTTTAGTTTCTTGTAAAGTCTTTTTAACCTTTAAGTTGAAATTCATTTGGATTTTTCTGCCCAGAAATGTCTCGCGACAATTGCAGTTGTATTAGAAATCACTTGAATTAAAAATTTTGATGTAAAAATTATAATATAACTTTTCTTATTAGTCAATATATTTTTTATATTTATAAATGAACAAATAATTCGTAGCAAAATAGTAGCATACAAAATAGCTTAGCGGCACCGCAAACTAGATCCATAAATTCAAATTAGCAGACCTCGCTTTATCTCCGTGTTCTATAGGTATTGAATAGCGATACATGTTTTGATACATAAATAGTAAAGATGCCTTTCATATAAAAGGTTCTTATTTAAAAAGTAGAGGAGATGATCAAATTATGCCAGCATACAAGGACAAAAAAAATGGAACTTGGTACTGCAAATTTTATTACAAGGACTGGAGTGGAGTGTTAAAACAAAAGTGGAAAAGGGGCTTCGATACAAAAAAGGAAGCGCAAGCATATGAAAGAAACTTTTTACAGAGACAAACATTCAGACAGGACATTTTATTTGAAAATCTATATTATGTATACATGGAGGAAATGTCCTTGCGCCTTAAGCATTCTTCTATCATAACAAAGAGAAATATCTGTGAGACAAAGATACTTCCTTATTTTGCGAAAAAGCCGGTCAATGAAATCCGAGCCGCTGATATTAGGAAATGGCAAAACTGTCTACTAGAGTCTGAACACAATTATTCAAAGACATATTTAAAGACCATTAACAACCAATTATCTGCCATAATTAATTTTGCCCGCAAATATTACAATCTGGAATCAAACCCTTGCGAACAGGCAGGGAGTATCGGCACAAGCCGGGCAGAAGGCATGCAGTGCTGGACACTGGAGGAATTCTTAGCTTTCCGAGAAGGGATCATGGACAAAGCAAATTCTCTAATCTGTTTCGATGTGCTTTATTGGACTGGGATCAGAGAGGGGGAACTGCTGGCGCTTTCTGAACAAGATATCAATTTTGAGAAAAAGGAGCTTTTCATCAATAAATCCTACCAGCGTCTCGAGAGAAAGGATATCATTACTCCACCCAAGACCAGAAAAAGTAGAAGAAAAATTCCTATTCCAGATTTTTTATGTCAAGAACTACAAGAGTATCGAAAAGGACCAAACTATGATGCGGGAAACGAACGATTTTTCCCTTTTAGCAAAGCTTTTTTAAATTACGAGATGCGGCGAGGATGTAAAAATACTGGTGTAAAAAAAATTCGTGTCCACGATATCCGTCATTCTCATGTATCTCTTCTGATTGATCAGGGATTCGATGCCCTTGTGATTGCAGAACGGGTGGGCCATGAAAATGTATCAACAACTTTGAATACGTATGCTCATCTATTTCCAAACAAGCAGATGGCTTTAATTTCTTCGTTGGAAAATCTGGGAATGAGACAACAGAATTTGACAAAAATAGTTGCATTTTAATTGCAATATTACTTAAAGAAAGGAAAAACCCCGATTTTACAGGGATTTACAAAATGGTTTATTATTCTACCACATTAATAAAAAAAACGCAACTGTAAAATGGGTATGCTTGTCAATTTTTATCTTTTTTGTATATACTCATAAATTATTTAATTTTATTCATACATATTTAGCCGGACGATGCCCGTTTTAACTCTTGACTCCCTAATGCTGCCCCTATGCATCCCATGGAGTTCCTTACTAATGTGGTAGAATAATCACGCAACTGACACATGTTTTTATTCAGTAAAAAAATAAGGAGGAAGAAAATGAGTAAATGGATTCAAAAATTAACGCGGACATCCAAGCGTAGCATGGCGTGTGCCATGGTCGCCGCTCTGGCATTGTCCTCACTTGCCCAGGCGCCCTCTTCAGAGGCAGCAGGCAAAAAGAAACCTACACTAAATGTGAAAAAAAAGACATTGTACTGGAATAAGTCAGGCAACAAAAATTATACCTTGAAGCTGAAAAAAAACAAGGTAAAAACCATTGTGACTACCACGTGGAAGACGAGTAAAAAAAGCGTGGTTGCTCTTAGCAGAAAAAAAGACACTTCGGTCAGATTGACTGCAAAAAAGAAAGGGACAGCTACCATCACGGCTACTGTCAAATACGTTCCCGTGGGAAAATGGGCAATAAAGACGGCAAAACTCACCTGCAAGGTGACTTCCAAAGGAACTGCCCCTGCCCAAACACCACCAGCTAAAACAGAGCCGGCTCAGACACCACTAATTATTTATACAACAATGCCAGCGCCCCCTTCCCAACCGGTGGTCACTGAAGAGCCTACTGATACACCAGAACCGGAGGATACATCTAAGCCAGATACCACCTCTTCTCCTAATGAGACAGCCGATCCAGATAAGTCACAAGAACCGACTTTTACACCGAATACATCCGATGACTCTACTGTAACAGAAGTCGTTTTGAGCACATCGGAAGCACTACTCGGCATGGAAAAGGGTAGAAATACCATCACTCTGACAGCAACTGCAAAAGACAAGGACGGTAAACCATTGGAAAACCAGGCCGTTACCTGGACTTCGGATGATGAAAGCGTCGCTGCCGTAAAGGAAGGAATCGTAACCGCAGCCGGAAGTGGTACAGCTCATATTATAGCTACCGTAAACAATGTAACTTCAAAACCATGTACCATCATAGTAGATGCTGAAAAGCCGATTATTAAAGAAGCGGAACTAAGTGACGGCAAGACATTTTTTGTAGCTTTCAGTGAGCCAGTCACAGGAACACCATCCATAAACGTGAAAACGGAGGATAATACAACTATAAAATGTGAATCTCTGGTACTGTCAGAGGATGGAAAAAGCCTGATCATAGCCTGCCAGGAAACACTAAGCGCAGGCAGCTACGAGCTCACAATCAATGGCCTGGAGGATCTGGCTGGCAACAAAATGGCAGAAGACAGCCACATATCTGTACAAAAAGTTTCAAGTGTTCCAACAGCTATTGTTTGCAAGACAGATCAGGTTCCGGCAGGTCAGACTTCTTTCGATGTTTATTTTTCCATTGTTGACCAGTATGGCGAAGAGTATGATACCCTGGGAGTAATGTCGGAAGGCGTATTTACCGCATCTGCCCAGACAGAAACCGGCATGCCTTTTAAAGCCCAGGTAAATCAGCAGGAAGGATATGTTAGGGTTTTTGGTTCTGCCAGCGCCTTTACAGAGGGTAGAAAAATCAAATTAACCTTAACTTATTCCGTATCGGACGAAACAGTCGTTGAGGAAAATATGACAATTACTCTCGTGGACGCAACGGACAAAGGAAAAGCAGTGAAAATTGCCGGGCTCAATGCTACAAGTAAAACGATGGATAAGATCTCCTCTACCGACGATGAAGACAAACCGGTATTCCAGCTTAGCGGCACGGAAAAAGACAATGTATTCACACTATCTTCCAAACTTCTTGATAAGTTTGGTTATGAAGCAGAGCCGTCAGATGTTATTTATATGATCAAGGACGAAAGCATACTTGCCTTCTCTGGCACAGATGAAGCAGCTTCTGATGGAATTTATACATCTAGTCAGCCAGTTACTGTGCGAGCACTCAAAGGCGGTACAACAACAATCACCGCATATCTGGCTTCGGATGACTCCGAGTTCTACAACATCACGGTGACAATAAAATCTACGAGTCTTCAGGAAATCACGGTGGCGGATCTCGGTGAGGGAACAAATGGAAAGATGAGTGAAGCAAAAATCACACTGACCCCTGCTGGAACCGGACTTACAAAGGATGACTTAAAGTACCGGGTGACAGAAGGCGACGAGCGCCTTAAGAAACTTGTCTTTGTTCAAGAAATCGACGGAATTTATATTAATATAACGGCTTTTCCTGACAGCAGAGATGACCCCATTCGTTTTGTTGTGTACAGTGACGGAGCTGAGTCGAAAGAGATTTCTTATACATCCACACCGTCCCTTTCCGCAGCAAAAATCGACATTGAAGACTTTAAAGAAAACACTGTTACGGCAGGCAGCACCGCCACCACCACCTACCAGATCCTAAACCGATACGACGAGGACATCACCAATCGGACAGGAAAACAGCCTGAATGCGGAATCTCGGTTCCAAATGTTGTAAAATCAGCAAGTACAGGTATTGGCGATTCTGCCGGAACACTCACGATCGAGACACTAAATCCGGGAACATCAGAAGTCACTCTGTCGCTGCCAGGGGATTCCTCTGTAAACGCAAAAGTAAATGTGACAGTTTTGGAAAAAGCATACGTTCAAGCGATCCAATTTGGGACAGCAACGATGGATGGATTAAAATTAACGGATAAAAGCGTTCTTTTTATCCCAGTTCAAGCATATGATCAGTACAAAAATAAGTATAATACTTTTACAAGACAAACTATCAAGGATGAAGATTTGATAATTACTGTAAATGGTAAAGAGATAGATTCTTCACCACTTTTGGCTGACTACTACGAAACTACTTCTAGTACAACTGCTATCCAATCTACAGATACGACCACGAAAATCGGTGCTATCGGCCTCAAATGGCGCAATACTACTATGCCAGCGGCGGGAGAAGTTTTGAAGATAAGTTTTCAGAGCAAACGTACCGATCTGGACACGGAACCATACCATCTTCCAGTAAAAGCGGCATCCTCAGTTAGCAGACTGGAGTTTCATTATGATGTCCAGGCAGCACTTCCAGGTGCAGCAGTCAGCAATACATTGAAATTAATTGACCAGTATGAAGAAGAAGCCTCTATGCCAGACGGACAAAATTTGTATGTTTCTGTTCTGGATCAAGACGGAAATATAATTTCCTCTAACCCTATAGTTGCTTCTCCATCTGCCATTGTAACTGCTACTGACCCAATTACTGTTAGTATTTCCAATAATAATACCGTCAATCTTACTGTTAATAACGTAACCGACAACAAGGAATATACGATTCAGGTTTATTTAGGAGATAGTCATACTAAGTATGATACTGCAACTGTCAAGGAATCTTATAAACTGCTAGTAGACTCAGCAGATAATCTGCTGGAAAAGATAGAAATTTCTAATATTGCCGATAAATCGGTTTTAAGTACCACCACCCCATTCCCTCTGGACGGCTATTATGTAAACCTTAGAGCTTCTGGTACAAAGTTAGCTTTTAACTGTAACATGTATACACACTACCAGGGAAAAGACGTAGAAATAGCATGGAAAGACACTGATGGTGCTTCAGTATTCAATTCCAATAACTTAATATGGAAGGTAACAACTTCAGAGAAGGTGATAGCAACTATGGATACTATAAATAAAAACACTTTCACACTGACAACTTCTTCTACAACGGCCCCAATCGATGATGTTGCAACAGTTTCCCTAACATATATTTCAGAAGAAAGAAAACTATCTGATGAGCGAATAATTAAGGTCAGCAATAAGCCCGCTATGCCACAAGGAAAATATCAGATTATTAAAAATGCTGATAATCCTATTGTTAATTACCTTGACAAGAGCAATACGGCAGAAATTTCAACTCAAACCATCTTTAAGCTCGTTGCAGAAGACCAGTATGGTGATACATACGAGAATACCTCTCTCTTTACAGTAATTTCATCCAAAGGGCTCTTCACCATCGATACAACTTCATTTCCAACTGTAAATAGCTCCTTTCACGTTTCTCCTGCTACCTCAAAGCCAGGTGAAGTGGATATCATCAAAGTTTATGTGACCAAAGATGACTATTATGAGTTTACAGTGAAATATGTGGAATCAGCAAGCTAAAAATATCCATATGGCAAAAAAAGAGTATCACAAAATAACTATTTATAGTTATGAGCGATGCTCTTTTTTTCTTGTATCATATCTCAATTACATAGCATTGGTTAAGCAGTATATTTTTCAATCAAGGAATCCAGTTTGTCCTGATTTTTCCCGATCCAATTCTTATAAATAGTATTCTCCGAGGAGATGATTTTTCCCAGCTCGACAAAAAACTTTGGAATATCCTCTACTGCAATTGCCTTTCCAGTATCGGCAAGTCTTTCCTTTCCCTGGTGATCACAGCCTCCAGTAAAAATTGCAAACGCCGGTTTCGGCCCGTCTGGGGTCTGCTTCACCGCCCCTCGGAACCCGATCTCAGCAATCTGGTGCGTTCCACAAGAGGACGGACAGCCAGAAATATGAATCCGGGGAAGGACGCCGTCAGCGAAATTTTCCTTACGGACCGCCTCTACACAGGCATGCAGCAGGCTCTGGGAATCCCCGATACCCACCTGGCAGACCGAACTGCCTATACAGGCAACTGAAGTCTCAAACAAGGTGTTGGCGCCATCTGCTGTCCGTTCAAGTACCTGCTCTGCCTCCCGTGCATTGCAGTTGATGACATAGAGGCCTTCATCTGCGGTGATACGGATCTCTACCTCTTCCATATCCCGGATGAGCTCATACAATTCTTTCGCTTTTGCCGGGGTGAACTCCCCACCCACCGGCTGATAATAAACAGCATAAAGTCCTTCCTGTTTCTGGGGAATAATACGCTTGTCCTGAGAAGCAGAACCGGAACCAGTTTTGGTAACCAGCGGAACCTTAACTTCGATATCGAGCTGCTCTGTTGCGAGGGCTTCTTCTAATTTTTCTTGATAAGCTTTTATAAATCCATCTTCCCCAAGTGTATCCAGCAGATAACGGGTTCTGGAACGACCTCTGTTTTCATAGTTGCCATAGGTTGTAAAAGTATTTACCATAGCTTTAATATGATAAAGAGTCTTAGATGGATCGATTCCTTTCGCCACGCATACCCCCAGTCTCGGATTGCTTCCTAAGCCACCGGCTGCATAGACGTCAAAGGTCTCGTCCGGATTCGCCACAAATCCCAGATCCCGGAATGTCGCATGGGTCTCGTTTGCTGGGGAATTAGAGAAACCAACCTTTAATTTGCGGGGAAATTTTACCGCCTTTATAAATCCCATCATATATTCGCCAGCTTCTATGGCATAAGGAAGCACGTCAAAGTGTTCCCCCTTCTGCACGCCGGAGAGTGGGGATGCCATAACGTTTCGCGGGAAATCTCCGCCGCCGCCACGAGAAATCATACCGGCTTTCCATGCCGCTGCCATCATTTCGCACAAATTCTCCGCTTCTAAATGGTGGAGCTGAATCGATTGGCATGTCGTAAGTTTCATTTTTTTGATCTGGTATTTATCACATGTCTCTGTAATAAATTTCAGGCGCTCTTTCGTTACTTGTCCGCCAGCCATACGAAGCCGGAGCATATGGGTTTCCCCTCCCCGCTCTGCGTAGCTTCCGAATCCACCGGAAAATCCCTTGTATTGCGGAACAGTGATTTCCTTATTATGGAACTTTATTGTCTTTTCTTTGAATTCTTCAAGATCGGGAAGAAATTCTGTTAAATAATCCTTTGCCAAAATAATCCTCCTTTGCCAATTAAAAAATATGTTTCGTTGTTATTATACCCTAACCTATGATTTTAATCAAATAAGAAATATGAAATCCTTCCATGACAGATTAAAAAAGACGTGCTGCTTTCCCGCAGCACGCCTTTTATATTTTGCAGCATATAATTTACTTGTCTCTCCAGACGATCCGTCCTTTTGTAAGATCGTAGGGTGATAACTCAAGTGTCACCTTATCTCCTGGAAGGATACGAATGAAGTTCATCCTGAGTTTACCGCTGATATGTGCCAATACCTTGTGGCCATTTTCAAGTTCTACCTGAAACATGGCGTTTGGCAGCTTCTCCACAACAGTTCCCTCAATTTCAATAACATCTGCTTTTGACATAAAAACTCTCCTTTTTCAATGGCTTGACAAAACTAATCTATACTTATATATCGGTTTCGTTCAACGACAAAATCTCTGGCTCTCCCTCGGTAATCAGTATTGTATTTTCATAGTGTGCAGAATTCGAGCCATCTCTTGTGACGACAGTCCAGTCATCTTCCAGAATCCAAATCTTCCATTCGCCGGCATTCACCATCGGTTCGATCGCCAGTGTCATCCCCGGCCTCAGCTTAGGTCCTCGTCCCACTGGCTTAAAATTCGGAATCTGCGGTTCCTCATGCAGTTTTGTACCGATTCCATGGCCTACCAGATCCCTGACTATGGAAAAACCATAACTTTCCGCATATTTCTGGATCGCTGCCGAAATATCATGAAGATGATTCCCCGCCACCGCCATCTTGATACCCTCAAAAAAGCTCTGCTTTGTAACCGCTATCAACTGTTCTGACTCTTTGCTTATCTTTCCCACACCGTGGGTTCTTGCTGCATCCGAGTGATATCCTTTATAAATAACTCCTGCATCCAGACTGACGATATCACCTTCTTCGATTCTTCGGGAGTCCGTAGGAATTCCATGAACCACCTCATCATTTACAGACACACAAATGGAGGCGGGATATCCTTCATAGTTCAGGAAAGAGGGAACACAGCCCGCCTTTCGGATCAGCTCCTCTCCCTTTCGGTCGATATCCAGCGTTGTAATACCTGGTGCGATGATCTCTGCCAATTTATTGTGTACATCCGCAAGAATTTTTCCTGCCTCTCTCATGAGTGAAATCTCACGCTCTGATTTAATCGTTATTGCCATGACAATCTCCATTTCTGCATTCTAAAGCATGACCTTCTGGATATCCGGCATTTCGCTTTATCATACAATTACTTTGTTTCCAGAATCTTCACAATGGCGTCAAATACATCCTGAAGATCAACCGTTCCATCTACTTCTTTCAAGATTCCTTCTTTATTATAATAGTCGATCAAAGGCTGGGTCTGGTTATGATATACTTCCAGACGCTGTTTCACGGTTTCTGGTTTATCGTCGTCACGAAGGATCAGCTCACCTCCACAGGCATCGCAGACACCTTCTTTCTGGGTCGGGTTATACTTAATATGATATGTTCCACCACATGCTACACATGCACGTCTTCCTGACATTCTACGGATAATATTTTCATCGGGAACCTCAACATTGATGGCAAAGTCCATCTTCTCACCAATCTTAGCAAGCGCCTCCGTCAAAGCCTCTGCCTGTGGAATGGTCCTTGGGAAACCGTCCAGAACATAACCTTTCTTTGCGTCATCCTGAGCCAAGCGGTCTACCACCAGATCCACCACTAGTTCATCTGGCACCAAAAGTCCCTGATCCATGTAGGTTTTCGCCTTCTGGCCAAGCTCCGTATTCTCTTTTATATTAGCACGGAATATATCTCCCGTGGAAATATGAGGAATACCGTATTTTTCAGAAATCTTCTTTGCCTGAGTACCTTTGCCGGCACCCGGAGCTCCAAGCATAACTATCTTCATAAAGAAACCTGCCTTTCTTTTTTTCTTTCATTTTTATAAAAAGGGGTAAGCAGCCACACGAAAAAACAAAACTGATTTTTCGCTGGCTGATCCCCTTTTAAAATATATCGCGTCGATTTTTGTAAACTCAGTTCCCCAAAAATCCCTTGTAGTTTCGTACCAGCAATTGGGATTCCAACTGTTTCAGTGTCTCGATCACAACACCTACGATAATGATCAGAGAAGTACCCGTAAAGGATACATTGGCACCAAAAACACCTGAGAATACGATCGGAAGAACACACACAATAACCATTGCCACTGCGCCGATAAATATGATACTATTCAGCACATTGTTCAAATATTCGGTGGTCGGTTTGCCCGGCCGAATACCTGGTATGAATCCACCCTGTTTTTTCATGTTGTTGGAAATCTCAAGGGGATTAAAGGTTACTGAGGTGTAGAAATATGCAAAAAAGATCACAAGGGCAATATATACCAGTAATCCCAATGAATATTTAAACTCTCCCCAGGATGTGATGTTGCACCAGCTACTCTGGTTACATACCTTGATCAGCTTCTGGATCAAGCTGGCACCGTCGCCGGATGCCGGCTGTATACCTGCAAAGCTGGCGATAACAACTGGAAGCTGCAGCATGGAACTGGCAAAGATAACTGGGATAACTCCTGCCGTATTTACCTTCAATGGAATATGGCTTGACTGTCCGCCAAACATCTTCCGTCCCTGCATTTTCTTAGCATACTGAACTGGAATCTTTCTCTCGCCATCCTGAAGTAATACGATAAATAAGAACATCGCTATAATGATCGCAAGAATAATAACCGCTGCAAGGACTGCATTGGTAACGTTTCCTGCGCCCTTTACAAACTGATTATACAGTGTGATCAGGTCACTTGGAATACGTGCCACAATGTTGATCAACAGGATAATGGAAATACCATTTCCAATTCCTTTCTCCGTAATCTGTTCACCCAGCCACATAAGGAACGCTGCTCCGGCTGTCAGTGCTACTACTGCGATGATAACCGGTGTGTAGCCCTCTTCTGTGAAGAGTTTCTGGTTACGGAATCCAATGATGATAGCCACACCTTCAATAATAGCCAGCACGATGGAAAGATATCTCGTATATTCATTGAGCTTTTTCCTTCCATCCTCACCATCCTTCTGCATCTCCTCCAGGCGGGGGATCGCGATGGTAAGAAGCTGAATGATAATGGATGCTGTGATATATGGCGTAATGTTCAATGCAAAAATAGACATTCTTGTAAAGGAACCACCAGTCATAACATCCAGGAAACCGAGTGCCTGGTTGTTGTTAAACAAATTCTGGATAACAGCAGTATTTACACCCGGAATCGGAATATTACACCCAATACGTACAACAATAAGCCCCATAAAAACAAACAAAAGTTTATTACGGATCTCTTTTGTCTTAAACGCATTTTTTATCGTTTCAAGCATTAGATCACCTCAGCTTTTCCACCAACTGCCTGAATTTTCTCTGCCGCACTCTTGCTGAATGCATTTACTTTCACATCAAGCTTTTTGGTTAATTCTCCATTTCCAAGAATTTTAACTCCATCCTTAGGATTTTTAACAATGCCTTTTTCCATAAGAGTTTCTACTGTTACCTCGGCTCCGTCTTCAAATACATTCAGGCGCTCCAGACCAACGGCAACAATATCTTTGCTGTTTATATTTGTGAATCCTCTCTTCGGCAATCTTCTGTATAATGGTAACTGACCACCTTCAAAACCTGGTCTAGGTGCTCCAGAACGAGCTTTCTGTCCTTTATGACCCTTACCAGCGGTTTTGCCATTTCCTGAACCGTGTCCGCGTCCGCGACGAAATTCGTTGCTTTGCTTGGAACCAACTGCAGGCTTCAATTCTGATAAATTCATGGTTTGCCACCTCCTTGTTAATTAGATTTCTTCAACTTTTATTAAGTGTCTTACTTGCTGAATCATTCCTCTGACAGCCGAATTATCCGGCATCTCAACCGTTTTGTTCAGTTTCCGAAGGCCAAGAGCCTCCACTGTCTTTCTGTGTTTTGGAATGGCACCAATTGTAGACTTTACTAACGTGATTTTTAATTTATCTGCCATCGAAAAGTCCCTCCTAACCTAAAACTTCTTCTACGGAAAGTCCGCGGAGTTTAGCTACTTCTTCCGGTGTCTTAAGTTCGTTCAATCCAGCGATCGTTGCAAGTACAACATTCTGCTTGTTTCGGGAACCCAGAGACTTTGTACGGATATTTTTAAATCCAGCAAGCTCCAGTACAGAACGAGCAGGACCACCCGCGATAATTCCAGTACCTTCTGGGGACTTCTTCATAAGAACCTCAGCACTGCCAAACTTACCTATATAATCATGTGGAATACTTCCGTTTTCATCGATCGGTACCTTGACCAGTTTTTTCATAGCATCCTCTTTGCCTTTGCGGATCGCTTCGGGAATTTCCGTTGCTTTTCCTAAACCTGCACCAACATGTCCGTTGCCGTCGCCAACTACTACAAGAGCAGTAAAACGGAAGTTACGGCCACCCTTAACAACCTTGGTTACACGTTTAATTGATACTACTTTTTCTTCTAATTCAAACTGACTAGCATCAATAATTTCACGTTTCATGAGTTTTCCTCCTTGCTTAGAATTCCAGACCAGCTTCTCTTGCTGCATCTGCTAACGCTTTTACTTTACCCTGATAAATATAACCGCCACGATCAAATACTACTTCTTTGATACCATTATCCAATGCTTTCTTAGCGATAACAGCTCCCAACTTTGTAGCAGCTTCTACATTATTTGTCTTATCAAGGCCTTCCTTCACATCACCCTGAAGAGTAGATGCAGAAACAATCGTGTTGCCTGCCACATCATCGATGATCTGGGCATACATATGATTGTTGCTACGGAATACTGCCAAACGTGGTCTCTCAGGAGTTCCAGACAAACGGCTACGTAATCTTCTATGTTTGTTTCTGCGAACGTCGCTTCTATTTACTTTACTAACCATTCTTATTTACTCCTTTCTTATTTCTTACCAGTCTTACCAACTTTACGCCGAATCACTTCATCAGAGTACTTGATACCCTTGCCCTTATACGGCTCCGGTGCTCTCTTCTCTCTGATCTCAGCAGCGTACTGGCCAACTTTTTCTTTATCTATTCCCTTAACGATAATCTTGTTCTGACCATCCACAGTAACTTCCAATCCTTCTGGATCTTCCATTTCTACTGGATGTGAGTATCCAAGAGATAATACCAGTTTCTTACCCTGTTTTGCAGCTCTATATCCAACTCCGTTTACTTCAAGCTCTTTTGTATAGCCCTCTGTTACACCAATGATCATATTATTGATCAGAGTTCTTGTTAAACCATGCAGGGATTTCATCTTCTTCAGATCGTTTGGACGGGAAACTTTGATCTCTTCTCCATCCTTCTCAATTTTCATTTCCGCAGGTAATACCCTCTCAAGTGTTCCCTTTGGTCCTTTTACTGTCACCTTATTATTTTCTGCAATATCTACAGTTACGCCTGTAGGTACCGCGATAGGCAATCTTCCAATTCGTGACATCTTGCCGTACCTCCTGTATTTTTACTAGGTTGATTGTTGCTTATTATTCCAAACTTACCACACGAATGCTAAAACTTCTCCGCCGACATTCAGCTTACGAGCCTCTTTGTCAGTCAGAACACCTTTGTTTGTTGAAACGATTGCGATACCAAGTCCACCGAGAACCTTTGGAAGCTCTGCTGCGTTGGCATACACGCGAAGTCCCGGTTTGGAGATTCTCTTCAAACCAGAGATGATCTTTTCGTTCTTATCTTTACCATATTTCAAAGTGATATGGATTGATTTGAATCCATCCACCTCAATGATTTCAAATTTCTTGATATACCCTTCCTTCAAAAGAATCTCTGCGATGGCAGTCTTCATTTTGGAAGCAGGAATATCTACTGTATCATGCTTTGCCGTATTCGCATTACGGATTCTTGTAAGCATATCTGCAATAGGATCGCTCATTGTCATTTGATTTTCCTCCTTAATCAACTTGCTAATACGTGTCCACTTTATTCGTGAAACTACTTACTCTTACCAGCTTGCTTTTTTTACACCTGGAATCTGGCCTTTGTATGCTAACTCACGGAAGCAGATTCGGCAAATTCCATATTTTCTCAGGTAAGCATGTGGACGACCACAGATCTTACAACGGCTGTACTCTCTGGTGGAGAATTTAGCCGGACGCTGCTGCTTAATCTTCAAAGACTTTTTAGCCATGAAAAACCCCTCCTAACTATTTCTTGAACGGCATACCAAACTGTGCCAACAATTCACGTGCTTCTTCATCGGTATGAGCGGTAGTAACAAAGATAACATCCATACCTCTTACCTTATCTACTTTATCATACTCGATCTCCGGGAAGATCAACTGCTCTTTGATTCCCAGTGCATAATTTCCACGGCCATCAAAGGCATTCGGGTTCACACCTCTGAAGTCACGTACACGCGGAAGCGCGAGGTTAATCAGACGATCCACAAATTCATACATTTTCTCTCCGCGAAGGGTTACCTTGCATCCGATCGGCTGTCCTTCACGAAGTTTAAAGTTCGCTACCGATTTCTTAGCTCTTGTCACAACAGCTTTCTGCCCTGTGATCGTCTCCAGATCACTAATCGCTGTATCTAAAACCTTTGAATTCTCTTTTGCTTCACCAACGCCCATGTTGATAACAACCTTGTCGAGCTTTGGTACCTGCATAACATTTGCATATTCAAATTTTTTCTGCATACCTGGAACGATTTCATTCAAGTATGTCTCTTTTAATCTACTCACCTAAACAGTACCTCCTCTCACATTAGTCAATCACTGCGCCAGTAGCTTTAGCGTAACGTACTTTCGATTTACCATCCTCAGATTTAAATCCGATTCTCGTCACCTTTCCATCTACTACATACATTACATTGGATACGTCAAATGCTGCTTCTTCTTCAATGATTCCGCCCTTTGCATTTGACTGGTTCGGTTTCACATGTTTTTTCACCATGTTTACGCCTTCAACCTTCACTTTTCCATTCTTAACTTCAAGAACTTTTCCTTCTTTACCTTTATCTACACCGGCGATCACGCGAACGGTATCACCTTTTTTGATCTTTGATGTTGCCACTTCAGGGACACCTCCTTATAATACTTCTGGTGCTAAAGAAACAATTTTCATGAACTGTTTGTCTCTTAATTCTCTAGCTACAGGTCCAAAAATACGGGTTCCTCTAGGAGTCTTGTCATCTTTGATGATGACTGCCGCATTTTCATCAAAACGAATATATGAACCGTCTGGACGACGAATCTCTTTTACTGTACGAACAACAACAGCCTTTACTACGTCTCCTTTTTTAACAACTCCACCTGGTGTTGCATCTTTGACCGTAGCAACGATAATATCGCCTACTGCCGCATATCTTCTAACAGAACCGCCAAGAACACGGATACAAAGCAATTCTTTGGCACCTGTGTTATCAGCAACTTTAAGTCTTGTTTCCTGCTGTACCATTCCAATACTCTCCTTTCAAGGTTATTCTGATAACGAAATTATTTTGCTAAAGTGAAATTTTATTTCGCTGAAGCGAAAGGATTTACTTCGCTTTTTCGATAATCTCAACAAGTCTCCATCTCTTGTCCTTGGACAGTGGTCTTGTCTCCATAACCTTTACTCTGTCACCAATGTTACATTCATTCTGCTCGTCATGAGCTTTTAATTTATAAGTTCTTTTTACGATCTTTCCATAAAGCGGATGTTTTACGTTGTCTACTACAGCTACAACGATGGTCTTATCCATTTTATTACTTACAACTTTACCTGTACGAGTTTTTCTAAGATTTCTTTCCACAACAAAATCCTCCTTTCCATTTAGTTAGCTGCCTTCTGCTCAAAAGACATCGCTGTCTGAATACGAGCAATATTGCGTCTAACTTCTTTGATTCTGCTTGTATTGTCAAGTTGGTTTGTTGCGTTCTGGAATCTCAAATTGAAAAGTTCCTTCTTAGCAGCTACTAACTCGTCATTTAATTCAGCAAGTGATTTATCTTTCAAATTATTCATGAACTCTTTACTCTTCACTGCCCGCACCTCCTTCTAAGTCTGCGCGTGAAACGATCTTACATTTAACCGGCAATTTGTGTGTTGCAAGACGAAGCGCTTCTCTTGCCACTTCTTCCGGCACACCGGCGATCTCAAACATTACGCGTCCTGGCTTAACTACAGCTACCCAGTATTCCAGAGCACCTTTACCTTTACCCATTCGAGTCTCGGCAGGAGTCTTTGTAACCGGCTTATCAGGGAAAATCTTGATCCAGACTTTACCACCACGCTTGATATAACGGGTCATGGCAACACGGGCTGCCTCTATCTGATTGGACTTGATCCAGGCCGGCTCAGTAGCAACGATACCGAATTCACCATATGTGATCTTGTTGCCGCGAAGCGCCTTACCCTTCATAGAACCACGAAACTGTTTACGACGTTTTACTCTCTTAGGCATTAACATTATTTATCGCTCCCTTCCTTTGCACTAGCCTTGGCTGGTTTTTCACCTTTGGTTGGAAGTACTTCTCCATGATAGATCCATGTCTTCACACCGATCTTACCATAAGTTGTGTTCGCTTCTGCAAATCCATAGTCAATGTCTGCACGAAGTGTCTGAAGCGGAATATTTCCTTCGCTGTAAAACTCAGTACGAGCCATATCAGCACCGCCAAGACGTCCAGAACATGCTGTTTTGATACCCTGTGCTCCCGCTTTCATTGCTCTTCCCATGCAGGATTTCATCGCACGACGGAATGAAATACGGTTTTCCAACTGTGCTGCGATATTCTCTGCTACCAGTTGTGCATCGCTGTCTGGTCTCTTTACTTCTTTGATATCCACAAGAATCTTCTTCTCGGAGAACTTAGCCAGTTCCACTTTCAGCTTCTCGATCTCAGATCCGCCTTTTCCGATTACCACACCTGGCTTTGCTGTATAAACGATAACTTTAACTCGCTCGCTTGTTCTCTCGATCTCGATCTTAGAAATTCCTGCGTGATACAGTTTTTTCTTTAGGAACTCACGAATTTTATAATCTTCCACAAGACTGTCAGCAAAATCTTCCGGCTCTGCAAACCATCTGGACTCCCAGTCTTTAATAACACCGACTCTTAAACCATGAGGATTAACTTTTTGTCCCATTGTTACTCTCCTTTCACTATCTCTCATTCAAGACTACTGTAATATGACACATTCTCTTTTCGATTCTGTAAGCCATACCACGAGCTCTTGGTCGAATTCTCTTCATTGTCGTTGCTTTGTTGGCAAAGCACTCTTCTACATAGAGAGTTTCCGGATTCATTCCATTATTGTTCTCAGCATTTGCAATTGCAGATTTCAAAAGCTTCTCAATTACAGCTGATGCATATCTTGGGTTGTATGCTAAAATACCAAGTGCTGTCTGTACATCCTTGCCACGGATCGCATCCAGTACAAATCCTGCTTTCTGAGCAGACATTCTAGCGTATGACAGCTTAGCAGATGGTCTTGTATCTTTATTCTGGTTTCTTTCTTTCTTAATCTGTGATCTATGTCCTTTAGCCACGGATGAAACCTCCTTTCAAAATTGAAAACAATATATGCTGCCGAAAGTTTCGCAGAAACTTTCCAAGAATTTTGGAAAAAATTCTTTATTAGCGGCCTTTTTTCTCGTCTTTACCATGTCCGCGATAGGTTCTGGTAGCAACAAACTCTCCGAGCTTGTGGCCTACCATATCCTCTGTGATATATACAGGAACATGCTTTCTACCGTCATGTACTGCGATGGTATGACCTACCATGCTAGGGAAGATAGTAGAACGACGTGACCAGGTTTTTATTACTTGTTTATCGCCAGATTCGTTCATGGCATCAATCTTTTTCAAAAGATGCGCATCAGCGAATGGTCCTTTTTTTAATGAACGAGCCAATTCATTTACCTCCTTTTATTGAGAAAACCATAGGTCAGGGGCAAGCCAGATGGCTGTACCCATGACGTTGTAATAACCAGATAATTATTTGGCAAGGGCTGAAGCGCTTGCCCTGCCTACTTGTTAAATCATCTTATTTAGCAAGGGCTTTCCCGTCCCTTCTACGGATAATCATCTTATTCGACTGCTTATTTTTCTTTCTTGTCTTAAGACCAAGTGCAGGCTTGCCCCAAGGTGTACATGGACCTGGACGTCCGATACCGGTCTTACCTTCTCCACCACCGTGTGGATGGTCATTCGGGTTCATAACAGATCCACGAACGGTCGGGCGGATACCCATATGACGTTTACGTCCTGCTTTACCGATATTGATCAGGTTATGCTCTGCATTTCCCACCTGTCCGATGGTCGCGCGGCATACAATAGGCACCATTCTCATCTCGCCGGAAGGCATACGAAGCGTCGCATATTTTCCTTCCTTCGCCATAAGCTGTGCACTGTTTCCTGCGGAACGAACGAACTGCCCGCCATGTCCCGGATAAAGCTCGATGTTGTGTACCAGTGTACCAACCGGAATATCTTTCAGCTCCATGCAGTTTCCGACTCTCGCCTCAGCGGTCTCACCATTCATCACCTGCTGTCCAACTTTCAGTCCTGCCGGTGCAAGGATGTATGCCTTTTCACCGTCTGCATAGCAGATCAGTGCAATGTTTGCTGTACGGTTTGGATCGTACTCGATACTCTTAACTGTTGCTGGGATTCCGTCTTTATTTCTCTTAAAATCTATCATTCTATATTTTCTTCTAGAACCGCCTCCACGGTGTCTCACCGTGATCTTTCCCTGGGCATTACGTCCTGCATTTTTCTTCAGGGACACGGTCAGGGATTTCTCAGGAGCAGACTTTGTGATCTCCGCGAAATCAGAACCTGTCATCTGTCTTCTAGAAGGTGTATATGGGTTAAATGTCTTAATTCCCATGAGTTACACTCCTTTCAAAAATAACTTGCTTTGTATCTACCTCAAGCTTTCCTCAGAAAACTTTTCATGAATTTGCCTGCAAATTCCATTTGAACTTCCGTAAGAAGTTCTAATTTTTACAGACCTTCAAAAATCTCAATGTCAGCGCTGTCTTCTGTCAACTGCACAACTGCTTTCTTTCTCTTAGCAGTCTTGCCCGTTGTCATTCCACGTCTGCGTTTTTTACCTTCACAGTTCATGGTGTTTACCTTCTTTACTTTGGTTCCGGCAAACATTTTTTCAACAGCATCCTTGATCTGGGTTTTTGTCGCATCTGTGTGTACATAAAATGTATATTTTTTATATTCCATTCCCGCCATGGATTTCTCCGTAATAACCGGTTTGGAGATAATGTCATAATATTTCAGATCTGCCATTATGCGTACACCTCCTCAATTGCTTTCACAGCATCCTTCGTAAGAATCACATTGTCATACTTCAGAATGTCGTATACGTTGATAGAGTTAGCATATACTCCTCTTGCCGTCGGAATATTGCGGACGGAAAGTGTTACATTTTTCGCTTCCTCGTCAACTACAAACAGAGCTTTTTTCATATCAAGACCATTCAACAGTGTCTGCATTGTCTTTGTCTTAGGAGCGTCCAGTTCCATTCCATCAACAACGATCAGCTTGTTTTCACTTACCTTTGATGATAATGCGGATTTCAGAGCTGTTACTTTTTCTTTCTTATTCATCTTAAATGAATAATCTCTCGGTGTAGGAGCAAATACAACTCCGCCGCCCTTCCACTGTGGAGCACGGATCGAACCCTGTCTTGCATGTCCGGTTCCCTTCTGTCTCCACGGTTTTCTTCCTCCGCCGCGAACCTCAGAGCGAGTCTTCGCTTTCTGTGTTCCCTGACGTTTGTTAGCCAGCTGCAATACAACTGCCCTATGAACTAAATGTTCATTTACCGGTGCGGCAAAGATCGAATCATTCAATTCCATTTTTCCTGTTTCTTTGCCTTCCATATTGTAAACAGATACGCTTGCCATCTGTGTCGTCCTCCTTTCCGAAAGTTATGCCTTTACGGATTCTTTGATAATAACGGTTGATTTCTTTGGTCCCGGTACTGCTCCTTTAACCAGAAGAAGATTATTCTCTACATCCACCCTCACGATTTCGAGATTCTGGATGGTAACTTTTACAGCACCCATCTGACCAGGCATTTTCTTGCCTTTGAATACTTTGCTTGGATCCGATGCAGAACCATTGGAACCAGCATGTCTATGGAATTTGGAGCCGTGACCCATCGGTCCTCTGGACTGGCCATGACGCTTGATCGCACCCTGGAATCCTTTACCTTTGCTTGTCGCTGTCACGTCGATCTTGTCACCGGCTTCAAAGATATCTGCTTTAATTTCCTGTCCTAATTCAAACTCCTCTGCATTGTCAAACTTAAACTCTGTGAGAAATCTCTTGTTCTCTACGCCTGCTTTTGCAAAGTGTCCCTGTTTTGGCTTGTTGACAAGCTTCTCGCGGATGTCGCCAAACCCAACCTGTACTGCACTGTATCCGTCTGTCTCAACATTTTTGATCTGAGTCACGAAAACCGGACCAGCCTCAAGCACAGTAACCGGTGTCAATACACCGTCTTCGTTGAAAATCTGTGTCATTCCAACTTTTGTAGCTACGATAGCTTTCTTCATTTTATTTACCTCCTAAATTTCTACAGCGGATTGCTTTCATATCCTTCTTAGAGCTTTCGCTCTTTAGGGTTTTAAACCCTCCCGATAGCGGAAAACAATCATCCTAGATGGTTACGGGTGTTCTGAACCGGAGAACCTTCGTAAACTTTTAGGACCAGGGGACTGTGTCTCTTCCCCCCTGTAAGGTTTCTTTCTTTAATAAAATAATGAACAGTATGTTCAAAATTTACTTCGCCTCTGCGCAAGTTTGCGAATACAAATCCTATGAATCACAATCCTTGCCTCAAGTTCGTCTGCGACGAACTTGCAATGGCTCGGCGCAGCCGAGACTATTATTTCATTTTAATATCAATTGCAACCCCAGCAGGCATCTCCAAACGGGATAATGCATCTACTGTCTTCTGTGATGGCTTAAGCACATCGATCAGTCTCTTGTGAGTTCTCTGCTCAAACTGCTCTCTGGAGTCTTTGTACTTGTGTACCGCACGAAGAATCGTGATAACCTCTTTCTTAGTAGGAAGTGGTACCGGACCGCTTACCTTTGCTCCTGTTTTCTTCACTGTCTCGATCAGCTTTGCAGCCGCGAAATCGATCAACTGATGATCGTATGCTTTTAAAATGATTCTCATTGTCTGTTGACTTGCCATAAAAAAAGCCGCCTCCTTTTCGTACTTGAAAAATAATGTTAGTACGACAAGTGGTGACTGTACACTCATCCGTGTGTGTCATGCCGGTTCACACAAAATTCCGCCTTGTCAGCGGAAATCCGCCCTATTGGGCAGTTGATACACACGTTTATCTGTTCTTAGACAGAAACTATGGTTCGTACAGTGACTTGCCGTCAGGTTTACCGACTGCTGAAATATGTATTCTGCAGTCTCTTGACATTCGCTCCACGGAAAACCCATCATCACGATGGCAACCTCACGCTTCTTCGCTATCAATGTCACAGCAATGGCTATTATACACTATATTTCCAGCAATTGCAAGCGTTTTATTAAAAAACTTCGTACGAACCATTTCTATTATTTATTATATCATTTTTATTTTTTTGTATTTTTTCCCTGATACCGTTACCACAACGGTAATTTTCATCTTCTTTTTTAATTTTGATGAAGTTTTGATGGAAAGCTTTCCACTTCTGGTCTGTTTTGAAGTAAAAGTCAGTTTTTTATAACGTTTCATCCTATTTAATAGAAATCTTTTATTGAGCCCGACCGTTGCTTTCGTTGCTCTGGGCACAGTGACTACGATCTTTTTCTTTCCTCTGCTAGCTGAAATCTTGATCTGGGACAATATATCAGTTCTTTTGTTCCCGGTTTCCTGATCTCTTTTAACAGTCACATTTCCCGCTCCTATCTGTTGAGACGCCAGTGGAAAAAGTGCCATATTTCCGGTAGGGGGTACTGTATCCGATAGGTGAGCTGTACTTATCGGCACTTCTGTCTGGATGGGGGAATCGACGGGAGCCGGTGATGATGTCACAGAGGGAGCCGACGATACCGATGGAAGATCTCCTTCCTCCGGGGTCATCGTTGCCTCTGGGGGCACCGTCGCCTCTGGAGAAGACACCGGTTCTGGTGTAGCTGTTTTCTGAGGCGGTTCTGTCACCATGGGCTGGGGCGGATAGGTTGTCTCTGGCACCTCAAATCTACACACCGTCCGCGGCTCCAGGACACGGATCACTGATACTCGCTCACCATCTATCACTTTGGCAGAAACCATGCCCGGCAGCACCTGAAGTTCCTTTGCCTGAATCCAAAGTCCATAAAGCGTATCCGTTCCTTCCGTATTGATCTCAGGAACCGTTTCTCCTTTGGTCAATCCCTCCGCCTCAGCAGACACCCACAGTACCTCATCTGGTGTATTAAAGTACAATATGCCCTGGTGTATGGCAAGCCGCGTATATTTTTCGGTAAAATAATATCCTGGTGCCGCCGTTTCCCAGCGGTATGAGCTGAGATCTACCAGTTTTTCCATCCTTTCAGCTTTCACATCCGTCTCTGGATTCCAACGGTAGATACCCGGATCTGAACCTTTATTTTTCACAAAAAACCAATTTTCCCCGTCGCTTACCAGAGGAGATGAGGAATTCTCCCAGAAAAAGGAATCCCATGACGTATCTCCACAGGGCTCACTTAATGTTTCGTCCCATATGTAAGATGTTTTCCACACAGAATCACTTTTTAAGAAATATTTATGTTCTGCCCTGCCAGGCATATCCTCCAACGGATCATCCCAGGTCACATCCACATGATACCATCTGCCCGCCAGCCGAACCTGATTCCACATATGACGCATGGCATCGCTGGGCACGGTCCTGCATGGAATTCCCAACCGCTTCATAAAGTACAGATATGCCAGCGCATATCCCTCACACACGGCCCGTCCCTCCACGATCAGACTGTAGGCATCGTAGCGGCATGAATCCGTATCAGACTGCGGGTCCCTGGTGTCATATTCATAATGAGAAGCAAGATAATCATGGATATACAAGGCCTTTTCCATATCACTCCACTCCGGATTCACCCCGGAAAGGATCTGATCCGATGCCTCCTGAAATGTGACTTTCATCTCTTCAATACGTGTTTTCGATACATCTGCGCCGCCGAACTGATAGGAGGGGATATACGACAGAACGTATTTCTGCTCGTCCGCAGAAACCTGGTAACTGAACCTTTTTCCCACATAAAACAATTCTGGCGAAGAATTGATAATATCACTGAGTAAGGTTCTAAATTCTTCCACTGTCAGCTCATATTTTTCCAGATCTATATCTGGTTCTACTGCAAGCATACCCTCATAGATTACCTCTCTGGCCTCGCTGCTCTTTTCTGACACCCCACGCAGAGCCATGGATTTTTCCGCGCCCGTCTGTACGACAGCCATCTGTCCATCTTGGATAAGTTTCAGTGTCCCCTTCTGCCATTCTCCTCTGGCTGTCTCGGCGGCAGAGCCCACTGCTGATTGCAGCAGCATGCCCAGAATCAGCAGGAATGCCAGGCAGCGCGAATAATATTTTTTCATCATAAATTTATTCCTTTCACTGTTGCAAAATAGATACTAGACTAGGAATCAGTTGTTTTTTGCGGGAAACCAATCCTTTTAGTATCACTCTTTCCATATCGCCATGGAGCCGGAAAGAATCCCTGACCACCTCTTCCGCCTTTTCACCAAAGCAGAGAAGTTCCGTACTTTCTTTTACAATATTGGTCAACATCACAAATGCCATATTGACACCCAGGGACGGAAAGATCTCCTCCAGATAGGGAAGGAGCTTTTCCTTGATCTCCTGAAGCTCTATGCTGTTCATAGAATTGATCTGGCTCACCGCAAACTGCGTATCCCCTACCTCAAATCGTTTGAGATCCTGCTCAAAAATGTCCTTTGGCTCCCGAGAGCTGAGATCACTTCCCGCTCCAAACATGTCCACCGCAAATTCTTCGATCTCCACACCGCAAATCTTTGACAATTCCTCGGCGGCATCCTGATCCACCGCCGTACAGGTCGGAGAGCGGAACATTAAAGTGTCAGAAATGATGGCCGCCATCAAAAGCCCGGCGATATTTCGTGGAATCTCCACTTTATTTTCCTGGTACATCTGATAGATGATGGTAGCTGTACAGCCCAGAGGCTGATTGCGGAACAAAACTGGTTCCAGCGTCTCTAGTGTACCGATGCGGTGATGATCGATGATCTCCAGAATGTGGGCGTTCTCGATGCCGTCCACCGTCTGGGAACTCTCGTTGTGGTCTACCAAAATCAGTTGTTTTTTGCGAAGATTGATTAGGTTTCGTCTAGAGATCATTCCCACATAATGATCTCTAGCATCTAGTATCGGAAAGTCGCGGTGGCGCAGTTTTCCCATTACTTCCTTGATATCCTCTGTCTTATCAGACAGATGGAAGGTAGTTAGATGGTTGCGCTTCATAAAATACTCGATGGGCATACTCTGGTTAATCATCCGTGCCGCTGTAAAAGTATCATATGGTGTGACGATAATGCTGCATCCTCGCTCCTCCGCCAGCTTTCGGATGGTTTGAGACACCTTCGCCTCCATGCACACAACGATACAAGCCGCCTCCATCTCAATGGCACAGAGCTGGGATTCGTAGCGGTTACCAAGGATGACCATATCTCCCTGATGAATATACTCTTCCATCACATCGGGATTCGCCGCCGCGATGACCACTTCCCCTTTATTAAATACCGCATCCTGATCCCCCACAATCATTTCCGCTTCTAACGTCTCAAGTATATTCTTATAGGAAGTCTTTGCAGTGGAAAGAATACTGTTGTCGTACACGTCCATGTAAGCCGTGGCGATATCCCCAATGGTAATCAGCCCAGAAAGCTTTCCTGTCTCGGAAGTGATGGGCAGCGTAACTACATCCAGCTCCCGCATCATATTCCACGCCTTTTTCAAAGAAATATCCCCGGATACACCCTTTGTCTTGCGGATCTCAATATCCCGCACTTCCGTCATGACATCTTCGATATAAAGAGGGGCTGGAGTCTGAAAAAATTTTAGCACATACTGCGTCTCCTGGTTGATCTGTCCTGCCCTTCCCGCCACATAACCGCCGCCAAAGAGCGTATTCTTTAAATTCTCGTAAGCGATGGCGGAACAGATGGAATCTGTGTCTGGATTTTTATGTCCGATTATAAATACTGGAACCTGCTGTCCTTCTATCATGGAAACTCCTCACATACGTTTTATTTTATTTATGTTTAATCCTGTTGTAAAATATACCAAAACTACCGTGCTATACCATTCACATTTCCCAAATGAATCTCCCCAGCACCATCGGTTGACTGGGGAGACTTCTCCATTTTTTTAATCATCACAATATTTCTTTACGATCACTTCAAACTGCTTTCTTACCTCGGTAAAAGCTTTTAAGAGCTTAGAGGAAAAAGTACCGCTTTGTCCATTGATGATCATCTGGTACACCTTGTCTGTCTTATATGCCGCTTTGTACACTCGTCTGGAGCTAAGAGCGTCATATACATCCACAAGAGATACGATCTGTGCCGCGATGCTGATCTCCTCTCCCTTCAAACCGTCAGGATAACCGTTGCCATCGTATTTTTCATGATGATGTCTAGCGATATCATAGGCACAATCACAAAATGCCTCGCTGTCTATATGGATCACTTTTTCTATTATCTCCGCACCCTTTGTCGTGTGGGATTTTATAATCTCATATTCATCCTCGGTTAATTTACCAGGCTTTAATATGATATGATCTGGAATAACAATTTTTCCGATATCATGTAATGAAGATGCCCACCCGATGACATCTATCTTTTCTTCGGTAAGCCCGTATTCTGGATACAGCTTCATCACGCTGGTTCCCAGGCAGACCGAAAACTGTCGTATCCTTTTTATATGCTGTTCCGATTCCAGGTTTCTGAACTCCACAATATTGCTTAAGGAATCAACCAGAACCTCATTCATATGTTTTTGCCTGTCTGCCATCATCTTCAGCATGGCATTTTGTTTTTTCAGCTTTTCCGTCTGATTTCTCACCGTAACCTCAAGCTTCGTTTTATACTGAAATACCTGAACCACATTATCCACCAGTTGTTTCACGATTTCAGGATGAATCGGTTTTTTGACATAACCTATGATACCGTATTCATAGGCCTTTTTCTCATATTCTGCCGTTTCTTCACTGGTGATCATAATAAAAGGAATTCGATTCGGAAATTTCCTTTCACTCAGCCGCTGAAGCACTTGAAAATTGTCTCTACCTGGTATCATAAGATTCACCAGAACGAGAGCAAGCGATGAAGCATGATTTTTTAATGCATCAATTCCATCTTTTTCATTCGAGACTTCCAGAATCTTATACTCATCCTGGAATATCTCTACCAGCTTTTTACGGCTGGCATCGTCATCCTCAAGAATTAAAATTGTATCATGTGTCATATTTCTACCCATACTTTCTTTATAAAATTTAGAATTTGACCATTACAACATTGTTATTTCTCAATTTAAAAATAATTCTGCTCACCTGGGACGGCAGCATATACTTGAATTTATTTATCTCGATCATGCTTCCCTCATAAGCATTTCCTCTGACATAGATCGCTTTCATGTCCTGGTCAGTCAGATTGGCAAGTTTGGATACCTCCGCATCCAGATCAGCCAGTTCATGGTCCTTGGCTACGATTGTAGCATTCAGTTTTTTGATAATTTCCACTGCCTGTTCCTTATCCGGGGGAAGGGCCTGCAGAATCTTATTCCATTTTTCTTCCAGTATGGATAATTCATCCAAGATCTGCTCTCTTTTTTGTGCAAATCTGATCTGCTGCTTATCATAAAGTTCATTTCTTCCCACTTCCAGATATGTTTTAATATGAGAGCTGTTTCCGAGATTGTACGTATCCACTCCTCGTACCGCACAGACCTTTCCGCCAAGAAGCATTCCCTTGCTGCCAGATATAATCGCCTTACCCATGGTATTAATGTCACTGTTCATAATGTAATTTGCCTTCACATTGCCGCCGGCATCGATATTCGCCGATTCAAAGAAACTGCCAGAAACCTCTCCTCCCGCTTCGATAAAACAGTCATGCTTGGAACAGCTTCCCCTCTTGATCATTACATTGCCGCCGGCGATCAGCCTGGCTGTCTCTACGTTATACTCAACGATAATGTCTCCTGTCGCCTGAATATAACCGCCAGAATAAACACTTCCGATCACATATACCGAACCATCAACCTCTAATTTTCCTGTCACAGCCGTTACATCTTCACGTACAATAACCATATTGGAAATAATAATCCGCCCATTTACGTATTCCAATTTCCCATTCAATTTGGAAACATAGGTAACTCCGTCAGGAGCAATGGTAAAGCCCACTCCTTTTAATGGCTTTTTTTCCAGTCCCTTGTTGGCATGAAGCACTTCGCCAAAGACGTTCTGACCGTCCTTTCCTTTCTGGGCAGGATGATACACAGCAATCTTTTCTCCTTCTTCCACCATCTCGAAGGCTTCTATATTCACGTAGTCCACCCCTCCGTCCGGCAGTGGCGCCGGGATACGGGGCAGATCCAGTCTCACAAAAAATTCAAACCAGCCATTTTTTCCTGTTTCAGCGGGCGTTCCTTCAGCGATCAGCACTTTTTCATTCATTCTTCTTTTCTTGATCATCTCAGTGATGGCTTCATCCTTGATCCCAACCACGATTCCTCTTTCTTCTAGCGCTCCGTAAATATCTTCTTCTTTGACCATATTGCCAGGAAACCAGGGAATAAATCCAAACGCCTTCGTTCCATCATCTTCTACAAAAATACTGAATTCTTTTTTCGTTAAAGATTTAATATCGATCCCCAGTTTGTCATCATACTCTGGTTTCTTTGTCTTATCTTTCAAAAGCTTTTCACGTTTTTTCTTCATATCTGTTCCGGAATAAAGCAGCTTCGCGTAAGACGTGACATCCAGTCCTGCCTCCAGCCCCAGACGAATCTCCTTCATCTGCCAATGACTAAACAGAGGGTTTGTGTACAACGACACTTTTAACTTTTTCTCCAACCCCAGACGAATCTCTTTCATCTGCATCCAGTTGTACTGGGAGTTCGCATATATAGAGACATCCAGTTCTTCGTACAAACCGATTCGGATCTCATAGATCTGCTGCACATACATATCATCCGTCAGCCATGTGTCGATGGGAAGTCCATCTTCCAGTGCAAGCCGAATCTGTTCCAACTCATCATCTACAAAACCTCTCTCCAGATACTTGGTAAGGTCGTTGGAGGAATAGTGAGACAATCGAATCTGCTTCATCGTTTCATAACTATAAGAAGGATCCGCATACGTAGAAACATCTACCTTGTCTTTGATCCCCATCCGGATCTGTTCCATCTGAAGCCAGTTGAGCTCCGGATTCGAATAAAGGGAAACATCCAGTCCCTCTTCCTTCCCAAGAAGAATTTCCTGATGTTGTTCTTTCATATATTCTAAATCTTCCACCATAGAAAAGTTAGAATTCTTTGATGGAGTAGAATTTGTATACATAATAAACACCAGCCTTTCATCTTAAAATGCAGTCCATATTATTATACTATTTTTTATAGGAAAAGTCCACTATTACTTCGCCTGACGAAGCCAAATTTACAGCTTTCAAAATTTAACATTTACAACAAATTGAAATAGCTATAGCTTTTTTATTCAAGATTCGATATAATGAAATCAGCGATGTAAATATACCACAAATGACTGCCCGTGATCGTTGTTTTGAATGGGGCGGAAATGGAGGATTCCCATGAAAATACAAGACTTAAAGATGAAATTTGCAGAAATATTTGGAGAGGGAGATGAACCCTGTATTTACTTTGCACCGGGGCGAGTCAATCTCATCGGAGACCACACGGATTACAACGGGGGGCACGTATTTCCCTGCGCCCTGACGCTGGGAACTTATGCTCTAGCCCGCAAAAGACCGGACCGCCTGCTGAAACTTTATTCGGAGAATTTCAGTTCAAGGGGGGTATTTAATTCTTCGCTGGATAATATTGAATACTCGACGGAAGCGGAATGGACTAATTATCCCAAAGGGGTTGTCTGGACTTTTTGCAAAAAGGGTTATCCCATAACGAGCGGCATGGATATCTTTTTCTATGGCAACATTCCTGGCGGCGCCGGCTTATCTTCTTCTGCTGCTATTGAAGTGGTGACTGGATTGGTTTTGAAGGATCTTTTTGACCTTGAAGATATTACCATGGAAAAAATTGCTTTGATGGGGCAATATTCAGAAAATCATTTTAATGGCATGAATTGTGGAATCATGGATCAGTTTACCTCCGCCATGGGAAAAGAAGGACATGCCATCTTTCTGGATACCAACACACTGGCATACGAACATGTGCCAGTCTCTCTGAAAAATATTTCCATTCTGATCACTAACAGCAAAGTAAAACATAGTTTGGTTTCCTCTGCCTACAATGACCGCCGCAAAGAATGTGAAAAGGGTCTAAATATGCTGCAGAAAATGATCGATATCAATAGTCTTGGCGATCTGAATAACGAGCAGTTTGAACGATATAAAATATTGATCTCAGATGAGATTCTACAAAAAAGAGTGAAACATGCCGTTTCAGAAAACCGGCGCACCGTACATGCCCTGGATGCGCTTCGGTCTGACGACATACAGGAATTTGGCCGGCTGATGAACAAATCCCACCTCTCCCTGAGAGATGATTTTGAAGCTTCTTGTGATGAAGTGGATCTTCTCGTAAAGACAGCTTGGGAACTGCCTGGCGTGATCGGAAGCCGCATGACCGGAGGCGGATTCGGCGGCTGCACTGTAAGTTTAGTGAAAAAACGAAACCGAAATTTGTTTAAAAGCAAACTGACCGCTGTCTATCAAGAGGCTTTTGGTCTTCAGCCTGAGTTTTATGAAGTCGAGATCGGCGGCGGTGCAGAAAAAATATCTGATCTTGCTTGACTGTTCCCCCACGTCACGGTGTATACTAACTTCATCACTAGCTCAACGGTGTATACCAACACTATCACAAAACAGAAGGGAGAATCAGATATGAAAATATTAGTGACTGGAGGCGCCGGATATATCGGCAGCCACACCTGCGTCGAACTGCTAAACAGCGGATATGAGACCGTCATCGTGGACAATCTGTACAATTCCAGCAGCAAGGCAGTGGAACGCATCGAAACAATCACACAGAAAAAACCCGTTTTTTATAAAGTAGATCTTTTAGACAAAACTTCCCTGGACTCTGTCTTTGCAAAGGAAAAACCAGATGCCGTGATTCATTTTGCCGGGCTGAAGGCAGTTGGCGAATCGGTGGAGAAGCCCATACAATACTATTACAACAACCTGACTGGAACACTGAACCTGGTGGACTGCATGAAGAATCATAAGGTAAAAAATATTATTTTCAGCTCCTCTGCCACTGTTTATGGGGATCCGGCATTTGTTCCGATCACCGAGGATTGCCCAAAGGGATCTCCTACCAATCCTTATGGATGGACCAAATGGATGATTGAGCAAATCCTGACAGACCTTCATACCTCCGATCCAGGTTGGAATGTCATCCTCCTCCGTTACTTTAACCCCATTGGTGCCCACGAAAGCGGACTCATCGGCGAGGATCCAAAGGGAATCCCGAATAATCTGGTTCCTTATGTGGCCCAGGTTGCCATCGGAAAACGAGACTGTCTGAACGTCTTTGGAGACGATTACAACACCCATGACGGAACAGGAGTCAGAGATTATATCCACGTGATGGATCTCGCCACCGGACATGTAAAGGCAATCGAGAAGTTTTCTGAAAAATCAGAGGTTCGGATCTACAATTTGGGAACCGGAAAAGGCTGTAGTGTTCTGGATATACTCCACGCCTATGAAAAAGCCTGCGGCCACAACATTCCCTACGAGATCAAACCAAGACGAGCTGGTGATGTGGACGCGTCGTATTCAGAGTGCAACAAAGCCAAAAAAGAGCTGGGTTGGGAAGCAAAATACAATGTGGATGACATGTGCACCGATTCCTGGCGCTGGCAAAGCATGAATCCAGATGGCTATGGCCAAAGTTAAATCGTCTTTAAATGTTTTAGATATATTTCACTTGCAAAGGCACCAATTTGAACAAGGTTTAAATGGTGCCTTTGATGATAATAAGTCACTAAAAAGCTCAAGATACATCATTGAAGTTGACTCTGTTTTTTGCTAAAATTGAACTATCATAATCTTATAAGGAGGAAGATCGCTTATGCAACGAAAAATGGGATGGGCTCTTTTAGCTCTGCTGCTTCTGGCTGGAATGCCACTATTGTCTTCCAGAAGCATTCAGGCAGGCAGCACCACTGTAACGGTAACTCCCAGCCAGTCAGATGGAACTGTGGCAGTTACCGTTTCGGATGCAGAATTAAAGGGAAAGGAAATCTCTGTCATTTGCTACGCACCGGGAGCTTCAGGCGCCTACAATGACCTAACAGCTAACAAAGCATCGATTGTATACATGAACCAGTACGCAGTGAATGGCACATTATCTTTTCACTTTAAGGTAAAAAAACAACTGGTTCCGGGAGTATACACCCTGGTTGTCACATCGGAAAAAGGGCAGACGACAAACCAGTTCCGCTTTATTCCTGAGGATAAACCGGCTCCGGGACAGACAGCAGGCCCTAATGGAAACACAACCAATCCGCCGGTTACGGGAAAACCTGTTACAGCAAAGAAAAAAGTCCTGCCTGCGCCAAAAGGCGTCAAAGCAAAACCTTCTGGACGGAAAAAAGTAAAGGTCTCATGGAAAAAGGTGAAGGGCGCCAAAGGCTATCAGATCAGTGTGGCAGCAAAGAAAAAGGGAAAATACAAAGTAAAGCTGACCGCAAAAGGTGGGTCTAAGAAAAAGGCAACACTGAAAAATCTGAAAAGCGGTAAAGTGTATTACATTAAGGTGAGAGCATATCAGCTTTCCGGGAAGAAAAAAACAGCTGGTAAATACTCCAAAATCGTAAAAGTAAAAGTCCGCTAATGGATCATTGAATTCGGAATGGAGGATCGTATGAAACGAATAACAAAACTTATTTTAGGGGGCGCAGTTCTAGGTGCTTTTTCACTGGTGACAGCCTCTATGGTGCCATTGATGGGCGCCCACGCAGAATCACCCGACTGGAAATATGGCCTGGGTGACGCGCTGGGCTTCAACGAAAGTACATACGCAACCATTGAAAAAAGTACCAAAAGGGATTCCTGGCGGGAAGGCTCTGTGACCGCCAACGGTGAGATCGCGTTTATCGAAAGCTGTGATCCCGATGAAGATGTATTTATTTTCAATAATACTAAAATTGTTACCGATGGGACAGATATCTATGAGACACCCAAAATCAGTGATATTCTTGACAGCCAGAGAAAAGGCGCTGTCACCCGCACCAACACAAGCGATTTCCCCTGGACCAACGCGGTAAATAAATACGCTTCCAGCGTGTTTGGAACTTCCTGGGGAACCACATGGTCCCGCCCCTATCAGCCGGCGAGCCAGTATCGTATCAAAAACAACAGCTTTACAGAGGCAAACAAAGACAATTATAACCGCTACACCAACTATGAAACAGGCGAAGTCGGCGCTCAGTGGAAGGATGCGGATGGAAACGAATGGAACCGTCGTTCTTTCGCTTCCCGCAGTGACGATGTCATCGTTACCTACATCGAGGCGCCGGATAATCAAGACCTGGATATCACACTGAGCATAGACCATATGGTGGAGATGCGAAATCAGGGATCAGTAAATCCAAGGCCTGACTCAGATTACATCGTCACCCAGGACGATAATGGCTATACCATGGGCATGGTGGGCAAATACCCAGACCAGTACCGAAAGGGTTCTAAGAACCGCACAAAGACGCTGTTTTCCAATGGTGGCTGGGGTTCTGCAACAAGAATCGTCACAGACGGAACCATCGATTATCAGGCAGATAAGCGCACACTTACCAATATGAACGGATTTGGTTCCGGCACGATCTCCAATGCCAACGATCCAAAGATCACGATCACCGGTACAAAATCCGTTATGCTGATCACAAAGGTAGACCGCCAGGATGACGGCTGCAATACGGTACAGGACGTAAAGGAACAGCTCTATGACCGCCTGGTCAGCGAGATCGATGCTGTCACAGCAAAATACGAAGTAAAAAGCACCAATGAATCCTATAAAAAATTATTGGACCCCCATGTAAAGATCCACGGTGGAATGTTTGACAACGTCCGCATCAACCTTTGCCAGACGGAGGACGAAAAAGCCGACCGAAAGCTGACAAATAAAGAGTTGATCAACAAGCAGAATGCCAATAAGGCAGAGATCAACAAGGCATTTCTGGAGAGAATCTACAACAATGGCCGCTTTGGTCTGATCTGCGCCAGCGGATACCATACCACCAGACTCGGTGCCATCTGGACAGGCGCATGGAAACCGGACTGGAGCGGAGACTTTACACTGGATGCCAACACGAACCTTCAGGTCTCCGGTATGAACACAGGAAATATGGTGGGTGCCAGTGAGGGCTACATCAATTTCATCGTCCGCATGGTGGCAGACTGGGAGACGGATGCACAAAACGTCTACGGAATGACCGATGCCATCAAAGCACCTCCCCGTGTAGATGGAACTGGTCAGGCCGGAAGCTACCACTTTATCGACGGGTATCCACATCTCTATGTGAATGGTATCACAGACTGGCTCATTATCCCGATCTTTGAATACTGGCAGTGTTATGGAGATCAAGAGATTCCGCTGGGCAAGGATATCGACCTGGAGAGGAATCAGCACGTACTGGACTGGTCCGACGAAGATGTGGAAAGAATCCGCAACACGGGCAAGATGAAGCTGGTGGAGGACATCCTGTATCCTATGCTTAACAAGACGATGAACTTCTGGCTCCAATATGTGGATGAGCGCTATTATACGGACGGAAGTGGTAATATTCATCTCGATGACGGAACCACATTGTCCGAGGCTATCGCCTCTGGTGACACGGCTGCAAAATATCTCTTCTCACCGGGATATTCCCCAGAAAACTCCCCGGAGGGCGCCGCTGATAATTCCATCTATGCCCTGGCTTACAATACAACCATGGATATATCAGCCACACACGATACCTTATTTATGGCAAGAGCAATCCTGGACGTGGTGAAACCTTCGGATGCCGCTGACAAGTTAATGAGATGGAATACCTTTGAGAGCAGAATTCCAGAATATTTATACGCTGACACGGGAGAACTGAAAGAATGGGCGACGGAAAATCTCGGTGAAAAGCACCGTCACAGACACGTCAGCCATGCCTATCCGGCGTGGCCCGGCTACGAGTCTCAGACAGACGACAATCTACGTGACGGTATATTAAAGGCGATGTCTTTCCGCTCCGCAGCATATGGTGGAAAAGAAGCCTCTGAATCCCATGGCCCCACCCATAAGGCACTGGTGGCAGCACGTCTGAAGGATTCAGAAAGCCTGGATTCTGTACTGCGGTATCTGATGACCAGCAATTATCAGTACAGTTCCATGATGACCTCTCACAATGACAACCACAGTTCTACCTATTGTACCGATTCCGCCTTTGGAATCATGGGAGCTGTCAATGAATCCCTGCTCTACTCAAACACCGGAGAGATAGAAGTTCTCCCGGCACTGTTAGATTCCATGGGAAGCGGAAGCATCACCGGTCTGAGAGCCAGATGTAACGCAGAAGTCAACAACATTTCCTGGGATATCGCTGCCAAAAAGGTTTCTGTCACCGTAACATCCGATCAGGAGCATAACAAAATCGCCCTATCCTGCGGCCCTGCCTGGAGTGAGGCAAAGATCAATGGAGCAAAACAGGTGATTCGATATACCCCACAGGATAAAGCTTACATTCTGCTTGAAGTGAACAAAAATGAGTCCATAACTGCAGAATTTACCTTGGGCGATCAGATACGCATCTCCACCTCAACTAATACAGATCAGAGAGTCCATGCCGGTGACAGTCTGGAATTTACAGCAGACTATACTTCCCTTTCCGGAGAGGCTGGTACCGTTTCCTGGCATGTAACCGATGCCAGCAATAACCAGAATCTAGAAGACGCCAGCATTTCCCCAGAAGGAAAATTCACGGTGCCGGAAAGTGCAAAGGGCCGGATGCTGAAAATATTTGCTACCTCATCTGACGGTTCTACTGTGTCCAACGAAATCATTCTACATGTTTCTGCGAACTCCGCTGGCTCATCGGATACGGAAGAAGCATTTATGGCATATGCAGGACTGGAAAGAGGAAACATTGGAATTTACCTGTCAAACAACGGTCAAAACAAGAAAATTTGGGCAGTGTGGACGGCCTATGATTCCTCTGGCGCCATGGTTGATCTGTCAGAACAGATCGTCGAGCTGGGAGCAAATGAGTACAAAAAACTTTCCATCCCGGCGCAGTGGAATAACGACATACACCAGTCTTCTGTATTCTTGTGGGATGCGGACAGTTTAGTGCCATACATGCCACAGATACCGATTACTGTCGGCTAACAACAAACAATACGTGGATATTTAAAAATGCTATGCAGTGGTTTCCCCACCTGCATAGCATTTTTGTCCTTCACGCATGACAAATACTTACATATTATATGAATAAAAGACAAAACAGAGGACTAAATATGTACGATTGTAAGTATATTGGAAAAATCCTTCAACAGGCATCTCCTCAGGCAACTGCCAACATCACAGGCTCCAAAAAGGCAAAAAATCTGAGAGGAAGAGTTGCCTTTTATGATATCGGAAATGCTGTTCTGGTTTCCACCTCCCTTACCGGGATCCCATATCGAAATGGCTACTGCCAGTATCCGGTCCTTGGGCTGCATATCCACGAAGGCCGCTCCTGCAGCGGCAATAAAGAAGATCCCTTTGCCGATGCCGGCAGCCACTACAATCCCCATGACTGTCCACACCCAAACCATGCCGGCGATCTGCCGCCTGTCTTTGTAAATGAGGGCATGGCATGGAGCGCCGTCATTCTCACCAAGTTCACCATAAAAGAGATTCTTGGAAGAGTGGTCATTCTTCATTCCATGCCAGATGATTTTCACAGTCAGCCTTCTGGAAACTCAGGAGAAAAGATCGCCTGTGGCATCATCCGCAGAAACTCTCCCAGGACACTGGACTGACAAAACAATCCGTAGCATTCGTTGGGGGCAAAATACCTTTTGCCCCCAAAATCTTTATTTCATATAATTTTAAAAAATAATATTTCCTCCTCCTAACTGACCAAGGGCAAAAAATTCCGCCGCCGGGCATGGTCCAACAT
Organism: uncultured Roseburia sp.; assembly: GCA_947644305.1. GTDB lineage: Bacteria > Bacillota > Clostridia > Lachnospirales > Lachnospiraceae > Eubacterium_F. The sequence continues at coordinate 58,664 of CANRYS010000006.1, forward strand.
ATCGTTTTCCGGTCTCCAGGAATTCTGTGTAAGCCTCCCTGTGCAATGCCCGTTTCTCGTAATAGATCTCCATTTTTTTCTTTCTTAACAGAATCTTCATCATTTGATCTTTGCGTTCCTTCCGACGCTCTCTGGCTCTCTGTATACTAAACTCCAACTGCGCCCCCGCATTACTCTTTTCCCTTAATACCTCAAAGCGCATGCTCTCTAGAACCATTTTCTCACAGTCCGGATCGTTTTTCATCTCCGCCAGGGCAAGGTCGCTGAACTTTACCGAAAGCAGCAACGAGTATTCTGGCAAAAAGGGGAACATTTTCCTTATCTTCTCCTGAATGTATTCCCGGTACTCCTCAAATGTCATCTCCTTTGGATCCTTTTTTGCTGCTGCCGCCCGAATCTGAGCCTTAAATCCATCTGGCCTGTCTAGATCCTTCTCATTTCCAGTCTCTTTTTTTCTGATCTCAATGCTTCTATTGTGCGCCGCATATTCGGCCAATATCGAATTTTGCATTGTGCTCCTCCCTCTTTCAAATTACTTTTTACTACCTTTTGTACATTTCCATATACGGAAAAAGGACAGCGCTTTCCAATCAATCTTTTTTCAATCCATTGAAAACACACTGTCCTTAGTCACTATGGCTTTGTATTATATATATCGGAAATTGTTTAAAAAAAATTAGTAAAAAAATCCAGTTCTCAAACTTCTCCTAAATGAATATTAAAATCTAATCTCTTCTCCATCTTCGTTTCGTAGATACGCTTCCACTCTAGGTCGAATCCTTATGAATGCCTGTGCCACAACGGGATCAAAATGACTGCCGCTGGACTCCTGTATGATGCTATATGCCTTCTCTACAGACATGGCCTTCTTATAGCACCGTTTGGAGATCAGGGCATCAAACACATCCGCCACCGCCATGATCCGGGCACAAAGCGGAATTTCTTCTCCTTGGAGCCCATCTGGATAGCCCGATCCGTCCCATTTTTCATGATGGTATCTAGCTACTTGATGAGCCATATCCAGATACTCCCTGTCATCAATGGCTCCCATCGTAACATCGATGATCTTTCCGCCCTCGGACGCATGCATTTTCATCCGCTCAAATTCCTCGTCCGTCAGTTTTCCGGGTTTTTGGAGAATGGTGTCTGATATCTTGATCTTTCCAATGTCATGAAGTGGCGCCGCTTTCCACAGATTCTCCATGTAAACTGCGTTAATCACCTCTTTATAAGGGACTTCCTGAGAGAGCTCTTCTGCGATCATTTCCGCATAGGCGCTAGTCCGCTTCACGTGCTCCCCGGTCTCTCCATCCCGGCTCTCGATGAGATTCGCCATGCCAACAATGGTCTTGTACTGCATATCCATGATCCGCTGATTGTTTTCGTAACTCTCCATAAGCTGGCGGTTGACGATTTTTCTGCCACTTCGGTAGACGATAATAAGGCAGTTCAAAAGGACAATCACAATGATACCGATCGCCCCATTGCGCCAGATTTTGATCTGAGCCAGTTCTTCCTCCATATCCCCCTTAGCTGCATCCACCACCTTCTTCGTGCGCTCATAATACTCATTAAAGGCATCGTTTGCTTCTTCCAAATGCTCTTCCATCACCGTACATACATAATATTCTGCTGACTTGAACGCACCATCACGACTAAACTTTAAGGCGATGTCGATCTGGGTATCAAAACCGTTATAGCTATTTGTAACCTGTCAGAACAAATCCTTCTCCTCTGCAGTGGTAAGCCGGGATTCAAAACGCCGGAACAGCTCACGGATCTCTTTGTCGAGCTCCTCCACCCGCTCTTCATAGATCTCATTCTTGCTCTCATCCGTATTTACTACATGACTCGCCACCTGTGCCTGGATACGATACATGCGCTGATTGATCTCCGATAAGATCCTGCGGTTTTCAATATAGCCGTCAATCAGGTTGTTATATTTGTTGGTGATATCCTCCATATCCATCAAAACCACAAAAAAACACCCAAAACTTACGATCGCCGCAATAATGACGGCAAAAAAGATACGCTTTGTAATCCCCCTCACTCTACACGCACCTCCTTACTTCTCTGGTACAGCCTTTAGTTCTCCTTAAGTGGGGCCTCTGTCTCCTCCACAAGATCATCCAGAACATCCTGGAGTGCCAGATTATCTTTATTTCCTGATACCATGATCATACCAAATGCCGTAGAAGCATCCCAAAAATTTCCCCCTACGTTTTGAACGATACTATATTGTCTCTGATCCAGAAGCGCCTTTAACGCCGGAGACTTCTGTACACTTTGCGACTGCGCCGCCTTGATATTTGCCGGTCCTTCACCAGTCCCTTCATAAAACCGTTTTTGATTCTGTTCATTGGTGAGCCAGATCGCCAGCTTCTGCGCCCACTCGGGATGTTTCGTCGTCGCATTTACCCCCATAAGTTTATAACCAGAAAAGCTTGCCATCTGTACCTGATCTCCCAGAATCGTATAGGTGGGCAGCTTCGCCGCCGCATAATGGTTTCCATAGGTTTTACTCACAATATCTACATTCCAGGTGCCGCTTACTCCGGCAATGATCTCTCCCTTTTCTACTCCTTCTCTGAACTCATCGTTGTTGCCGCTGAAAAATGCTTCACTTGAAGAGATTCGGAGCATCGCCTCCGCCACATCTGTTCCCGCATACTTCCCACTTTTTTTATTCCAGTTACACTGATTCGTAACTCTGTCAGAATTCAGCTTCAGTTCAAATCCCGCACCACCAAAGAAAGAATAAATATACCACCCACTGGACCAGTCCATATATACTTTTTTTCCAGCTTTCTCCGCCACCTTCAAAATCTGGTCGAAGCTCTTTATATCTTTTTCACTAAAATACTCACTATTATAATACAAAAAATACCCGTTGGAAGCGGTCTTCGGACACGCATAGAGCTGTCCCTCACACATCGCACTCTGAACTGCTGGCGAATCCTCCCCGCCACTCTCCGAAATCACCTTATCCGTTCCAAAGGTAATAGGCAGAAGTGATTTATGGGAAACCAGCTCATAGAGCTGATCATCCACAAAGGAAAAAACGTCTGCACTTCCCTCTACATTTTTTAGATAGTCTCCTTTAAAATCATTTTCATCTTCTACCCCAATATGTATATCGATCTCCGCCTGGTCTTTGTAATTCTCACAAAACTCATCCGACATCTCTCTCAATAATTCCTGGTTCCCCTCCGGTCCCCATAATTTTAAAGACACAGTTTCTTTCGGCTCTCCCTTATGACAAGAACATAGTAGTCCGCATGCTGCCATTATGCACAGCATTAACTTTACCCCTTTTCGCATGTCATTTCCCCCTTTAGTATTTTATCCATATTGATCAAAAATTTACAAGTATAAAAGCTAGAAATCCTATTCTATTATACTACAATACAACAGCTAAAAGCAACACAATATGTAAATGTTTCTTAAAATTTGGTAGCATTATTGACACATTTTTATCTTTTCAAAGATTAACCAAACGAAAAAGAACTTCATTTTCAGCCACTGCGAAAAACAAAATGTTATTCCAGCAGTGAAAGAACATGAAGTCCTGTTTTGATTCCATAAAGATTTGGATTAGGTTTTTACTCTGCCTTCTCCACCTCTACAATTGCTTCTTTTTTCATAGGAATACGGCAGTTTTTGTTGCTTCCGAACTCAACGATCACGACATCGTCGGTCATGTCGATGACAACACCATAGAAGCCGCTGGTTGTCAGAATACTGTCACCAACTGCCACAGCGGATACCATCGCTTCGTGCTCCTTCTCTTTTTTTCTCTGTGGACGGATCATCAAGAAATAAAATACTGCGATGATAACCACCCATGCAAAAAGCATGTAATACGTCTCCATTTTCGTACCTCCTGAATACTGTTCAGATTTAATATCCTTCGGAACTCATTAAATCTATCTTTTTCTTCTTATATTCTGCAAAACGGTTATTCTCGATCGCTTCGCGAACCTCATTCATCATTGTATTATAAAAATACAGATTATGCAAGACCAATAATCGAAGTCCCAGCATTTCTTTTGCTTTCAGCAGATGCCGGATATAACTTCTGGAATAATGGCGGCACGTCGGACACTGGCATCCCTCTTCCACTGGGCGCTCGTCCAGTTCAAACCGCTTATTCATCAGGTTCATTTTTCCCAGATTGGTATAGGCGTGACCGTGCCGGCCATTTCTTGCAGGGTAGACGCAGTCAAAGAAGTCTACACCTCTCTCCACACCCTCCAGTATATTTTCCGGCGTCCCCACTCCCATCAGATACACCGGCTTGTTCTGGGGAAGCGCCGGCACCACCTCATCCAATATGCGGTACATCTCCTCATGGCTTTCTCCCACTGCCAGACCTCCCACTGCATAGCCGTCCAGATCCATTTCTCCGATCTGCTGGGCATGACGGACACGGATGTCCTCGAAGGTGCCGCCCTGATTGATGCCAAAGAGCAACTGCTCTTTGTTCAACGTGTCCTCTCTGGCATTCAGCCGCTCCATCTCTTTTTTGCAGCGCTCCAGCCACCTGGAAGTCCTCGCCACAGAGGCCTCCATATAATCTCTGGTAGCAGGGTGGGGCGGGCACTCATCAAATGCCATGGCAATGGTGGAAGCAAGATTGGACTGGATTTGCATGCTTTCCTCCGGTCCCATAAATATCTTTCTACCGTCAATATGAGAATTAAAATAAACTCCCTCTTCTTTGATCTTTCGCAGCCCCGCCAGGGAAAACACCTGAAAGCCGCCGGAGTCCGTCAAGATCGGACGGTCCCAGTTCATAAACCGATGAAGTCCTCCCATTTTCCTCACCACGTCATCTCCCGGTCTCACATGAAGATGATAGGTGTTGGACAGCTCCACCTGGGTGCCAATCTCTTTCAGATCCACCGTGGACACTGCCCCTTTGATGGCAGCCGCCGTCCCCACATTCATAAATACTGGCGTCAGGATATCACCATGAGGCGTTCGCATCACTCCGCTGCGTGCCTTCCCCTCCTGAGCCTTTACTGTAAATCGTTTCATTTGTCTCTCTTTCCTCCCAAAAGTTTCGCAAAGCGTATATATAACCACAGCATAATGGGGATCAGGATCGATGCCCCCAGACATGCTTTGAACAATCCCCCGGATGTGGGTGACGTTGTCAGCGCCGCAATCAGTGTAACAATGTAGAGCAGCACCAGAAGTACCACACCTGCGATAGCGAAGATACGGACTCCTCTGGGATAGGAGCTAGTCGGTGTTTCCTGTTCTTTTTTCTTTTCATTCATGTTCCAGTGCTTCCTTTCCGCCTTTTATATTCATTAAATGCTGTTTTAACTTTTTTTCATACCCTTGATCAGACAGCACATAAAACCTTTCATCCTTTGCCTCATCCGGTAAATATTGCTGATCTACATAATGGTTCTCGTAGCTGTGGGCATATTTGTAACCGATCCCATGTCCCAGCTTTGCCGCTCCCTTGTAATGGGAATCCTGAAGATAGGATGGGATACGGTAATTAGGATGAGAAGCTACATATTCCATGGCGGCATCGATGGCCATAATCGCTGAATTGCTCTTCGGGGCACATGCCACATAACTTGCCGCCTGGGCCAGCACGATCCGCGCCTCCGGCATCCCCAGTCTCTCCACCGCCTGGGCCGCCTGAGTCGCTACTACCAGCGCCTGGGGATCGGCATTGGATACATCTTCGGAAGCACAGATCATGATCCTCCGGGCGATAAAGCGGATATCCTCGCCGGCATAGAGCATTCGCGCCAGATAGTACACCGCCGCATCCGGATCTGATCCCCGCATACTCTTGATGAATGCCGAGATGGTATCGTAGTGGTTATCTCCGGTCTTGTCATACCGCAAGGTCCGCTTCTGAATACACTCCTCTGCCACTTCTGACGTAATATGGATCTTTCCGTCTCCGCTCCGCTCCGTGGTCAACACACCAAGCTCTATGGCATTTAGCGCGGTCCTGGCATCCCCTCCACTGATATCGGCAAGAAAATCCAGCGCCTCCTTATCAATCTCTGCCTGATAACTTCCCAACCCCCGTTCTTTGTCTTCCAGAGCCCGGCAGATCAGATCCCGGATATTTTCCTCCGACAATGGGTGAAGTTCAAAAATAATCGAGCGGGAGATCAGCGCCCCATTAACCTCAAAATAAGGGTTTTCCGTCGTGGCGCCGATCAGAACTACCGTTCCATCCTCCACAAAGGGAAGTAGATAGTCCTGCTGCCCCTTATTGAATCGATGAATCTCGTCAATAAACAGAATGGTTTTTCTGGCATACATCCCGGAATTTTCTTTTGCCTTCCGAATTACCTCTTCCATGTCCTTCTTTCCGGCAGAGGTGGCGTTGATCTGAAGGAACTCGGCCTTCGTGGTTCCCGCGATCACTTTGGCCAATGTCGTCTTTCCTGTCCCCGGCGGTCCAAACAATAGAATAGAACTGAGTTTATCCGCCTGGATCGCCCGGTAAAGCAGCTTGTCCTTCCCGATGATATGCTCCTGTCCAACCACTTCATCCAGTGTCCTGGGACGGAGTCGGGAAGCAAGGGGAGATTCTTTCTCTTTATTTTTTTCATTCATGTATTCCAGTAGATCCATGTCTCTTCCTCCCTGTCTATCCCTGTTCTGCCGCCGGTCTTTTCCGTCACTTCCCGCTCCAACTGATCTACCTTTTGGGCAGGAACCAGATAGGTGATCTCCACCTTTTCTCCATATACCGCATCTTTCTCCGGAAGCTCAAGCCCCGCCGCGATATGCTGGATCTTTCCCAATCCATTATAATCTGTCTCAAAATGCACCAGACAACCACGGATCTTCTCCTGGATCACACAGTTCTCCAGCCCGGCTTTCACAGCCGCTGAGTATGCCCGCACCAGTCCACCAGTGCCTAATAAGGTTCCCCCAAAGTACCGGGTCACCACCACAAGGACATTGTGCAGTCCCTGTCCCGTCAACACATCCATCATTGGCCTCCCAGCCGTACCAGAGGGTTCCCCGTCATCACTACAGCGCTCTGTCTCGTTCTTCTCTCCCACCACATAGGCAAAGCAGTTGTGTCTCGCATCGTAATATCTTTTCCGCACCTGAGAAAGATACGTCAGCGCCTCTTCCTCTGTCTGTATGGGAAAAACGCTGGCAATAAAACGGGATTTTTTTTCCACCACTTCGCCAGTGCCCCCCTCGGTCACAATTTTCAGGGATCCTTCCATGTCGCACCTGTCCTTTCCCAAATAAAATTCATTAATATCACTAGTTTACTAATTTTTCTTTTCCTTTGCAAGAGTTTTTGGTATACTATCCTTAGAACTTGTCAATCATCCCAGCCTATCCCTTTGGCTGGATCCCCATAGAAAGGTTTGATTATCCTATGAATTTTAGCCAAAAAAGTGTGCTGGCGAAAGCAAAATCTCTCAAATCGCCTGCCACTCACCGTATACACAAGCTAAAAGTACTAGCTGCCAGACTGATCCTGATCTTCCTGGTGGTTTGTGCTTTCACAGGCATTAGCGGGCTCGCTGGAATCATCAACGGACTGATGGAGACGGCCCCCAGTATCGAATCCATCAACGTAGTGCCGGAAGGATATGCTACTACAATCCTGAACGCCAAGGGAAAAGTGGTTCAGACGCTGGTGGGAAGAGAGGCGAACCGGGAATATGCCACACTGGATCAGATCCCTGTTCATCTGCAGAATGCTTTCGTGGCGATCGAGGACGAACGCTTCTGGACCCACGACGGCATTGACTTAAGGGGTATCTTCCGTGCCATTTACAGCGCGCTGACAAATGGGGGTGAATTCCGCCAGGGCGCCAGCACTCTCACTCAGCAGCTCCTGAAAAACCAGGTTTTTGGCGGTGGAGAGGAACACACACTGGTGCAGAAGATCGAGCGAAAGATTCAGGAGCAGTATCTGGCGATACAGCTCGAGAATAAACTGACGAAAAATCAGATTTTGGAATATTACCTAAACACGATCAACCTTGGCCAGAACACCCTTGGGGTGCAGGCTGCCTCAAAACGGTATTTTAATAAAGATGTTTCGGAATTGACCATCTCCGAATCCGCTGTTTTGGCTGGCATCACCCAAAACCCTACCGGGTACAATCCCATCACCCATCCTAAGAAAAATGCGAAGAAACGTGCTACCGTTCTTTCTTATATGAAGGAACAGGGGCGTATCACCTCCGCAGAATACGATATCGCCATGGCAGATAAGGTATATGCTCGGATCAAATCCGTGAACAAGGAAACGGTGGCTCTCTCCGGTCCCACATCTTATTTTACCGATTCCCTGATCGACCAGGTGATCGCCGACATGAAAGAAGAACTGGGATATACCGAAACCCAGGCCTACAATGCCCTGTACCGGGGAGGATTGACGATCCACTCCACCCAGGATTCTTCCATGCAGAAAATCTGCGACAAGGTAATGAACAACAATGCCTATTATCCAGCAGATTCTACCTATCAACTGAATTATCAACTCACGGTGACAGACTCCAAAGGGAAGGCCAGCAATTATAATGCCGGAACGATGAAAAACTGGTTTGCCAAAGAGAAAAAGAAGGACATCAGCCTATATTATAATGACAAAAAAGGCGCCAAAAAGTATATCGAAACTTATAAAAAGGCAATGAGCAAAGGGAAAAATGTAGAGGGGGAAAAGATCGAATATGTGATTCAGCCCCAGGCTTCTTTCGTTGTCATGGACCAGCACACCGGCCAGGTCAAAGCCATCACCGGGGGCAGAGGAAAAAAGACAGCCAGCCGGACACTAAACCGCGCCACTTTATCCCTGCGTCAGCCCGGTTCCACCTTTAAGGTCCTCTCTACCTACCTGCCGGCGCTGGACACCTCCGGCATGAGCCTTGCCACAGTCCAGGTAGACGAGCCATATTACTATCCAGGCACAAAACGGCTTGTGAAAAACTGGTATCCTGGATACCGCGGTCCCAGTACGATCCGTAAGGCCATCGCAAACTCCATGAATGTAATTGCGGTGAAGACACTGGAGCAGGTCACGCCAAAGATCGGCTATGATTATTTATTAAATTTAGGATTTACCTCTCTCGTGGACAGCTATACCGACCCTTCCGGGAAAATATTTACTGATATTTCCCTTCCTATGGCGCTGGGTGGATTAACAAAGGGAGTGTCAAATCTGGAATTAACCTCCGCCTTTGCCTGTGTGGCCAACAACGGCGTTTACAACAAACCCACTTTCTACACAAAAGTGATCGATCACAACGGAAATGTTTTGTTGTCCAATTTACCAAAAAAAGAGAAAAAGACTTCGGAAGAAAAGACAACGACTATCATCACAACACCTACCAGCAAGCAGGTCATGAAGGATTCCACTGCATGGCTTCTAACGGATGCCATGAAGGACGTGATCAACGCCGGCACCGGAACAGCACTGAGATTTTCAGAAATTGATATGCCACTGGCAGGAAAAACTGGTACCACCACCGATAATAAGGATCTCTGGTTTGTGGGATATACACCTTATCTGACTGCCGGAGTCTGGGGCGGCTTTGACGCCAGCGAGAAACAAAATAATACCACGTATCATAAGACGATCTGGAAAGCGATCATGGAAAAAATAAACAAACGTTACGAAAAAATAGATTTTGAGAAACCGGATTCGGTGGTTTCCGCCTACGTTTGCCTCCAATGCGGAAAGCTGGTGACAGACGGAACCCACACTTCCACCAGAATAAAAGAATACTTTGCCAAAGGCAGCATACCATCAGAGACCTGCACCGGTCACTAAAACAATAAATACTAAGTTTCTGATACATTTACGCAGTGCAATCGTGTCAGTATTCAGCTCGACGGGTTTATATTGGCGCCAACGAGCTGGTATTTATTGTACCAGCGGCACATACCGTTTTACCGCATCCTGCCAGGAAGGGAGCTTGTTAAATCCATTTTTAACAAGCTCTTCTTTGCTCATACGGCTGTTTTTCGGACGTTTTGCCTTCGCTGGAAATTCCTCACTTGACACCGGCGTTACTTCTACCTCATTCATCCCCGCTGCCGCAAAGATCTCTTTGGCAAATTCATACCAACTGCAGATGCCCTCATTGGAGGCATGATATTCTCCATATCTCTCCGTTTCGATCATATCTACTAAAAGTACTGCCAGATCATAGGTATAGGTGGGAGAACCAATCTGGTCATCCACCACACGGACAGCGCCATTTTCTCTGCCGAGACGAAGCATGGTTTTGATAAAATTGTTGCCATTGACACCAAACACCCAGGAGATCCGCACGATAAAATATTTTTTCAGCCTTGATTTTATTTCCTGTTCTCCCTCAAATTTCGTCAATCCGTAGACATTGAGGGGATCTGGCTCATCTCCTGGCTCCCATGGCCTCTCTCCCTCCCCGGAAAAGATATAATCTGTACTCAGATATAGAAGTTTACAATCCAGCCTGGCACATACCTCCGCTACATTTTTTGTCCCCTCAGCGTTTACTCGCCGGCACAACTCCACCTCTTCTTCTGCCCGGTCCACCGCCGTATAAGCGCTGCAATGAATGACCGCATCCGGCGCCGTCTGGGTCATGACTCTTTTGACACATTCGGCATCTGTGATATCCATTTCCTCAATATCTACTCCCACTGCCTCATGTCCACGCTTATTAAGTTCTCCCATTACATCGTGTCCCAGTTGTCCATTGATCCCCGTTACTAATACCTTCATTTTGTCAGATCCTTTCCATACATTTTATCAAAATAACCGGCATACTCACCACTGATAATATTCTCCCACCACTCCCTGTTATTCAGATACCACTGAATGGTCTGCCTGATCCCTGTCTCGAAGTTGTATTTTGGCTTCCATCCCAATTCTGTCTCCAACTTTGTCGGATCGATGGCATAGCGCAGGTCATGACCCGGGCGGTCTGTCACGAATTCGATCAAGCTCTCCGGCTTCTCAAGCGCTTTCAAAATTGTCTTTACCACTTCAAGATTCGTCTTTTCATTGTGGCCGCCCACATTGTACACCTCGCCCACCCTTCCTTTTTGAAGAATAAGGTCAATAGCCTCACAGTGGTCTGACACATGCAGCCAGTCTCTCACATTTTCTCCTTTTCCATAGACAGGCAGTTTTTCATCTGCCAGAGCCCGCGAAATAATAAGGGGAATCAATTTTTCCGGAAAATGGTAGGGGCCATAATTATTGGAACAGCGGGAGATGGTCACCGGAAGCCCATAAGTCCGGTAATAAGCCAGAACAAAAAGGTCCGCGCTGGCCTTACTGGAAGAATAGGGGCTGGAAGTATGCAGCGGCGTATCCTCGCGGAAAAACAGATCCGGGCGATCCAGAGGAAGATCCCCGTAGACCTCATCTGTGGAAACCTGATGATAACGCTTTACCCCGTACTCTTTAGACGCATCCAGAAGCACCTGGGTTCCCATAACATTCGTCTGTACGAAAATACCCGGATCGGTGATGGAGCGGTCTACATGGCTCTCCGCCGCAAAATTTACGACAACATCCGGTCTCTCCTTTTCAAACAGAGCCATGATAAAGCCCCGGTCCGCGATATCCCCCCGGACAAATTTATAATTCGGCTTATCTTCTACCGGTTTCAATGTCTCCAGATTTCCGGCATAGGTTAGTAGATCAAGATTGATGACCGTATGCTCGGGATACTTATTTACCATATGATGCACAAAATTTCCGCCGATAAATCCGGCTCCGCCTGTAACTAATATTTTCATCGTATTCCTCCATTCCAAAGCGCCAAACGCTTATTTTTCCCTTTCTGCTGAAACCGCAATAAACAGCCCTGCCTGTTTTGTGATGCGGATATAACCCTTCTTCTTTAGCTTTCCCCTTAGGAATGCCTTAAATTCATCGTATTCCGGGATCAGATACTCTCTCTGGTTCCCATGGCATGACATGATGTAGTCCGCCAGCAGGTCGATGTCTGTCACCCGGAGTTCATCGGAATATTCTCTCTTCTCCACCCGGGCAAAACATTGAGACAGCAGCGCCTCTCCGTTTTCCAGACCAAAATTTTCATAGAGCCTCACCGCCGAGAGGCGGATCTTCGGATTGAATTCCTTCACCAGCTCCTCCACCTCCTGCATATGCCGCTCCCCATAGGTGGCACAAATAAAGGTTCCCCCCGGTCGCAAAACTCTGGCAATTCCGGCCACAGCTTTCTTTATATCCCTGAGATAGAACAAAAGAAAATTCGCTACCACCATATCAAAGGCCTTATCCGCGCCCCGGATATCACAACAGTCCATTACTTCATATGAAAATTTCTTCGAACTGGCCCCGGACAAATTCTTTTTCGTGTCCTCCAGCATCCCCGTGGAAATATCTGTTAGTAAAATCTGACACCCATCCGGGATCTTCTCCTGGTTTTCTTTCCAGAGCATTCCGCTGCCACATCCCAGCTCCAGCACCTTCATTCCCGGCATCAGATTCATTTGTTCGTAGATCCACGAAAACCAGCTCTGGGGATTCCTGGAACATTTGCTGTGCAGGGTGATCCTTGCATCAATATTTTTCCCATTCTGGTATTGTTCCACCAAATCCCGATCCATATTAATGATTCGGATCAATTTCGTGATCTCATCCCAATCCGGCACATCCTCCTCCGCAAACATTTCAGACACATTCTGGATCGACTCTTCTACCGCCTTTAGATGTTCTATCTTTTTGCGCACCAGAGAAAGCTGCATCGCAAAGGATCGCTGCAGAAAATCCCTGTCATTCTCATTAAGGGAAAATTCCTGGATCTCTTCCAGCGAAAATCCCAGAAGCTTCAAAGTCAAGATCCGCTGTAATCTAGCAAACTCCTGCTGCCCATAATACCGGTAACCGTTCTCGCTGATCATTTCAGGCTGAATGAGACCTTTTTTCTCATAATAATGAATCGTCCGCACAGTTACATTTGCCCGCCTGGCAAACTCACCCGTAGAAAATAATTGTCCCGCCACAATATCCCCATCCTTGTACGGTGAACTTCTTCCACCTTTTCCTCATTATAAACCACAACGTAAGGTAACAGTCAATGCCCTTTTTTCCTTTTTTTCAATTTCCTGGGCGGAATCAGGCATTTTTCTCCAAAACCGATCAGATCCTGCCGCCCCGCCCGGCTCAACGCCTCCTTCACCAGTTCATAGTTTTCCGAACGTTTATACTGGATCAGGGCACGCTGCATCTCTTTTTCATGGCGGGATCTGGGCACATAGATCTTTTTCATGGTCCGGGGATCCAGTCCCGTGTAATACATACAGGTAGAAATGGTGGCGGGAGTGGGATAAAAATCCTGCACCTGCTCCGGTGTATAGCCAAGATCTCTCACATATTCCGCCAATTTTATGGCTTCCTTTAAGGTAGAACCGGGGTGGGAAGACATAAGATAGGGAACGGCATACTGCTGTTTTCCCGTAAGACGATTGACTCTGGCATATCGTTTTAAAAAAGCCTCATAGACCTGGTTTTCCGGCTTGCCCATCGCCTGGAGCACCACATCCGACACATGTTCCGGCGCCACCCGAAGCTGGCCACTGATGTGATGAAGACATAGTTCTTTTAAAAAGGTGTCCTCTTTATCCGCCATTACATAGTCAAAACGGATTCCTGACCGCACAAATACTTTTTTTACTTTTGGAAGACTGCGAAGCTTTCGCAGAAGAGCCACATAATCTTTGTGGCTCACCTTCATATTGGAACAGGGCTTCGGAAAGAGGCATTGCTTTTTTACACAAACCCCCTTCTTCATCTGTTTGTCACAGGAAGGCTTCCTGAAATTCCCCGTGGGGCCTCCCACATCGTGAATATATCCCTTAAAGCCCTTTTCCTGCGTCATCTTCTCCGCCTCTGCCAGAATGGATTCATGACTTCGGGCCTGGACGATTCGCCCCTGATGAAAGGTCAGGGCACAAAAATTGCAGCCGCCAAAACATCCCCGGCAACTGGTCAGACTGAATCGGATCTCCTGGATCGCTGGAACCCCTCCAGCTTTCTCATAAGAGGGATGATAGGTTCCCACATAGGGGTAGGCATATACATCATCCAGTTCCTGGGTCGTCAGCGGCGCCGCTGGCGGATTCTGTACTACTAGTATTTTTCCAGGATACCTTTCCACCAATGGCTTTGCAGTAAAGGGATCTGTATTTTCATACTGTATCATGAAACTCTCCGCATATTTCCTCTTATCTTCCGAGATCTCTTCAAAGGAAGGAAGATACTGCCCGTCATAAATATCTGCTCCCTCCCTGCTGCGGTACACCGTTCCAGCCACATAGGTGATATCTCTCACATCCATTCCGCTGTCCAGTGCATCCGCGATCTCCAATATACTGTGCTCTCCCATCCCATAAGAGATCAGGTCCGCCCCTGAATCCAGCAGAATAGAACGCTTCAGCTTGTCCGACCAATAATCATAATGCGCCATCCTGCGCAGGCTTGCCTCAATTCCTCCAAGGATCACAGGCGTTTTTTTAAAGGTTCGCCGAATTAGGTTAGCGTATACTACTACCGCGTAATCTGGCCGCTTTCCATATACTCCCCCCGGTGTATAGGCATCCTGCTTTCTTCTCTTCTTGTTTACGGTGTAATGGTTCACCATAGAATCCATATTCCCGCTGCTCACCAAAAATCCCAGCCTGGGTTCCCCCAGAACGGCAATGCTGGAATCATCCCGCCAATCCGGCTGGGCGATAATCCCAACTCTATAGCCGTGGGCTTCCAGATGCCGGCTTATGATCGCCGTACCAAAAGAAGAGTGATCCACATAGGCATCCCCTGTGACATAGACGAAATCACACTGATCCCATCCTCTTTTCTTCATATCACTCCTGGAAACCGGCAAAAATTCTTGTTTTTCACTTTTCCTGTCCTTCGCCTCTGCCATATCTTTTTCCCCGATCCGTCTCTCTTTCTAGGGCGTGCAGAACGTAAGAATGAGTTTTCAGAAACGCCCTAAGCAAAAAGGCCAGACAAATCCTCATCTGACCTTTGTTATTATAAGCTGACAAACTATTATTATTTATAATTACTGCAGATTCTCCACTGCTGCCCGTTCGATCGGCAGACCAGCTTTATATCTCACAATAAATTCGTCAAAGCCTTTTACATCTGCTTCATCTGGCGACATCTCCACGCCCTCATATCCAGCAAAAACCTTCTCTGCCAGATATTTGTCCAGAGTTTCATCTGCTCCCTTGTTTTTCATGAAGGAGGCGAGAAGCGCAATTCCCCAGGCTCCACCTTCTCCTGCTGTCTCCATAACGGATACCGGCGCATTCATCGCTGCCGCCATGATCTTCTGGCCTACACCCTCGGTTTTAAAGAGACCGCCATGTCCCAGAATGCGATCCAGCTTAACACCCTCTTCTTTTAACAGGATATCCAGACCAACCTTCAACGCACCCAGTGATGTAAAGAGGTTCACCCGCATAAAATTCGCCAGATTAAACTTACTGTCAGGTGTTCTCACGATCATCGGACGTCCCTGCTCAAATCCTGTGATGTGCTCACCGGAAAAATAGTTGTAAGCAAGCAGTCCACCGCCGTCAGCATCACCTTCCAGCGCCTTATTGTAAAGGGTACCAAACAATTGGTCCATATCTGCTTTGATACCAAAAGCCTCCGCAAATTCTTTGAATATATTAACCCAGGCATTCAGATCCGAGGTACAGTTGTTGCAGTGAACCATTCCCACCGGCTCTCCTGTCGGTGTCGTCACCAGATCAATCTCCTCATATACCTTGGACAATGCTTTCTCCAATACGATCATAGCAAATACCGAAGTTCCAGCAGATACATTTCCTGTTCGCACTGCAACACTATTTGTAGCTGTCATACCGGTTCCCGCATCACCTTCCGGTGGACAGAGAGGAATTCCTGCCTGAAGATTTCCTGACACATCCAGAAGTCCGGCTCCCTCTTCCGTCAGCGTTCCCGCCGTTTCTCCTGCCACGAGCACTTTCGGAAGAATATCCTCAAGCTTCCAGGCAAAGCCTTTGTCCGCTATCGCTTCATTGAATTTATGTATCATATCACGGTCAAAATCTTTTGCATCGCTATCGATCGGAAACATTCCGGATGCCTCACCGATGCCCAGCACCTTTTCTCCTGTCAGCTTCCAGTGGATATACCCAGCGAGAGTGGTCTGGAACACAATATCCTTAACATGATCCTCACCGTTCAGGATCGCCTGATACAGATGGGAAATACTCCATCTCTGCGGGATGTTAAAGTTAAATAACTTTGTCAACTTCTCCGATGCTTCCGCCGTAATGGTATTTCTCCATGTACGGAAAGGCACAAGCAGCTCACCTTTCTGATCAAATGCCATATATCCGTGCATCATGGCACTAAAACCGATGGCTCCGATCTTCGTCAGAGTCACATCATACTGATCTTTTACTTCTTGAGCCATCTTTGTATAACTATCCTGAAGTCCGGTCCAGATATCCTCCAGTGTATAGGTCCAAATACCATTTTCCAGACGGTTTTCCCAGTCATGGCTTCCTGATGCGATCGGTGCGTTATCCTCACCCACCAGCACTGCTTTGATCCGGGTAGATCCAAATTCGATTCCTAATGCTGTTTTTCCTGCTTCAATCGCTGCCTTTGCTTCTGTCTTCGCAATTCCCATGAAATACATCCTCCTAATCTTTACAAATGACCCAATGATCACCGTTATTTCTATATCTTTGGGGTATAGTCCCTGCTCCCAGTACAATGGATATTAAGTTGTTTGATGTTAAACGCAGGATAGGATTTCATCTGCTATTCAAGACAAGTTTAACGTAAACAAACTTAGTATTCATTGTACAATATCTTCATTTATTATAGTACATTGTTCCCTATATTACAATCCGCAAAATTTACAAAATTATCTACTGTGAAAGTAAAGCCGATTGTATGACAATACACCATGCCCTGCATGGGGATATTCCCATACATTTTGGTGGTGCTGCTGAAAGTGGCATATCAGTTTAGCTCGACGGCGGGTTCAAATTCGTGCCGTCGAGCTAATGTGAAATGATCTCCTCTAGAAAACGGGACGGATCTACATCCTTCTGAAACCGCCGGTGGCTGCAGGAAATATGAAGATGATTCCTCGCCCGGGTCATCGCCACATACATCAGACGCCGCTCCTCCTCTACATGCCCGCTTTCTACTGCCTTCTGGTATGGCACAACCCCTTCATTCACATCGGGGATAAATACCACATCAAATTCCAGCCCTTTGGAACCGTGCATGGTCATAAGTGATACCCCATGTCTTTCTTCCTCTGGCTCAGATCTGCCGCCTGAGCGCTTTTGGCGCTCCTCCAACTGGCGTCCATAATCCTCAATATGGGCAAACCATTCCCCTACTGTCTCATAACCAGCGGCATCCTCTTTGAGTTCATCCAGGATCTCTTCCCAATCCTTTGGACTGACTCCCCGCTCAGCCGCATATTCACTGAGAAAATCCTGATATCCTACACTGTGATACAGATAATCTATGGCACTGTAGGGTGCCATCTGCTTCATGGCAAACAGATCGTTTTGGAGCGTATTGATGCGCTCACACATATAGGATTTATCACGATAATATTCATACAAACCAGCAAAAGAAATAGATTCGTTATCAAATGCCGCTCGGCTCAAATAGCGTTTGGGACGGTTGGCAATCTTTAAAAATGCCCCTCTGGAACGATCCCCATGTGCCAACTGCAGATAGGTGATGATATCCTTTGCCACCCAGTGCTCGAACAGATTCTGCACACTGTCCTTCATAATAAAAGGTATGTTGTACTCCATAAATTTTCTGGAAAATACATTCATTTGTCTGGCAGTGCGAAACAATATAGCGATCTCGTCCACATCCGTTCCAAACCGGATATATTCCTGGATCTTATCTGTGATCCCCTGTGTCTGGGCAATCATATCCGGGTACTGGGTCACATGCACCCGATCTCCCCTCCCCTTATGCGCTTTTAACTTCTTACAATAACGCTTTCTGTTGTTACCGATGAGCGTAGAGGCTGCTGTCAAAATCTGACTGGTACAGCGGTAGTTTCCACCTACCGTCACCTGTTTCAGCTCTTTAAACTCTTTGGGAAAGGCAAGCATGATGTCCGGTCTCGCTCCCCGGAAACCATAGATCGACTGATCGTCATCTCCTACGATAAAAAGATTGTTCTCCGGCAACGCCAGCAGTTTGATATTGGCATACTGGAGCCGGTTGATATCCTGGAATTCGTCAACCAGTATGTAACGGAACCGTTTCTGCCAGTTCTGCAGTATGTCGGGTCTCGCCTGAAACAGCTCATAGGTATACATCACCATATCATCAAAATCCAGACAATGGTTTTTCTGCACCCGGCTCTGGTATCCACAGTAAATCTGCCGGAAAATCTCTTCTGGGCAGAGGGCGGAATAATAGTGTTCAATATCCGTCCCCTCTCCTTTAATCCGGCTGATCTCCTTCTCAATTTCCTCTAAGAACTCTTTTTTGTCCTCTATATCATCATACTCTGTCTCAAGAAGAGCTTCTTCCATGAAACGATATTTCAATCTCTGTGATAGTATATCCTTTGCCGTATAGCCGTAGGCCGCTTTCAATACCTGAAAAAACAGAGAATGAAATGTCCCAAAGCGCACCGGCAGACGTCTGCTTCCAGTGTTTTTTTCAAACCGCTCCCGCATCTCCAGGGATGCCGCCTTAGAAAATGTTACCACCAGGATCTGTGCGGGATTCACCCCCTGTTTGTCAATCAAATATTTCACCCGATGAGTGATCACCGTAGTCTTTCCCGCCCCGGGACCGGCGAGGACCATCATAGGGCCGTCGCCGTGCTCCACTGCTTTTTTCTGTTCCTCACTGAGCTCCATTCAGTAATTCTATTCCCTTTCGGATTCTCCGAAGAGATTCATCCTTTCCAATAATTTCCATAATCTCATAAGCGCCGCCCGGTGTCATCTGCTTCCCTGACACAGCGGTACGCAGCGGCCACAATGCCTGTCCGTTTTTGCAGCCTTTTTCTGCCACATAATCCATCGCCACCTTCTCAATGGCGGAAATAGAATAGTCTTCCAATTCTTCATACAATGGCAGAAGTTCCTTTAATACCTCCAATGAATTCTCTGAATTGGTCTTCATCTTCTTATGAGTATACATCGCGGTATCATACTCTGGAAGCTCATCAAAAAAGTCGATCTTCTCCGTAATATCCGGGAACACTTCGATCCTTGTCTTGACCAGATCCGCAATCTTTCTCAGATCAAGATCTTTCTTCACAGTTTCACGTATGACGGGAAGCGCATATTCATAATAGGCTTCATTTTCCATCGCCTTAATGTACTCGCCATTCATCCAGCGAAGTTTCACCATATCAAATACCGCCGGCGATTTGCTGATCCGGGTATAGTCAAAGGAATCGATCAGCTCCTGAAGACTGAATATCTCTCGGTCATCCGAAGGGCTCCAGCCCAGCAAAGCCACGAAGTTCACGATCGCTTCCGGCAGAAATCCTAGTTCAGTTAAATCTTCAAAGGAAGAGGCTCCGTTTCTTTTGGATAATTTTTTATGGTTTTCATCCGTAATGGTGGGGCAGTGTACATAAACCGGAATGTCCCAACCGAATGCCTTGTAAAGACGGTTGTACTTCGGTGCACTGGACAGGTACTCATTGCCACGGACCACGTGGGTGATCTCCATAAGATGATCATCTACTACATTGGCAAAATTATAGGTGGGATATCCGTCTGCCTTGATCAGTACCATATCATCCAGCTCTTCATTGGGAGCTGTTATTTTTCCATAGATCACATCATCAAATGCAGTCTCTCCCTCTACCGGATTGTTCTGGCGGATCACATAGGGCTCGCCGGCCGCAAGCCGTTTCTCAACTTCTTCCTGAGAAAGCGACAGACAGCGCTTATCATATTTGACCGCTGACTCTCCCCGTTCCTCTGCCTCCTTGTGAAGCTGATCAAGACGGTCTTTCGTACAGAAACAGTAATATGCCTCCCCCTTTTCTATCAGTTCTTTGGCATATTTCAGATACATTCCTGTCTCCATCCGCTCACTCTGGACATAGGGCCCAAAACCGCCATCTTTATCTGGCCCCTCATCGTGCTCCAGCCCAGTTTCTTTCATGGTCTTATATATCAATTCCAATGCCCCTTCTACAAACCGTTCCTGATCGGTATCTTCGATCCGCAGAAGAAAATCTCCTCCTTCATGCTTTGCAATAAGGTAGGCATAGAGTGCTGTTCTCAAATTTCCAACATGCATACGCCCCGTTGGACTCGGCGCAAATCTGGTTCTGATCTTTTTCATTTTTTCCTCATTTCCGCAGGGAACTATCGTTCCATGGCTTTTTAAGTATAATAATTTTTTTAGAAGGCAGCACGCAGGCACACCCCCATCATGTTTATACATCTTAAATTATGATGATACACGGATTTATTATAAATTGTGACACAAGATTTGTAAAGGTATTTTATAGTAACCGGGCATAAAATAACTGTTCAAAAACTTTCATCCTCGATGAATATACATCCTCGTCAAATCGGACTCTCCCTCTCCCTGTACCATACAAAGAAATTCCCAGCCGTAACGCTCATAAAAAGAAGTATGGTCTGTTACAAGATATAGTATGTCGATTCCCTTCTTTTTCAGATCATCACATACATAATTCAACAAAGCGCCAGCTACGCCATTACAGCGCTTATCTTCTTCCGTATATACAGCACAAACATTTGGTGTAAGATCTTTTCTATCGTGAAAGTCATTCTCAATCACACCCAATCCGCCAATAATTCTATTACCCTCCATTGCCATATACCATTGAGGAATTTTCCCCTTTTTATTCAAACAATCCTCCATGCTTTTAGTATATTCCTTTAAAGGAATGTCCCATTTATTATGAAACCACTGTGCTGCCATTTCCTTTATCTCTGGTTTATCTATGAGCCGTACTATTCCAAAATTCATTTGCATATTCACCTTTCTAAAGATCACTTGCCTTGCCGCACTGTTATACAATTTCTAATGAATATTTTTTATTTCTCTGCCTGTTTCAACATGTGAATTTCTTCGTCTTTCTCATATCTCATTATATTTTAAACTGTGCCAGCCTCCCAATATTTTTTTACTTCGAGTTCTGCCTCATTTACTGTTAGCTCAAAATTGGCAGCTACCCTGCCGATGGTATCCGAAATAGATGCACCAAATTCATGGCGGGTTCCTACCATCACACGAATACCATGTGCCATCTCCTCACCTCTGCCCTCAATTTTTCCCTTCTCTATACCACTCTCTTCCAGCATATCCAGCTAATGCACATATTGATCTCCTCGCTCTCTTTTCCATATTCCTGCAGACTCTCTGCAATTTTCACGTATCGGCTGTCATTCGTAAAGGCATGCATCAAATCCAGGTATTCCATAGGATAAACTACCTTTCTCCTTTTATCTCCCATGTATTCTTTCAGCTTTTGTCTTTCTTTGTTGCGGACATATGCCAGATAATCTACAATATGGCGAAAATCACTCTGGTACTTTTTACGGGTCTTTTCATCCTGTGCAGCCAGATAAACGATCCGGATAGGATAGCCTGCAATCAATGGTTCTAATCTTTTTCGCCATTCTTCAGGTATGTCTAACAAATCGATGAGTGACCTGGGAGTCTCCCAGTCATCTGTCCCATAATATAACACCAGACTGATCACCGGTTTCAGCTTTTGGCTGTCCCCAATCTCTTTTGTATAATAAGAGATTCCCTTTAAAAGATTCTGCTCCTTAATCTTTTGAATCTAAAGACAGACAGCTAAACACTGCCCGATAAAAGATATATCAGAAGTTTACTTGTTTGTATAGTTATGTTATCACATGACAAAAATAAAATCAAGTGTTGTTTATACGTGAAAACGGTCGTTTGTACGTAAAAAAGAATAGTAAAAAAGGTGCGCCAGAGAAACACGCACCTCCCCCATGGATTGAGAACTTTCCTATCAAATAAAAAAGCACCCATTGGGATGCTTTTTCAATGCGTTTTTCCAAAATTTGTCTCTCTATCCCCTCAGCGCAAAAATATATATGCCTAAAATAATTCCGCTCAAAATCATTGAGAATAGAAATATAAATAAGTTTCGCTTTTTTCTACTCAAAAACAATAATACCACGGCAAATAACATTGCATATAAAATGAGCCCTATTAGTCCATAGATACGCATTGCATCGCCCTCATATTCATAATCAAGTGACCCTGGTTCTTCTATAAGATTACCTAGAGTTAAAACGCTATATCCCAACCAAAAAAAACTAATAGCTCCCCAAATAAGTCCTGTCAATATAACTGTAATCCGGCTTATGATCGGGTAGAAACCTTTCATCACTCATTCTCCTCAATTGTACTTATTATATTTTGCAAACCATTTATTATACTTATATATTTTCTTTCCAATTATCATAATTTATATTAGTTTCTTTCAAATAATTTGTCGCATTTATTGATGTCTTTGCGTACATCTGTCCAATTCCCGTACTAGAGTCTTCTCGCTCAGGAAATAACAGATTAGGTTGACCAAATAAAATCTGTTTCCACCAACTTAAGGACATATAATGTTCTAGTGCTTGTCTATTATAATAATAATTTGTAACAGCAGTATCTGCAACTGCATCCTGAGCCCAAATACAAATTAACTCTCTTGCTAGTATAGATTGAATTACTTCCTTTTTCACCTTATATTTTCTTGCAGCGCCAGAAATTTCCAAATCATGTTTTAAAACTATGTCAACAGCCTCAGCTAATCCCCCCGCACCTCCAGCTCCACCGGGCAGTGATCCGATCCCATCACCGTCTTATGAATCTTAACGTCCACCAGCTTGTCTTTTAATCGCTCCGAGGCTAGAAAATAATCGATGCGCCATCCAGCATCCTTTTCTCTAGCCCGGAACCGATAACTCCACCAGGTGTAGGCGCCTTCCAGTTTCGGATAAAAATAACGAAATGTATCCACAAAACCCGCTGCCAGAAGATCCGCGAATTTCCCTCTCTCCTCATCTGAAAATCCAGCGTTTCCGCGATTGTTCCTGGGATTTTTCAGATCGATCTCCTGGTGCGCCACATTCAGGTCCCCGCAGAAAACAACCGGTTTCTTCTGATCCAGCCCACAGATATAGTTGCGGAAATCATCTTCCCATTTCATACGGTAATCAATACGTTTCAACTCGCTCTGGGCATTGGGAATATAACCATTGATCAGATAAAGATCTTCAAATTCTAATGTGATCAGCCTGCCTTCATGATCGTGCTCGTCAATCCCCATGCCGTACATCACCTGAAGCGGCTCTTCTTTCGTGAATACCGCCGTCCCCGAATATCCTTTTTTGTCCGCATAGTTCCAGTATTGGTGATACCCTTCCAGTTCCAGTTCGATCTGCCCGCTCTGCAGCTTTGTCTCCTGGACGCAGAAAATATCTGCCTGCACTTCCTTAAAGAAATCTACAAATCCTTTTGTCACACAGGCACGCAGCCCATTTACATTCCATGATATGATCTTCATTTTTATTGCCCTCTCTTTTCATTTTTTCCTCGATTCACACACGCTTTTTGTGCATCACAAGTTTGGGCGCGCGCACAAACTTGCCACACAAACATAGTTTGTGTTGTGAAACAATTTATTTTTCATTTTTTCCTTCTATGATCTGTTTCAGATAAAAACGGAATGCTGTCGGCAGTGCATACTTTTGTGACAGCTCATCTTTTGAGACAAAGATCACATTGGGAGGAAGTTTTTGCCTCTCAAATGCCCGTTCCAACTGTACATAAACTCCCTTCATATGCCATTCCACATGAGAAAACACATGCTTTGCCGCCCCCATAGAGCTAACCTTGGCATTTACAATCCCCTGCCTTTCTAGCTGTTCCCTAACCTCCTTCATAGTGAGTTTTTCTGTAACAGCCGGAAATTCATACAATCCTGCAAGAAGTCCGCTCTGCGGCCGCTTTTGGATACCGATATAGCCATCCAGCTCATAGATCAGCAGCGTCCTGTTTTCAATCCTTCTTGGCTTCTTCTCCGCCTTTTTCGGATATTCCTCCTGACAGCCAGCCGCCCTTGCCTGGCAACTGTCCATCAGCGGGCATTTTTCACAGAGTGGTGCACCATTTGGGATACAGACCACTTCTCCAAGTTCCATCACCGCCTGGTTAAAATCCCCCGGCCTCTCTGGCATCACATCGAGAAGCATATGTTCCACCCGTCGCCTCACCGACATTTTACTGATGTCATCATCACATCTGAGATAGCGCATCAGTACCCGAAGCACATTGCCGTCTACCGCCGGTGCCTTGATGCCATAGGAAATAGATGCGATCGCACCTGCTGTATAGGGACCGATCCCTGGCAAAGTCATAAGCTTATCATAATCTGCCGGCAGACGGCCATCATATTCTTCCATCAGGATCTGCGCCGTCCTCTTTAGATTTCGCGCCCGGTTGTAATATCCAAGTCCCTCCCATAACTTCATCAGACGTTCCTCCGGTACCTGTGCCAGACTCTGAATGTCTGGCAGTTCTTCGGTAAAACGTATAAAATAACCCGTCGCCGCCTCGATGCGTGTCTGCTGAAGCATGATCTCAGAAATCCACGTATAATAAGGATTCATCCGGTCTCTCCAGACCATGTCACGCTTATTCCTGTCATACCAGTCCAGAAGAGGAATCGAAAAATGTTCGATATCTATATTGTTCATCACTATTCTCCCTAAAGCACAGCACATTTTTGTGCCGGCAGTCTTTTGATTTCAGTCACAAATAACGCAACTGCTATACTAGTTTAACATATTCTTAAACACTTAACAATCACCAGCAAGTGGTAATCAGCCATCACTTTTTGCCAACAGGATAAAAGCGAAGACGCGGGATATTTTCCCCTTTATCTATTGGAACTTTTCTTTTTCAAGAAATTATGCTAAAATAAGTTCTAGCAAACTTATTTGTGCAAAAAGCATGTACAGAAATTACGAAAAACTTTGCAAAAGAAGGAGATGAAAATACATGTCATTTTTCAAGAAGTTTTTACAAGAATTTAAAGAGTTTGCCCTCCGCGGCAATGTTATGGATCTGGCGATAGGTGTTATCATTGGTGCCGCCTTTCAGGCGATCATCAATTCCCTGGTAAACGATGTTCTTTCCCCGCTGATCGGTTTAGTGGCACAGACAGATCTAAGTTATCTCGTCCTCACGCTAAACGGCGTAGATATAAAATACGGCGCCTTCCTTACCGCAGTGATCAATTTTATCATCATGGTGTTTGTGATCTTCTTACTGGTAAAAGGAATGAATGCCCTGGGAAGCCTGGGGAAAAAGAAAGAAGAACCGGCGGCGCCGACCACAAAAAAATGTATTTACTGTTTCAGTGAGATTGACATCAACGCCACAAGATGCCCCCACTGTACTTCTGAGTTTATATTAGAAGAATCTATCGAAGAGGCTCAAAATGAAGAACTATAAATATGGAATTCAAAAAGGAATTCCCATCTTTTTAGGATATCTGCCCGTCTCCTTTACCTTTGGGTTCATGGCAGTGTCCGGCGGCCTTCCGGTATGGCTGGCCGTTTTTATTTCCGTGACGAATTTGACCTCCGCGGGACAGTTTGCCGGAACCAACCTGATCTTTGCCCAGGCAGGGTATCTGGAGATCGCTCTGACTACCTTCGTGATCAACCTGCGCTACTCCCTGATGTCCCTGTCTCTTTCCCAGAAAATAGATCACAAGACTCCTATTTGGAAACGCCTCATCTTTTCCTTCGGGATCACCGATGAGACCTTTGTCGTGGCTTCCATGGAAAATGGAACGCTGTCCGCCGGCTATCTTCTGGGGCTTATGACCCTGCCTTTTGTGGGCTGGTCCCTGGGCACCTTCCTGGGAGGCTCTGTCTCCACTCTGCTTCCCCCATCCCTGCAGAATGCCATGGGAATCGGTCTTTATGCTATGTTTATCGCCCTGATCGTCCCGGCATCCCGCGAAAAAAAGGAAGTCTTTCTGGTGGTTCTGATGGCAGTTCTCTTCGCCTGCCTGCTCAAATATACCCCGGTTCTAAGACAGATTTCCTCTGGTTTTCGTGTCATCATTGCCACGATATTAGCCGCCGGCATTGGCGCTTTTCTATTTCCTAAAGAAGAAGAAGAGGAGGAAAGCTCATGAGTCTCAAATACTGCCTGACTGCCATACTAATCATGGCTCTCGTCACCTACCTGCCGAGAGTACTACCCATTACAATCTTTCGGGGGCGCATCCGTTCCCGCTATATCCAGACCTTTCTGGACTACACTCCTTATGCGGTGCTAGGGGCACTGACCTTTCCCGAAATCTTCTATTCCACGGGTAATGTCCTCTCTGCCGTAGCAGGAACGTCGGTGGCCCTAATCTTAGCCTACTTCAAGAGAGGTCTCGTCATCGTGGCACTGGCGGCGATCCTTACCGTATATATCGTCCAGCTCATATAGCATCCCGGCGTTGGATCACCTTCACCGATGCAAAAATACATCCGGCAAAGATCAGCAGCGCTGCGGCAGCCATAGAAACTAGACATATGAATTTATTTTCAGCAAAAAAATCTGCTAACCAAAAAATACTGCTTTCTACCTGTTCTTCTTTTCCCTTCTCTCCGATATAATTTATCAAAAAGAAAAAGGTAAAACTTGGTATCATTCTCAAGATGTTCATCCACTGGGTACTCTTTCCTTTACCTGCAATATACAGGATAAGAAACTGCACAGAACCCACAATGAGGCTCATCGCCACCGCCACAGCACTAAAATACATATTGTAATCCGTGACAGGAAACCCTTTGATCCAGCTCACCGCTATCACCACGCCGATCCCATATGCTACGGCCGCTAACAGAATCGCCCCAAAACACATATAACGGCCCACAACCCGTTCCCTGTCACTGCCAGGGAGCATCTGAATAAAAGTGGACATATTTTTGTTTTCCAGAAAGTAAGGCGTTGTAGAGACGATGAGCACCCCAAAACAAAGGTAGGAAATAATAAATATCATATCTTTAGAATAATATATGGCCATCAGGATCACTAATACTGGAAAAGCCATCATTACTACTTTCTGGTATTTATAAAATAAAAAATCTGTCTTCATGAATTTAACCCAGTTCATGCCATCCCCGCCTTTCTTCTATTTGCATCCTTTTGAAATGCCACAATGATCTGATTCACCGTTGCTTTCTCAACCAGTATCTCTTTGGGCAGCCCCGCTGCCTCATCCACTGGAAGCACTCCGTAAAACCCGAATTCCGATTCAGAAAAGCCGATCACCGCCTTTTTCTTTACCCTCTCCGCCTCTTCTTTTCCGCCCTTTACCACCACATAGTTTTCAAGAAGATCATCCTTTGCCTCACAGAAGACTTTTTTCCCATTTTCGATATAGAAAATATAATCCGCGATCTGCTCCAGATCCTCCATGATATGGGTAGAAAACAATACACTGTGCTCCCCATCTTCGATATAATTCTGCAGTATTTCCATGATCTCTTCCCTGGTCACCGGGTCCAGCCCGCTGGTGGCCTCATCCAGAAGAAGAACCTTCGTGGAGCGGGATAATACCCCGGCAAACATCAGCTTGATCTTCATTCCCCTGGAAAAATCACCGATCTTTTTATTTTCTGGAAGTTTCCACCGCTTTACGCATTCATCAAAATGTCTGCTGTCAAAATCCTTATAAAATATTTTCATGATTCCCCGCACATCCCGTATACGGAACTCCGGATAATAATAGGATTCATCCCCGATGTATCCTATACTCTCTTTTACTGCTGCCGGGTCCTCCTTCATGGACACTCCGTCCACCAGCACCAATCCCTCCGTCAGTTTATACAGCCCTGTGATCAGATTGATACTGGTGGTCTTCCCCGCGCCATTCTGCCCCACATACCCCATGATGTACCCTTTGGGCAGGGAAAAGCAGATATCCTGCAGAGAAAAATCTTTAAAATGTTTACTCATATGGTTGACTTCAATCGCATTCATACTATAAATGTTCCTCCACATATCTTATAATTTCTTCATCCGACATTTCCAGATACTTTGCATTCACCTTCATAACCGCAAAGGCTTCCTCCATGCGTTTCTGATATTGTTCCCTGACAACGGAATTATTTTTACCGAGAACGATACTTCCCTTTCCCTGTCTAGAAACAATATACCCTTCACTCTCCAGCTCATTGTATGCCCTGGTGGTGGTGATCACACTGATCCCAAGTTCCTTCGCCAGTTTCCGGATGGACGGTAGAACCTCTCCTTCCGGGATCGCTCCAGAAAGAATTTGCTCCTGGATCTGGTCAAAAATCTGCCGGTATATAGGCAGTTCTGACTCATTTGATAAAATAATGTTCATATTTTTCTCTTTCCTTTTTGCCATACTGTATATACTGTATATATCCCATTATATACACTTAGGCTAAATTGTCAATTGTTTTTTACGTTTCGGATAAAAAATTCTTGTGGTTTTCGGTTTTTGCGTTATAATATATAGTTAGAGATAAAGAACAAGGAGGAAACAACTTATGCCTAAAAGAACTGATATTCACAAAGTGCTCATTATCGGCTCCGGTCCGATCATCATTGGGCAGGCATGTGAATTCGACTATTCCGGAACTCAAGCATGTAAGGCACTGAAAAAACTAGGATATGAAATCGTATTGGTAAATTCCAATCCGGCTACGATCATGACTGATCCAGAGACAGCAGATGTTACATATATCGAACCGCTGAACGTAGACCGTCTGGAACAGATCATTGCAAAGGAGCGTCCAGACGCCCTGCTTCCCAATCTGGGAGGACAATCTGGACTGAACCTGTGTGCCGAATTGAATAAGAAGGGCATTCTTGACAAATATAATGTTAAAGTCATTGGTGTTCAGGTGGATGCCATTGAGCGCGGAGAAGACCGCATCGAATTTAAGAAGACCATGGACAAGCTCGGGATCGAGATGGCACGCAGTGAGGTTGCCTACAGCGTGGATGAGGCACTCTCCATCGCCGACAAGCTCGGATACCCTGTAGTACTCCGTCCCGCTTATACGATGGGAGGCGCAGGAGGCGGTCTTGTTTATAATAAAGAAGAATTAAAAACCGTCTGTGCCCGTGGCCTGCAAGCAAGTCTTGTAGGACAGGTTCTTGTAGAAGAGTCCATTCTCGGCTGGGAAGAACTGGAACTTGAAGTTGTCCGGGATGCAGAAAACAATATTATCACTGTCTGCTTTATCGAGAATATTGATCCTCTTGGTGTTCATACCGGAGATTCCTTCTGTTCTGCACCGATGCTGACCATCTCTGAGGAATGTCAGAAACGACTTCAAGAACAGGCATATAAAATAGTAGAATCTGTACAGGTTATCGGCGGAACCAATGTGCAGTTTGCCCATGATCCCGTATCTGACCGTATCATCGTTATCGAAATCAATCCCCGTACCTCTCGTTCTTCTGCCCTTGCTTCCAAGGCGACCGGCTTCCCGATTGCCCTTGTATCAGCGATGCTGGCATCCGGGCTGACACTAAAAGATATCCCCTGCGGAAAATACGGCACCTTGGACAAATACGTTCCCGACGGCGATTATGTCGTGATCAAATTTGCCCGCTGGGCATTTGAAAAATTCAAAGGCGTGGAAGACAAGCTGGGAACACAGATGCGTGCAGTTGGAGAGGTTATGAGTATCGGTAAGACCTACAAAGAGGCGTTCCAGAAGGCCATCCGAAGCCTGGAAACGGGACGTTATGGTCTCGGACACGCTAAAAATTTTGACTCCATGACAAAAGAACAGCTGCTGCAACTGCTGATCACCCCTTCCAGTGAGCGCCATTTTATCATGTATGAGGCACTCCGCAAGGGAGCTTCCGTGGATGAGATCTTTGAGATCACAAAGGTAAAGACTTATTTTATCGAGCAGATGAAAGAACTTGTGGAAGAGGAAGAAGAACTTCTGAAATCCAAAGGAAAACTGCCATCGGATGACCTGCTGATCAAAGCGAAAAAGGATGGTTTTTCTGACAAATATTTGAGCCTGCTGCTGGAGATCCCAGAAGAGGATATCCGCGGCCATCGCATTGAACTGGGCGTGGAAGAGGCTTGGGAAGGAGTACACGTAAGTGGTACGGAAAACAGCGCTTATTACTACTCCACCTACAACGCGTCGGACAAAAATCCAGTAAACACAGACAAACAGAAGATTATGATCCTGGGCGGTGGTCCAAACCGAATCGGCCAGGGTATCGAATTTGATTACTGTTGTGTCCACGCGGCTATCGCACTGAAAAAGCTCGGTTTTGAGACGATCATTGTCAACTGTAATCCAGAAACGGTGTCCACAGACTATGACACTTCTGATAAACTGTATTTTGAGCCGCTGACGCTGGAAGATGTGCTTTCTATCTATAAGAAAGAGAAACCACTGGGTGTCATCGCTCAGTTTGGCGGCCAGACTCCTCTGAACCTCGCCGCAGAGCTGGAGAAAAATGGTGTCCGTATCCTTGGAACCTCTCCTTCCGTCATTGATCTGGCAGAAGACCGTGATCTGTTCCGTGACATGATGGATAAACTGGAGATCCCGATGCCGGAGTCCGGCATGGCGACCACTGTAGAAGAAGCGATTTCCATCGCGGAAAAAATTGGCTATCCGGTTATGGTTCGCCCTTCTTATGTACTTGGCGGCCGAGGCATGGAAGTCGTATATGATAATGAGAGTATGACAGAATACATGAAAGCAGCGGTAGGCGTCACACCAGATCGTCCGATCCTCATCGACCGCTTCTTAAATCATGCTTTGGAGTGTGAGGCGGACGCCATCAGCGACGGTACAAATGCCTTCGTCCCTGCTGTTATGGAACACATCGAACTGGCAGGCGTACATTCTGGAGATTCTGCCTGCATCATTCCATCCGTCCACATCACGCCGGAAAATGTGGAGACGATCAAAGAATATACAAGAAAGATCGCTGAGGAAATGCATGTCAAAGGTCTTATGAATATGCAGTATGCCATCGAGAACGGAAAGGTTTATGTGCTGGAGGCAAATCCGAGAGCATCCCGTACCGTGCCTCTCGTATCCAAGGTCTGCAACATCCGCATGGTTCCTCTGGCCACAGAGATCATCACTGCCGAACTGACAGGACGTCCTTCACCGGTTCCAGAATTAAAGGAACAGAACATTCCGAACTACGGTGTGAAGGAAGCCGCATTCCCATTCAATATGTTCCAGGAAGTGGATCCGGTTCTCGGACCAGAAATGCGCTCCACAGGCGAAGTTCTCGGCCTGTCCCGCTCCTACGGCGAAGCTTTCTTCAAGGCGCAGGAAGCAGTACAGTCCAAACTTCCTCTGGAGGGAACGGTTCTGATCTCCGTCAATGCCAAAGACCGGCCGGAAGTGACTGGGATAGCCAGAAGCCTCTCCGAAGATGGCTTCAAGATCATTGCTACAGGAAGCACCTATGACTTGATCTCTTCCTCCGGAATTCCTGCGGAAAAGGTGAAAAAGCTCTACGAGGGACGTCCAAACATTCTGGATATGATCACCAACGGAGACATCCAACTGATCATTAACTCCCCGGTGGGCAAGGAAAGCGTACATGACGACAGCTATCTGCGAAAGGCAGCCATCAAGGCAAAGATTCCTTATATGACGACCATTGCTGCTGCCAAAGCTACCGCTGACGGCATCCACTATGTGAAGACTCATGAAAGAAGTGAAGTGAAATCTCTGCAGACACTGCATAGTGAGATTACGGATAAATAAGTTTAAATGATATTAGCCAGGTGGCGGGAATTTGAACCCGCCATCTAACTAAAATAAAAACACAAACCCCAGCGGGGATTTCAAGAATGTTTATTGAAATCCATGCTGGGTTTGTTTACTTATTCCTTACCACCGCGATCTCCAGCGTGTCCTCCGTCACTGCACAACCCAGATACAAAACCTTTACTCCGGCATTTTCTGCCTCTTCCAATGCCTCTCCAAACTCCTTGTGGGTTTCTATATTGGGGCGAACCTCCGTAATCCCCTCCATCTGGATCACAAATGCAGCATAACACTGGTATCCTTCCTGCGCCGCCTTTTTCAACTCTCTCAGATGTTTGATCCCCCGCTCGGTGGGGGCATCCGGGAAATAGCCGATGTCGTCGATCTCCAGCGTGCAGCCCTTGACTTCCATCAGATATTTTTGCTCTCCCTTTTCCATATAAAAGTCGATACGGGAGTCTCCAATGGTATATTCTGGTCGCACGACATCGTAATCCTGTCCCTCCAGCCATGCCCTTACGATCTTATTGGGCGCCTGGCTGTCTATATTTACCCAGCCCAGACTTTCCTTATAGACACTAATCAGATCGTACTTCGTCTTGCGGGAGGGGTTGCCAGCCCGTCCTAACACCACCTCGGCGCCGGGCAGCAACAGCTCCCGGCACCGGCTCGTATTTTTCACATGTACTGTTTCCTGCCTGCCTTCGATCATCACCTCTGCCACAAAACGGTTCTTCCGGCTGCAGAAGCTGCCGTGTGTGGTATTTTTGTATATCATATTTGTATTCTGAATCCTCCTGCGTCAGACTTTTGGAATCTTGATCCTGTTTCACTAGCGGATAAAACTGGTATGGATCTTTGCCTCATATTCTGGTGCTTCGATGCCTGCCTCAATCCCCGCTTTTCTGTTTTTCAGAGCCCACGCCATATTTTCTCCCAACGTCCGCATCGTCTGTAAGCCCTCTTCATCCTTTTTCACATCCTCCGGGCAGGAACCATGAACCTGATTCCAGTACTGGGAGCCGATAACGTTCATACTACAGATCGTAAAGTATTTGTTCAGGCGGTCGAAGGCCGCACTGGCTCCGCCCCGCCGGCAGGACACCACTGCCGCACCAACTTTGCCCTTCATCCGGGAGCCGCCACAGTAAAAGAGCCGGTCTAAAAACGCCTGCACCTGCCCGGATGGTCCCGCATAGTACACAGGAGACCCCACCAGGATCCCGTCGTATTCATCCAAATGCTCCAGAATCTCGTTCACTTTGTCATCGAAAATGCAGCGCCCCTTTCCGGCGCATTTGCCACAGGCGATGCAGCCTGCCACCGGCTGATTACCCACCCAGGCAAATTCTGTCTCAATTCCATTTTTCTCCAGCGCGTCCGCCACCTCTCTCAGCGCCGTATAGGTGCAGCTGTGTTCCCGCGGACTTCCATTTAAACATAAAACTTTCATATGACATATCCTCCATACTCTAACGTATTCCTTTTAGCTAAAGTATATACCCTGGTCCTGTTAAAAGCAACCATTGAAATTCTGATCCATTAATGCTACAATCATTATAATTTTAAAAATCTTTTTGGAGGACGCTATGGGAAACTATGTGATCAGTTGCTGTTCCACAGCAGATTTAAGCGAAGAACACTTTACAGAAAGAGAAATTTCATATATTTGTTTTCATTTTGAACTGGATGGAAAAGAATATCCCGACGATCTTGGAAAATCCATTTCATTTGATAAATTTTACCAGTCCATGCTGGAGGGTGCAGATACAAAAACTTCTCAGATCAACGCAGACGAGTTTGAAACTTATTTCGAATCATTTTTAAAAGAGGGGCTCGATATTCTTCATGTTACCCTCTCCTCCGGTATCTCCGGCGTGATTGGCTCCGCCAATATCGCCTGCAGCAATCTCTCAGAAAAATATCCCGAACGAAAAATATTGATCGTGGATTCCCTGGGAGCATCTTCTGGCTATGGTCTTTTGATGGATCGGTTGGCAGATCTCCGGGACGAAGGAAAAACTCTGGAAGAAGTTTATGACTGGGCAGTCTCCCACCGCCTGAATGTGAATCACTGGTTCTTCTCCACTGACCTGACTTTTTATATCAAGGGTGGCCGAATCTCTAAAACCGCCGGCGTTGTTGGCGGCCTATTGAATATCTGCCCGCTGCTCGACATGAACCACCTGGGGCAGCTGATTCCCCGATATAAAATAAGGACAAAGAAAAAGGTCATTCGCGCCATTGTGGATAAGATGGAAGAATTGGCAGAAAACGGAACAAACTATGACGGAAAATGTTACATCTCTCAGTCCGCCTGCCTGGATGATGCAAAAGCTGTAGCTGCCCTGGTAGAAGCCCGCTTTCCTCACTTGAAAGGAAAAGTGGAGATCAACCACATCGGCACTACCATCGGAAGCCACACCGGCCCCGGCACCATCGCACTGTTTTTCTGGGGAAAGGAGCGGGTGGAGTAATGAAAATTATCAGTACAAATGAAATAGTAACTCTTTATCACGGTTCAAAGTCGGGAATTCATGGCGCTATTGCACCTATAAGCCGGGAACACTGCGATTTTGGAAAAGGATTTTACATGGGAACTGACCGAAATCAGCCTCTTACTTTAATTTGCAATTATCCGAAAGCAAAACTATATACATTAAGTGTTAATCTAACGGATCTCAAAATCCTTGAAATTGAAGTAGGATTAGATTGGGCATTGTTAGTCGCATATAATCGTGGCAAAATGGAGGCTGCGAAACATTCAACTATCTACAATCGTATTAAAAGTTTAAATAAAGACTGTGACATGATTGTTGGCTATATAGCAAATGACAGAATGTTCGTTGTTTTGGATCGCTTTTTCAATGGAGAGATCACGGATCTTGCACTTATTAACAGTCTTTCAGCGTTGAAACTTGGCAGGCAGTACGTCGCTTTAACAGAAAAGGCTTGCAAAAAAATAAAAATTCTTGATAAACAAGAACTCACTGGGAATGATCGTGGTAAACTAAAACAAGATAGTGAAGCAAATCGTTCGAAAGGAATCGCAATGGCAGATGAAATCTGCCGGAAATATCGCCGTGACGGTCAATTCTTTGATGAAATCTTAGAGGCAGGTGAATAACATGGATAATTTTACACTTGAAAAACGTCAACTATGCGACATACAGGGGCGTTTGTTTGAACTTGCGCTACGATCTGGACTGGATTGTCCATCCTTTATAGAATCTTTTATGAA
The DNA here is from genome assembly GCA_947644305.1 of uncultured Roseburia sp. Lineage (GTDB taxonomy): Bacteria > Bacillota > Clostridia > Lachnospirales > Lachnospiraceae > Eubacterium_F. Next base: position 93,726 of record CANRYS010000006.1, read on the forward strand.
CAGCAAAACTGCTGCTTCCCTTGACGATGTTTACGATCGATTACAATGGGCTGGCGAAGAATATATTCTTGAAGAATTAAATGATGAAGTAAAGGGACTTAAAAAGGCTGGCGCAACCTATACCGTGGAAGTAATGTACTGGACAGGTTATACCTATCGCTACTGGCATTATTACACAAACGAATACAGCCACGAAATATATAAAATCGCTGATGCCAAAAGAATGAATGAATGTTGGCCTGGCTTCCATACTTTTGACGTTGAGATGGCCATTGATGATTTAAAAGATATTTATAAACAAAATTGTGAAGAACAAAAATCGGAGGTCTTTTGAGTAATTCTAGAATTATCAGTAAACAGTACTAGACAGCACTTTGGGCAGTTACAAGCGGGGTGGGGGTTACCCCACTTGCAATTGTTTGCCAGGTAGAAAACCCAAATTTTACTGACTATACACCAGCACATGTCACAGCCCCAAACGCATTTATATCTCCTGCTACAGAGGCGCAGGTGACAGAACCTCTCGCGTTTATATCTCCCGCCACATTGGCGCAGGTAACGGAATATCCCGCATTTATATCTCCCTGGACACCTTCGCAGGTGACCGAAGTTCCCGCCGATACATCGCCTTGTATCGATCCTTCGATCTGCGCCGATCCCCAGATTTCTATACAGAAATTTCCTTCTGGCATTTGATCTGCCTCAATGGCGAGATGAATTACTGGTACATCCTTTTTGGATTTACCCTCGAGCTCGTTCTGAGTAATCACACGGTTCCCTATACATTGGAAAATCCTTACCTTCCCATCATCCGGCAAATCAATCTTCTCCAGTCTCTGCGACCTTACAAATTCACTTGTCTCTTCCCGCAACAGATCATCCAGACTTACCCCGAGATAATCTGCGATACGTGGAAGATACATAATATCCGGGCAGGACTGGCCACACTCCCATTTACTGACTGCCTGAACCGAGATGCCAATTTCCTCTGCAAGATCATCCTGACTTAAATTCTGTACTTTTCTTGCTTCCCTGATCTTTTCACCAATCCTCATATTTTCTGCCTCCTTTTTCTACGGAATAATATCATTATAACTTCCCGATCCTGACAGTAACAGCAACCATCCGTAGATATCATATCAACCATTGGTTGAATGCCCCTGCATAGCTCGATGGCGGCTTCAAATTCGCGCCGTCGAGCTAGCTCTACAGTCCTTTTAGCAGCCCCTCTACACCCTCTCTTTCATATATCCCCCGGTAATACTCCACCTCATCCCGGATCAGGCTGTCGATGACCCGCATCCCCAGAAGCTCCACCGGCGCCTTGTCATCTGTCATCACAAGATTTCCAGCTTCATAGAGCTGCATTCCGTTCAGTATTTCTTCCATAAGACCCGTGAGATCTACATCGGTCTCAGCAGCGATCCCTTTTCGGAAACGATCCAAGATCTCCCCGGAATTAAAGGCGTATAAAGCACGGTTTGTACATCCGGCCACATCTATCGTGTATACATTTTTAAATACGCTGCCAATGGTATCCGACAGGTATTGGTTGATATTTCCCTCCTCGCTTCCCTTCATATTCAGATTCACAGCCATTACCCCACCCTCCTTCAAATGAGCTTGTACAAGGGTAAAAAATTCAACGGAGGACATCTGGAAGGGAATGGTGATATCCTGAAATGCATCCACCAGGATCACATCATATTTTTTATCCACAGCATTTAAATACGCCCTGCCATCATAAGTGGCCACCGGTATATCTTCTGGTTGCTGAAAGTACTGTTTCGCAAGTTTTGTGATCTTTTCATCAATTTCAACACCCTCGATGTGAATGTTATCAAAATATCTCTCACACTGGAGAGCAAAGGTTCCCGTCCCCATGCCAAGGACCAGCACCTCTAGATCTTCTTTTTCATTCACTCCTGCCATGACCGGTGCCGCCATCATATAATCATAATACATCCCCGACAGGCTGGCATCTTTTCGCAGGATCGACTGCACGCCAAACAGCACATTGGTAGAGAGGATCACATTATTTTTGTCCTCTTTAACCTGCAGATAATTATATACGGACTCCCCCTCGTAGATCAGTCCGGTCTCCCAGAAAGCTAAACGGTCGGAGAAACCTCCGGCGCAGCACAAAGCAAACAGGATCATTCCCACAACGACACTTCTGCCCATGATTTTTTTACTTGCAAAATAAATCAAGGCAAGCAGCAGAAGGATTCCCGCAAAGACCAAAAATGTCACAGAGGTTCCAAAGGCCGGAATCGTAACAAAGGTTGGCACAAATGTTCCGATAATACTGCCGATGGTATTGGAAGCATTCAGCGTACCTACAGTCTTTCCGCTGTCCTCCAAACTGTCTACAGTATATTTTACCAGGGAAGGAGTCACGGTCCCCAGAAGAAACAGAGGAAATACAAAGATCACCATACAGGCGGCAAAGGCGGCCCAGATCAGAAAATTACTGCTCACTGAAAATATAAGCAGCGCAGAGATTCCCAGAATGATATATTTTCCCACCACGGGAATGGCGGCAATCCACACTGCCGCAACGATCATACGTCGGTACAGCCTGTCCGGATCTGGGTTCTTATCGGCGGCTCTTCCGCCATAAATATTTCCCAGCGCCATGGCGATCATAATCGTTCCGATGATGATCGTCCACACGATCTGAGAAGAGCTAAAATAGGGAGCCAGCAGACGACTCGCACCAAGCTCCACGGCCATCACGGACATTCCCGCAAAAAATTCTGTCACGTATAAATAGATCTTATTTTTTAAAATCATCTTTTCTCCTCTCAAAAAACAGAAGGGCAGTTAAATACTGCCCCACTGTTTATTCAAAAACACTAACTCAGCGCCTTCTCTCTCCATTTACCCATGCGGTAGAAAATCGCCGTCACCACAGCGCCGATCACCCAGGAACATAACAGGGAAATAAAGATACATTCCTGTCTTCCATTGGGAAGTTCTGCACTTCTGGTCAGATAGGCGATGCCATATGCCACAGGCACGCGCACTACAACTGTAGTAAACAAAGAGATCCACATCGGCGTCATGGTGTCACCAGCTCCACGCATGACACCGGATAGGCTCTGGGTTACCGCCATCGCTATATATCCGAATGCGATGATCCCCATCATACGACGGCTTAGGTCCACCAACTCTGAGGTATCGGTAAAGATCCCCATAAGCTGCTTTCCAAAAATAAGAATGGCTCCTGTGATCACGGATGTGGTGAGCACAGCGATCAAGGTACCCTGCTTTGCTCCCTGGCTCACACGGTCCTGTTTTCTGGCTCCCACATTCTGCCCGGCGTATGTAGTCATGGCAGTTCCAAAAGAAAAGTTGGGCAGCATCGCAAAACCATCCACTCTCATGACGATTACATTCGCCGCAATAAACATCTCACCGAAACTATTGGTCAGTGACTGTACAATGATCATAGCCATGGAAAAGATCGCCTGGGTCAAACCGGAGGGAAGTCCCAGACGGACGATATTTTTCGCGTATTTTTTATGGAGCTTCATATAACAGAGCTTTAGGTCAAATATCTCTGTCATCTTAGCCAGACGCCAAAAACACAGGACTGCCGATACCGCCTGGGCGATCACCGTAGCCAGCGCCACGCCGCTGACTCCCATCCCCAGCTTAGCCACAAAAAGCAGATCAAGTGCAATATTCAGCACAGTAGATACCAGGAGATACAACAATGCGGAAAAGGAATCCCCCAGTCCTCTCAAAACACCGCTGAGAATATTGTAGTAGGCACATCCCACGATGCCGATAAACATGATCATGAGATACGAAGTACACCAGCCAATGATACTTTCCGGCGTCTTCAAAAGTACCAGCAGCGGCTTTACAATGATCAATGACAGAAGCATAATGATAGCCACCGCTGCCGCCGTCAACAGAATACAGTTGCCTATGGTGCAGGAGAGATCCTTTCTCTGCTTTGCTCCATAGTATTGAGCCACCATAATGCTGGCTCCCATACTGATACCGATAAATAATACCAGCAGCAGGTTCAGGATCGGCCCGGCACTTCCCACAGCAGCCAACGCATTGTCCCCTACGTATTTACCTACGACGATACTGTCCACAGTATTATAAAGCTGCTGCGCAATGTTCCCGATCAGCATAGGAAGCGTAAATGCAACGATCTTTTCCCATGGTCTTCCCACTGTCATATCTGTTGCCTGAAATAACTCTCTGATTTGTTTCATTATGGTTCATCTCCATTTATTAGGATGTGTAAAATTTAAAACGTTTAATCAATTTCTCCAACTGCATAATCAATTTCCTGTTGTCCTCCGACTGAAGCCGAATTTTATCCGCAATCTGGGAAGTGTTCCCATTCTTTTGTCCGATCATTCCGATGGCAGTACTATTCTCCCGCGTAACTTCCTTGACAGAGGTGACGCTACTGGTGATCTGCTGAAGTGAATTGCTCAGTACATCCGATGATTCGTTTAGATCCATAATATCATGGCGAATCTGATCTGCTGAAACACTGTACTGGCGGGCATTTTCTGCAAAGATTTCAAACTGCCCCATAACCGTCTGCTCTAAAAACTGTATGATCGTATCAAAACATTTTTTAACGTCTTCTATACTAGTATTGGCATCGTCACATATACTCTGGATATCACCAGCCGTCGCCGTCGTCGTCTGTGCCAGCTCGCCAATCTCCTCCGCCACCACTTCAAACCCTTTTCCAGCCTTTCCGGCTCTTGCCGCCTCCAGGGACGCATTTAATGAAAGTAGCTTTGTCTGGGAAGCAATGTCCACAATCTCACCTGTCATCTTGTTGATCCTGGTAATTTCTTCCAAGCGTTGCATAACATCCTTAACTACCTCTTTGGTTTCCTCGAAAGTTTTACGACTGTTCTCATAGGCATCCTGCGCCTGTTCATTCATCTCACTGGAACGACGGATCAGTCCCTCACTGGACTTGACACTCATCCCCAGATGTTCCATCGTATTTTCCATCCACTTGCCAATATCGGTAACCTTCTCATGCACATCTTCCACGATATCATCTGTATGTACCTGGCTCGCCGTCAACTCTTCGATAATTGAGGTGTTTTCTGTCACGCAGCCCACAAGATTCTGGGCGTGTGTACTCAGGTCATCGGTCTTAGAATTCAGGGAACCGCTGCATAATCCCAGCGTTTTCACAACCTCTTTCAGCGACTTTATCAATCGATCGATAATCTTATATGTAAACGCCATCAGAATGGCTACGCCGACGATACAGATGAGGACCAGCATAAACCGAATCCTTCCCAGGGAACTAAAAACCTCTGATGAGGGATCTGTAATGACAAATGCCCAGTCTCTTCCATCCATAAACTGATAGGATGCCAGATACTCTGTATCTCCTTCTTCAAACGTCAATGACCCAGAACGATCGCCATCCTTGATCTGCTGTAAAATATCCTTTATGTACTGTTCTTCTGCAACCTTTGTTATTTTATCTTTGTCCGAATGGAAAATGTATTCCCCTGTCTTTGTATTCACAAGGTAATAATTTAACTGCTTCATTCCCTCTGCCGGCAGACTATCTAATATATTTACCAGACCTTCCGTAAAAATACCGCCACCTACCAGTCCAATAGGATTGTTGTTCTCATCATAACACGCCCGGTAGATAGAGATGATCTGCGTTTTACTGGCAGGAGAAATGATGATTCCCGCATTATACACCTTTTCCGAATCCAACAACAGTTTCTGCAGCGCCGATAACGCCTCACCCTCTCTCGTGGTTATGCCCACGACTTTGGGATTGGTGTGTGCCAGCACATTGGTTTCCCAGTTACTTGTATAAATACCTTCCAGGTACTCCCGGTCCTCGCTGAACCGCTCTGTATATTCCTGGGCTTCCCTGACAATATCTTCATCTGAAGGGTTCTCCAAAAGTGCTTTAATTTCCCCTGCACGGCTGTATGCCGTCAGATAGTTTTCCGTATCAACAATATAATTCTCGATTATCTGTGAACGTTCCTGAGAAACGGTTTCCATCGTCTTCACAGCATTTTCTTTCATTGACCCTGTCACAGAAAAATCCACAAAATAATACACGATCGCCATCACAATGATCTGCGCAATTAAAATAATAGTTATTATTCCAATACTTTTATTCTTCACTTTTTCTGCCTCCCTATCTGAGATTTCTTTTGTCAGATATTATACATTATTAAAGCCCTTTAGGGCTTATTTTACCATGATTTAAAATAATTTTCCAGCTATTTTCTGCGCTTTATTCCTTGCTCCACAAATAGCAGTATGCCTGGGTTCTACCGGCAAATAGCCCATTCTGCAGAAGTTGCTGGACCTCTTTCTTCGTGTACCAGCCTGCCTCAATCTCTTCCACCGGGGAATCACTCTTCTGGATCCTGCCCTCCGCTGTGCCCACGATACAGAGATTGGTCTCGTTGGAAAATCCCACCGCACTATAACTGATGGGCAGAATTTCTTTGATGCTCACCAGTTTAAGTCCCGTCTCTTCCTTCAATTCTCTGGCGGCGCTCTCCTCCGGCGTTTCCTCCGGCTCGATCAGACCCGCCGGAAAATTGTACACCCACTCCCCGGGCGCCAGACGAAATTCCCGGTTAAGAAGCAGCTTTTCCCCACTCACATCGTGCATGATCAGCACCACCGCATCTGCTTCTTTCTTCTGTAGATCCTCCAGTCTCTTCACTTCTGGATTCCGGCTGATCATCTCATATATCTTTTCCCTTCCCTCTTCTGTCTCATAGGTAATATCATAGCGATGAATAAATCTACCGCTCAGAATCTTTCTGACCGAGATATACTTCATATTTTATTTCCCCCTGCATTTCTCCATACCGACGGAGACATACCCGTCTGTTTTTTGAATACCTTTGAAAAGGAAAATGGATCGTTGTAGCCGACGGAATAAGAGACGTGCTGCACCGGCATCCCGGTCTCCCGGAGCAGTTGCTTCGCCTTCTTGATCCGAAACTGAATCAAATACTCCTGTATGGTATAGCCCGTGGCGTATTTGAATACCTTGCTAAGATAAGATCTGTCAATTCCGCAAAAATCGGCGATGCTCTGCACACAGATCGGCTCTGAATACTTTTGATTGATATAATCAATAACCCATTGAACGTAACGAAGGGCCGGTTCCGTCTGCTCCCCTTCCTCCGGCTTATGCGGAGAGTGGTCGATCAGAAGTTGGAAAAAATAATACAATTTCCCCATACAGGTATACTCCTGTTCGTGACAGTCACATATTTCCTGCAGAATCCCCCCCAGCCGCGCACCTACCTCCGGCAGCCACAACACCGGTGTCTTTCTTGTCAGTCCTGCCTTCTGCAGCAGCTCCACCACTTTGAATCCATGAATATGAATCCATATATAATGCCAGGGTCTTATTTCATCTGCCTGATAGCGAACCAGTGTATTAGGGGGCAGCAAAAAAAGACTCTGCTCTTTTACCGCAAACTCTTTTTGATCTAAATATAACGTCCCCGCTCCATTGAAAACATAGTGCAGGATATATTTATCCCGGATAATAGGGCCGAATTCATAGCCCGTGGGACATTTCTGCCTGCCCACCTCATAGAGCCTTAAATCTTCATATTGACTGAAATTCAGCCACCAGGCTCCATCCTGCCACTCTTCTTTCATGATTGACCCCCTCATCATGCCAATTAGCTCTATACTATCACCTCTTTTCCGGCACGTCAAGCCAGAAAGAAAAAGTACTATCAACCGGGGAACCATTTCACAATATGTCTGTGCTGGTTCTCCTATGATTGATAGTACTTTCTTTATTTCACTTCACGACACCGCCGGATTTACCCTGGCAGTCAGGAGTCTCTATTATGACAATCCTGTTATTTTATCTTAACTTTTTTTACTTTGCTCCATGCACCGTATACTTTTTTTGTACCTGATTTGCGGAGTGCACGCACACGAACATAGTACACTTTCTTTGATTTCAATTTCTTGATAACCTTCTTGGAAACAGATTTCTTTACAGCGATGGTCTTCGCTTTTTTCCATTTCTTATTCGTGCTATAAGAGATCTGATAAGATGACACATTTTTCAGTTTCTTAAAGCTTACTGTCATCGTCTTTTTCTTCTTGCTCTTAACCGTAACACCCTGAACTTTTCCTGGTTTCTTTACCGTAGCTTTCGGTGCAGTAGTCGGAACGGACGGCGCTGGTGTTGCCTGTGTTCCATTTCCAGATGGATTCTGGGGTGCCGGTGTCACCTGCGGCGGCTCCGGAGCCTTCTTGATCAGATATGTTTTCTGCACCTTGCCGGCATACTCACCAATTCCCACAACCGTCACTGTCGCCGTACCTGCCTGTTTGCAGTTGGAATAATAAACCTGATAGTCCTCTCCATCGGTCAGTGTGACGCCATTTCTTACAACGGTTACTGCCGGTGTATTTCTCTCTCCGTTATAATCATATTCTTCTTTTGACAAAGTCACCTCAGACATGGAAAGGTCTGCCTTGGAAATAGCAATCCGATCGATGCCCGGCGCCCCCGCCTTATCATTATACAGACAGATCGTATTGGAGCCTGCCTCCAGGTTTACGTTGATGGACTTAGCGGCAACCGCGTTACCATCGCCAGCCACAGCAACCATACTGCTTAGCTCGATGGGCTCCCCATCGTTCACCTTTACATACAGATTCTTGGCAGTAGGGGATACAAAGAACAGCCTGAGTTCATGCTCGCCCTCTTCCAGAGCCTCCACTTCAAAGGTTAAATTTTTCTTACTGTTTCCACCTATATTCACAAACTTTTTGCCAGAAACATAATCCGTCTGGGAAATAGTGGTTCCCTCTCCCATCTGTGCCTCTTCTGCCTCATAGTATTTGTATCCATCATACACCGTCATACCGATCGGATCATTTTTACTGAATTTGATCGCACAGCCTCCGGCTTTCATCAAACTGAGATCCATCACGGTATCAGATGTCACCTGACGGGTTTCTACAGCGATGCCGCCTTCTTCTTTATCGGTGTAAATATATGCATAATAGGTCTCGCCCTCATCTAGGAAGTCTAAAGAGATCTCATAATCACTGGCCGCATCCGTCATAGCGCCTACATACCAGTTCTCCCCACTTCTTCTTGCCCGGATCACAGAACTTCCTGGAGTCCCTGCCAACAACTTACTTTCATCCCATGAACTTGGCAGATTCGCCAGCAGGGAAGAACCACCATATCCCGGATATACGTAGGCAGAATGTGCCAGAGTCTGCATCGCAGATTCATATACAACCGTCATACCCAGCATAAATCCATCGGTGGCAGTTACGTTTTTAACGCTCATTCCCACCGGCGTAAACTCCATGGAGCCAATGACATTTCTCGTATATGGCAGCATCAGGAGCGATTGAACTGGGGAGCCGCTTCCCCACTTAAAGTACTCAGAACCCATAACGGCTTCGCTGGATAAGATATTTGGAAATGTCCGGTTCTCTCCATTCGGATCGGTACAACCATGATAATTCAATACCAGCTTATGTTTGGCAGCGATAGATGCCAGATCATACATGATCTTCATGGCAAACTGGCTGTCACTGTTAATATAATCTACTTTTACACCTTTGATTCCCAGTTCTTCACACCAGGCAAATTCCTCTTCAATAGTCTCTGGATTATCCAGGTCGAATTTATGAGGTTGGTCAAACTTATTCACACCGTACCACAGAAGCAGTTTAACGCCCTTTGGCTCTGCATAGGCAACCAACTCCCTGATCTTGGTCTCATAATCCTTCCACACTTCCCAGCCAAAATCGATGAGACAATATTTCTGTCCCGTCTCCTCGGCATAATCAATATAGTCAAACATGGTATCATAGTCAATGACATCACTGGTAGTTGACCACCAGGACCAGGATGAGGTTCCCGGCTCTACCCAGCTATAATCTCCCTCTGCCGGCGGATTCAGATCCGAAATCAGAGAACTGTTTACCAGCTTTTCCAGATTGTCCGTCATAATAGCTACACGCCATGGTGTATGGAATACATCGGTCATCTTCACGCTAGAAATGCCTTTGTAGGAAGCTTGATATGTCTGCCCGTTCTTGGAGTCGTCCTGTTCCTGCTCCAAATACAGACCGAAATTAACCTGCAGCGCCGTACTTCCTGACTTCGTCTTGAAACCGGATGCACAGTAAGGCTCTTCTTCATTATACACGTTTGCCTCTGCGAGAAGCACCCAATAATCCCCATTATTCGTCGGCACTTTTCCCAGGATCGGAGGTCCATAACTGCTGTTTGCGCTCTTAATGCTAGAGACCTTCCGCGGGGTGTAGGTACTTGCCTCATAAGTTGCCGATACGCCCATCGTCCATATATTAGCCGCATCTGGAAGCACGAAGGAGCTTGCCTCTTCGGTTATCTCTGTCACTTCATCGCTGCTGCCAGTATCACCGTCTACCTCATAGCGATATGCCATTCCGTCCTCAAATAAACGGAAGATCATAGTAATTTTACTATTTCCCCGAGTGAGGGTAAAAGCCGTCTCCTGATATTCTTTGGACACATGGCTGGAACTTCCCTGGATCCAGTCATACTCTTCTTTTCCCTTTGTCTTTCGGATAGAATCCTCATCCAACTCAAGACTGCGGGACAGATCTACTCCTTTTGTAATCAGCCCCAGAGGTGCACATTTCATGACAACCTCTCCGTTGCGATATGCAGAATAGTAGTACTTCTGGGAAGAGTCTGTCCAGATCCGTACCACATTGCTTCCATCTACGGAAGCTGTCTCCAGCTCTTTTATCTCTGTCATACCGGCAGAGCCGTCATCCTGCACGATCTCTTCTACCGGTGGTTTCTGCTGGCTCACATCAATCCCGTATCCCTCTGCTATAGCTTTCACCTGATCAGAAGTCAAAGCCTTGTCATACAGGCTTACATCGTCCAACTGCACAGCGCAGTCTCCATCGCTCCATGTAGAGCAGGTCTTACCCAGCGCATTGTTTACAAGGCTGCTGATGGAACTCAACCGGCTGGTCAAAACCTGGGAGTCGCCTCCACCGCAGGTGGACTCCGCCAGAGCTCCGTTTACATAAAACTTTACTTCATCTGCAGATACTGAAATCGTCACCAGATTCCAGGCATTCTTTTCTGGTTCAGAATTAAAGATATGCCGGTAACTGGAATTGTCATCAAAAATAAGATTCCACACGCTGTCACTGGAATGTGGGGCAAAGGCAAACTCATTTTTATTCTGACTGTCCGCAGAACTAAATAGTCTGGAATAGCTGGCTATACCAGAATCCGGTTTCATCCAGAAAGACCATGTCAGCCCCGTCTTTTCATTTATTCCCTCATATAAATTGTTGGGAAGCTCTACATAGGAACTACCTTTTGCCCCGCCGGAAAGCTTCAGAACATGGTTCGTATCAGAGGAATATTTTTTCCCAGCCATCTCTACCACCGCTGGATCTACCTTCGCTGAGCCCTTCAACAGTGCGCTGCCCCGAGACGCCGTTCCGGCATTTTCCACCGTCTCCCCTTCTACTGTTTCAAAATTCCATTGATAGACAGGCTGCAGCACCTCCGCTGCCTCTGCGGTACTTCCAGAAGTACCTGTACTGCACATCGGTATGACCAGTGCAGCAGAGAGAACACCTGTCAAAATACGTCGCAATGTTCGCTTCATTTCACTACCTCCATTCGCAATTTCCGTCCATATAATACAATTTCTTCTACGGTATTCTATAACAATATGATATCAAAAAAGCAAAAATAAAGAATGTCCTTATGTCATATAAACATGTCAAAATGCGTTAGGCAAATGACGGGGATCTGAAACATTGTCCAAATCCCCGCCACCTGGCTAACATCTATTTATTTTCTACACGATAGATCCTTTCAATCTCATCCTGAACATCTTCGAGATCCATTCTCACCAGAGAAAAGATCTCCATGAGACGCGGGTTAAAGATCCCGCATTCTCCCTTCATAATCATCTCAAATGCCTCCGCTCTGCCATAAGCGGGTTTATAAATCCTCTCACTGATCAGTGAATCATAGGCGTCCGCCAGCCCGACGATCTGTGCGGAGATCGGAATCTCATCTTTCGCCAATCCTTTCGGATAACCGCCTCCGTCAAACCGCTCATGATGATACATGCACACCTCGGCACAACAGCGGAACAATTCATATTCTATATTTTCCTTCTTCAAAGTATGACGAATATGTTCAAAAATCTGCCGTCCCTTTCTTGTGTGGTTCCGCATGATCTGCTTTTCTTCAAAAGTCAACTTTCCAGGCTTATGAAGGATATGATCCGGTATCGTCATCTTACCCAGATCGTGCATCATGGCAGCAAAAGCAATATGCTCACAATCCCTGACAGATAATTTGTATTCCGGACAGAACTGGCGGATCTTCACCAGCATGATCTCCGTAAACTTTCTCACTTTCTCACAGTGGTGTTCCGCAAAAAAATCTCTGCTCTCTATCATAGAAATGAGATATTCAAGCAATAACCCTGTTCCTTTCTGCATACCATTACACCTCCTTATCGTGGTATCATATCCACTTTATTGTCCTGAGCCACAAAATCCACATTATAAAATGCCTCTTTTAATGCCAGCGGCGCGGTATTCAGATACAATAAAGTTCCCGGAAAAGCTCTTCCTGACACCCGGACGCGTGCGCCTCTTTGTTTGGTCATCTTATCCATCTTCACCGACTGTTCTTTCAAAAGATCTTTCTTCTGCTTCTTTTGCGTATAGACTGCCTTGGTAAGTCGTGCCAAAAACTCTGTTGACTTCTCATCCCGAGATGGCTTCTCCATCAATTTCTGCAGTGCAGACTCACAGGTTTTAAGCTCGGCATCTACTTTATCTATCATTTTTACCAATTCTTGGTATTCCATCATATCGTCTTTATCAATACCCACTTCCACAACGGTCTTGATCTCTGCGATATTTCCTACCCCAAAACAGGATACCCCCTGTTTGGCACAGGTATATCCTCCGATGATGACGCCTCTGCGTCCTTCTACCAAAAGCTTGCCCTGGGTCCGCAGCTCACAGTTCAGAAGATAGCTTGCCTCCACATCACCTTCTGCTTCCAAGGTAGCCGACTCAAAAAATTTGCCCATGATCTCTCCGCCGGAAACAATTTTTCCGATTCCTTTGCCTTGGTATCCTTTGCGGATGATCACATCTTTTCCGGCATGGATCTGGCAGCCCTCACAGTGTCCGTCTATAACCACGCTTCCCGTCGCCGTAATGGTAAATCCAGACTGCACATTTCCCAATATATTGATATCACCGTTAAAATCGATATTCCCAACGGAAGCGTCCACATCTCCAGGCACCGTATACAGGTTTCGTATAATCAGCTTATGATTGTAAGCGTCCAACTCAACAATACCATCCAGCAGGGAATAGTACTGCTTTTTGTCCTCCGTCATCATAAAGCCTTCTCCCGTCAAAGGTGGCAGCTCTTTCCCCTGTTTGGGTGCGATCTTCTTTCCTGTCACATCAAATCCGTATTCACCCTGTGTGGCAGGCCGGTATTCGGCAAGCAGCATATCTTTTTTTACAACTTCAAACAGCTCCATACTCTTGTAATCCACAGAACCATCCTGCAGCACCCTTGGTTTGCGGTTTAACTCTTTTCTAAAGTAAAATGTGAATTTTCCATCCTCACCATTCACCGCTGCTTTTCCCTCCGCCACAACGACAGATTTATGAAACTGCTTATTTTCTACAATCTCCCTAATACGGTCACTGTGTACTCCCTGCCTGACTTCATTATGTCTTAGCAGACGAATCAAGGCCGGTACCGTAAGCGCTTCCAGTTTTTCCTGCATCTCGCCGCTTACCAGTGAGAAATCCATGGAAACCGTCATCTTATCTTCTGATATAACAACACATGGGTTAAGGACATAATCTTCGTCCGTTGTCTCTTCCCTTATTGTCTCTGCCGGCTTCACCGGTGTTTCCTTCTCTTCTAATGAATCCTGCAGCAGCCGCTCGATTTCCTCGGAAAACTCATCGTTGGATTCGCCCAGTTCATGCCGGATGTCTTCCATCTGTTCCGGCTCAAAATATATTTTCGCATACTTGGTTACATCCAGACCCTCTAAGAGTCCCTTTCGGATCACCTCCATCTGCTTCGCCGTAAAATCCGGCGAGGCATAGACAGAAACATCTACCTTCCGCTCCAGCCCATAGCGGATCTCACGCATCTGGAACCAGTTAAACCGGATATCTGCATACCGGGACACATCCAGTCCCTCTTTCAGACCAGTGATGATCTCCTGTAGCTGTACACCATGAATTCCCTTGCGCAAATATGGCACTAGGTTCACGCCATACTCATGGGCGTTGTTGATCTGCCTGAGTTGTTCCGCATCATAGCCCTGTTTCAGATATTCACTGATATCATAATTCATACGGATACCCCGGCTGATCTCATTGAGAATGGTACCGGTATAGCCCTTTTCGATAAAAGGTATGAGATTGATGCCATCTGCCAGGCCCAGGCGGATGGCGCGCATCGTCGTATATGTATATTCTGGTTTGGCAAAAATAGACACATTCATCTTTTTTTCCAATCCCAGACGAATCTCCTTCATCTGAAACCAGTCAAATTTGGGGGAAGCATACTGGGAAACATCCAGTTTCTGCTGAAGCCCTTTCCGAATCTCCCTCATCTGAGCTGCCAGATAACTGACATCCAGATATTTTGCAACACTTACTCCCGCCTGCATACCTGCCCGGATCTCATTGCACTGCATCCAATCAAACCCTTGATCGATGTACTTGCGCATATCAAAACCGGTCTCCATCGAAACACGGGTCTCCTCCATCTCTAACCAGCTCTTATGGGGATCCAGATATACCTCCACATCTACTCCGCTTTCCAGACCTCTTCTGATCTGTTCCAACTGCAATACGTCGAATGAAAGGCGGCGATACCTGTCGATATCACCGCCGGCCTTTTGGCACAACAATAACTCCTTCTGATAATTCTTTCTTTGGATCTCTAAATCTATTTCCCGTCTGGTCATAAGATCCCCCCTTTTGGTATCATCGCTTCACTTTAACCGCTTAATGTATATTAAAATTATATTAATTCTAGTACCTTTTGTCAAGTGCCACCACTTGCCAAATGCCAGTTTTTTATGGTTCTTTTATTTTAACATGTCCCAGGTCAATTGTACATCCCTACCTATATCAATACGTGCTTTTTTCCCGAGAATTGCCTCATATTGTTCCGCTGGAATCTCTCCTGTCCCCGGCCGCTTCACCCATAGATTTTCTCTGGTAAATACTTCCCCCGCTCTCACTGGTGCGATGGTGACCGCAGTGGCAAAAGCAAAGTCGATCGTTACCTGCTCTTCTTTCAAAGCCTCTTTTGTGCCTCCCAGCATATCAGGGACCTCACTGGCTGCCTGCAATAGCTCACGAAGCTCCCTCTCATCCATGGAACACACGATATCTGGTCCCTGTCTGTCCATTCGGTCGGTATAATGCCGTTCTACCACTTTCGCGCCAAGGGCCATCGCTGAGATGCAGGCATTGTTATTTAACGTATGATCGGATAGCCCCACCGGTATATCGGGATATGCCGCCATCATTTGCTGCATTGCCCCTAACCTCACCTGCCCCGGCGTGGTGGGATAGAGATTCGTGGTGTGCAGAAGAGCATAATCCACACCATGTTTTTCCAGTATCCCAATGGCTTTATCTATGCTGTTTAGATCATTCATACCAGTGGAAACGATCATTGGCTTACCAAAAGCAGCCACGTGTTCTAGCAGGGGATAATTGTTCATCTCTCCAGAGCCAATCTTATATGCCTTCACACCCATTTTCTCCAACCGGTCTGCCGCTGCCCTGGAAAATGGCGTACTTAGAAATACCATTCCCAGCTCCTCGGTATAGCGCATCATTTCCCGCTCTTCTTCCTCATCCAGCGCACAGTTCGCCATCACCTCATAGATCGAGATATCTGCATTTCCAGGAATTACTTTTTTGGCTGCTCCTGTCATCTCATCTGTCACGATGTGGGTCTGGTGCTTGATCAGTCTCGCTCCGGCGCGATGTGCCGACAATACCATCTCTTTCGCTGTCTCCAGACTCCCATTGTGATTGATGCCAATCTCCGGTATCACAAGCGGCCTCGCAGACCCACCGATCTCGATCTCTCCAATCTTAAATGATTTCATATGTGTTTTCCCCCTCATTTTGCTCAATGATTCTAATAAACTGGACAAAAAAGTAATTTCAGATATTCTTTGGGTCGATAAACCACATAGAAATCTGAAATTACTTTTCGTTATTATAGCTTCCGCGCCTGCTCGGCCAGGTTGATCCGAACCAGTGACTTACGAAGCGCCTGCTCGGCTCTTGCCATATTTACATTTGCATCTGTGCTCTTAATTCTTCTCTCTGCCCTTGCCTTCGCCTCCAGTGCCCGGTTCATGTCGATTTCTTCCGGCCATTCACAGGACTGGGCAAGAATCGTCACCTGATCCGGCAGGATTTCCAGAAACCCTTCCAGAACAGCGGCCTCTTTTATCCCTTTCTCACCTGATGATTCCGTGATCGTCAGAACTCCGGGAGCTACAATAGAGGTCAAGGGTATATGATCTGCATAGACGCCGATCTCTCCTTCTATGGTCGTGAGTTCCACCATCTCCACATCTCCGGTGTAAAACACCCTCTCCGGTGAAATCACTTCCAGACGGAATTTTTTCAACTCTGCCATATTTTCCCTCCATGCGCGCACGCCTTTTGCGCATTAAAGAACTAAAAGTTCTTACCAAGTTTGGGCGTGCGCGCACAAACTTGCCACACAAACATAGTTTGTGTTGTGAAACAATTTATTTTTCACTCTTTCCACGACTTCACAACCCACTACCATGTTCTTTATCACAGTACGTAAGTAGTGGCCGCAGCATGTTACTTACGCGCTACGACATCGTCGATGGTTCCGGCATTCAAAAATGCACTTTCCGGAATATCATCATGTTTGCCTTCCAGAATCTCCTTGAATCCACGGATTGTCTCCGAAATCGGAACATACTTACCTTCCAGGCCGGTAAACTGCTCTGCCACAAAGAAGGGCTGGGAAAGAAAACGCTGTACCTTTCTGGCACGGTTTACAAGCATCTTCTCATCCTCTGACAACTCATCCATACCGAGGATCGCGATGATGTCCTGCAGTTCTTTGTAACGCTGCAGAATCTCCTGCACACCACGAGCCACTTCATAATGCTCTTCTCCCACGATTCGGGGATCGAGAATACGGGAAGTAGATCCCAGTGGATCCACAGCCGGATAGATACCGAGCTCTGAGATAGAACGGTCAAGCACCGTTGTCGCATCCAGATGGGCGAAGGTCGTCGCCGGCGCTGGGTCTGTCAGGTCGTCCGCAGGTACATATACCGCCTGTACCGAAGTGATGGAACCGCTCTTTGTGGAGGTAATGCGCTCCTGAAGAGCACCCATCTCCGTCTGGAGCGTGGGCTGATATCCCACCGCACTGGGCATACGTCCCAGAAGTGCGGACACCTCGGAACCCGCCTGGGTGAAACGGAAAATATTATCGATAAAGAGGAGTACGTCTTTTCCCGCTTTGTCACGGAAATATTCTGCCATGGTAAGTCCAGTAAGACCAACACGCATTCTCGCTCCCGGCGGCTCATTCATCTGGCCAAATACCATCGTGGTCTTATCGATAACACCGGACTCGATCATCTCGTAGTAAAGGTCATTTCCCTCACGGGTGCGCTCGCCAACTCCGGTAAATACCGAATATCCTCCGTGTTCTGTCGCAATATTTGTGATCAGCTCCTGGATCAGCACCGTCTTTCCAACTCCTGCACCGCCGAACAGACCGATCTTTCCACCCTTCTGATAAGGGCAGAGAAGGTCAACGACCTTGATTCCTGTCTCCAGCATCTCCGCCTGGGTGGACTGCTCCTCAAAGGCTGGCGCTTTTCTGTGGATCGGATGGTGCTCTTTTACCTTTGGAGGCTCTTTCTCGTCAATGGGTTCTCCCAGGACATTAAACATCCTTCCGAGAGTTTCCTCTCCTACCGGAACCGTGATCGGCGCCCCCGTAGCGGTGGCTTCCATCCCTCTCACCAGTCCGTCGGTAGGACCCATGGCGATACAGCGGACCGTATCGTCACCAAGATGCTGTGAAACCTCTACCACCAGCTTTTCACCGTCTTTTGTCGTAATATTTATCGCATCATAGATCTCCGGAAGCTCTCCTTCCTGAAACCGGATGTCAAGTACTGCACCTATAATCTGAGTGATCACTCCAGCGTTCTTTTCCGATTTATTTGCTGCCATTGTGATAGCTTCACTCCTTTCTTCTTTACTTGTGCATACTTCTGCACATTTTTGTCCCGTATCGGGACATTCTTTATTCGATTGCCGACGCTCCGGCAACAATCTCTGTCAATTCCTGGGTGATCGCTGACTGTCTTGCCCGGTTATACAGCAGGCCAAGCTTGTCGATCATCTCCTCGGCGTTGCTGGTAGCCGAATCCATCGCCTGCATTCTGGCACCATTTTCACTTGCCACTGCTTCCACCAGCGCACCAAATATAAGGCTGTTCATATACATCGGGATAATGTAGCCCAAAGTCTCCGATTCCTCCGGCTCATAGTTCATAAGCGCTTCGGCTTTCTTTGCTCCGTCTTCTCCCTCAGACTCCTCCAGCTTCGCAGCTTCCTCCATATTCTGGATATCCTCCTGGGTAAAGGGAAGTAGCTTGATCAGCGTCGGAATATGGGTCACAGTATTTTTAAATACGGTATAGGCAAGATACACCTCATCGATCTCACCGCTCTCCAACGCCGAGACTACCGTTTTTCCGATGTATACAGCATCCCCGAAGAGTGGATTATTCATAACCTCGGAATAATCCCCCTGACAGGTATATCCCAGACGCTGCACCGACTCCATTCCCTTTCTTCCCACTGGAAATACGATCGTATCCTCCACCGGAAAATCTCCCTGGGTTACCAGCTTGACGATATTGGAATTATATCCTCCCGCCAGGCCACGGTTTGAGCTGATAAGGATCACGCCCTTTTTCTTGTTTCCGGTCTTTTCTCGCTCTGACAGAAGTGGATGATCCACATTGCCTGATCTGGACAACATGCCGGAAACCGTCTCATACATCTTATCAAAATAGGGCTTTGTCTCCTCGGCACGCCCTTTGGCATGCTGTAGTTTTACCGTGGACACCAGTTTCATGGCTTTCGTGATCTGGGAAGTGCTCTGTATACTTTCTCTACGCCTTTTTATATCTCTCATTGAGGCCATATACAACCCTCCATTCAGGCATCATGAGCCCATTGCTTTTTGTATTCTTCAATCGCCTGAATCAGTTTCTTCTCGGTATCATCACTGATCTCTTTTTCATCACGGATGGCCGCTGGAACTTCTGGATATTTTGTATCCATAAACTCAAAAAGTCCCTTCTCAAAGTTAAGAATATCCTCAACTGCTATATCCAGCAGATATTTTTTCGTAGCTGCATAAATGATGATAACCTGATACCATACTGGAAGCGGTGCATATTGTCCCTGTTTCAAAATCTCACGGATACGTTCTCCCTGATCCAGCTTCTGCTTTGTATCGGCATCCAGATCCGAACCAAACTGTGAAAACGCCGCCAGCTCACGGTACTGGGCAAGCTCAATACGAATCGGTCCGGCGATCTTTTTCATCGCCTTGATCTGCGCGGAACCACCTACTCTCGACACACTGAGTCCCGGATTTACCGCAGGACGAAATCCTGAATTGAACATCTCCGTCTCCAGATAGATCTGACCGTCTGTAATGGAGATTACATTCGTCGGAATGTACGCAGATACGTCGCCTGCCTGGGTCTCAATAATTGGCAGCGCGGTCAGAGAACCGCCGCCTAATTTATCCGAAAGCTTCGCCGCACGCTCTAACAGTCTGGAGTGCAGATAAAATACATCTCCCGGATATGCCTCACGTCCCGGCGGACGGCGGAGCAGCAGAGCAAGGGTACGATAAGCCGCTGCATGTTTTGTCAGATCGTCATAAACGATCAGTACGTCCTTTCCAGCTTCCATCCATTCCTCACCGATGGCACAACCCGCATAAGGGGCAATGTACTGGAGCGGAGCCAATTCGCTGGCAGTAGATGCCACAACTGTCGTATAATCCATGGCTCCATTGTCTTCTAAAGTCTTCACAATATTGGCCACCGTAGAAGCTTTCTGTCCAATCGCTACGTAGATACACAAAACATCCTGGTCCTTCTGATTCAGGATCGTATCCACTGCGATGGCGGTCTTTCCTGTCTGACGGTCACCGATGATCAGCTCTCGCTGCCCTCTTCCGATGGGTACCATGGAATCGATGGCCTTGATCCCAGTCTGCAGCGGTGTATCTACTGATTTACGGGAAATAACACCACTTGCCACTCTCTCTACCGGCCGAACCTTCGTCGTGTGGATCGGTCCCTTGCCGTCGATGGGCTGTCCCAGTGCGTTGACAACACGTCCCAGCATAGCGTCACCAACTGGTACCGTCGCCACGCGTCCGGTGGTCTTTACGGTGTCTCCCTCGTTAATGTTAGATGTATCTCCCAACAGAACGGCACCTACGTTATCTTCTTCCAGATTCAGCACCATTCCGTAGATCTCATTCGGAAATTCCAGAAGTTCACCCTGCATCGCCTTTTCCAGACCATGAATACGGGCAATTCCATCTGCTACCTGAATTACGGTTCCCACATCTGATACTTCAAACTCAGTACTATATTTTTTTATTTCTTCCTTGATCACTGAACTGATTTCTTCAGGTCTTAAATTCATGTTTACCAAACACCTTCTTTCCTTGAAGTCAGACTCTGACCTTCGCTAAGCTTCTAGTCATCTCTTCTAACTTCGTCTGAATACTGTTGTCCACAACCCTGTCACCAATGCGGATACGGATACCTCCCAAAAGCTTCGGCTCCACAATATAATTCATCTCCAGGCTATCATATCCAGAAGTCGCTCTCAGACGCTCTTCCACATCGGATCTCTGGCCCTGAGTTAGCTCTGTAGGCGTCGTCACATAGACAACCCCGATCTTTTTATATTCCTTTGCCTCACTCTGAAAATGATCCAGCACAGGCAGGATTTCCCCAAAACGTCCTTTCTTCACAAGAATCTGAAGAAATCCCATCATGGTCTCTGACAGCTTGCCGTGAAAGGCACTTTCCACCAGCTCCCTGCTCTTCTCCTGCGTCATCTCAGGATGTGCCATAATTTCCATAAACTCTTTATTCTCTTCCAGTGCGACTTGGAGTTCTTTCACCTCATCCCAGATCTCATCCAGGCAGTCTTCCTCCAGCGCCAGCGAAAATAAAGCGTCTCCGTATACCTTAGAAACTAACTTTGCCATGTCTCATCACCCATTTCCTTCAATGTCTCGTCAATGAGCTGCGCCTGTTTATCCTTGTCCATGGATGCTTCCACGAATTTGCCAGCCATGGCAGATGCAACCTGAACCATTTCCTGTTTCATCTCGTCGCGAACCTTATTCTTCTCAAGCTCTACTTCCTTCTCAGCACGCACCTTAATCTGGTGTGCCTCCTCCGATGCCTTTTCCACAATCTCTTTTTCCTTGTCTAGAGCCTTGCGCCTCGCATCGGCAAGAAGTTCTGCCGTCTCCGCCTCCACCTGGGCAAGCTTCTCATCGTACTGGATCTTCATCTCTTTGGCATCGGACTGCGCCTTCGCGGCCTCCTCCAACTGCCCCTGGATAAAATCCTTTCGTTTCTGAATCAGCTTTCTCGCCGGATTGAAAAGCAGATAGGAAAGCAGGATAAACAAAACCAACATGGCGATCAACGTAATTCCCGTGTCCACTAATAACTGGGAGTCAAGTCCAAATATTTTATCACCCATGTCTTCTCACCTTTCCTGCACAGATAGCTGTGCATCATTCTTTTCTTGCACACAAATCTGTGTTAAATCAATGGGTTTGCAAACAACAGGATCATAGCAACTGCCAAACCATAAAGACCTGTGGTCTCGGCTACCGCCTGGCCAAGAAGCATGGTAGACATGATATCACCTTTTGCGCCTGGATTACGTCCTACTGCATTTGCACCATAACCCGCTGCGATACCCTGACCAACTCCGGGTCCGATACCTGCGATAACTGCCAAACCTGCTCCAATTGCTGAAGCTGCGCTAATTAAATCTGCTCCTGAAAAATTCATAATAAAGTCCTCCTTAAAATTTTATTTTAATGTTATACATAAAACTACAGTAAAAACTATACTTATACTGTCGGATGGTCTATTCCTGCGCCGCATCTCCGGCTGCATTGGAGATAAATACCATCGTCAACATGGCAAATACGTATGCCTGAAGACATCCGGAAAATACATCCAGATATGCATGCAGTGCCGCCGGCCAGATGATCGCGATCTTCTGCATCAGTCCGTAGATCAGCGCCATCATCATCGTTCCCGATAAGATATTGGCGAACAGACGAAGGGACATAGAGATCGGCGTGGCAAACTCACTGATGATATTCACAGGCAAAAACAGAAAGAATGGTTCAAACAATCCTTTGATCTTGCCCATCTTCTGCCACTTAAAGCCTTGATACTGGATCATAAAGAAGGTGATCAGCGCCAGCGGAAGTGTTACCCCGTAATCCGCTGTAGGCGGCCGAAGGCCAAACAGACCGGACAAGTTACAGGTAAGAATAAGTAAAAACAGCGCGCTGACATAATTTCTAAATACCGGCGCCAGCTTTCTTCCCATGTTGTCAAGGATCAGCTTATCCAGCGTCTCCACCAGCATCTCCAGCACATTCAGGAAACCGGTGGGGGCTTTGCGGTAATCCGCTTTTTTTATCACACGGTTGGCCACGATGGCAAAAGCAATGAGTACCACCATGACGATCGCCAGGCACACGTGGGTCGTGGTGATCCAAAACGAAAAATCGCCGATATGGACTTCCTGGTAACCATGTATATAAAAATCTACCTTATTTTCACCCAATGTTTTCTCCTTTCCAGGCAGTTTTAAATGCCTTAATATTTATTCTCTGACAGTGAACTGTCGGAAATGCTTTTTTCCCTGAATATCACAGGGTATAATAACGCTGCTGCCTTTGTGGCAAACAATCCTGCAAAGGTAGTCGCCGGATGAAACAGCCACGGAAACCGAAAACCGGCAAACAGTGCAGCCAGCGCAGCGATCGAGCGAAGCGTCGCCATGACTTTAGAGTGATTTACAGCACTCTTGCGTTCCAGATCCAGTTCTAGATCCAGCGTAGAAAACCGATGCAGCATGAGCAGGGTAGATACCCCGCTTCCCAGCACCTCGCCCAGCACGTAGGGCAGTATAGAAAAGGGATGAAAGATCCAGACCACCAGCCCTGCTGCCAAAACGACAGCCGCCAGAAGCCATATGATGCCGATCACCCTATGGAGTGTCTGTTTTGCTTCCTTCATCCGAATCCTCCTTCGGTGTGGTCGTGACCTCCGCCGCAACATCCTTTTTCGCAGTCTCTTCCGATGACTGCAATCTGCCAGTCAGGATAAATAAGCTTCGGATGGAAGCCAGAATCCCAATGAGCAGAAATATCATGACCCAGTACCGGGTGCCAGCCAGCCGGTCGATATAATATCCGATGCCAAAGCTGATTCCCATACAGGTCATCATCGCCAGACCGATTTGGGTGAGCATGGCAAGTGCACGAAGGATCTCTTTATTTTCTCTTTTTTTATCTCTCTTTTTCATAGATCTGTCCCCTGCCATCCCTCCCGGCGATTCTTACATTTCCCGCGCCTTTTTTACACAGGCTTTCATCGCCTCGATCACAGCGCTCCGAAGACCTTCTTTCTCCAGAACTCTCACAGCCTCTATGGTCGTACCCCCTGGAGAGCACACCATATCTTTCAATTCTCCCGGATGCCTGCCGGTCTCAAGAACCATCTTGGCGCTTCCCAGCACACTCTGTGCTGCCAGCTCATAGGCCTGCGCCCTGGGCATCCCATCTGCCACTGCCGCATCTGCCATCGCCTCGATAAACATAAACACATAAGCCGGGGAACTTCCACTCACACCAATCACCGTATCGATCATGGTCTCAGACACCTCATGGGCGATACCAAAGCTGGAGAATATTTCCATGGTCTTTTTTTTATCTTCTGCCGTTATATTTTCATTAAAGCATATGCCAGCCGCTCCTTCTAGCACCAGAGCTGGAGTATTTGGCATACTTCTTACTAATTTGATATTCTTGCCAAAAAGACGCTCGATATTCTTCATCGTCTGTCCGGCAGCGATGGAAATGATCAAGGCATCCTTTCTAACCTCATCCCGGATGTTCGGAATCACCGTCTCAAACTGAAAGGGTTTCACTGCCAGAATGAGCACATCTGCCTCTGCCGCAACTTTTTTGTTATCTGGTGTCACGTGTACGCCAAACTGATCCTTCAGTTTGGAAAGTGCTTCTTGATTTCTTCGGGATACTATAATATCTTCCGCTGCATACAGCTTTTTATCCAGTATTCCCTTTATCATAGCCTGCGCCATATTACCGCAGCCAATAAAACCTAACATATTTTTCACTCTTTTCTTCATTTAACTTCCAACATAGCTTTATTCGTCTTCCAGCATGGCGATCCGCCTCGCATGGCGCTCTGCCCCGGAAAATTCTGTATTTAAGAAAGTGTCCACGATCTTTACCGCGAGCCCTGGACCGACAACCCTTGCCCCCATGGCCACGATATTGGCATCGTTATGTAGTCTGGTCGCTTCCGCGCTAAAACAATCATGACACTGCGCGGCGCGGATTCCCTTCACCTTATTGGCGGCGATGGAGATGCCAATGCCAGTGCCGCAGATCAGGATACCCTTTTCACATTCTCCGTCTGCCACCGCGTGGGCCACTTTTTTCCCATACACCGGATAGTCCACCGGATCTTCGCTGAAAGAGCCATAATCTTTATATTCCAGCCCCTTTTCATCCAGATATTTAATAATTTCCTGTTTCAAATTGTAACCTGCCTGGTCACTTCCCAATGCTATCATTTTTTTCCTCCATTCAAAGGAGTGGTATTGTACTAGTTCCACTCCAGTTTTTTCTTGATCTTATAAAGCAAGTCCTTTATCTCTACATAACTTGCCTCATACACCGTTTCATCTCCCCCGTGGGGCGGCAGTACCTCTCCCTCTTCGCCGGCAAACTCATGGAGAGTATACACGTTGTCAGATATGCCAAAATCCTCAACCACCTTCACCTTTTCCACAAAATTCATGGTGATGATCAAGGTATCCTCCGTCACTTCTTCCGGCCGAAACTCCGTCGAAACCTGCTCCTCACAGGGAACCGCATGATTCATGAGAATATCCGTCACCTTCATGTTGCGCGGTTCCGGAAACAAAACCACAAGCCCGCGGGACAGGATCTCCTTATCCTTGTCCATCAAAATACTTTTGAACATCCACTCCGCCATCGGACTTAATGTCACATTTTCCTTGCTTACAAAAATTACTTTCTTATAATCCATCCCCGACTCCATCTCCATTATCTACCTCGATTACCTGCTGCCCGGCGGCTTTCAACAGGCGGTTCATCACCGCTTCTTCCTTGGCAGAGTCATAAAAACTTTCAGATAAGATCATTTTTACGTGAAGTTCATCAAATCTGCGGAGCACTCCATAAAGATAGCGTCCCACGTCATCTCTCCGCCTGGAACCCGCTGTCACTACCTGTCCCACAGAGTACTGTGCCGCGGTCTCTTCGGTGGCAAGTATGCCGATCTCTTCCGGGCGAATTCCCTTCTCGTGAATCAGTCTCCTGGCCGCTTCATTGATTCCCGCAGTGACCGCCTCCTGCCTGCCACAAAATACTTTCATCTGTGCTTTCGGCGCATAATGCCTGTATTTCATACCGGGAGCTTTCGGCGCCACATCTCCCTCCACACTGAGAAGAGCGGGGTCCATGGCTGCTTCTCCCACTACCTCCTCTACCATCTGTCTGGTAATATATCCGGGACGAAGGATCACCGGAAGTTCACCGGTCAGATCCACGATGGTGGACTCAAATCCGATCCCCACCTCACCGCCATCGATGATCATGTCAATCTTTCCCTCCAGATCTTCTCTCACATGCTCCGCCCTGGTAGGACTTGGCCGTCCCGACGTGTTGGCGCTGGGAGCTGCCACAGGTACGGATACCGCCTCCAGAAACTCCAGTGCTCCGGGGTGTTCTGGCATACGAACGGCCACCGTCTCCAAACCGCCAGTGATCTCATAGGGAACACAATCTGCCTTTTCAAATATCATCGTCAGCGGTCCCGGCCAGAAAGCCTCTGCCAGTCTCACTGCTGTATCTGGAATCCGTCTGGTGATCTCTTTTAATTGGGAGAACCGTCTGATGTGGAGGATCAGAGGATTATCCGACGGACGCCCTTTCGCCGTGTAGATCCTGCGGGCGGCTTCTTTTTGAAGCCCGTTCCCCCCCAAACCATACACGGTCTCCGTGGGAAATGCCACCAGGCCCCCCTGATCTATAATCCTTTTTGCCTCTGCCAGTTCAGAGGGCTCATACCCTCTGTCTGGACTCCAGATAATGTATTTTGTATCCATAGCCTTTTGTCTGCCTTCATCCATAAAATCCATATAGAATATATTACCACAAGATCATTGGTTATACAAGAAATTTTCGATCCCTTCCGCGATGGCATTTGCCATTTTTTGTTGATATTCACCAGATTTTAAGAGCTGCTCCTCTTGAGGATTGGAGAGAAAACCGCACTCGATGATGGCAAATATACCCTCTGTCTTCTTTAACATGTAATAACTATCGTTTCCCTTCTCCACCCGGTGATTTCCATCTGCTATTTTTTCCTTCACGGTCTCCTGAAGTACTGTGGCAAAGGCGTGGCTCTCTTCGGAATTATTGTAGTAAAATACCTGAGCCCCCTTCGTCCCGGCGGAATAACTATTTTGATGAATACTCACAGTCAGAGCAGGTTTATTTTCATTGATCATGCTCACCCTGGATTTTAGATCTGAGAGCTTTTTCCCCGATGCCTTTTCATGACACAGAGCCTGATCCTCTTCTCTGGTAAGGAGCACTTGATAACCACTATCTTCCAACACTTGTTTTAATTTGAGTGCTATGCTCAGGTTTATATCCTTTTCCAGCGTCCCTCCGACTCCCACTTTTCCGGGATCAAACCCTCCATGTCCGGGGTCCACCATGACCAGCTCCTTGGTATTTTTTCCTGTTATATTCAGCACCGCCTTGTCCTTTACCTGAATGGTGGCTAGGACGACTACCGCAAACAACAGAATCGTCACCGCCCAAACTTTCCATGTCCCTCTTTCTCTCTTCATAAAAAATTCCACTCCATACATCTTTATTATCAATGTACGGAGTGGACAAAGTGTCTATTCCTGTTTTTGTATATATTTTGCGATGGTTGTCCACGTGACAGGACGCTCAAAACCAAGCTTCCAGAAGGCTACACCAGCCGCTTTGTTTTCAAAGACCACTTCCAACTTTTTCTCCAATGAAGTCTCTTCCTCCAGCCATATCCGGTACTTATAATTATCTGCCTTATATTCTGCATAATACTGTCCAGTAGCTTCATCCCATTCCGAAGTCACTCCCTGGGACTGGAGAAGGCTCTCCGCGGAGCTCATGCCATAGACGGCAGGACGACTGGCCAGTTTGCCCTTTTTCGTCTCTTTCCAGAGTCTTGTATAGAAGGGAAGGGCTACCACAACCCGCTCTGCTGGAATATATTTTAACCCCAGCTCGACACCATTTTTTACGAAAGGCAGTGATGAGACAGAACCACTCTCTGTGCTTCCAGAATAATGTTCATCGTATGCCATAAAGATCACATAATCCACAACCTTGCCCTGCTCTGCCCAGCTATAGAAGGATGAACTCTCTGTGGGAAGGTAATCATCCACCGACACAACGATATTGTTGGCGTGGCAGGCGAGAACCAGTTCCCTCAAAAATTCCAGGTATGCAGGTGCTGTCTTTGCCGTTATTTTCTCAAAATCCACATTGATTCCATCCAGGTTATAGCGCATCGCTGTAGTCACCAGATTGTTTATCAATTTAGATCGAATCGATGTCCTCCCCAATATCTTCTTTATATTAATGTTATTTTTCTTTTCATCGAAATCATTGACCAGTCCCCAGACCTTCATTCCTTTTGCATGAGCCGCCGACACGTAATCAGCGCTGGCCAGAGAAGAAATGTTTCCCTTGTTATCACTGAGCGCAAACCAGGTAGGCGAAATCACATTGAGGCCTGTAGCCTGTGACGTCTTGAACTGCAGGTCCGCACTTCCCACTACCCCCGTCATCTGATGCCATCCCAGGCAGATCGTTTTGTCCATCTTGATCTGCGGAAAGATATCTTCCTGTTTCTCCGTAGTCCACGCCTTCTCCATCTTTTCTGTCAGATATTCTTCGGGAACATATCCCTCGATTCCCTCCAGCGTGAAGATCTTCTGATACCCATTTTCGGCTTTACTTGAAGTGTCTACCAGAACCTCTTTCGCTTTTTTCAGTTCCAGTAGATAATCATATTTTTTATTGGGCCCCACCCGAAGTCTTATGTCATCCGCCAGCACGGCAAATGTATTGCTGCTCTCAAAATCCGACTGCACCAGGATTCGGTTCGGCTCCTGCATATAGGAATAATTGATCCTAGAATGCTGCGCCACAAATTCCATCGCCACGTAAGTGGTTCCACCGTCCTGATACAATGCCTGATAAGACATTTCTTTCGTCTCTTTTCCCAATGTATAGTGAAGGCTGTCCGCCATATTTACCGTGATCAGCCCCCCGGAAGTCGCCAGACACAAAACATCTTCTTTATCATCCCAATAAATCCGCTCATTCATATATCCGGTAGCGATCTCCACCGGAACATAAACGACGCCGCTGACCAGTTTTCCTCTCTCCTCTACCGGCTTTCCATTTATGATAAGCAATGCCTCTTCTTTGCCGATCTTATACTGCTCACTCATCGGTCTCTGGGTAAAACTTGGTGCAAACTTCTTAAACACGATCATACCCACCGCCGCAAAAAGTGCAAGTATGACAAATAGTATAAATATCACGGTCAGCTTCTTTTTCATCTGTTATACGTCCTTTCGTTTATCAATCGTTGTTTCATCATTCTTTTGTCATGGTATCATTATAACAGTTGTTATAATGGTTTTCAAGGGCTGGAAGCCCAGTTAAAAAAGAATATATACCGAATAAACGTATATCGTTCACCACTGCCTCTACTTTGAGAAATAAAAGTATCTATTTTGTAAGTTCTCATTTTTATTCACTTCCAGATAATAGTATGATTTTTCTTTTCTGCTGCGAACCAGTGCGGGACTGTCAATCTCCGTCCCTCATATAATCAAAATAATCCGTTCCAACATAAATCACATTATTGTTTTTTACAGCAAAGCCAACCACATCACCCCAGTCCCCTTCACCTTCAGATTTCATTTATCACGGACTCCGAAAGATTATTAAATGCTTCAACACATCTTTCGGCACATTCTTTCAAAGCAGCGCTTTTAACACCTACTCTCAGCTCATTGCCATTTTCATCATCACGAAAGAAATTACTTTTGAAACTTCCCTCACAGAATGCTTCTTCCTGGTGTATCCAATTAATCATCAAACGTTTCCTCCTGTTAAACCTTTTGGTCTCCATAGCTCGATGGCGCTAAGTTTTGATTCGCTTATCTACTAATGTTTTTGGTTCAAAAACAACATGCGGAGCAACAAACTGCCCCGCACATCATTTCGTATATACTTACATAATAATCTTCTTCGGACATTTCTCCGCACATTTGCCACAGTTCTGGCATTTCTCGGGATCAATGACCGCCAGGTTGTTTTCCAGCGTAACCGCACCGAATTCACACTGTTTCACGCAGAGTCCGCAGCCGATACATCCAGACTTACACACACTCATCACGTCTTTGCCCTTGTCGTGGGAATTACACTGTACCTGATATTTGGTGTCGTATGGCTCCAGGGAAATGACAGAATTCGGACAGGTGTCCACACATTTTCCGCAGGCCACACACTTTTCTTTATCCACCACAGCGATACCATCCTGGATCGAGAGCGCACCGAACTGACAGGCTGCCACACAAGAACCAAGTCCAAGACAGCCATAGGTACAAGACTTGTCGCCGCGCCCCGGTACCATTACCGCCTGGCGGCAGTCCTGGGCGCCGATGTAATTGTATTTCACAGAAGCCTGCTCGCAGGTTCCGGCACAGCGCACTTTGGCCACCATCTTCACAGCAGTTCCCGCCTCTACGCCGAGGATCGTTCCAATCTTTTCTGCCACCGGGGCTCCGCCTACAGGACAGCCGTTTACTTCCGCTGTACCAGCAACGATCGCCTCTGCCAGACCATCGCACCCCGGAAATCCGCATCCACCGCAGTTATTGCCCGGAAGGCATTCTCTAACCTGTTCTACCCGCTCATCCACTTCTACGGAGAAAAATTTTCCTGCCACTCCCAGAAGAAGACCGATGGCGATACCAAGCACTCCAAGGAGTACCACTGATATTATGATCGTATTCATATGAGTGCCCTCCTTTTATCAAAAGCCGACGCCGCCAAAGCCACAGAACGCAATCGCCATCAGACCAGCGGTGATCAGAACGATCGGTGTGCCTTTGAAGACCTCAGGAATATTACTGTTTTCAAGTTTCTCACGAATACCTGCCATCAGAACAATGGCGATCAGGAATCCAATGGAGGCGCCAATACCGTTGATCACACTCTCCAGCACATTGTACTCGTTCTGTACGCTGAGAAGCGCCACACCGAGTACAGCACAGTTTGTAGTGATCAGAGGAAGGTACACACCCAGGGATTTGTAAAGCGCTGGCATCTTCTTTTTCAGCACCATCTCCACAAACTGTACCAGGGCAGCGATCACGAGGATAAATACAATGGTATTCAGGTATTCCAGCTCAAAAGGTACCAGAAGATAATTATACAACAGACTGGTACAAAGGGATGCAATGGTGATTACAAAAAGTACGGCACCACCCATTCCTGCCGCTGTCTCCACTTTCTTGCTGACGCCGAGGAACGGGCAGATACCCATAAACTGGCTGAGCACAAAGTTGTTTACGAGAGCAGCGGTAAAGAGAATTGTAAATATACTCATTCTTTTTCATCCTCCTCTCTGCTGGCAGCCGCCTCCTCAGGAGCTTTTCCGCAGGTTTCCACATGACCTGCACAGGCTGCACAGTTACCGGTACAGGAGATCTCCTCTGCCTCCGGTGTATTGGTGGCGCATGGCATCTTCAGCTTGTTCTGAAGGGCGGTCAGCCCGGCAAGTACGAAAAATGCTCCTGGCGCCATAACGAACATTGCAATATGAAAATCATCGGGAATAAATTCAAATCCGAAAACCGCACCACTTCCGAGAATCTCACGGAAAATACCGATGCAGGTAAGACCCAGGGTAAATCCAAGTCCCATGCCCACTCCGTCCAGCGCCGACAACAGTACCGGGCTCTTCGAAGCATAAGCCTCCGCACGGCCAAGAATGATACAGTTTACCACGATCAGAGGAATGTATACACCCAGGGCGCTGTCCAAAAATGGCAGATATGCCTTCAAAAGCAACTGTACGATCGTCACAAAGGACGCGATCACTACGATAAATGCCGGGATACGAACCCGATCTGGAATCACTTTACGAAGCGCCGAGATCATCATATTGGAGAGGATAAGCACTACAGTTGTAGACAATCCCATACCAATGGCGTTTACTGCACTGGATGTAACAGCAAGGGTCGGACACATTCCCAACATCATGACAAAGGTCGGGTTTTCTTTGATGATTCCGTTTTGAAGCCGTTCTGTGTATTTACTCATCCCTGAACACCCCCTTCCTTATCGTATAAGAGAATTCCTTTCACCGCGTTGGTGATGGCACGTGAGGTTACTGTCGCACCGGACATCGCCTCGATCTGCCCCTGAGGATCTTTCGGTGTCGTTCCCGATTTAAAATACATGGGCAGACTGTCCGAAGACGGGTACTGGATTCCCTTTTCAAAACTGAATTTCGACTTAAATTCATCACTGGTACAGTTGGCGCCAAGACCAGCCGTCTCCGACTGATTTGTAATCTCGATTCCTGTGACTACGCCGCCACAGACACCCATTACAAAGGAAATGCTTCCGCCATATCCTTTTTTCGCATCCGCGATATAGACATGACCCACATCCTGGCCATCCGCCTGAATCTTTTTCACCGTGGATACCACAACATGCTTTGAGTAGGAATCCCCGGATTCTTCCTCTACTTTACCCTCTGCAGAAGATTTATCAATCACGTGTTCCTGGAGAAATTTATTGGCTTTCTCTGCTGCGTCCTGCGCATCATCCGCCACTTTCAATTCCATCCCGGCAGCCACCTTTTCCACTGCCTTTAACACGACCTCACAGGCTTCATTATCGGTCTTCGCCTGGGCATTCTCGATGGGCTTTTTCGTCACCGTGTACACACCGGCAAGAATCCCGCCAAGTATCAGGGTAATTAAACAAAGGATCACAGCATCAACCACAAATGAACGCTCTTTCTTTTCACTACTCATTCCCTTTGCCCTCCTTTCCAAATGCCTTTGGAATGGTGACCATCTCGATCAACGGCACAAACAGGTTACCGATGATGATCGCAAATGACACACCCTCTGCGGACTCTCCGAAGAAACGGAACAATCCGGTCAGAAGTCCCAGAAGAACGGCATATATAATCTTTCCTTTATCGGTGATCGGACTGGTCACATAATCCGTCGCCATAAAGAATGCACCCAGCATGAGGCCACCACCACATACCTCATAGAATACCGGCATGTAAGCATCTTTT
Source organism: uncultured Roseburia sp. (assembly GCA_947644305.1). Lineage (GTDB taxonomy): Bacteria > Bacillota > Clostridia > Lachnospirales > Lachnospiraceae > Eubacterium_F. The sequence goes on from CANRYS010000006.1 coordinate 126,671, forward strand.
GCCACACAGACATAAATAAAGTTAAATACTACAAAGGTTCCAATGTAGATCACCGGGATCTTCCAGTCGATAATCTTCTTTACGATCAGATAAATACCACCGATCAAAAGGGCGAGAACAGAGGTCTCACCAATGGTCCCCCAGGTCGTTCCGAGAAACATATCCTTGAGGCTTGCCGCCACATCAGCGCCGCCGGCTGCTTCTTTTACCTGCATCAGCGGTGTAGCGCTGGATGCAGCATCTAGTGTCGCCTGGTATCCACCCCAGATCGCGTTTCCTTTGGGGATGACAAAGCTATTTGTCATGGCGCTGCTGAAGGAAAGCATCAGAAAACATCTTGCCCCCAGCGCCGGGTTCATAAAGTTCTGTCCCAGGCCGCCAAACAACTGCTTCACGATGATAATAGCAAACACGCCTCCCAGAACACACATCCAGAGCGGTAGGGTTGCCGGCAGGTTCAACGCCAGTAACAGTCCCGTGAGCAGGGCGCTGAAATCACTAGTAGTAACCTGCTGCTTCATACATCTCTGCCATATGTATTCTGCAAGTATCGCACTTACACACGTTGTCAATATTACAAGTACCGCTCTCACACCAAAGTTGGCAACGCCTACCAGCGTCGCCGGTACAAGAGCAATCACAACATCTCTCATGATTGATTTTGTTGAAGATTTATCACGGACATGAGGAGATGATGATACATTCAATAACTTATCCATTCTTTACCTCCATTCTCCGCAGACTATTTCGTTTTACGGGCATTATCCATAACTGCCCGTCTCGCCTGCTTAAATGCCTGAGTGAGTCTCCTCTTTGCCGGGCACACATAAGTACAGGTTCCACATTCATAACACTCCATACCATTTAACTTCTCAAACAGAGCCAGATCTGAGCGCTCTGCTGCCTCTGCCATTTTCTGTGGAACCAGATGGCTTGGACAGACCGTAGCACAGCGTCCACACCGGATACAGTTAGTCGGCTCGCATGCTGCCACCTCATCCTTTGACATGGCAAGGATCGAAGAGCTAGTCTTAGTAATCGGGACATTCAGGTCATACATCGCCATTCCCATCATTGGACCACCGGAGATAATCTTTTCTGCTCCAGCTTCCACCAGTCCACCAGCCTCTTCTAGAAGCTCAGCATGACTCATTCCAAACTTCACCTCATAGTTCTGAGGCTCCACCATGGCGTCTCCTGTCAGTGTCATGACACGGCTCATAGACGGCGTACACTTGCAAACGGCATCGTAAACCGCCAATACGGTCTGCACGTTATCTACAACACACCCCGCATCCGCTGGAAGCATTTTGGAATAAATCTTTCTTCCTGTGGTCACATAGATCACCTGGCGCTCTGCACCCTGTGGATATTTGGTCTTCAGAGTTTTTACCGTGATCTGGTTATCATCCTGAGTTAAATATTCCAACTTGGCAATCGCCTCTGGTTTATTATCCTCAATGGCAATGATTCCCTGTGCGTGGTCAAACAGCCTCAGAAGCACCTTAAGTCCTGTGATAAGCTGCTCTGGCTTTTCCAGCATCAGCCGGTAGTCAGAAGTCAGATACGGTTCGCATTCTGCTCCGTTGATGATCACATATTCGATCTCATCCTCATTCTTCGGTGTCACCTTGACATTGGTAGGGAAACCGGCGCCTCCCATACCGACGATACCGGCATCTTTGATGATCTGACGGATCTCCTCTTTGGAAAGAGCAGTATAATCTCTGTCCTCCCCCAATCCATCGATCCCCTGATACTCGCCATCGTTTTCAATGACGACACAGGTTGTCTTTGCGCCGGACACAGTCAGTCTCGGTTCGATCTTCGTAACTTTTCCGGATACAGAACTCACGATATTGGCGGAGATAAATCCGCTTGCCTCACCGATCACCTGTCCCATCTTCACCGTATCTCCAACAGATACCGTAGGTGTTGCAGGGGCTCCGATATGCTGGCTCATTGGAAAAACGAGTTCTTCCTTAGGCAGCAAGCTCTTAATCGGAAGATCCATACTGAGCTCTTTTCCCTCATATGGATGCGTTCCCCCTCTAAAGGTTGAATTTCCCAAGTAAATCCCCCTCCTTTATAATTTTCTTAAATTTATTTATATTTTAATAAATTCTATCATAGCACTTTTTTCGACAAAAAACAAGAAAGGAAATCACGAAGTCAATTCCTTTTTTTCCCCAAAAGCTGTAACCTGCCAAACCGGAAATTTGCTATCCCATAAAAAGAAGGCTTGTGCAGGGCACTCCCTTCACAGACCTTCCTTTTTCACACCAGCGTAGCGCAATGGCGCGAATTTGAGCTATCTGCCTGTCACCATTTCAGATCGCTGTATTCGCCTGATGTTCATGCAGCTGATGGTATTTTTCCTTTGTCGCCATCCCTCCCCGGATGTGCCGTTCCGACTTATTGATATCAAGTATCTTTCTCGCCTGAGAAGCAAGCGCGGGATTGATCTGCATCATCCGCTCTGTGACATCTTTATGTATGGTCGTCATAAAATAGAACGGTTTCATCCAGTCCCAAATCACTTAGTAACTTAAAGTATATATCAATATTCCCCTCATGGTCAACCTCAATCCGATCAATAATGGCTTTGAGCTGCAAATTCGTCATATTCCGTATGGAGCGATAGGTTTTGAGTTCCTTGAAATTCTCCGTAATCAACTGTTCCAGATTTTCGCTTTTGTCCAGATTCCAGTTGATAAACTTTAGTTTGGATTCTATTTTTTCTATCTTTTCCTTTAACCCCCCCATTTCTTTGCCAAGCATTTCCCTAGTAATCAAATCGTCCATATACATATCTGTATACTTTTGCTGCATGGTCTGGTATTTCTGCAATTCCCGCTGGAGTTCCTTTTTTTCTTTTTCATTGGTGCTGTCAGATTGGTATTTGCGCAGGAAGGCATTCTTGATATTTTTTTCAATCTGTTTTTTATCTTTTAACATTCGCTGTAAGTATGAATCAATTTCCTGAATCAATTCATTCTCATCCAGCACAATTGCATTCGGGCAGCTGTCAGCACCTCTGCCATTATGCCCGGAACAAACCCAGCGAATATATGTGTTTTTATACTTGCGGACTACCCGCCTGAACGACCATCCACAATCTTTGCATTTAATCAGAGTGCTAAACAGATAGCGATTGCTTTCCCGTTCATGCGTTATCTTAAATTTGGAATGTCTGGACTGCAATAGTTTCTGTGCTTGTGCCTGCTCCTCTTGGGATATAATTGCCAGCTCCGGCTTATCCGTAACCAGCCAGTCCTCTTCATTCTTTTCAACACGAACCCCGGTTAGGAAATCTGACACTTCCTGTTTTCCGTTGATAATCTTTCCAGTATAAATCGGGTTTGTCAGTATTCTACAGATAGCGTTTTGGCTAAACTTACACTTTCTCTTTGTCAATTCACCCCGCTCATTTAGAATATTTGCGATCTTTGCTGCACCGTATCCTTTTACCAGATACAAATGGTATATTTCACGTACAATGTCCGCCTCATGTTCATTGATGCTTAACTGAAAATAGTTTTTTGGTGTCTTGTTGTAACCATATACAATATTCGGAACTTTTCCTTTCTTGGCGTTTTCTTTCTTGCCAAATTTTACACGCTTGCTGATATTGGCAGATTCTTCCTGCGCCAATGCTGCAAAGACCGTTAGGATAAATTCAGACTGTCCCAGTACCGTCATATTGGCGGTCAAGAAAGTGGTTTCAATACCCAGACTCTTTAATTCCCGGACATTCTGCAATAAATCAACAGTATTTCTGGCAAAACGGCTGATATCTTTTACAACAATCATATCAAAGGTTTTCTGTCTGGCATCCCGCATTAAACGTAAAAATTCTTTGCGGTTCTTGGTTTTCGTACCGGAAATGCCTTCGTCCGCATAGGTTTTTACCAGATTATGTCTGTTTCTTTCGGCATATTCTTCAAAGAATTTTTTCTGTGTTTCCAAACTGTTTAGCTGGTCTTCCTTATCTGTAGATACTCTGCAATAGGCTGCAATATTCATACTATCAGTCCTTCCATTAAAAAGAGATACAAAATAGTGTACTCTCCACCATCTTGCACCCCTTTTGTGATATTGTTTTAGAACTCGTTCTCAAAGTCATGGACGGTCGGTTGTTCCTGCTGTGTTTTATTTTGTAAAGTGGAAGCAATATCTTTTACACCGTTGGCAACTATAATTTTCTGGATATAGTTTTCCATTACCGTCTTTGGATTAGGATTATGAAAACGATATGTAACTTGTTTTTGTTTCATAGATTTGACCTCTTTTCTGGTTTAACATTTTAGCTTGTCCTCTTTCTGCTGTTCCATACCTATGTAGAAAATCTATTGATTATTCCTTTTTACAGCATTGATTTCTTGTGTAGTGATTTGAGCTCAAATCTTTTCCCGGAGCCATTTAAGGCTCCCGTTCTCTTTTACTGCTGGTTTTTCATTTCGCCTATTTCCTCTTCAACCCAAAGGTTACAGAAAAGTAATTATCGCCTTATCTGTTTTCTTATCTGTTTTTTTTAGAAACCGATAGGCTGTTACGTCCTGTAAATACAGGGAAAGGCGGTAAAGTTATCGAATTTATCGCTTTTATTTTATACATTGCGGAAAGAAAAATAATATTCTTTTATTTATATATAATACATACAGTGTAAAAAAGTGATAAATCCGATAAAAAGCCTTACACGCCTTGTAAATGCCGGATTTTCTCTTTATCGCTTTGTAAAATTTTCCGATAGTGGAAACGATAAAGATTATCCGAATGGCATCAGTTTGTATTCTGACTAGCAGGATTAACAGAGGTTCCCGTTCTCAGCAACCCACGATATGAAGCTTTTACACATGGAATACATATTTTATCTATATCGTTTCCATGGTAGTAGGGGTTTTTCCACAGATGCAGACCATATTCAACAATCAACGGTTCCGGTTTATTCATCCTGTTACCCGTTGGATACGGAGTATTTGCGAATATTTGCCATTCAGAATCGTTCAGCATAAGCTGTTTGATATCCTTTATGAATGTATTTCTTCCCTGTACCTGTCCACTGGGGTTATTTCTTTGAAACCATGCTTTGTATAACTCATACAGAAACTTAAAGGGAACCAGATCCCATACCAGTTCAGGGAGCATATCTTCCAAAAATTGACGCACAGAGTCATTGAACTGCTTGTATTCATTTAATAAATCATTACAAGCCTTTGGTTCATTGAAACTGTAATAAGCAGGACTATGAAGAATCTTGTGCATGACATACTCTAACACTTCCGGTCTTTTCAAGTAGTCTGCTTTGATGTATTTCCGTTCCTGTCCGGTGAAACACTTTTCGAATGGAATCATCAGAAGCCTGTGTGCCAAGGATTCAGACTTGTCGGAAAATTTTGGGAAATTATTTACGCATTGTACCATGAGCCCTTTAAAACGGAATGTAACCGGCTTTTTAAACTTACCATTTATTGTAAGACAATCACCTGTAATTATGCATTTTAAGCTTTCAGAAGCTTTCAAATACGCACTTGTATTGTTTTCGTCTCCAATGACTGCATTCGATCCAATTAACTGTTCCAGCAGAAAATCCTTTTCAAATTGCTCAAAGGATATCGCCACAGAATTACCGCAAAGCTGACGGAATAATTCGCATAATGTTCCTTTTCCGTTGTTCCCTCTTTCTGAATAGAAACAAACTACTTTATTCCAAGGAACATGCGGGCGGATTACTGCCCCGGCTACCTGCCATAACAGTTCTATGATTTCAGGATTATCCGACAGACTTTCAAACCAGGTTTCCACATCCCAGTCTGTACCATCATCCGGATTGTGAATGGTAACATTTGCTGCCAGTGGGTTGTAGTTTACCTTAGATTTTGCCGTAAACACGTAATCCGGAGTAAAGTCCAGCAACTGCTTATTTCGATAATCAAAGATCCCGTTATTCACAGCAACCAGATCTGGATTATCCGTAACAGAACAAAGCGGAGCTCTTTCAGTTAATATGGACATGGTCTCTCCAATATTTTTGTCTGAGATACAATAATTGAACCGACGGATCAGATTTGCAAAGGCAGTTTTATGTGATATATACAAGCCCATATCTTCGCCTTCTGTCTGGTAGATACAAAGCAAGTTGTTGCTTTCCCGATCTGAGTCCGTCCAAGAAATACGTTTAACAGGATAGAATGCCAGAATAAGTTCTGCAATGGAAATATTTTCCAGACACTTTGGATTTTTAAATTTTCTACTTCGTTCTTTTATGACCGAATTTTCCAGTTCAATTTTATTCTGAATATCTTGTAGCAGTTCATCAGCCAAATCTTCCGGCACGGGTATATTTCCCCCAGCTTGTATGCGGGAAATATACCTTTCTGTAAATTCTTTGACAATGCTGTTGTAACTCGTATATGTATTACCCTTATTTTGATTATTCATATTTTCCTCCTTTTTTCTGACGACAGAGAGCATATATCTCTATTGAAAGATTTTTTGATTTTTTTCACTATCTCCCCCGACAGACTATGTCTGTTTGATGTGTTGATAAAATATTGAGATAACGGTGTTATTAAAAAGGTATTTCACAGGTTATTTATAAAAAGGGGTTCACTTTCATACAGAGATGATTTATGAATGATGAAAGTGTGGAAATTATTTTTTGATTACACCAAAGTTTTTGGTTGTTCAGAATATTCTGTGGAGCAGATATTCTGAACATTGTATTTTAGGTATAATGGCATTAAATAATTATCAAAAATAATTTTCATCCAAATTGCATGGTTTTCTCATGCAGGTGTGTCACGAGTGACACGTCAGAGGGGCACCCGTCGGAGCGTCCGGTGGACGTTCTAGAGGGCAAGGAACGAAGTGACGTAGTAATAGTTTTTCGAAGCGTCAGCGGAGAAAAATGGCTGCGAAGCAGACAGTCGTCTCGGCTATGCCGAGCACACGAAGCGAAGCGGAGTGTGTCACGACCTATTATGCCCTTTTGTTGTTTTGCGTCTGAAAAAGGAGTCGTGGGTGCAAAATATGAGCAAACCCCTATGGATAGTGCGTTTACGCCTGTTGAAAAAGAGGAAAAATTACGGTGGTTTTTTGTTGAAAAGTTACACGCAAACCCCTATAAATAGGCACTTTTTTTGTGAATTTTTCAACAAAAAAAGGTGCCGGATGACACGCTGTTGAAATAGGTGCCGGATACCCGTTTTCACACCTGTAAAGATAGATTTCGGCACAGCCGCTTCCGGTGTGGAAGTGTGCCGATATTTCTCTCTTTTGATATAAAAAAATCTGTGTGGGATATTCGGATGATGTTTTCTGTCCCACAGACTGTGGCAGTGTTTTTGGTTGCAGACTGCTGTTAAATCATGATTTTATATGCCCACTGGAAAACCAATCATTACCCACCCCGAGACCAATGATTGCCCACAGGGAGACCACTTGTCAGTAGAATGACCAGAACTGGTCTTTATATAGGGGACCATATTGGGTCTCAAAATGGGTATATTATTTTCAGAATGACCAGTTTTGAACACAAAATGGGCATACAGCAGCCCCTGATGAGCGTTTCAAAGAAAAAAGAGGGGAAGTTACCGTCTTTTGGTAACTTCCCCTCTTTTCTCTTATCCTGCGATTTCTTTTGTCTGTGATTCCCGGAAGAAAAATGCCTTTGTCATGAACATTTTTTCCTGTTCTTCCTCGTCCTTGCCCTTTGGTTGCTTTACTGTGTGTTTCCATATTTGGAAGGCAGTAATGGCTTTCTCGCCCTTTTGGACCTGCCGGTTCCGTTCTTTCCACCCCCGGTAGTGGAGCTATACTATAAAAGTAGACACAGATATGAACCATATGTTATAATTAACTACACACAAAAAAAGGAGGCTTTTCATGGCTACAAACAACTATAACAAATATGATGAGGATTTCAAAAAATCCCTCGTCTCCCTTCATCATTCTGGTGTTGCCATGCCAGAGTGTTAAAAAATGTGTTTTCTTTGTTCCCTGCCATCTATCGGGTTTGCGTGCATCCGCAAACCGATGCCGGCGGATGGGGTACATTGCATGAAGGGGAGAAGAAGCACGTACCGGAGAAAACGGGCTTCCCTTCGGGAAGCGATTGGCAAAGGGGACTTTTATTTCCCTTGTCTGTGCCGTACAGGCACAAGTGGTCTGTGGAGTTCGGGCAGACCAACGCCGGAGGCGGTGCTAGGAATGGTAAAAAAACATAAAAAAATGACTGCCCGTTTCCGGACAGCCGATATGATTACCATAACAGAAACATCTAATTGATATGAAACCGTCATTCCCCTCTGACCATTCTGACACAGCCATCCCCTGCATGGTAGCGGTACACGTTATCCGACAGAAATTCCTCCGGGGCTACATACCCCGCATTGACCTCATGCACCATTTCCAGCAGTTCCCTTTCTTCCACAAATGGCATTGCCGGCATAAACAGGGTTTCATGGATACTGGAAGGCAGGATATAGAAATCACCACCGATTTCCCCGGCAAACTTTTCTAGAACCCCATCATAAAGCATGGCAACCGCACCATTGATACGGCAGTCATTACTGACAATGTAAAGCGGCAGACCGCTCTCTGACAGCTCTATCTGTTCCATCCCGGGAATCCCTTCTGCCTCCCCATCCGGCAGTTCCCTTGACAATTGCTCTATTACTTCCATCATGGGCATGACTTCGCTCCCAAAGAATGACGGTGTATTCCGTCCGGCAGTTTCATACAGTGTATTTTCATCCACATCCCACCGTGACACCATATTATTTTTTATCGTGATGCTGGAAATGCCATCCTCTTCCTTTGATACCAGAATATAATAAATGACCGCCAAATCCCGCCAGATGCGGTGGGGAATTTCCTGCAGCAGGGCAGCATTTTTCCCTGCATTGACCAGCTTATAGCAGATTCTTTCCCGGGCAACAGAAAAATCGGCAAAGGTGCTTATATTGTCATATTTGTAACGCTCTGGGTTCCGGCTGGTTTCCGTTACGACACGGCATATTTCCGCCAATGACTTTCCAGCCAGATATTGCCGGTATAATTCCTCCAAATAAATAATGGGTGCCGCATTGCACCCATCTTCCCAGATAGAAACACCTATCCGTTTCAGACCATTATTTTTTACCTGTTCATGAATTACCACTGTGCCAGACGGATATGTCTGTTCCAGCATTCCCTTTATGATTCCGGCAAAGTCCCAGATATCGGAAGCCCATGCCTTGTCTGTAGATATATTGCTTTTTGCATCTATATTTTCCATATGATTTCCTCACTTTCTATTTGTAAATTTTTATCTGTGCTTTATGCGGATGCCTCCCCGGACAGAGAAGCACTTTCCCCGCATGATTCCATCTGATACTTTCTGACCTGTCTCACCCTGCTCCCTCTGGTGAACAGCCACGCTTCGTCTAATGGCATTTCCAAAATTGTACGTATCCATTTGTCTGCCCTTGTACTTATGTACCGGGCAGTTTCCACATCCTGCCCGCCCAGATACAGGCAGTTGTCGCAGTTGTTAATAATGGTCATGGCTCCTGCATGTCCGTACATGCTTTCTAACTGGGAGATACTCTGCAGAATGATGCTGACCGAGATTTCCCGGGAGCGGATAACGGAAATGATTTTGTCAAAGTCCGGGATAAAGATACCTGCCGCAAAGTCATCCAGCAGAAAACGCACCGGCACCGCCAGCCTGCTGTCCCCATAATCCCGGTCGGCACTCCGGCACAGCGTATGGACTGCCTGCGTGACAAACAGGTCCGCCAGCCTGTCCATGGAGCGGTCGGTATCACTGACTGTCAGAAATACGGCTGTCTTTTCCCTGCCCATCCCGGCAAACTGAATACGTTCCTTCTTGTGGAACATTGCTTTTGCCCCGTCAAAGGAGAATACGACAGTTTTTCTGCCAGAACCCCACGGATGCTTTCGTGCATCTTTTCTGCCCGGACGTTGTTTTTGTATAAGTTATAACGGCTGAGTGCAAAACTGCCCGGATGGATTTCCTGCAATTCCTCCATCAGCTTTTCAAAGCGTCCGGTGCCCATCTCCGCTAACAGCCGGACGGCAAAATCAAGGGAATGCTCTTTCTCCGGAAGGCATTCGAGAATGTAGGCAATGAAGCTTTCCAGATAGAATCTGGCTGCCAGTTCCCAGTAAGGGTCACTATAGCCTTTTACCGGCACGATACATGCTGCCATGGTCAAAATATCCTGTTCCGCATAACATTCCCGGCTGCCGTCATAGCGGATAAAATCAAAGGGGTTGTAGCCATACGAAGACCTGCAGTCCGTAAAGTCGATTTGGATTATCCGGAATCCCCTGCGTTTCAGCACCTCCTCCGTCTGTCTTTTTAAGTTTCCCTTGGTATCGCCGATTATCATGCTCTCGTTCCCCAGCAGGATGTTCGGCAGCACATAGCTGCGTGTCTTGCCGGAACCGCTGGGACCGATAACTAGGTCATTGTTGTTCAGCCCTGTTTTCCATGTGTCGTTGCTTATCCGGCACCCCTGTGCCAGAATACGGGTTCCTTCGCCCATGCTGTATCACCTCTCATATCCTTTCAATAATCCTGTCTGCCATTCCAAATTCCACGGCTTCCCCTGCGTCAAAGTAACAGTCGGTGGCAGTCCTTGCCAGAACCTCCTCCAGATTTTTCCCGGTATGCCCGGCAATGATTTTCCCCATGACTTCCCTTACTTTCATCAAATCCCGGCTGATGCTTTCCACCCGGAGGGCGCTGCCGTTTATATTCCCCGCCACCAGCGGGTCATGTATCATCACTCTGGCGTGAGGCAGGATATCCCGCTGTTTCCCACAGAGGAACAGAATGGCTGCCATGCTGGCGGCAAGCCCCACACAGACTGTGCGTACCGAACAGGAGACCGCCTGTATCACATCGTACAATGCCAGCCCTGCGGAGACTTCACCCCCGGGGCTGTTTATGTATATGGTAATGGTTTCCTCCGGATTTTCCCGCTGGAGATAACGGAGCTGTAGGATGAGTGCGTCTGCCTGTTCTGCCGTTATCTCCCCGGTACAGTCAATTTCCCGGTTTTTAAGCATCTCATCGGCTATGTTATAGCTTACCAGCCCGGCACTGGTTTCTTTTACAATGGCGGGCATTGTTATTGTATGGTTCATGTTTTGTTCTCCTTTCGATTCTTTTCCTCCCGGTTCTTTACTGACCATGCGGCAAAGAGCTCCACCAGTATTGCAGTAAGCAGCTCCAGCCGTTCCATTGGCGGCAGTTCATCCGAAAAAGCAACGGCTTCCGACAGGGAGCATTCCCCGTCAAAGAGGGAAGCGTATCCCTGTAATTCCTGCCCATACATTTCCGTAAAATGGGAGCCTCCGAGCAGTTTATCCCACTCGCAGCAGTAAACATCCAACGGCACAAAGAAGATGGCGGAAGAGCCGGAATCGTCCCATCCTGCCCTTTGCAGCCTTTCTTCAAGGGGTATCCGGTTTGTTTTTCCCATGTGTTTCATCCCTCCCTTCAAAGCAGTACCGGAATGGAACGGACAGGATAAAGACTGCTTCTGCCATTGACAAATCCTGCCTGTTTTCCGTCCATCCCTGACAGATGCGTCCGGCTGTTTCCTGATAGGTCAGCCTGTCTTTATCTGCAAGTTCCGTGATTCCCAACAGGGCACACAGCCTGTTCCATTGCCCTTCATAGGGGGCAAGGTAATCGGATACCGGCATGGATGCAAAGGAACGGAGCACACAGGGAATGTACTCTGTATAAGCCGGATACCCGTTCAGCATCCTTGCCAGCCTGTCATCCAGAGGCATTTTTTCTATCTGCATGATTCTCCTTTCCGGAGCAGACAATTTCCACTCCTGCTTATGTTTTTTCTTCCTGTACCCGGAAGAACAGGGGAAAGAAGTGCAGAAAAAAGCAGCCATAAATGGTTCGTTTATGGCTGCTTTTTTTCCTGCGGCGGCTGTCCTTAAATGATACAGCCGCCAACCCCCACTTTGGGGATTCGGGTTCTTTCGTTCTTTTTCCCGGAGCCATCCATGGCTCCCTTGGTGTTTTGTCACATTTTTCCCGCATACCGGAACTGTTAAATTCAGTTCTTGCTTTTATATTCGTCTAAGATTTGATCTAAATATTTACCTTCGCTGCGATATTGTCTCTTAATCGTTTTTATTTTCTGTTCGCTTTCACGTTTGCGGTTATTAACATATTTTTGATATTCTTCATATTTGTCCATATCAAGATTTTCTTCTGATTTTATCTCAATCTGATAACAAGCACTCTGTGTTTTGGCAACATACTGTATGCCATAGTCAATACATCTAATGCATTCCAAAAATGCTGTATCCGTAATGTCACCATTCGCAAATTGCCGCATCACCAGATTCATATTATCGTCCGCAATCGGACCGATAATAACATCTTTATTTTTATCCATATCAGCTATCTTGTCATAAAAGGGCGTATTTTTCATATTTTCTAATCTGCCACGGTTATATAATACATAGAAAGCCCAATCCATATCTGTCAATGTAAGTATTTTTCTATCAGATATATTTGACAATTTGAAATTTACTGTATAAAACACAGGCATTGGATCATTATATACTAATGTTTTCGCCTGCTCCTGACGTGTACCCATATAGAAACCCTGTCCGAAATCGCACCGGATTCTGCTGTCTGGCTGGATATTGCCAATAATGCCGCCTCGTGAACCATGATATAATGTCATATCTTTCATTCATAATCCCCCCGCTTAAATTTGTCTTTTATTATATCAACGAAATACTCGTCATCCTGCGTATGCATCCCAATATAATATACGAGCATATCTTTTAATGGCAGGATCTGATAAATAGTGGAACTGTTAATGCCAAAACGGATATGAAGATAACGGTACATATATCCTATCCAGTAGATTTTATTTCTGTCATAGTGCCGGCTATTATGCTCTGGTTTTATCTCTTTCAAGATGTAATCCATGGCATCTTCCGGATCTGCCATCTGAAAATAGGAGTATGGCGTATCCATTTCCTTGTTACAGAACCGTGAGTTCATATACTGTCGGATGAAATCATCGTCATCAAATTCCATGGATTCTGCAAGCTGAAATAAATCCCCCTGATTTTCGCAGATGAAATAATCACTTTCCGAAATTTCCGCAGGTTTTTTCGGCATTGTCTTTATTTGCATGAGTACCACTCCTTTTTGCGTTTATTTTTCGTCCAATCATCTGTTACTTTTAAAATAATAAAAGAAATAGCATCTGCCCGTCTGAAACAGATGCTATTTCATAAACAATAACAGATTCAGAAGGCAGTTGTCAGAAGTTTCATCTCGATATGTAAGCGGACTTTGAAGTACCGTTATTGAGGGCTTGTTGCTGCAAGTCCTCTTTTATTGCTGTCTTCCGTCATTAACATCAATATAATATAATAATGATGTTTTGTCAAGTGTTCCCTCGCAGACTGGAACAGTCTGATAGACATATGCTTTATTGTTTTTTAGGAAAAATGCAGGATAGCATTATGTTTTATCATAATACCATCCTGCATAGTGAATTGATTATTTGAATTCTGCCCTGTCTTTATCAAAGTTTTTGAATAAATCAACTATTGATTTATCAAACACATTTTTAACAATGAAGAACAGCATTGCTATTAGTTCTGCGATGATTGTAGTGATATAAAACTTTAGAAAATCAAAAATTTGAGTCATTGTATTTTCTGTTATTCCAAATTCTTGATTCAGTGCAATCATCATGATAAAACCAAAAATAAGTACATAGGTAGCAATGAATTGTGTTTTTAGTAACTTAAATATGTTATCCATCAGCTTTTTTTTCTGTTGTCTTTTTAGTTCTTCATTTTTTTGCAGTTGTGGGGACAATATATCTTTGTATATTCCATAACTTGCATTGAACATCTCGTTGATTCCGTCAATATTGTTACTGTCCGTATCTGAATATCTGTTAAAGTTAATTGATATATTTTTTGGAACTTTAATTTGACTTTCTGTTACTGTCTTTTCTATTTTCTCTGCTGTTTGTTTATTCATATGCTATAGGTTCGCCTTTTTTGTTAAAATGTGATATTTTCAAATAGTTCAGCCTTGCTTCCATGACCGATACCGAGACTTTGAATAGTTTTGCCATTGTGACAGCAGATGGGACAGGCAGAGATATGTATATTTCTTTTATTTTATGCAAAGGCATTAGCAGTTCTCCCGCAAATATATCCATTTGTTTTTCTATTTCATCTTTTTCATTTTCGTCAATTCGATATTCAATATGAGGTGTCTTGCAGTTATTTGGGTCAATATGACAACAATGTGCCAGTTCATGGGCAACGGTAAAGCGGAGTCTGTTTTCTGTAGTGTCCTGTTTATAAAAGATAGCTGCATTATCTCCATCCGTCAGCACCATTCCTAAAATATCTTTTTTACCTAGTTTCTTTTCTATTTCTGAAAAATCAGCCGGTAATACGGATATACCGATTCCTTTTGCCAGTTTTTCTAAATCAATAGGAAGTGTATTATATACACCATATGTTTTTAATAGCTGGTCTGCTGTTTTTTTATGTATTTTTTTTAGTATTTTGCACATACATACCACCTTCTTTCGTGTATTGTAAAAACTTATTATGTCTCCCATGCTTATTTTCTCCTGAAATCAAGTTTTATGTGTTTTTATTTTATCAGAAAACATGTGTTTTGTCATGGGAAGACTATTTTTATAGTTTTGTTTTTATGGACAAAAGCTTGTCCTTTTTGCCATTATAACCCAGATTTCTTCATTTATCAACCTTTTATGTCCATTTTGAGACCAAAATTGATACTTAAACGAGCATATGTTATAAAAAATATGCAGGACTGTCAGTAGTTGTCTACATAACAGTCCTGCGTTCTAAATTGATTTATCTGAAATTATCATCCGGCAAGCGTTATCAATTCATTCATGATGTTGCCGTCGTTGTTGAGGTCAATGTACTCGTTGCCGTCAGCGTCAAACCACCGTGCTGTCGTACCAACAATATGCTGATATACCACGTAATCTTTATACGTTGCTTTGATATTCGTGATATACGGGTTTGTCTTGCTCGTATGTCTTACCGGCGGTGGGTTCAATGGATTACAACCCGGACAGGTGTAGCCGTGCTCGTCATGTGGAATCAGAATACGCTGTGGCTTTGGTGTCTCTGTCGGAGTAGGCGTTGGTTCTGGTACAGGGGTAGGCTGCGGTGTTACCTGTGGAGCCGGTGTCTGTACCGGAGCCTGCGTGGCTACAGATGGTGGTGTAACCACAGGTCTCGGACCCGTATTTTTGCGTTTTGCAGATACTACAATCTGTGTTTGATTGTTTGGCTGGCACAGGTATTTGTTTACTTGTGCTTTGGTTAATTTTCGGTCATTGTGTGGTACGGATGCTTTTAGATTATAGCTATAAGCTGATGTGTAAATGCCATGCCAGTAGGATGTGCCATTTTTATCTGTTACCCAGATACCACACCATGCGTGATTGAGGTCATTAGAACCTGCATAATTGGCTTTTACACCGAGACACTGGCATACATCATAAGCCATTGCAGTGCCCTCTTCACACAAACCCCAGAATTTACCTTGGTAAAGCAGTTTGAACAATGCGTTGCTGTTGCGATGATAACAGTATGATTCAGTTCTGTTATGACCAGCCAGACCGTATGTCATTCTGGTGCGGAAGTACAGTTCCAGAATCAAAGCCTGTTTCTGGGATGAGGTATAGGTTCTCATTACATCATCCATGGATAAGGTGGAAACTGTTTTCTCATTGTTAAAATTTTTTACAAGAAATTCATTTTCATACTTATCGTTGCTAGGCTTTTCCCACCACGTCATAGCTGTCTTCAACCCGTTATCTGGATTTGCCAGAAGCGGCTTCAATTCATTCACGATTTTCTTTGCATAAGACGGCATTTTCTTTTTCTTCGTCTTGATTTTGAAATTCTGGGTGCACTTGTTCGTATATGTTACCTTTACAGTATGGGTATTGCCCACGTCCGTGCCCCCGATGGTGTTGAATACTCTGAACTTGTAATTAGTCTCCTTGATTACGATGAAAGTCTTGTTGGTAGAACTGATAGCCACTTTCTTGATTTTCTTGGAAGTGGTTACAGTTTTGGATTTACCATTGCCTTACTTGATTGTTGACTGCACAAAATGAAAAATGCATAACCTGTTTCAATTTCTTACCCGGGCATCTCTGATGCCCATTGCATAAAACAACTGTCCTTTTAGCAACTAAACCCTTGATGTGTTTTCGGTTATATCAGTAAACCCTGCTTTTCAAATAATAAATATAGATAAAGAGAGCGGCTTAGAAAAAGGAAGAAGAAAAATAACTATAAACATAGAGTTTATCAGTATTTGTGTCCGATCAAACCTATTTTTTTCTATTGCATAAAAAGGCAAAATATGATATGTTTTTTTATATCAACATGTCTCTACATCATGTTAGCATATCAACAAGTTTGATCTGATAACTTTGCAGAAAGACAAAACATTTTTACAATATAAAAGTTAGCCTAGGAGAACAAAATGAGAAAAAAGAATCAAATTGTTGGAAGGGAACAGTATATCAACCAGAGTACAGGTGAATTAGTAGAACTGGATCTTATAGAGAATATGGACTATGAAAAGGATATAAATTTTTATAAGATCTTCCTGAAAAAATTTGACAAAGTCTTAGACAAGATTGGCAATCAAAAGATAAGAGTTTTTATATAGATTTTGGAGCACATAAGCTGGGACAACAAATTACCATATACTTTCCGGCAGCTTTCTAAAGAAACTGGTACTTCCTATGCTGTAGTAGCCAAAACAATGAAAAATTTACAAGAAATTGATTTCTTACGTAAGCACAATACTGGCACGTACATAGTTAATCCAGATATTATTTTCAGAGGAACATACCAGAGACGTTGCAGGGTAGCTATGGAATATGACAGATTAAAACGTCAACATCAGATGGATTCATATGAAGATGATCTGGTTTCTGTTCAGAAAAAAATCAAAAGACTTCAAGAGAAAGAAAAGTCTATACAGCAAAGGATAGATATAAGAGATAAATGCAAAGACTAATAGAATACCGCCCATAGTTTTGGTTTGTTACCAAAGCCATGGACGGTGTCCGGTTCGAGGCTGCATAACGTACAACTACAATCTGTTTACACGACCCCCTATTCCAGAATCCAAAAGGACCGTTCTATTTTATTACTACCATATGTACCGTGCTTTTAGACACCCCAAACTTTTTCGCAGTCTGTCGCACCGTAGCGCCATTTTCCACTATATAGTTTCCGATCTCAATAGCGCGCTGTTCGATATATGATTTCAAAAAACTACCCCCTGAATACTCGTTGATTCATTGTATGCAGGGGGAAAATAAAATATTCTGCAATCTACAGGTGTTTTTAGGCCCGAAGCATTTATTCTGTGCCGATAAAAACAGCTCTCAGATAAAACAGTGTCGGGATCACAAATAATGTGATGATAAAGAGGATAAACATCCCGACAAACACGGTATATGCTGCATAACCGGCTAGGTCTGCCACCCTTTCAGGAATGACTATTTTCTTTCTGGCAAACACCAACGCCGCCAGCGCTAACAATCCGCAGATCGATAACACAGCTCCTACTTTTTGTCCTGGCGCAGTATATCTCAGCTTGATATTATTCTTGCCCTCGACAACAGGGAGCGACAGCATTCCATCCAGGTTCTGAAGATCCGATACCTTCTCTCCATTTACTTTACACTCCCAGCCCTCATCATAGGAAATAGGCAAAAAAAGATTGGATTTGGTCACACCCTCCAGTTCTATGTCCACACCGGACTTGCTCTGTTCCAACGACACAATCTTTGGATTTTCCTGTTTCACTCTCTCAATCCCATTTACAAAAGTAGAATAGTCCAACATTCCCAGGCGAAGATCCGAAGGATTCACTCCGCCGCTAAACCGAACCTGAACAGTCTCATTTTGAAAAACTCCCAGACAGATGAAACCATTTCCAAAATCTGCGGGGTACTGCTGATTCTGCATAGAAGCGGACGCCGGAATCCGCACCGGAACTCCGTTGACTGTGATCTCCACCGGATTATCGCTTGTATTCGTCCCATAAAAATACAGAATCTTTTTCTCATTCCCGATCTGCAGCTCACAGAAATTACTATGAATCTGACTGGACACATCCTGAATCAGCTTCTCCTGACTTCCTGTTACAGCCGCAAACAAGGTGTTCTGTGTCTCGAACTTCTCGGTCTTTGGTGAGAGAGAAGCGGTATCTGTATTGATCACAAAAGGAAGTTCAAACTTGTTCTGATATAATTGTATGACATCTCCGCTCTCATCTATAACCTCACAAAAATCGTATAATTCCTCGTTCATATCGTCCTGGCTCAAAAAATACTTTATATTAAAAAGAGTATCAGAAAAAACAGTACCTCCTGTGTCCAACAATTGAGTCCAGTTGATAGAATAGCCAAGTGCTGCAAATTTGGGCTGGACAGATGGATTGATCACATGCCAATAATTTGAAATCGCCTCTTTGCCAAGCACCAGCGAATATTCTATATGATCCACCTTATAATCTGTATTCTTTATTCTTTCAAAATCTTTGATCTCAGTCTCCATCCCCGTAGCGACATCATTCGCTGCTTCCAGATAGTCAGCGGAAAACACCGATACATTATCTTTGTTCGGGGCAAAGCTGATAACCGAAGCACAGATAATCTCCACACATAATAATACCAGTATAACCCCCTTCGCCCTGGATTTTAACAGACACCAGTAGACCGCCGCAAAAATCAATTCTATAAGAATGCAGAGGAAGCCATCTCCCAACGCCGAATAGGAAGACTGCTCACAGTAGGCATGGTATATTCCATAGAACAGCCATCCAGAAAAAAGTATGGCGGCTATGCCAATTCCGACCCATATTTTTTTCTTAAGCCAATTTCCGGCA
The DNA here is from genome assembly GCA_947644305.1 of uncultured Roseburia sp. Lineage (GTDB taxonomy): Bacteria > Bacillota > Clostridia > Lachnospirales > Lachnospiraceae > Eubacterium_F. The sequence continues at coordinate 145,668 of CANRYS010000006.1, forward strand.
GCTTCTATACTCTCCTTATTTTCCTGATAGAGTACAACCGCAAAATCAATTATAACAAAGGAAATGATATACACAAACCGCAACGGCCAACTGGCACGACTCCCTCCATGCCACAGTGATTCCACCCCGGCAACGACCACAGAGAGGAATAAAAGACCAATCATGCACATATGGCTCTTATATTTTCTAAATTTCTCAGAAACCAATCCTTTTCCATGTACCAAGAAAAACAGTATACAGGCGAAGGGCAAAGCAGTATTTACCAACATGGTCTCTACTATCTTCCATTCATGAAGACTCCATCGGTTCTCAATCGCCGCCCTGTATACGTTTAAAAAGCCTCCCTCTCCACTCCTCGGCGTATCCGCCACACAGAGCAGCGCCGGAATACTAACAAAGGCGCTGATCAAAATAGCTGCACCGACAGACCCACCAAGCCACAGGGCACACCTTCTTTTCTCCGCCTTTTCCTCCGTATCCCAAAAGGTTCTCAGAGCGCTTGACAGGAATAGAAAAACCAATGTAATACAGCCTGTATAGACATTCACCATCATACACAGCGCAAAGATAACGATAAAAAATTTACACCCCTTCCTGGCAAAGATGCGATCTAGTCCGATCATGAGCAGGGGAAGTAAAAATGCGATGTCCATCACAAGCATAATCTGAAAATGAATCAGAGAGGCCGCGCCGAAAGCATACAAAACGCCGCCGGCTATGTGCACGATGTTTTTCACCTCATACTTTCGCAAATAAAAATACATAGAGAAAGCAATGGCAATCATTTTAAGTATCATAAGGATGTTGGCAAAGTTCGCCAGATTATCCCTTGTGGAAAAATATAAAAGCAGATTCAGCGGACTCATCAGCGCTCCCAGGGAGGAAGCTCCTGATATATTCATGCCAAAAGCTGAATTCCATGTAAAAAACGGACTTGCTTGTCCATGCAAGATATCCCAGACATAGTACATCCCAGCCGGGATCGTCTGCTGAACCATATCACCGCGGGCAATGGTCCCATCACCAAATGGATAAATATCATTCAACATATACACGACAAGCACCACGACACCGATCACAATTGCCATAATAGACAAGTCTCTGGCGATCGCTTTCTTTTTCTCTGTCACTGTAAACCAGCTCTGAATATTTTTTTCTATCATTTGCCTTTTCCTTCCCAATTTTTACTTTAAACATCTTTTTGATACATCTTTTACCATTATAAGTGTTCTAAGGAAAAAAATCAATGCCAACTGTCCAAAGAACCCCAGGGACGTCTTGACCGCCTTTTCTTATTTTGATACAATATTAGCCAAATGGAGGTATACATAAATGAGAGAAAGATTAGTAATTACCGGCATGGGAGCAGTAACCCCCATCGGTATTGGAGTAGAAACTTATTGGAACAGCCTGATCGGTGGCAAATGTGGCGTCGAACGGATCACTCGCTTTGATCCAGAAGAATCACCGGTAAAGATCGCCGCCCAGGTAAAGAATTTTAATCCAGATGATTTTATGACAAAAAAGCAGAGCCGTGAGATGGATCTGTTTATGCAGTACGGTTACGCCGCCGGTGAGGAAGCGCTGGCTGATGGCGGCATAAAAGAGGACACGATTCCCGCGGACCGCATGGGCGTCGTTGTGGGAACTGCCATGGCAGGCGTATCCATCATCGCAGAAACCCAGGACGGATTGAGCACTGGGGAACACAAAAAAGTTAGTCCTCGTTTTGTACCTAAGTTTATTGGCAACATCGCCGCGGCGCAGATCGCCATCGCCAAAGGCTACCGCGGACCAAGCCTCACAGTCAGCACCGCATGTTCCTCTGGCGCCGATGCCATTTCCACAGCAGCCATGCTGCTTCTCGCTGGAGAAGCCGATGCCATCCTTGTGGTGGGCGCCGAGGCAAGTCTTTGCCCCGTGGTAGTGGCAGGTCTTGCCTCCGCTCATGCACTCAGCACGAACAACGACAATCCCCAGACGGCCAGCCGTCCATTTGATAAGACCAGAGACGGTTTTGTATTTGGTGAGGGCGGCGGAGCTCTTTTGCTGGAGACGGAAGCCCATGCTTTGGCAAGAGGCGCAAAGATCCACGCGGAACTGATGGGGTTTGCGAACTGTACCGACGGATACCATGTGACAGCTCCCCATCCAGAAGGAATCGGCGCCATCGCCTGCATGGACAATGCGATTCAAAAAGCTGGGCTTACCCCAGAAGATATTGATTACATCAATACTCACGGCACCTCCACTCCGATGGGAGACACCATCGAGACCAACGCCATCAAATCCCTGTTTGGAGATCATGCCTATCAAATGGCTGTGACTTCTACTAAGGGCGCTACTGGACATATGATGGGCGCCGGCGGCGTCACAGAGACCATCGCCTGTATCAAAGCAGTTCAGGAGGGAATGATCCCGCCAACGTTGAATCTGAATACACCGGATGATGAGTGCGACCTGAATTATGTTCCAAATAAAGCAGAAAAACGAGAAGTCCGCTATGCCATGACCAATGCATTCGGGTTCGGCGGACAAAATTCCAGCCTGATCATAGGAAGGTACGAGGCCTCTGTATCATAATTTAAAAGACAGGAAATAATAACATTATAGATCATATACAGAATCGAGGCTTATATGAAATACATCCGACAATTTTTGATCATACTATTATTTTGTTTTTTGGGTGAGCTTCTAAAATATCTGATCCCCCTTCCCATACCCACCAGCATCTATGGGCTGATCCTGATGCTCACAGCGTTTCTCACGGGTATCCTAAAGGTGGATCAGGTGGATGATACCGCTGTTTTTCTTATCGACATCATGCCGGTCATGTTTATTCCGGCAGGTGTCGGTCTTTTGACCAGCATCGAAGCGCTGCGACCAAATCTGGCCGCCATCATCGTGATCACGATCCTCACTACGGTCCTCGTCATGGGCATCACCGGAATCACCGCCCAGTTTGTCATGGAACGTAAGAAGGGCAGAGACGACAAAGAGGTGACACAATGAATGACTTTTTTATAAGCTCTCTTTTCTTTGGCGTCCTGGTAAGTCTGGGCGGCTACGAGCTGGGAATCTTTTTAAAAAAGAAGACTGGCCTCGCCATCATGAACCCACTGCTGGTGTCCATTCTTTTCGTGATCGGCATCCTGCTATTGTTCCATGTGGACTACGGCACCTATGAAGCCGGAGGAAAATATATTAGCTATCTCCTCACACCGGCCACGGTCTGTCTTGCCGTTCCTCTTTACAAACAGATCCATCTGTTAAAACAATATCGTTCCGCCATCTCTTTGTCTGTGCTGGCGGGTACGCTGACCAGTCTAGCGGGCGTCCTGGTACTAGCCATCTTGTTCCGTCTCTCCCACTCCATGTACGTCACCCTTCTTCCTAAGTCCATCACCACCGCCATCGGAATGGGCGTAAGTGAAGAACTGGAAGGAATTGTAAACATCACAGTAGCAGTTATCGTGGTCACCGGAGTTCTTGGAAATGTTATGGGAGAATGGATCCTCAAACTCTTCCGCATCGAAAATAAGATCGCCAAAGGACTGGCCCTTGGCACTGCTGCCCACGCCATCGGCACCAGCAAGGCCATGGAACTTGGTGAGATCGAAGGCGCCATGAGCAGCCTCGCCATTGTGACAGCCGGACTCCTTACCGTCATTGGAGCGAGTATTTTCTCGATGATTTATTAGTGACGGCAACAAAATAATACGCGGTAAATTGACACCGGCAAAAGAAAGGAACAGATCTATGGATGCCCTGACAGAACAAATTATAAATTCCGATGCCTTGAGCGACGAAGCGCTGGCAAAGAAAATAGACCAATTTTTACACATACACACAGAGGAGATTCAGACCGACGGCAGGGACACCTTTCACTGCCACCGCTACGAACCGACTTCTTACCGCGTACTGCACACTCTGTTTGAAGCCATTCCTCTGACGGATCAGGATACTCTGCTGGATTACGGCAGCGGTCTCGGCCGTCTGAGTTTTTACACAAACCACCGGTTTCACAACGGTGCCATCGGCATCGAACTTTCCGAAACCTTTCACCGGGAGGCACTTCATAATCTGAGCCAGTACCGTGGGATTCACAGAGAACGTCTGACTTTTTTTCACGGAAAGGCGGAGGCTTTTGTCATACCAGACGAGGTTACCACCATCTATTGTTTTAACCCATTTTCGACGGACATTTTCCGAAAAGTACTGACAAATATTGAAAATTCTTTTGAAAACAAACCGCGAAAGGTCACTCTGATCCTCTATTACCCAGAGGACAACACCATCTTTTACATTGAGCGGCATACCGGGTTACGATTGGTAAACGAGATCGCCGTCCCAGAACTGTTTGAGGGAGACCGCAGAGAAAAATTCTGCATTTATGAACTGAGTGAATAATACAGTTCCTCAAGCAAAATTATATTGCGGTTCTGACATTTTTCTAGTATAATAAATCTATAGAGTTGAGAAAGGAAGTGGAGAGATTGAATAATGAAGAGCTGTTTAAAAAAATGCTCATGACCTTTGACCGCAAATACGAGGCAGCTTCTGTATTTTATGACAATCTCCCTTACGTGAGAGATTATGACCTCTGTAATTGGACACCTCTTCGTATGGTAAGTGGCAATATCATAAAATATTATCAATATAAACTTGACAAGCCTGTAATTCTTCAGACGGATCCTGACGGTTATTAAAAAAACATCCTTTTGTCACAATCCAGACATGTGGCAATATCATAAAATATTATCAATATAAACTTGATAAGCCTGTGATCCTTCAGACAGATCCTGACGGTTAATAAGAAAACATCCTTTTATCCCGATCCCAAACCCTGGGAGTAAAAGGATGTTTTTTATTTTACTTATTTTGAAATGGCTACACCAGCTTCATGAAGGCTGCAGATTCTCCCAATTGTTCTTCGATGCGCAGCAACTGGTTGTACTTGCACACACGATCGGTGCGAGTCGGTGCCCCTGTCTTAATCTGGCCGGCATTGAGCCCTACCGCGATATCGGATATCGTGGTATCCTCTGTCTCGCCGGAGCGGTGGCTGACAATGGCATTCCACTGGTTGTTTTTCGTCATACGAATCGCCTCCAGTGTCTCCGTCACACTGCCAATCTGATTTGGTTTGATTAGCACCGCATTGGACACTCTGAGATCCGCGCCTTTGGCGATACGCTCGGTGTTGGTGACAAACAGGTCATCTCCCACCAGTTGTACCCGTTTACCCAATCTGTCCGTCAGAAGTTTCCACCCCTGCCAGTCCTCTTCTGCCAGACCATCCTCAATCGAGAAGATGGGATATTTATTGCAGAGCTCTTCCCAATAAGAAACCATATCCTCTGCGGACCGCAGCTCTCCATTTTTCCAGAATAAATATTGTCCTGTCTTTCCCTGTTTCACTGCTTCATCGTACATCTCTGTGCAGGCCCCGTCGATGGCGATGCGGAAATCCTCACCGGGACGGTATCCAGCCAGCTCGACAGCTTTTACGATATACTGCAGAGCTTCTTCGTCGTTGCGCAGTTTCGGAGCAAATCCGCCCTCATCTCCCACACTAGTAATATGGCCTTCTTTTTTGAGAAGATTCTTTAACTCGCGGTAGACATTACAGCACCATTCCAGACACCCATGGAAAGATTTTGCCCCCACCGGCATGATCATAAATTCCTGGATATTTAGGCTGGAGTCCGCATGTTTTCCTCCGTTTATGATATTCATCATCGGCACCGGGAGAATTCTACCATCCGGTCCTCCCAGATACTGATAGAGAGGCAGACCTACCTGTCCAGCAGCAGCTTTTGCCACAGCAATCGACACGCCAAGAATGGCATTCGCCCCGAATCTCCCTTTATTCTTTGTTCCGTCTTCCCGGATCATCAACTGGTCGATCTCCACCTGATTCAGCGCATTCCTTCCATCCAGCAGATAGGCGATGTTGTCATTCACATGATCCACTGCCTTTTTCACTCCCATGCCGCCATAGCGTGGAAGTTCTTTGTCTCTCAGTTCGATGGCCTCAAAAGCACCCGTAGAAGCCCCGGAGGGAACTGCCCCTCTTCCCGTCGCTCCGCCGCAGAGCCCTACTTCTACTTCCACCGTCGGATTCCCACGGGAATCCAGAATTTCTCTCGCCCATACAGATTTGATTCTGAATTTATGTTCCATAAAAAAAGCCTCCTGTTTTTTTCTTAGTATCAAACAGAAGACTTTTTTCTATTCATTCTTTTTGTTCAATTCGCCAACAAATACATTCCGTATACTGTTCACTGTCCGAAAGGTGTATGTACTTCTTCCACAATGAGCACACACCTCGTCGTCATTACTAAAATCATCCATCTCTTCGCGATAACCACAGATCGGGCATGTCACCAATACTTTTCTGCCGTTTTCTTTCCTGTCCATCCAACACACCTCGTTATAATAAAGTTGCTCCTACATCTTTTTATTATACTATAAAATGTCTCAGATTGCAAGTCCACGCTTCTTCATGATCCGCCGCTCAATCGCCGAAAATATGCCTTTTTCGATAATAACTCCCACCAATACAATAATTACCATAACCAGCATAACCTGGTTAATATCTGCCAGATCTCTTCCCATGACCAGCGTCTGTCCCAGGCCAATGGAAGTGGTCATCACTTCACCTGCCATCAGCGCCCGCCAGGCGAAGGACCATCCCTGTTTGAGTCCGGTGATCAGTTCTGGAAGACTGGCAGGAAGAATCACATGCAAATAGAGCTGCTTTTTGTCTGCCCCCATAGTAAGAGCCGCAAGACGGTAAATGGGCGGCACATTTTTTATCGCATTGTCCACAGAGATCGCCACACTAAACGCAGCTCCCATCACTACGACAAAAAGAATCGCCTGGGTGGACAGTCCAAACCATAAGATCGAAAAGGGTACCCAGCACACACTGGGCAGTGTCTGAACTCCCAGCACCAACGGTTTCATATGTTTTTGCAAATAAGAAAATTGATGGATCAGAAGTCCGAGGATCACCCCGATGACTACCGCCACAGCAAAACCAATCATGCCCCTCAGCAAAGAATTTCCGGTGGCCTTTAACAATGTTCCATCGCTGCAGAGCTCCACAAATCGCTCTGCCACTCCCGCCGGAGAGGGCACCGAATAACTTTTGAAGATCTCCAGCACATCCACCGTAAGCCAGAAGCCCCCTTGCCACAACAAGACAAGTAAAATCAAAAATAAAATGGTCCCCATTAGACAGCCTCCCCTCTTACTTCCTCCAGAATCTTGTGCCGAAGCTCTACAAATTCCGGCGAATACACATGCCTTGGCCTCTCTATGCCGACTTCTACGATCTCGGCAATACCGCCTTTCACAGCAGACAGCACCACAACTCTGTCCGCCAGATAAACCGCCTCTTCCACACTGTGGGTAATAAACAATATGGTTTTCCGTGTCTCCATCCATATCTTCTGCAGTTCCTCTCGAAGACGGTTCGATGTCTGTTTGTCCAGAGCGGAAAAGGGTTCATCCATCAGCAGGACATCGGAGTCCATCGTCAGCGCCCTGGCAAGAGCAGTTCTCTGCCGCATTCCCCCGGATATCTGATGGATCGGATAATCCCGGTATTCACTTAGATGAACCATATCCAGATAATGCTCTGCCTTTTTCTCCCGCTCCTCTTTGGGAACGCCTGCCAGTTTCATGCCAAAGGTCACATTTTCTATAACAGTGAGCCACGGATACAGGCCATGGTCCTGAAACATAACGGTGCGGTCAGCTCCGGGGCCTGTCACCTCCCTGCCATCTAGCAGGATACGGCCTCCGGTGGGACGCTCCAGACCTGCCACGAGGTTCAAAAGAGTGCTCTTCCCGCAGCCAGAAGTACCCACAAGACATACAAATTCGCCCTTTTGAATCTCAAGATCGATCTGGCTCAATGTTGCTTTATCACTGTTTTCAAACTGTTTACTTACACCTTTTAATACAAGCGACATACGACATCCCCCATCTATTATTCCGCAAAAAGAGTTTCTTCTTTTGGCACTTCCTTGATAAAATCCTGCTCCTTGCTGATCTGAGCATATCCCATCACAGACTCTTTGTTCAGCTCTGTGCTCACGCCGATTCTCTGGAAGGCCCCGGTGATAACGGATTCTGCCAAAGATTTTCCGGTGGCAGCTTTCAGCTCTTCGTTGATCTTTTTCAAAGAATTCTCTTTGTCGTTATTAATTTGATCCGTGACCGCCTTGTGTTCTTCCAAAAACTTCTCAACCAGTTCTGGATTCTTTTCGCGGAACTCCTTGCGCACTACCACGACAGCCACATCCGATTGTCCCTGCATATATATTTTATCGTAATCCAGAAGCAGCTCAGCGCCTCCTTCTAATAAGGTAGATCCCCATGGCTCCGGCACCAGAGCAGCATCGATATCTCCCCGTCCCATCATATTAGCCACGTCAGCATTTGCCACAGCGGATACATTCACATCACCGCCCTCTGTCACCGGCTTTAGGCCATTTTCCTGCAGTAGACGTAAAAGATCCAGGTGCTGGGTATTTCCAATCTGAGGAATGGCTACCACCTTTCCTGCCAGCTCTGCCACACTGTTTATTCCGGAATCGCTGCGCTTGATCAGCACCGCACCACCCTTGGTAGCAGAGGAAAGAATAACCACATCCCCATTGGACTTAACATTGGCACTGACTGCTGGTACTGGCCCGATATATCCGATATCAATGTCACCGGCAAAAAGTGCTTCTACTTCCGCTGGTCCCGCATTAAATGCGGTCCAGGTCACTTTCATCTCTTCTCCCATTCTCTTTTCCAGGCTCTTCTCAGACTTCATCAAAAGTGCCTGAGCATGGGTTACATTATTAAAGTATCCAATATGAATTTCTTCTGCCTTTTTGTCTCCTGCCCCGCAGCCTGTCAGACCAAAAGTCAATAACAGACACAACACAAGTGCGAAACTTTTTTTCAAACATTTCATACTCTTTACCTCATTTCTTTAGTCATTTGGTTCTAATACGGATGTGCCTTCTCCAGCGGCACCGCCGTGAATAAAAGTTTACAATTAGTTTACAATAAAATCAAAAGAGAATAAAATTCCTTCTTTTGCAAACGTTTTCTATTGAAATTTCCCCATAATTATGTTATTTTTATTAAATAAAATGTTTTTGCCTCAATATAATATACCAACTTTTTGCAAACGTTTTCACATCCTTTTAAGAAGGGAAATCTACATACTATGTCATTAAAAAAGATTGCAGAATTAACAGGGACCTCAGTATCCACGGTGTCACGAGTATTAAATCAGCCGGGACACACCTGTCATGATCCCCGGCTCTTCGACCAGATCTGGAAGACCGCAGCAGCATTAAATTATCTCCCGAATCCGGCAGCCAGAAACTTGCGGCTTGGGCACCAAGAAGACAAACCTCCCTTTACTGCGGATATATTTTTGACCAGATTTGATACCATGGACCAAGATCCTTTCTTCCGTGAATTGTATCAGCATATCAAGAAAGAGCTACGGGAACACAACTGCCACTTAGGCGAACTTCAAACCCTGACGGATATAACCCGATTATCCGCCCTTTCCTCTGTCCCAGACAGAATTCCTTTTCGTTCCACCTCTCAGATCCATTCTGAGAAATCTGTTCACTCCCCTGCCCTAATCACTCCAAAACAGGATACAGGGCTTATCATCCTGGGCAGGTGTCCATCCAAATTTGTACCACTTCTAAAAAAAAGGTATCCTTTTTTGATCGGCATCGACCGAAACCCTACGAATTTTGAATACGACGAGATCATCTGCGATGGCGTCGCAGCCGCGGAAAAAGCAGTAGAATATCTGATCTCCCTGGGTCATAGGGATATCGCCTATATCGGGAATTGTTCCTTTGAATCCCGCTACATCGGCTACTATCAGTCCCTGCTCAACCACAAAATTCCTCTGGATTATGACAATATCCATCCCAGCAGCCAGACGATGGAGGAAGGGGAACGCATTATGGAGGCCATTCTTCGTTCCTCCCATCTGCCCAGCGCCTTGTTCTGCGCCAATGACTGTACCGCACTGGGGGTACTGGAGGCTTTAAAAAAGCATAAAAAGAGAGGGTATCTACCCTCTATTATCTCCATTGACAATATAAATGATTCACAAAAGACGACGCCACTCCTCACCACCATAGACATCCCCAAAAAAGAAATGGCCCATCTCGCCGTAACCCTTCTTGTGGATCGGAGAAACGAGGCCCGGGATGAAAATATTCGCATCGAGCTCCCCAGCCGGCTGATTGTGCGGGAAAGCTGCACATGGCATTAGCACTGTGGGGTCAAATCCATTTGCAGCCATAAAAAGATGTCCCTTTCCGACTTGTTACGAAAAAGGACATCTTTCTTAAATTTTATTTATCCATTCCAAATACCGTCTTTTTCCACTCTATCCCAATCCACTGTCAGGACATCTATCTTTTTTCCTCGGTATCCTGTTTTCCGGCTCTCTGTAATGTATTTCTGACGCATTAGGTTGTCCAGAGCTCTCTGTACTCGTTCTTTCGGCACTTTGTTATACTCCGCCACATTATTTACGGTCTTCCAGTAGGTAATTAAGGTCCTAGGCCTGGACCGCAGCCTGTTTAGGCTGACAAATATCAGATCATAATAATGATTTTTTTCTTGAGACTGCCTTGGCATTTCCACATAGCTTGTAGATACGGATTTTAGCTGATTACTAAAAGATGATTTGACTCCATAAATGATCACACGCTTACCGAGTTCTTTCAGATATTCTGCGGCTTTTGTAAAATGCGCATCCCCTGTAAATAAAATATAAACCTCTGGGCTCTTTTTCTTCGACGCATAGCGATAAATATAATCCAGAATGATCACATCTGTGAAATCTTTATCAATACCCAGTTTTTCACTAGCCGTATGGACAATTCCTGAAGTTATTTTTTTCAGGCGGTTCATCTCATGTTCAATATTGGGTTCTGAAAAATCTCCGAAGATATATAAATTCTTTATCCTAAAATCCTGTTTTAACTCTGCAATCCACTGCTCTACATTGGGCTTCATCTGAAATTGATTCATGTATCCATAAAACCAGTGCTCATAATCCACAAAAGCAACCGCATCGGTCAGCTTACGCTTTCCAAACATTTTCCCCCTCCTTTCCTATTATTTTTTTACAACATTACATAGTATAGCACAACTATGATCCCCGACGCAAGATCAACTTTTCAATGATTTTCCGATAAAATCATCCGTTCCCGTCTCTCTGCGTCCACTTCGATCCACTCATCCAGCGTCAGGGGCGTATAATCCGAGAACATACAAAAACAATTAATCATATTGCATGGGATTGGCTCCGGCTTATCCACATATCTGGATTTGACCCTGGTGGCCGCCGTCTGCCGTATAAAGTCATTGACCAGAACCTCATCCTGGGAATTATGGACATGACCATAGAGCATATACGTCCTGGGCCTCCCCTCATCATCCACCCGGTACTGGCCATTGTAGCAGAACACGGGATAGTGGCAGAGCACCACCTTGCGCTTGTTATCCCGCAGCTCCTCATAGGGCTTTACCCACTCAAACAGGTTCTGGTCAAACTTGCGATGGCGCAGAAAATGGTCATGATTTCCCTCAATCAGCATAAGACGCCCTTTTAGTCGCTTCAATATGTCATTGGTCTGCTCTGCATTTCCCGCTGACACATCTCCCAGGATCACCACCTCGTCCCCTTCTCCAACTTTCTGGTTCCACCGCTCCAGGATATACTCATTCATGGCTTCTGCTGACGCAAATCCCCGACAGTCCAGGCGTTGGTTCAGATTTTCATGAAAAAAATGCAGATCGGATATATAATAGCGCATACACGTCCCCTGATCACAATATTTTTGATAAAAATTCTTTTAGGCGCTCATTTTTCGGATGGTCAAACACCTCTTCCGGCGTTCCGTCCTCGGCGATAACACCGCCATCCATAAACAGCACCCTGCTGGCCACCTCTCTGGCAAACCCCATCTCATGGGTTACACAGATCATTGCAATTCCGCTGGTGGCAAGTTCTTTCATCACATCCAGAACCTCTCCCACCATCTCAGGGTCCAATGCAGAAGTAGGTTCGTCAAACAAGATCACTTCCGGGTCCATCGCCAGTGCCCGACAGATCGCCACCCTTTGTTTCTGCCCACCAGAAAGCTGGTCAGGATAAGCTTCTGCCTTATCCCATAATCCTGTCCGCCGCAGCAATTCCTCGGCTTTCCTTTTCGCCTCTTCCGGGCGCTTTTTCAAAAGCCGGATCGGACCGATCGAGATATTTTCGAGAATGGTCATGTGGGGAAACAGATTGAAATGCTGGAATACCATCATCATCTTCTGACGTTCCTTATTGATATCTGTCCCAGGGGCTGTCAATTCTGTCCCATCTAGAAAGACCTCGCCTTCCGTCGGTTGCTCCAGAAGATTCAGACAGCGAAGAAATGTGGATTTGCCGCATCCAGAGGGACCTATAATGACCACTACTTCTCCCCGGTGAATCTCTGTCGTGATCCCCTGTAGTACTTTATTCTCCTTAAACTCTTTTTTGAGATTGTTCACCTTTATCATTTCCTGTGTCTCAGCGCTCATTTCTCTTCAGCCTCCTCTCCATTCTTCCTACCAACCATGTCAAAATCATGACGATCATAAGATATACCAGTGCCACAGCGATCAGCGGCAGAAATGCCTCATAGGTCCGGCTGCGGATATAATCACCGCCCCGGGTCAGATCCACAATTCCGATATAACCGGATATCGACGTCTCCTTGATCAGCACAATAAATTCATTGGCAAGGGGTGGTAATACATTCTTAAACGCTTGGGGCAGAATGAAATACCACATGGACTGGGCGTAGGTAAATCCCAGACTTCGCCCTGCCTCTAGCTGTCCCTCATCGATGGAGTTAATTCCAGAGCGGACGATCTCTGCGATATAGGCAGAAGAGTTCACACCGAAAGCGATCACTGCCACCACAACTTTATTGATATCCGAGGAGGCAAATATTACGTAATATATGATCAAAAGCTGTATCATCGCCGGCGTCCCCCGGATCACCGTCAGATACGCCCTGAGAATCCAGTTTAGCAGCTTTGCCTTTCCAGTCTTGTCACAGGTGCTGCGAAGAATGGCGATCAAAAATCCAAGGACGATACCGATCAAAACAGCAAAGAAACTGATGCAGAGCGTTGTACGAAGCCCCTGGGTTATATATTTCCAGCGGTTTTCTTTCACAAAATTGTTGTTCAGCTTTTCTAAGAAATTCGCTGCCTGGGAAGTACTCTCTGCCCTCAGTATAATCACCTGGGTAGCCGTGGTATAAGACTGGGTAAAATCAATGCTCTTCAGACGATCCTCCGTCACGGTCATCCCCGCGATGCCCACGTCTGCCTTTCCAGACTGTACCGCATTGATGATGGCGTCAAACTCGATGTTTTCAATCTTTAGCTCCATATCCAGAATGTCGCAGACCGCCCACGCCATATCCACATCGATCCCTGTGATGTCTCCGTTCTGCATAAACTCGTAGGGCTCAAAGGCGGCATTGGTGGCCATAGTCAGGGTTCCATTGGCATGCTCTAGACTCTTATCTGGCTCATATTGGAACTTTCCCTTGGTTTCGTCTCCAATGTAGTTTTTAACGATCTGATCCAGTGTCCCGTCCTCTTTAATCTGAGAAATCGCCCCGTTGATCTTTTCTTTTAGTTCCGCATTATCTTTGGAAATGCAGATGGCGTATTCCTCCACCGCAAACTCTTCTTCCAGTATCCTTAAATCCCCACTGGTCTCCACAAATTTCTTTGCCGGATTCTCGTCCAGAATAATACAGTCGATTTTTCCCAGCTTTAGTGCCTGCACCGCGTCTGCTGCCTTGTTATAACGCTCTACGGTACTGCCTTCCTCTTCATAATCTGAGGCATAGATGTCTCCTGTAGTTCCCAGTTGTACACCGATCTTCTTTCCCGCAAGGTCATCCACCTTTTGGATCGCCTGCTGTTCGCTGTCTGCTTCCTTTTTGCTGCCGCAGCCTGTCATCAGAATCGCTAACGCCAACAGTCCCAGAAATAGAAACCGCAATTGTTTTTTACTTCGCTTCATATCTTTCACACTTTTCTCCTTCTCCGTATATTTTTCCAAAGAACACGTTGCCCGTGGGCAGTGGCACCAGTCTATTTCTGATTTGCCTTCTCCTGGAATTTTTTATTATCAATGATAAATCTTTCATGTATTCCGCTACCGATCTTTCCCCGCTCATCCCGTGCCTCTATTTCAAAAGTGAGTTTTCTTCCGTCAATCCCGGTAAGCACACTCTCACAGGTCACATTCATTCCCAGCGGTGTAGGGGCATCATGAGTGATGTCCAAACGGATTCCCACGGTACCGCAGCCCTCCTCCAGCTCTTCGGCAACACTTTTCCATGCCGTCTTCTCCATCAGCGCTATCATCGCCGGGGTGGCAAATACACCCAGTGTGCCGCTCCCCATGGTCTTTGCTGTATTACTCTCATCAACAATCGTTGTCTCTTTTCCTTTTATACCTATATTTAGCATATTATCCTTCTTTCTGAGAACATTTGCGTCCCCTTCTCATAGCTCGATGGCACCGTCGAGCTAGCTCCACGGCGTCGTTGAGCTAACTGTATTTATACCTATTTTCTTATAAATGTCTTCACAAGTCAATCACTTTTCTAAGAAATTTTTATAACTTTTTTAATTTTTTTGCAAAAAGTTGTTGACATTTGTTTCATGCTATAATATAATAGGTCTTGCGTTGTGACGAGCAACACTCATCGGGGTGTGGCTCAGCTTGGCTAGAGCGCCTGATTTGGGATCAGGAGGCCGCAGGTTCAAATCCTGTCACCCCGATTCATGAGGCATCAGCCTTCATTCAATTATATAATATGCTGTGGGTTTGATTTTCTGCAGCGATACATGCGGGTGTAGTTCAATGGTAGAACACCAGCCTTCCAAGCTGGATACGTGGGTTCGATTCCCATCACCCGCTTTTTTCTATGCCTGGAGAGTTCAAGGAATCCCGCTATAGAAATATACGCGGGATTCCTTGAAATTTTTTCTTGACATGTCCCTTTTTTTATGATAGTATTTTTAAGGTACTGATTTGATATATCAGTATCATTCCAAATAGATTGTGTGTCAGTAGCTCAGCTGGATAGAGCAACGGCCTTCTAAGCCGTGGGTCGGGGGTTCGAATCCCTCCTGAC
>CANRYS010000007.1 GCA_947644305.1 uncultured Roseburia sp.
CTGGTATCAGTTATTATACACCTTTTGCAGAATTATTGCACCTCATTTTCAATGCTATTGTAAAAGATATGGAAAATTCAGAGAAAAAACTTTACAGATTTGTGGATATGTGGTAAGATAATCGAGTTGAATCAACCAATACTCAGAATCAGGACAACTCCGACCGGTTCTTGGTAATTGGCATTTAAAAAATATGGAGGTATGTTAAAATGATGACAACAGAGAAAAAAGCAGAGATCATTAAAGAGTTTGGAAGAACACCAAACGACACAGGTTCACCAGAGGTTCAGGTGGCTCTCCTGACAGAGCGGATCAATACGCTGACAGAACATTTGAAGGAGAACAAAAAAGACCATCACTCAAGAAGAGGTCTTTTGAAAATGGTAGGAAAAAGACGTGGTCTTCTGGATTATCTGAAGAAAACAGATCTGGAGGGATACCGTGCCCTGATCGCAAGACTTGGTCTGAGAAAGTAAGAATTGTTTGCTCGGCAGAGCAGTAGAAAATGATAGGTGTGGTCAATGGATATTCTATAGCCGCAACTATCATTTTTGTCTATACTGTAAAACTTCTAAAGTGACGGAGGTGGCCTATGAAAAGAGATAGAAGTCAGTCCATGGTGATCCGGGGTGATCGGATTCTTCTCGTAGAGCATGAATTGTTTGGACGGGATTTTTATAATCTTCCCGGTGGAGGAATTGAAGAAGGGGAGACGCCGGAGCAGGCGGCGCTGCGGGAACTTGCAGAAGAGTGTAATGTACAGGGAAGGATCCTGAGACCGCTGACCATCGAGTATAAGCCGGATCTCGAAAGTCGGGTCTATACGTTTCTGGTAGAGATTCCAGAGGATGCAGTAGCAGTGAAGGGACTGGACCCAGAACTTTCCCAGGAGGAACAATCCATCGTAGCGGTCAAATGGATGCGTCTGGATGAGATTGCAGAGAGGGACCGAGCATACCTGTTCGGTGCAGGATTGATGCGGGTACCATACTTTCATGATGAAGTTCTGCTGTGGGACGGAGAGGATATCAGTTATCCGGCGAAAAAGATGGTGTGATGGCTCAGCCACTGTGCCACATGGCCGCAATATTAAAAAAATGTTTCCTTTACGGAGATATTATGTTATACTTAAAATGTATGTGTAAAAAACAAATATAGAGATTTGTCCGAGACTTCTGAAAAGTGCATTATCTGAGAGGGCGGATAATGTGCTTTTCAGTTGTTTCGGAATCTCTAGTATAAATAAGAATGTAAGGAGAAAAAAATATGTACAAGACATTTTCAATGGAGCTTGGGGGAAGAACACTTTCTGTGGATATTGGAAGAGTAGCCGCCCAGGCAAATGGTGCAGCATTTATGCATTATGGAAATACTGTTGTTTTATCAACGGCGACAGCATCGGAAAAACCGAGAGAAGGCATCGATTTTTTCCCGCTCAGTGTGGAGTATAATGAAAAAATGTATTCCGTGGGAAAGATTCCCGGCGGATTTACGAGACGGGAGGGAAAACCTTCCGACAATGCGATTTTGACCTGCCGTGTGATCGACCGTCCGATGCGGCCGCTGTTTCCGAAGGATTATCGGAACGATGTGACCCTGGAAAACCTGGTGATGTGTGTGGATCAGGACTGTAGCCCAGAGCTTACGGCGATGCTTGGTTCTGCTCTTGCCACATGTATTTCAGATATTCCTTTTGACGGACCGACAGCAGCGACACAGATCGGTCTGGTGGACGGTGAGCTGGTGATAAATCCTACCGCTGATCAGAGACAGGTTTCCGATCTCGCTCTTACGGTGGCTTCCACCAGGGAAAAGGTGATCATGATCGAGGCGGGCGCTAACGAAGTGCCGGAGGACCTTATGATCGAAGCGATCTACAAGGCTCACGAGGTAAATGGTCAGATTATCGAATTTTTTGATAAGATCGTTGCTGAGTGTGGAAAAGAAAAGCACGATTATGAGCACTTTGATATACCAGAGGATCTGTATGAGGACATGGTTTCTTTTGTCACTCCAGAGGCCATGGAAGAGGCTGTGTTTACAGATGTTAAACAGGTTCGTGAGGAAAACATCCGCAAGATCAAGGATCAATTGGAGGAGCGTTACGAAGAGGCGCATCCAGAGTGGATGGAGCTGATCGATGAGGCTGTTTATAAATTCCAGAAAAAGACTGTCCGTAAGATGATTCTTAAGGACCACAAACGTCCGGATGGCCGTGAGGTGACGCAGATCCGTCCCCTGGCAGCAGAAATCGACGTGCTTCCTACGGTTCACGGTTCGGGACTGTTCTCTAGAGGACAGACACAGGTGCTCAATGTGACGACGCTGGCACCGCTGGTTGAAAAACAAAAACTGGATGGATTGGATGAGCATATTACATCCAAGAGATACATCCATCATTATAATTTCCCATCCTATTCGGTAGGAGAGACGAGACCGAGCAGAGGTCCGGGTCGTCGGGAGATTGGACATGGAGCGCTGGCAGAGAGGGCGCTTGTACCAGTGATTCCTTCCGAGGAAGAATTCCCTTATACGATTCGTACCGTATCGGAGATCATGGAGTCCAATGGTTCTACTTCCCAGGGAAGTATTTGTGCTTCCACGCTGTCATTGATGGCGGCAGGTGTGCCGATCAAAGCACCGGTAGCAGGTATTTCCGTAGGCCTGGTGACCGGAGATTCCGATGATGACTATCTGATCCTTACGGATATCCAGGGACTGGAAGATTTCTTTGGCGATATGGACTTTAAGGTGGCCGGTACCCATAAGGGAATCACAGCTATCCAGATGGACATTAAGATTCATGGTCTCACCCGTGAGATCGTCGAAGGTGCCATCCGTCGTACCAAAGAGGCGAGAACTTATATTTTGGATGAAGTTATGATAAAAGCCATCGCAGAGCCGCGCAAGGAAGTGAATGAATTTGCTCCAAAGATCAAACAGATTATGATCGATCCGGCGAAGATCGGCGATGTAGTTGGCCAGAGAGGAAAGACCATCAACACACTCATCGAGCGCACTGGCGTGAAGATCGATATTACCGATGATGGTGCGGTGTCGGTATGTGGTACCGACAAGGCGATGATGGATGAGGCTCTCCGTCTGATCCAGATCATTGTGACAGATTTTGAGAAGGGACAAGTTTTGGAAGGAACCGTCGTAAGTATCAAAGACTTTGGTGCTTTCATCGAATTTGCTCCTGGCAAGGAAGGCATGGTTCATATTTCTAATATCTGCAAGAGAAGGATCAATCATGTGGAAGATGAACTGACATTGGGGGACAAAGTAAAGGTTGTCTGCCTTGGAAAAGACAAGATGGGCAGAATTTCATTCAGTATGAAAGATCTCCATGAAAATGCCTAATTCATTTATGAAGATAGCACTTACCAGCATGGACATAGTGTGGGAAGATAAGTCTGTGAACCAGGAAAAGTGTGCAGAACTGATAAAGCGGGCCTCGGAATCTGGGGCTCGCCTTATCCTTTTTCCAGAGATGACCCTGACGGGATTTACTATGGATGTTCGGGGCTGTGGAGAGACCGAAGGCCGGTGTCAGCACTGCTCTACAGTGGCTTTTTTTCTGGAGCAGTCAGAGAGGTATGGGATGGCGGTGGGATTTGGCTATATCCACCGGGAAGAGGAGAAGGGAACGAACCATTTTGTGGTGGCTGACAAAGGAAAGATCATTGCGGACTATACCAAGATACATCCTTTTTCCTATGGAGGTGAGGATCGTGTTTATAATTCTGGCAGCCAGTTGGTCTCGGCAGAATTGGACGGCATTCGTATGGGGCTTTTTATATGCTACGATTTACGGTTTCCAGAGATTTTCCAGGTGTCCAGTGAGGACTGCGAAGTGCTGGCGGTGATCGCTAACTGGCCCAGAGAGAGGATTCATCACTGGCACTGTCTGCTCCCGGCGAGGGCTATAGAAAATCAGTCCGTAGTTTTGGGAGTGAACCGCAGGGGCTGGGGTGGTGGGATCGAGTATGTGGATTCCAGTGAGGCATATGACTGTGAGGGAAATCGGATTCCATGTCAGCGTATTACCACCAAGGCAGGTGACGACTGTCTTTTGTGCGAGATAGATGTCCATAGACCGTGGCAACTGCGCAGAGAATTTCCGGTAAAACAAGATCGCAGAAAAAAATGGTATAAAAGTCTGTAGCCGATGAAGCAAATTTAGAACCAGTTTCATCTAGCTCGATGGTGCCAATTTGAACCCCGTTTCGTTCTGCGCTAGCAGCAAAATAGTGTTGTTTTTCTTTGCGGGTTTGGTGTACTGTCAGTCATAGGGATTGTGGAAAAGGCGTATAAAGATCAAAATAAATGTCACACTATGAGTAGGCGAAGGCCTGTAATAATCAGAAAAGGTGTGTGTGACATGGGAACAGAGAATATCAAAGAATACGGACAATGCCAGTTGGGCGGCATCCAATTGCTATCTATCATCGGAGAAATCGAGGGACATGAATGTGTCTCAGAGAATACAAAATCCACAAAATATGAACATCTGCTTCCTTTATTGGCGACTGCAGAGCACGACGAGGAAGTCAAGGGAATTTTATTTTTGGTTAATACCGTGGGCGGGGATGTGTCCTGTGGCCTTGCACTGGCAGAGATGATCGCCGGCCTGAGCAAGCCGACGGTGTCGCTGATCATTGGTGACAGCCATTCCATCGGTGTACCTCTGGCGACGGCTACCGATCATTCTTTTATTGTGCCCAGCGCAACGATGATCATACATCCAGTACGCATGAGCGGCATGGTGATCGGGGCTCCCCAGACCTATGGACAGTTTCAGCAGATCCAGGACCGGATCATTGATTTTATTGTGCGAAACTGTGAGGCGAAAAAAGAACGGATTGAAGAGCTTATGATGAATACCTGCATGCTTTCCAAAGATCTTGGAACGGTTCTTGTGGGGAAAGAGGCGGTGGAGGAGAAGCTGGTGAATGAAGTTGGCAATCTCTCTTCTGCGCTGGCCTATCTGAAAAAAGTGATTCACGCCTGAGAAGTGGCGTTGAAGGAGAGGGAAAGGTTTGAAGAAAAATGGCAAATAAGAAGAGAAAACCTGTAAAAAAAGTTCAGGATGTGTCTCCTCTGGCAAGAGAGATCATACTTTTGGTGATCATCGTATTTTCCATCTTGTCACTGCTGAGTCTGTTTGACCTGTGTGGCGCTGGGGGAAGGCTCCTAAGTGGGCTGTTGTTTGGACTTTTTGGTGCTGTCTCTTATATTTTTCCAATCTGCCTTCTGGTGGCAAGTGGATTTTTTATATCCAACCCGGACAATTCCGAGCTGAAACGTAAGATCATATACAGTGCGGGATTGTACATATGTCTTTGTGGTATTTTCCAATGGGTGATCGACAGCAAGGTAGAGGGATTGATCGAAGTATACAAGCTCTGTAGCAGTGAGCGGACCGGTGGCGGTCTTTTGGGAGGGATACTTTCGTACCTATTGACACTTCTGGCAGGAAGAGCTGGTTCACTGGTGATCATACTCGGACTGACCTTGCTATTTGTGATGCTTATTACGAGGAAGCTGATCTTTGCGGCGATTCGTGATCTCTACGAAGAAAAGTCGTCGAAAAAAGACTACATAGAATATGAGAATTACGAAGAGCAGGAGGAAGAGCCGGAACAGCGACAGATGAAGGTACACACCTTTGAGAAGAAGAAAGGAAAAGAGACAAAAAGAAAACGGAAAAAGGCGCAGATACAACCGGTGGAGCCGAAGGCGCAAGAGGAAGAAAAGACAGAGCAGGAACAACGATCCGATGCGGTTACTGAGGAACCAGAGCTCCCGAACATATCCATTATTCGAGGAGGTTCACAGGATTCTGCTGAAAATCCAGTGTATCAGGAGGAACTTGATACAAAATTCGGAAATCACAAACAGGCTCATGAGCTGGAGATAAAAGAGCAAACTACGAAAGAGCAAAAGATCAGAGAGTCCAGAAAGAAAGAGAAAAAAACGGAGGATCCCCAGGCGGAGATTCAGCAGATTGAGGAAGAGATCAAGAAACCAGAACCCCAGCAGGAAAGTACGTATGTATTTCCTTCCCTGGATCTTCTCTCTCAGCCCAAGGCGGGAAACAAAGGTCTCAGTGATAAGGATTTGATCGACACAGCGGCCAAACTTCAGGGAACATTGGAAAGTTTTGGTGTCAAGGTAAGGATGGGAGATGTGAGCTGTGGACCGAGTGTGACCCGGTATGAGCTGGTGCCGGAGCAGGGAGTTAAGGTAAGCAGTATCACCAGACTTGCGGATGATATCAAGCTGAGCCTGGCGGCTTCGGATATAAGGATCGAGGCGCCGATCCCTGGAAAAGCGGCAGTGGGGATCGAGGTGCCGAATGCCAAACGGAATATGGTGACTCTTCGTGAACTGCTGGAGAGCAGGGAGTTTCAGAGCGCCAAGTCCAACGTATCCTTTGCGGTGGGAAAGGATATCAGCGGCAAAACCATTGTGACGGATATCGCCAAAATGCCTCATATGCTTGTGGCAGGGGCGACCGGTTCCGGTAAATCGGTGTGTATCAATACGCTGATCATGAGTATTATTTATAAGGCGGATCCCAATGACGTCAAATTTATCATGGTGGATCCGAAGATGGTGGAACTGACAGCGTATGCGGATATCCCCCATCTGATGATCCCAGTGGTGACGGATCCGAAGAAAGCTTCTGCGGCGCTGAACTGGGCGGTGCAGGAGATGACGGTGCGCTACAATAAATTTGCAGAGCTTGGCGTCCGGGACATCAAGAGTTATAATAAAAAGATCGCCGGTCTCAAATACAACGAAGAGAATACCTATGAAAAGATGTGCCAGATCGTTATTATCGTGGACGAGTTTGCCGATCTAATGATGGTAGCGCCGGGAGAGGTCGAAGATGCAGTCTGTCGTCTGGCGCAGTTGGCGAGAGCGGCAGGAATCCATCTGGTACTGGCGACCCAGAGGCCTTCCGTCAATGTCATTACCGGTCTGATCAAGGCAAATATTCCATCCCGCATCGCCCTGTCGGTGTCATCCGCCATTGATTCCCGGACCATCATCGACAGCGCCGGGGCAGAGAAACTTCTGGGAAACGGAGATATGCTTTTTGCGCCCCAGGATTATCCAAAGCCTGTGCGTATTCAGGGGGCCTTCGTATCCGATGAAGAGCGGGATGACGTGGTGGCATTTCTAAAACAGCAGCAGGCGGGGCCATCCTATAACGAAGAGATCACGAAACATATCGAGGCAAATCCGGTGGGAGCCAAAGCAGGAGCTGCTGGGGGTGCACCGGGGGGAAATGAAAGAGATGAACTTTTTGTGGAAGTGGGACGCTTTATCATTGAAAAGGATAAGGCCTCCATCGGCATGCTCCAAAGGGTATTCCGCATCGGCTTTAACCGCGCCGCCCGCATCATGGATCAGCTCTGTGACGCCGGTGTGGTAGGGCCGGAGGAAGGAACGAAGCCGAGGACGATCCTTATGTCCATGGAACAGTTTGAGAATTATTTGGAAACCGAGGGATGAGAGGGAGGATACCTTTGAGAGGATGGCTTGTGGTAAACGGGTTTTTATACACCGGTAAATTTACAGAACTGACTGAAATGTTTGTGGCGGCGGCAGAAAGAAAAGGGATCTACCTGGAGGTGAGATCCAATCGTGAGATTTATACTGGAATCTTTGAGTTGGATCATGCTGTTCCAAGACCAGATTTCGTGTTGTTCTGGGATAAGGATGTGATCCTGGCCAGATATCTGGAGTTATCGGGAATTCCAGTGTACAACAGCAGCCGTTCCATTGAAGTGTGCGATGACAAAAGAAAAACGTATCTCTCCTTGTTAGAAGCAGGGATTCCGATCCCCAGAACGATCTCTGGCCCCATGACCTATGAAAATGTGGGATTTCCGTCCTTGGATTTTGTGGACAGCCTGGAAGGCGGGCTGGGATATCCCCTAATCGTCAAGGAAGCTTTTGGCTCCTTTGGGGAACAGGTCTATATGGCGGAGAACCGTGAGGAGCTGGAGCGTATCCTGAAAGCCATCGAAAGGAAGCCTTTTCTTCTCCAGCAGTATATTTCTTCCAGTCGCGGTCAGGATGTGCGGCTACAGGTAGTGGGAGATCAGGTGGTAGCGGCGATGCGGCGTTATTCAGACAATGATTTTCGCGCTAACATCACCAGTGGAGGCCATATGGAAGGGTATGAACCAGAGGAGGCAGCCTGCCTTTTGGCAACCCGGGCAGCTCGGGCGGTGGGCTGTGACTTTGCGGGAGTGGATCTTTTGTTTACAGAAGGTGGTTTCCTGGTGTGTGAGGTAAACTCCAATGCCCATTTTAAAAATCTCTATGAATGCACCGGAATAAATACGGCGGACTATATTATGGAGTATATCTCTTCCGGGCCGCTGAAAATGGCCTGAAAGTTAGGAATAGGTGTTATGAAACTGTGGATGATTTATGACAGAGAAGGAATGGAGCGAAATGCTTCTTATATTCAAATGTACCAGGAGCGATGCCGCATTTATAAAATCGAGGTGGAGCCAGTGTTGGCAGAAACCCTGCCACGTCGCCTCTGGGATGGTCAAATGCCGCTTTGTGCCCTTGTACGGACCATTTGCCCGGAGATCAACCAGATGCTGGAGCGAGCAGGAATCCCGGTCTTCAATTCATATCGGGTCAGCTATGTCTGCAATCACAAGGGGAGGACGTTGGAGTATTTTAAGGACCGGGTGTTGTCGGTGCCATCTCTGACCTTTTCCGGAAAAGAGCTTCCTCTCATTCTCTCAAAAAAGCATCGAGAGCTTATCCACCTGTTTGAAGACCAATTTTTATACAGCAGTTCTTTTGAACAGGAGGAGAGAGAACTGATCTGTTCCGTTTCTGATTTTGTCGTAAAAGCGGTGGATGGCCACGGGGGAACACAGGTGTTTTCCATCGGAGATGACAAAAGGAAAGTTTTGGCTGGGATCGGGGAGCATGATTTTGTGTTGCAGCCGATGGTCGGAAGTAGGTCTTTGACAGAGGGCAGGCGGAGTCGGGATGTGAGAGTTTATGTGGTGGGAAAGAAGATCTTTGCAGCGGTGATGCGGAGTTCTTCTGGGGATTTCCGTGCTAACTTTTCTCTGGGAGGAGAGGTGCGCCGGTATGAACTTTCCGGCCAAGAGCTCTCTATCGTGAAAGCCGTCCTAGATGGGATGGAATTTGGCATGGCGGGTATCGATTTTATCGTGGATGACAGGAGAAGGCTGATCCTAAATGAGATCGAAGACGTGGCGGGAGCTAGGATGTTGTACCAATGTGCCCCGGAGCTGGATATCGTCCAGGAATATCTCCAGTATATTCTGAAAGAAAAGATATTCAGAACTTAATTTTTATTTACTAATCTACTGACATTTTGACGGTTGAGTTATTATGGTAATGTGGTATACTTATGTTGTAACTTTGTTGGTATAAACTGGAGCTATCGGATGGCTCCGCTCAACGATCACCAGAAGGAGAGGTAAGATGAAATCAGATATTGAGATTGCTTTGGAAGCAGAACTTCAACCGATTCAGGAAGTTGCGAAAAAACTAGATATCCAAGAAGAGGATCTGGACCTTTATGGAAAATATAAGGCGAAGCTGACAGACGATCTTTGGGATAAGATCAAGGATAGACAGGACGGTAAGTTGATCCTGGTGACTGCTATCAATCCTACCCCTGCAGGAGAGGGGAAGACGACCACCACCGTTGGTCTTGGCCAGGCGATGGATCAGCTGGGGAAGAAAACAGTTATCGCATTGAGAGAGCCGTCTCTTGGTCCGTGTTTTGGTATTAAGGGGGGAGCAGCCGGGGGCGGTTATGCCCAGGTGGTTCCGATGGATGAACTGAATCTTCATTTTACCGGAGATTTTCATGCCATCACCTCCGCCAATAATCTGCTGGCGGCTATGCTGGATAACCACATTCATCAAGGGAACGCCCTTGGGATCGATACAAAACAGATTGTCTGGAAGCGTTGTGAGGATATGAATGACCGGGTGCTCCGAAATATTACCGTTGGCCTCGGAAGAAAAGTGGATGGTGTCACCAGAGAGGATCATTTCATTATCACGGTAGCTTCGGAGATTATGGCAATTCTCTGTCTGGCGGAAAATATGAGGGATCTAAAAGAACGTCTTGGACGAATTATTGTTGCTTATAATTATGAGGGGGAACCGGTGACGGCAAAGGAGCTGAATGCAGTAGGCGCTATGGCAGCGCTTCTCAAAGAGGCGCTGAAGCCGAATCTGATCCAGACGCTGGAGCACACACCGGCCATCGTCCACGGCGGACCTTTTGCAAATATCGCTCATGGCTGTAACAGTATGCGGGGAACGAAGACGGCATTGAAACTGGCAGATTATACGATTACTGAGGCTGGTTTTGGCGCAGATCTCGGCGCTGAAAAGTTTTTTGATATCAAGTGCCGGATGGGTGGTTTCCGTCCGGATGCAGTGGTTCTGGTTGCCACGGTACGTGCCCTTAAGTATAATGGTGGTGTTGCTAAGACAGATCTTGGGCAGGAAAATCTGGAGGCTCTGAAAAAGGGAATTGTCAATCTGGAAAAGCACATAGAAAATGTGGCAAAATATAAGGTACCCTGTGTGGTCACTCTGAATCAATTTGTGACCGACACCGAGGCAGAGCTGGAATATGTGAAAAAATTCTGCGAGGAGAGAGGCTGCCGTTTTGCTTTGTCCCAGGTATGGGAGAAGGGCGGTGAAGGCGGTATCGAGCTGGCGAAGAAGGTAGTGGAGACCGTCGAGACGGAGGAAAGCCATTTCCAGTGCCTTTATGAAGATTCTCTTTCCCTGCGGGAGAAGATGGAGACGGTGGCGAAAGAGATCTATGGGGCGAAAGAGGTCGTGTACGACAAGGCAGTACAGACCCAGATCGATCGTCTGGAGGCTCTGGGCTTTGGAACGATGCCGGTTTGCATGGCGAAAAACCAGTACTCCCTGTCGGATGATCCCACACTGCTTGGCCGTCCCACAGATTTTTCCATCCATATCCGTGATGTGTATGTATCGGCGGGAGCCGGTTTTGTAGTGGCGATCACCGGAACGGTTATGACGATGCCAGGTCTTCCGAAAGTACCAGCGGCAGAGCGCATCGATGTGGACGAAGAGGGAAAGATCACAGGATTGTTTTAAAAGAACAAATTAAAAAATAAAAATGTCAACTTATCCGTTGGGATAGGTTGACATTTTTTTGATGCTGTGATATGATAATGTCAACTTAAAAAAGAAGAGAGGTTTACATTATGAATATTTCTAAAAGAACGCTAATGATCACAAAAATCACCTTGATGACAGCATTTCTTATCGTGGCATCTTACATTGTCATTCCCATGCCTTTTGCTGTGGCCTCCATCAGCCTTCAGACATTGGCGGTAAATCTTATCGCTCTGCTGCTTTCTCCGCTGGAAGCGGGCATATCTATTGTAGTGTACATACTGCTCTGTGCGGCGGGAGTACCGGTGGCAAATGGGGGAAAGGGCGGTCTTACCTATCTTTTGGGACCAACCGGCGGATTTTTTATAGGTTTTCTGGTGGCAGTGGTTCTGATTTCCCTGCTAAAAGGTAAAATGTACAGCATACCAAGATACCTGTTGACCACGATCGGCATCGGCATACCGGTGATGTATCTTTTTGCCATGATCTGGATGGTGGCAGTGACAGGTCTGCCTTTGAAGGCCGCATTTTTGACTGGCTGTGCGCCATTTCTTCCGTTGGATGCGGTGAAATGTGTGGTGGCGAGTCTGATGGCGAGACCATTAGTAAAGGTGATGAATCAATATGAGCAGAATAAAGGAATTACAAAAGAAACTATATAAGGGCGGCGCATGCTCTAAAATGGAGATCATGAGTCTGGCAGAAGAACCTTTGGAGGAGCTCTGCCAGGCAGCCGATGAAGTTCGGAGGCATTTTTGTGGAAATACCTTCGATCTTTGTGCTGTGATCAGTGCCAAGGGAGGTCCCTGTTCGGAAGATTGTAAATTCTGTGCCCAGTCGGGAGCCAATCCCTCCTGTCGGGAAGTCCCACGTTTTTCTCTTCTGGGAACAGAAAAACTGCTGGAAGATGCCGTAGAAAAGGATAGCCGGGGTATGATGGCATATGGGATCGTTTCATCAGGAAGGGTTCTGCCCGGTGAAGATGTGGAAGAGCTCTGTCATTCCCTGCGCCTTCTTCGGCAGAAAACCAGCCTGCGTCTCTGTGGCTCCCTGGGGCTGCTGGGAAAGGAGGACCTGGACAAACTGAAGGCTGCAGGAATGCAGATGATACATAATAATTTGGAAAGTTCAGAATCCTATTTTCAAAAAATGTGTACCACCCACACGTATGAGGAGAAGAAAGCTACGATCCGGGCTGCGAAGGCGGCGGGGCTTGGTGTATGCAGCGGCGGAATTTTTGGTATCGGCGAGTGTCTGGAAGACCGTATTGATCTGGCATTAAATGAACGGGAGCTGGGGGTGGACTCAGTACCAGTAAATTTGCTGGATCCGGCACCAGGCACCCCCTTTGAAGGAGCGGTGCCCCTCCGAGAAGAGGAGGTCCGCCGAACGATTGCCCTGCTGCGGTTTGCTCTTCCAAAGGTATTCATCCGTCTGGCCGCTGGGAGAGAATACCTGTCGGATAAGGGGAGAGCCTGCTTTATGTCCGGGGCAAATGCAGCTATCAGCGGGGATTTTTTGACCACAATGGGAATATCCATAGATAAGGATTTGAAAATGTTGCGGGCACTGGGGTATGAGATTTGAGGAACGACATTGAATTATCCTAGAATATATGTTATAATCTGCACAAAACAAAGAAGTCCGGTGAACTGGTCAGGTATGGTATAGATGCCGGATTCGCGGGACGGAAATGGAGGATAGTATTTATGCAGGAACAAAAGGTGACAGCAGCGGAAGCAATGGAAAAACTGATAGAGGGAAATAAGCGTTATCTGACAGCGATGACAAATCCAGGAGATGTATCTCCTCAGATCAGACAGGTTACATGTGATGAGGGACAGAGCCCTTACGCTATTGTGATAACATGTTCGGATTCCAGGGTTATTCCCGAAAGCATTTTCAGTGCGGGCATCGGTGAATTGTTCGTTATCCGTGTGGCTGGAAATGTTATGGATAACCACCAGCTCGGCAGTGTGGAGTATGCGGCAGGCCACCTTGGAACCAAACTGGTAGTAGTGCTGGGACACACCCATTGTGGCGCCGTTGGTGCAGCGCTTCATCAGGAGCCGGACGGCTATACCAAGTTTATCACGGATGAGATCCGCAAGGCGATCGGCGGAGAAAAGGATGAATACCGTGCATGCTGCTTAAATGTAGAGAGAAGCGTGTCCATCATCAAAGAAAGTCTTGGTATTCAGGAAGAGGATAAAGATGGATTAAAAGTATGTGGTGCGGTATACCATATTGACAATGGTTCCGTAGAATTTTTAGATTAAAGAAGAAATGTGTACATAGTGCTATGTCGTAGTGATTACAAAACTAGATCCTCGCTCTCTCTGTTATAGGGAGGGTGGGGATCTATTGTAGCGCGACGGCGCGAAAGTATGCGGAGCAAGGTTTATTTAAACTGCCCTTTGAATTTCTGCTCACAGTAGAGACAGCGGTAGATCCGGTTCTTTTTGTCTGTGAGTTTAAAACGGTGGGGCAGCTCCTGTTCAATGGATGTGATGCACCGGGGATTTTTGCATTTTATAATATTCGTGACGATATCCGGCAGCGTCAGTGTCCGTTTTTCGACGATGTTATCATTCTCTATGATATTGATCGTTATATGTTCATCCAGAACACCGAGAATATCCAGGTCTACTCGGAGAGGCCCTTCTATTTTAATAATGTCCTTTTTTCCCATTTTATTGCTTTTCGCATTTTTAATGATTGCCACGCTGCAGTCCAGTTTTTCCAGATTCAGGTACTGATAGATTTCCATGGCATGTCCCGCCTTGATATGGTCGATCACGACGCCCTGGTTCAGTCCGCCGATATTTAACATATAGTTTTACCTCCAGTCGATATATGTGAAAAATTTCTCAGTCAGATCTTGGTTTCAAGCAGAGTCAGGATTAGTGCCATTCGTATATATACACCGTATTGAGCCTGTTTAAAATATACTGCCCGGGGATCGTTGTCTACTTCTGTAGAGATTTCATTTACCCTGGGAAGCGGATGGAGTACCAGCATGTCCTCCCGCGCCAGCTTCATTTTGGAGGTGTCCAGAATAAAGCTGTCTTTCAGACGGATATAGTCTTCTTCATTAAAGAATCGTTCTCTTTGTACCCTGGTCATATACAGGATATCCAGATCTCCGATAACGGCGTCTAGATCGCTGACTTCCTGATAAGGAATATGGTTTTCATCCAGGGTTTCTTTCCGCAGATAATCCGGGATCTTTAATTCAGGAGGGGAGATCAGCACAAATTCCACTCCCGGATAACGTACCATAGCGTCGATTAGGGAGTGCACGGTGCGCCCAAATTTTAGGTCGCCGCAAAAACCAATTTTCAGGTGGTCGAAATGTCCCTTGAGATTTTTGATGGTAAGCAAGTCGGTAAGTGTCTGGGTCGGATGATTGTGCCCGCCGTCCCCGGCATTGATGACAGGAATGGAAGAGTACATGGATGCCACGAGGGGAGCTCCTTCTTTGGGGTGTCTCATAGCGCAGATATCTGCATAGGAAGAGATGACGCGGATGGTGTCCGCCACGCTTTCTCCCTTAGAAGCAGAACTCGAATCGGCAGAAGAAAAACCAAGGACACTACCGCCAAGATTCAGCATAGCGGCTTCAAAACTAAGTCTTGTTCGTGTGCTTGGTTCGTAAAAGCAGGTTGCAAGCTTTTTTCCTTTACAACATTCGGTATATTTTTCCGGTGTTTCCATAATCTGTTCAGCAAGGTGGATCAGTTTGTCCAGTTCCTCTACCGAAAGGTCCAGAGCATTCATAATATGTCGCATAAAATACCTCACTCCGTTAGCTAAAACGGTTCTGTTACATTGATTATTACTATGAATTGCTTCGCTTAAATGGTGCTTTCGCAATTCTAAAACATGTAGAATCTGTCCTGTCAGGGCTTCTCTCTCATGTTTTTTCAGTATCTTAAATATTGTACAACATATTATTATAAATTACAATATTGTTTTTCTGAGTTGTCGTCTTTTTAAATTTTATTTGCAAAATAAAAGGATAAGAAGTATAATATTGAATCGAGATGGGTGAAGTAAGGAACGCATTTTGAAAGGAGAGATAAGATGATCAAGTTATATGACGGTGGAGCGTATCTTGTCAATGGAAATGAATTGATTCCTGATGGCAGTGAAGCAGCCGCAGCAGTGGAAAGCAGAACAGGTGTAAAAACAGACAAGAAGGAGGCTGCAAAAGGGACGATGGCATATCGCATTTTAAATGCACACAATACATCGGACAACATGCAGCAACTTAAAATAAAATTTGATAAATTAACTTCTCATGATATTACTTTTGTGGGAATTTTGCAGACAGCAAGAGCTTCGGGACTGGAGAAATTTCCAGTGCCCTATGTATTGACGAACTGCCACAACAGTCTCTGTGCAGTGGGGGGAACGATCAACGAGGATGACCACGTGTTCGGTCTTTCCTGTGCAAAGAAATATGGTGGAATCTATGTGCCGCCTCATCAGGCAGTGATTCATCAGTTTGCCAGGGAAATGCTGGCCGGAGGCGGGAAAATGATCCTTGGTTCCGATAGTCATACAAGATATGGTGCATTGGGAACCATGGCTATGGGTGAGGGCGGTCCGGAGATCGTAAAACAGCTTCTGGAGCAGACTTATGACATTCCGATGCCGGGAGTGGTAGCCATCCACCTGACAGGAAAGCCACAAAAAGGTGTAGGCCCTCAGGATATCGCCCTTGCCATCATCGGCGCGGTATTTGAAAATGGTTATGTAAATAATAAAGTGATGGAATTTATCGGTGATGGCATTGACAATCTGAGTGTGGATTACCGTATCGGTGTGGATGTTATGACCACAGAGACCACCTGTCTGTCTTCTATCTGGAGAACGGACAGCCAGGTAAAAGAATTCTATGATATTCATGGAAGAAGTGAGGATTTTGCAGAGCTTGCGCCGGAGAAAGTGGCGTATTATGACGGTGTGGTGGAGGTAGATTTGTCCGCTATCAAGCCGATGATCGCCATGCCGTTCCACCCAAGCAATGTATATTCCATCGAGGAATTAAACGGCAATCTAGAAGATATCCTCCGAGATGTGGAAAAGAAGGCGCTGGTGAGCCTGGACAACAACAAAGATATTGACTTTACTCTGACGGACAAGATTCACGACGGTAGATTGTATGTGGAGCAGGGAGTCATCGCCGGATGTGCCGGAGGTGGATTTGAAAATATCTGTGATGCGGCGGACATTCTCCGTGGAAAATACATCGGAGCCGATGAATTTTCACTGAGTGTATACCCGGCGAGCCAGCCGGTATTTATGGAGCTTGTGAAAAATGGTTCCATCGCAGACCTAATGGCGACAGGCGCCACCGTAAGGACGGCTTTCTGTGGACCATGTTTTGGCGCCGGAGATGTGCCAAGCAACCGTGGATTGAGTATCCGTCACTCCACACGTAACTTCCCGAACCGCGAAGGTTCTAAGGTGACAAGCGGCCAGATCGCTTCTGTTGCTCTTATGGATGCCCGTTCTATCGCAGCGACCGCTGCAAACCAGGGATACTTGACAGCGGCTACGGATATTGATGTGAATTTCAATAAGCCAAAATATTTCTTTGACAAGTCCATTTATGAGAACCGTGTCTACAATGGCGTCGGAAAAGCAGATCCTTCTGTGGAGATCAAGTTTGGTCCGAATATCGTGGACTGGCCAGAGATGTTCCCATTGACCGACAATGTGCTTTTGAAGGCAGTTTCCATGATCCATGATCCGGTTACGACAACCGACGAGCTGATCCCGTCGGGTGAGACCTCATCTTACCGTTCCAATCCGCTGGGACTGGCAGAGTTTACTCTTTCCAGAAAAGATCCGGCCTATGTAGGAAAGGCAAAAGAGGTACAGAAGGCAGAAAAAGCCCGTCTTGCCGGCGAAGATATTTATGCAGTGGACCCGGAATTGAAACAAGTATATGCGGCCGTGGCAGAAAAGTTCGATGTAAAACCAGAGGAGACGGAGATCGGAAGCGTGATCTTCGCAGTTAAACCGGGAGATGGATCCGCCAGAGAGCAGGCGGCGAGCTGCCAGCGAGTGCTGGGAGGCATGGCAAATATTGCCAGGGAATACGCCACGAAGAGATACCGCTCTAACCTGATCAACTGGGGAATGCTGCCTTTCGTGTTTGACGGTGAACTTCCCTTTGACAAAGACGATTATATCTTTGTAAAAGATATCAAAAAAGCAATTCTTGAGAAAAACGATACCGTAAAGGCGTATGTAGCAAATAAAGGAATGAAGGAGATGGAATTCCATCTCGGCGCCCTGACGGATGACGAACGAGAGATCATCCTCAAAGGCTGCCTGATCAACTACAACAAGCGTTAAGCTACAAGCCGTGCAAAAACGGAAGAACGTCCACCCCATGAGCTGGCTCATGAGGGTGGACGTTCTTCTGTTTTTATAGGGCGCCAGCCCGTTGAGACTGCTGAAAGCAGTCGAAGCACGGCTTGTAGGGAGCTAAGGCGCCAGCCACGTCGAGGCACTCTTTAATGTCTTTGATAAAAAACGGAATATTCGATAAAACTTGGAAATATCATACGGATTCAAATGAGTTCTTAGTCAAGGATTCGATAATAGGTTTTGAAAACTTAACTATGTAGGGAGGTATTACTATGACTAAAGTATATTTCGTTCGTCATGCAGAGCCAAATTATAACAATCATAATGACGATCTTCGAGAATTATCTTCGAAAGGAATGGAAGATAGAAAATTGGTTACAAAATTTCTGGTAGATAAGCATATTGATGTTGTTTTATCAAGTCCATATAAAAGAGCAGTAGATACAGTTAAGGATTTTGCAGATAGTTATGGTATAGAAATTAATATTATATATGATTTTAGGGAAAGAAAAGTAGGTAGTAACTGGATTGAAGATTTTACATCATTTGCAAAAATGCAATGGAATGATTTAACATACAAATTGTCTGATGGAGAATGCCTTCAAGAAGTTCAAGCGAGAAATGTATCGGCATTGCAGCAGGTATTAAATAAGTATGCAGGAAAGAATATTGTAGTAGGAAGTCATGGAACTGCGTTAAGTACGATTGTTAATTATTATGACCATTCTTTCGGGTATAACGATTTTGAAAGAATCAAAAATGTTATGCCATGGATTGTGGAGTTTGTTTTTGATGAGAACACAAAATGTATAATGATTAAGGAGCATGATTTATACTGACGAAGTTACATTTTTTCGGGATATTTGTTACGCTTTAACACTTTTGAAAGACTTATTTTATAAGGTAGTTCGAATGGAAAATAGACTTTGACGATATTTTATAGCTTTGTCTTTAGAAATGGCTTTTATTGTGTAACATTTCCGTGATGAAATGGTCACTTGTGGCGAAGCGTACGAAAATTTGCGTGTGGAGACCGTTTCCGCTTTTCGCTATATTAAACATGCCGTTGTAAGCAGTGTTCCACAAGGCGACGCTCTTTTTTCTCTTCTATGAAATATTTTTCGGAACAAAAATCTAATAAAATATGAATATTTCTGCCATTTCTAATTTGAACCCTCCCCTACAAGGTAAAATCGAATTGTATATATTAAAGATAAAAAACAGTATGAAAAAAAGCATTTATGATTTATAATAGAAGATAGAAGTGTTGGGGCATAGGTAACGGAGAAATTTGCCGTTTCCTATGATTTATGTGGATTGGAGGTCGATCGTTATGTTGGGGCAGATTGATGTAAACAAGTCAATGCAAAAGAAAGAGTACGATGAGAAGATGAATCAGTTAGAGGTGCGTTTTGGGGAGTTACAGCGGGCGTGCAAGGAGAAACAGATTCCGGTCATGGTCGTATTTGAGGGATTGGATGCGGCGGGAAAGGGAACGATGATAAACCGTATGATCCAGTCTTTGGATCCCCGCGGTTTTAAGGTGTTTACTGTGGGCAGGGATAAGGAGGATGAAGTGATGCGCCCCTATTTCTGGCGGTATTTCACAAAGACGCCGGAGAAGGGAAGGATGCACATCTTTGACCAGAGCTGGTATAAGGGAGTGTATGAGCAGATCATTTCGGAAAAGGAAGTGCTGGATTTTGAGGAAATGCTGACAGAGGATGGCTGTTTGATCATTAAGTTTTTTCTGATGATCTCCAAGCAGGAGCAAAAAAAGAGACTGGAGAAACTGGAAAATAATAATGAGACCAGTTGGAGAGTTACAGAAAAAGATAAAGTAAACAACAAAAACTATGAAAAATGCCTGAAAGAGTATGACCGGGTTCTGGTTCATACCGATACAGCGAAAGCACCCTGGACCGTGGTAGAGGCGACAGATAAACAGTATGCCACCTGTAAAATTATTACTACAATGGTAGAGAGAATGGAGCGGGCGGTGAGAGAAGTAGAAGAGTCTCTTTCTATAGAAGCTGGTAAAAAGGACGCCGGGGATAATGGGGCAATGCCTGATGTAGAGAGATTCCGCAACGGTGTATTGCAGGGAATCGATCTGAGTAAGACCATGGAACGTGAAGAATATAAGAAGAAGAAAAAAGAACTGCAGAAGCGGCTTCTTGCCCTTCACAACAAAATGTATCTGAAAAGGGTTCCGGTTATTCTTGCATTTGAGGGCTGGGATGCCGGTGGGAAGGGTGGAGCCATCAAGCGGCTCACCCAGGCGATGGACCCGAGAGGATATGAAGTGGTTCCTGTGGCGGCGCCCAACGACATAGAAAAGGCACATCATTATCTGTGGAGATTCTGGGAAAGGATTCCCAAAGCTGGACATATGGCGATTTTTGACCGTACCTGGTATGGCAGGGTTCTGGTGGAACGCATTGAGGGATTTGCCAGGGAGCAGGAATGGAGCCGCGCTTACAGCGAGATCAACAATATGGAAGAGCAGTTTACAAATGCCGGCTACATCGTATTGAAGTTCTGGCTTCACATCGATAAGGAAGAGCAGGAGCGCAGATTCCGGGAGAGAGAAAACACACCAGAGAAACAGTGGAAGATCACCGATGAGGACTGGCGTAACCGGGCAAAATGGGATCTGTACGAAAAAGCTGTGGATGAGATGATCGTCCGTACCTCCACGGAAGATGCCCCTTGGATCGTGGTGGAGGCCAACTCCAAATATTATGCCAGAATCAAAGTGCTGGAGACAGTGGTGAATGCGTTGGAAAAACGGCTATAAACGCTTTTATAAAAGACCAATATTTGCAATCAATTTTCAAAGAAATGCAATCGTGATTTCATTGTGAATATTGTACAATAAACAAAAAGAGAAGGAGATGATTTTGTGAAATTTCACAGTTATAGACTGCGGCGTGTATTGGCAGTGGTTATGGCGTTTGTCGTCATGGCGACAGCGGTAGTTGTACCAGAAGCAGTACATGCAGCGAAAAAGACAGTAAAAAGTATTACGCTGTCTAAACCAGTGGTGAAGACGCTAGGGATGAAAAAGGGAGAGACATTTTCGCTCAAAGTGAAAGTGAAACCAGCGGGAATGAATAAAAAAATAACCTACCGCTCCAGCAAAAAAGCGGTGGTTTCCGTAGACAAAAAAGGAAAACTCAAAGCGAAGAAGGCGGGAAAAGCAGTGATCACGATTTCCAGCCAGACCAAGCCAAAGAAGAGTGTCAAATTAACAGTTTCTGTATTCAAAGTATTTAAAAAGGCAAAGAAGGTCGTGCTGAATCAGAAAAATGCGACTCTTCCAGAAGGCCAGAAGTTGCAGTTGAAAGCTTCAGTATCACCGAAAAACGCCACTGTGAAGAACGTGACATTTCAGAGTTCGGATACATCGGTGGCCAAAGTGACCAGTAAGGGCGTTGTGACAGCGAAAAAGACAGGAACCGCCAAAATCACAGCCTATGCTGCGGATGGAAGGGGAGCTAAGGCAGTTTGCACAGTTACTGTGATAAAACCGTCGGATGACAGCAAAGTTACTGCGGCACCGCCACAGATTACAAATTCTGCTCCACCTGTAACGGATCCAACTCCGCTGCCCCAGAAACCGTTTACTTTGGCAGAGGGATTTGGTTATGTTTCGATTTACATAGATGATACAGGGGATGATTACGAAGGGTTAAGTCTAGTAGCGGATTCTTTTGCCGGCGATATTGAGCAGGTTTTAACCAGTGAATGCAGACCGGACGTTGTCACAGATCCTGGCGATATTATGGGGACTGCTATTTACGCGGGATCCATTGGAAACAATCAGGTCATCGATTCGCTGATTGCAGATGGTAAACTGGACGTATCTGCCATTCAGGGCAAGAGAGAGACTTACAAGATTCAGATCGTAGATCAGCCTTCACCGGGGATCGAAAGAGGGCTTGTCGTGGTGGGAAGCGATAAGCGGGGAACGATTTACGGACTCTATCATATTTCTGAATTGATCGGTGTTTCGCCTTGGATTTTCTGGGCGGATGCTGTGCCGGATAAAAAAGACAGTATTGTTCTGGAAGCCTCCGAATTGAATGTGACGTCAAAGGAGCCATCGGTAAAATACCGCGGAATATTCCTGAATGATGAGGCGCCTTCCCTGACAGGATGGGTGAATGCAAAATTCAAAGGCTATAACGAAGAATTTTATAAGCATGTATATGAATTAATACTGCGCTGCAAGGGAAATTATCTGTGGCCTGCGATGTGGTCCAATAATTTCAGCGAAGATGGTAAATCCAGCAAAATTGCCAATGCAGAGCTTGCCGACAAGTATGGCATTGTAATGGGTACTTCCCATCATGAGCCGCTGTGTCGTGCCGGTGTAGAGTGGCAGAGAATATACAAAAAATATGGTAACAGCAATAAATGGAATTTTAACACCAACGAAGAGGCCATCACAAAGTTCTGGCAGGACGGCGTAAAAAGGAATATGGCTTTTGAAAATGTATATACCTTGGGTATGCGTGGAGAGGCGGATTCCGCACTTTCCGGTACCGACGAGGAGAATATCGAGCTTCTGAAAAAGGTAATTACCGTTCAGAAAAATATACTGGAGGAAAATGATCTGTCAGAGGCACCACAGGTACTAACCGTATACAAAGAGGTAGAAAAGTTCTGGCATGGAACAGAGAAGGCCGAAGGACTAAAAAAATGGGAGATGCTGAATGATGTAACGATTATGCTCTGTGATGATAATTTTGGTAATATGCGGACACTTCCTGACCAGGAGACGATTAACCGTCCCGGCGGTTGGGGGATGTATTATCACTTTGACTATCACGGAGGACCGACTTCATATGAGTGGATCAATACCGTGGAGCTCAATAAAGTATGGGAACAGATGACCATGGCATATGAACACGGTATCGATGATATCTGGATCGTCAACGTAGGAGATCTGAAGCCGATGGAAATGAACATCTCTTATTTTCTGGATTTGGCATATGATTACGATACCTGGGGAAAAAATGGACTGAACCGGACCGAAGAATACATGAACCGCTGGGTAAGACAGCAGTTTGGTTCCTCTCTTGAAGAACAGCAGGTTCAGGACCTTCGTTCTCTGATCCAGGAGTATACATGGCTCCATAGCTCCTGTAAGCCAGAAGTAATAAGTGCGAATACGTACAATGCTTCCAATTATAATGAAGCGATAAGAGTGCTGGACCGTGTCCAGAAGATGGAGCGGCTGGCAGAGGAGTATAAGGAAGTGATTCCAGAAAGCCATCAGGCAGCCTATTTTGAACTGGTTTATTACCCTGTGGTGGGAGCGGCGGCTGTAGCTAAAATGCAGATTGCCAAAGGATTGAACCAATATTTTTATGACCGTGGCAGCATGAATGCAAATCTTTACGCGGCACTTGTGGAAGATTCCATTCAGCAGGATAAAGATCTGCAGGACACATACAATAATGATATGCCAGGCGTGGGGGATAAATGGAAAAATATGATGAGTTCTCCACATGTAGGTTATGTTACTTGGAATTCTGATGGATGGAAATATCCAACCGCAAAGTGGCTGAGAGAATCTGACCAGACGGGACTTTCTGTCACCCTTGAAAATCAGGCGGAAGCTTGCCGGGAGGGAGAATGTCAGTTGGATGAGTTCACCAGTACTGGAAAAGAAAGCTATACGGTAACTTTAGCGAATATGGGAGAAAACTCACTGGATTATTCGGTGAAGACCTCTGCCGACTGGATTCAGGTATCGAAGACTTCCGGGCAGGTGGAGATGCAGGATAGTTTCCAAGTATCTGTTGACTGGAGCAAAAATCCAGAAACAGCGGGAACAGTCCAGATTCAGAGTGGTACTCAGATTGTAACGATTCAGGTAAAGACTAGAAAGATTGACACAGATGGATTGGCAGTGAATACCTTTATTTATGCCAATGGATATGCGTCGATACTGCCAGGGCATTTCAGCCAGAGCGGCAAGGGAACCAATGGAACAGAGATCTCCGTGATCCATAAATATGGGAAAACCGGAGAATCCTTAAAAGCTTTACCGACGGATGTAAAAACGGCTTCTGTTCCAGAAGATGCAGCGTGGGCAGAATATCTTGTTTCTGTGGAGAAGGCAGGCACCTACCAACTGACCTCCTATACGGCGCCATCCAATAATCTGTTACGTGAAGACGTGGGCATCTATTATGGAGTATCCGTAAATGGAGGAAAAGCAGAGAAGCTTAATACTGTGGATCCGGCAACCTTCAAGGCAGGTGAGTACAGTGGCTCATGGACAAAGGATGTTGAGGCAAATGGCAGAAAGACCCAAAGTAAGGTGGTACTAAATGCCGGCGTCAATACGATCCGTATCTATGCTATGGATCCGGCATTTGTCCTACAGAAACTGGTGGTATCTGAAGCTCCTGTAGCGGCATCTCATCTGGGACCAGAAGAAAGCTATTATATAGGGAAGAATTAGGAGAATGAAGTTTATAAAATGATGTAACAAGAGGTTAGCAGACAGGAACCGACCCCCAAAAGTTAGACAAAAATCTAGCGGCTGGAGGTCGGTTTTTACTTTTTTAAAGGCAGGAAACACTGCTGTTGACAGATTACTTTTTTTGTGAAGAAGCATAAGTGATTCTATAAATATATTAACATGTGTTAATAATTAACGCATGTTATCCGATATAAATTATGACACCATTGATATTAAATATGACAGAGGGAGGATGCGGATGTCAAAAGAGGATAAGATACCAAGCGACAGCGAATGGCGGGTGATGGAAGTGCTTTGGGAGAGCGACGTGCCACTTCCCTCATCAGAGATTATCAGACGCCTAGGAGAACACGGGAGTATGACTTCGAGAATGATCCGGGTTCTTCTCAACCGACTGTGTCAGAAGGAACTGGTTGATTACGTAGTTGATGAAAAGGATGCAAGGGTGTATCACTATTTTTCCAGGAAGAGCAGGTCAGAGTGCAGAAGGGAAAAGAGCAGGCGGTTTGTAGAATGCTATTTTGCCGGAAGCCAGACTGGGGCGATCGCTTCGCTTTTGCAGAGTGCTGCGCTCACTGAAGAGCAGATTGAGGAACTGGAAGCGCTTCTGGAAGAGAACAAGAGAAAGGGTGAGGAATAACTGTGCTGGAAACCGGAAGAAGAATCCTGCAAGATCTGGATTGTTTTGTTGTTTATTATTCGATACAGCTTGGAAGATGTGTACTGTTTTCTTTCGCAGCCCTGGCGGTGGTACTTCTCCTGAGGTACACATGTTTTAAAAACCGATTATTTCTGAAAGGAATGTGCTGGGCTGTATTTTTGGTCATTCCCTTTGTTGGACGATTGAAACTGTTTTATCAGTCGCCCTGGATGGTTCGCTTGTTCTGGTGGTGGAATCACGCGTGTATGAAATATGCCTGGGTGCGTTACAGTTATCTGGCTGGAATGCTTGTAACGGCTGTTGTCATATTGATTCGGCGCAGGCGCGTGAAGAATTTTGTTTCAAATATGAAAAAAAGGAATCTGAATGGGCATGAGGTGTGGGTAGGAGATTTTTCATTTACCCCATTTACCACAGGGCTGATCCATAACCGGGTTGTTCTGCCTAGAGTTATGGCTGACAATTTTTTGCCGGAGGAATTGCAGCTTGTTTATTTACATGAACGGACACATGTCCGCCTGGGGCATTTGTGGTTGTATTTTCTGTGGGACATTGGGCGCAGCCTTTTGTGGATAAATCCATTTTTAACCTTATGCACGAAGTTAGTGCAGCAGGACCTGGAAGATATCTGTGATCAGGTCACCATCCAGAAAAGTGGCAGAAGCGCGTATGCATATGGGAGATTATTGTTGAAAAGCATGTCCCTGCTTCGAGCAGAATCCTTAAATCCTGGGGTGGCATTTGCTGAAATAAGAGAATACCGGACTACGAAAAAACGGTTTACTCGCATTGCTGCATTTCGTCCGTACAAAAAGAAAAGGGCATTTGCCATTTGTGCCGGTGGGATTGTGGCAGTACTTGGATTGTTTTGCCTGATCTTTCAGAATTCTTATCCGAATTATACGGAACATAAGGAAATTATGATTTTAAGCGAGGCCAATGAATTCGTGGAGGTTGGTGATAAAGCAGCACTAACGCGTGCCATTGATATCGGAAAAAAAGAGGTGAAGGTGGATCAGAAGGCAATGAATCAGATTTTTGAGGAAGAGGAAATACATTTGGATTCTTATTTCATTTTATTCGGAGGTTTTATAAAAATGCCGGGAATTGGCGGTGGAGGGAATGCCGTGTATATCGACAGAAAGCAAGGGGACGGGCTGTTGCGGATTTCCTACCAGAACAATGATACCAGATTCATGACACTTTTTTTTAAATGGATCTAATCATTATTTATGGTATTACGTGCAAAAGCAGCGTGTTCGTTACAACAAGAAGGAGGATTTTTATGGCTGTTTCAAGTATAGGAACTTATAATAATGCATATGAGGGTATTTCTGCGATGCAGAAAAAAGAAGCAGAGTCTGATAAACAGAAGAAAACAGGCGATGTTTACAGAACATCCGGGGTTATAATGGAGAAGACAGTGACGACGAAGGGAACAAATAACGAGAAATATCTCAATAGCTTACAGAATCAGGTGCCATATACGAAGTTGGAGATTGGCTCTGGCCTAAATATGCAGAGAGACAAAAGGGCGGGGGTTATTACGGTAAATCCCAAACTTTTGGAGAAGATGCAGAAGGACCCGGAGGCGGCAGCGCAGTACACACAGAAATTAAAGGATATTGAGCGGGCAGAACGAACGGCAAATGCGTATTACAATTCCCTTGGCGGCTGTGTGGAGCGCACCAGCCACTGGTATGTGGATGAAGAGGGCAATCATTATCATTTTGCCTATACGCGCCGTGATGATAGGCTGAATAAAAAGATCCGAGAGGAGACGAAAAAAAATACCGAGAAACACATCGAGAAAACTCGCGAAAAAGCCCGTGAAAAGGCAGAAAAACTTGAGGAACAGTTAGGGGAAAAGGCAGAAGAGGCAAAAGAGAAAGAAGAAAACCAAGAGACAAAAACGAAAGAAACAGAAACACCTGAAACTCGGGAAGAGGTACAGCAGCTTATTGATACAATTATGATAGAAGAAGGTTTGGATATAAAGATCTGATCGTAAGGGGATTTATGGAAAAATCTTAGGATCAAATATGGACGACTTTCTCTGCTGGCTCTCACTCATATGCCAGCAGAGAATGAATTGGAATATAATTTAAAAGGGTAATTTACTGCGGATTCGCCACACGGATCCCGTTTACTTCCACCTGGTCATTGCATTCGATGACGATACAGGGGATGCCGTCGATGATCCTTGTGTCGATGAGATCCGTCCGCCCTGGATTGACCTGAATGGTGACGTCTGGGGTTTTTAATTCAAATTTTCTTACATTGGCAATATTATCGGCCACCAGTTTGTGGGCTTCTCCTACATTTTCTGTGAATTTTTCTTCAAAGGTCCCCATATTTTCCTCTGGAACGCCGCTGGCTGTCAGCAGTTTTTTTACATCCTCCCGGTCTAATTCCAGAGGTTCTGGATTTTCTTTGTTCTCTGTGATCATTTCATGTAGATTTTCGTGTATGTTTCTCACCACTTCATAGTCGCAGGTGGTGCCAAGAGATTCCTCAACGATGGTGGTAAATGTCTCCCGCTGTTCCTTTGCCGGGATTGGAAAGGTGCAGCCCAATAGGTCATAAGAAAAATCGATGTCCATATCATCTGCATTCCTGGCAAAATAGAGAAGATTATGTATGTCGGTATTGCGGTCGTTAAAGGCAGGAAATAAAAATCCATTTTCCGGCGGCTGCACCAGCCAGTCCCGCATACAGTCCTCAATGCTGTTTTTTTCTGGGTTGTAACAGAGGCCCGCCTTGGACAATTTGACAGGGCAGATACTGCACAGTATAAAGTTGTACACATAATCAGAGGCGTCGATGGCCGGAAGCCCATTGTCACTGTCGCCCAGGATCGTATTGCCGTCGGCAGTCACAGAAGGGATGTCGTAAGCATCATGGATCAGTATGATAAAATAGTTGCCGTCATAGTCGTAGGTCTGGATGACCATGTCATAAAATTTGTCTAGAAGCTCATGGTTTTGAAGTCCGCTTTGAAGAAGTTCCATCAAAAACTTCTGTTTCCCCTCTTCACCGGTTTCTTCCTCCGAAGGAAATTCCATATTCATCAGGTTTTTTCCCAGAGTGCCGGAGAGGGTTTTACGGAATATTTCCACATATTTAAACATCTCTTCTTCCCGCAGGGAATAAAAGGCCTCTCTCAGCTCCAGGCGCTTATTTTTTTCGGCGTCCACATAACAGCCGCAAATTCTTGTGATACCATTGTCATCTTTCTTAAATAGTTTTTTGATCTCCGCGATTTCTTTTTTATTCATTTTGTTTCTTCTCCATTCTCTCTCCGTGTTCTTTGTTCCAGTGCCAGCAGCTTTTCTTTGATATCCAGACCACCGCCGTAGCCGGTGAGGCTACCATTCTTACCGATCACCCGGTGGCAGGGAATCAGGATCGGCAAAGGATTGCGGTTATTTGCCATCCCCACAGCACGGCATGCTTTGGAATTCCCCACTGCCTCCGCCAGTTGTCCATAATACCAGGTCTCCCCATAGGGGATCGTTTGGAGGGCTTCCCAAACCCGGATCTGAAAGGCGGTTCCCTGAAAGGAGAGGGGAAGGGAAAATATTTTTCGCTTCCCGGCAAAATACTCATCCAACTGTTTTTTTGCCTCTATCAATAGAGGAGAAGCAGAAGATGCGGGATATTCTACAATTGTATGACAAAAAGCGAGACAGCAGATCCCGTGCTGATTCGCTTCTAACCTCAATGTTCCGATGGGAGAGGGCAGATAAAGTATATTGT
This sequence comes from uncultured Roseburia sp., assembly GCA_947644305.1. Taxonomy (GTDB): domain Bacteria; phylum Bacillota; class Clostridia; order Lachnospirales; family Lachnospiraceae; genus Eubacterium_F. Next base: position 28,503 of record CANRYS010000007.1, read on the forward strand.
TAGATTCCATGTTAAACTCCTTATTCAGCCAATGTCCAAAACTAACATAGTAAGTATAGTATGAAATGCAAAAAGATGCAAGAAGTTGCAGAATGAAAGAAAAAGAGATATAATATCAAAAACTTAGTTTTTTGACGGAAAGGAGAATCGTATGGGACTAAATGATACACCATCTGCTGAGCGGATACATATTGGATTTTTTGGCTGTCGGAACGCAGGTAAATCCAGTGTGGTAAATGCCATAACAGGGCAGGAGCTGGCAGTGGTTTCGGATACTTTGGGAACTACGACAGATCCGGTGATGAAAGCGATGGAAATCTTGCCCTTAGGGCCTGTGATGATCATTGACACGCCGGGATTTGATGATGTGGGAGAGCTGGGAGAGCTTCGCATAAGGAAGACCAGGAGCATACTGAACCGGACGGATATTGCTCTTCTGGTGGTGGACGCCACAATAGGTATGAAAGAGACGGACCATCAGTTGATTGCTCTGTTTAGGGAGAAACATATTCCATATCTTATTCTGAATAATAAATCAGATCTTTTGCAGAAGATTCCGCAAACAGAAGAGCATGAGATGTACATCAGTGCGTCCACAAAAAGCGGAATTCATGAATGTAGGGAAAGAATTGGAAAAATAGCACCCAGAGAGGAGCTGCAGGGACGGATCGTGGGGGATCTGGTTCAGCCATCGGACTTTGTGGTGTTGGTGGTGCCCATTGATTCGGCGGCGCCGAAAGGCAGACTGATTCTGCCGCAGCAGCAGACCATCCGAGATCTGCTAGAAGCAGATGCCACCGTGCTGGCAGTGAAAGAAACTGGGCTAAGGCAGACGCTGGAACAGATGGGAAAGAAGCCGGCTCTTGTGATCACCGACAGCCAGGTTTTTGCCGGTGTTTCGGCGGATGTACCAGAGGAGATTCCGCTGACCTCCTTTTCGATCTTGATGGCGCGTTATAAAGGATATCTGGAAACGGCGGTAAAAGGAGTGTCGGCGGTGGAAACCCTGCGGGATGGAGATAAAGTGCTTATATCGGAAGGCTGCACCCATCACAGGCAGTGTGACGATATTGGGAGTGTGAAGATTCCCAGGTGGCTCAAAAATTATACAGGAAAAGACTTGCAGATCGAACTCAGTGCGGGCAGAGAATTTCCAGAAGATCTGTCTCCTTATTCGCTGGTCATCCACTGCGGAGGCTGCATGCTCAACGAAAGAGAGGTCAGATACCGGATGAAGTGTGCGGTGGACCAGAAGATACCGTTTACCAACTATGGTATCACCATTGCGTATATGCAGGGGATACTGAAACGGAGCGTCGGGATATTTCCGAACCTGGCGGCGATGATCTGATACGTCGGGAAGGAAAAGGTAAAGAAAGAGAAAAAAAGAGATACAGCACCTTTGAGTACGACTCAAATCTGCTGTATCTCTTTTGGGGTTTAATGAATTGAGATTGCATCCACCGGACAGCCATCTCTTGCCGTTTGGGCGTCTGCCTCGCATTCTGGCGGAATCTCGTCCACCTGAGAAGCTGCTTTTCCATTGTCATTGAAAGCAAATACCGTTTCGCATGTACCGACGCATAAACCGCAGGCAATACATGTATCTTCATCTACAACAGCCTTCATTATATGGTCTCCTTCCTGCTGAAATCTTAGAGATTCCGGGAAAAAGGCCCGTGTTCTGTGCCGGATTCCGGAAACTCTTTTACAGAAGTATAGCCAGATGACTGGAAAAATATTCATTTAATCTTCTTCAATTACCTGAATTTCCAAAAAATCAAAGTCTATGGTTTCGATAAAATTGTCACTGGTAAACCGGGTCTTATCGATACGCTTAAATTCAGCAATATTATGTTCTAGCCAGATGGGTTTACAAAGATCAAATTCATAGCAGATTTCATCCATGGCGGCAAATATTTTTTTTGTACGATTTAGGTCTGGTGCTGCATTTTCCACCACTATATCCCGGAGCATGCGGTTGGAACGAAATTCTTTTGCCCACAGTCTGAACATGGGATCCCTTCTTTCCTGATATTTTCGTCTGTGTGGTGCGCTTGTCCTGGCACGGTTACAGTATACGTTGCCAGAGTTAAAAAGTAAAGAATTATTTGACTTTGTATTCATTTTCTTATAAAATTAAAATGGTGTGTTTATATAATTACAGAAAAAGGCGAAAGCTGTTTTTCGTTGGAGAAGGAGTAAGGTACGATGCTGGAACAGGAATTGGATACATCGATGTTGAGGCAGATTCATATTCCTATGGATGAATCCCATGTTTTTATTGACCAGGAAATGAAATTCCGGGAAATGATGATGATGTACAGTTGTGCGATAAAGGAAGTAAAGACAAAGCTTCAGGTGCTAAATGATGAGCTGTCGATCACAAGAAAAAGAAATCCGATTGAGTTCATTAAATCCAGGATCAAACAGCCCACGAGCATAGCATCCAAATTAAAACGGAAAGGATGTCCTGTGACGGTGGAATCCGCCATGGATGTTCTATCGGATGTAGCGGGGGTAAGGGTGATCTGCGCATTTATTGATGATATATACAAAGTGGCAGATATGCTGACGGCACAGGATGATATCGAGTTGATCAAACGAAAGGATTACATTAAAAATCCGAAGATGAACGGGTATCGAAGCCTCCATCTGATCGTGGAGGTTCCGGTTTTCTTTTCTGACCATAAAGAATTGATGCGGGTGGAAGTACAGATCCGAACTATTGCCATGGATTTTTGGGCGAGTCTGGAACACCAGCTCAAATATAAAAAAGATATTGATGATGCGGAAAATATTATGTACGAACTGCGTGCCTGTGCGGATGTGATCAACCGCACCGATTATCATATGCAGTCGTTGAGAGACCGGATCGTCGAAAATTCATAACAATGACAGGTATAGTGTAAGGCGGTTCTGCGAATACATAAAGATAGAACCGAAAGGATAGAAATGGAGGAAAAGGAAAATTATGGCTACACGAATTGATGGAAAAGCAATCTCGCAGATGGTAAAGGATGAACTTAAGGAACGGGTGAAAAAAGAAAAGATCGAGGCGACACTGGCAGTGATCCAGGTCGGCAGTGATCCGGCTTCCACTGTTTATGTGGGAAACAAAAAGAAGGCGTGTGAGTATATCGGAATTCGTTCTCTTGCCTTTGAGCTTCCTGAGGAAACAAAAGAGGAAGAGCTTCTGGATCTGGTCAGGGAGCTGAATGACAGAGAAGATGTGGACGGGATTCTTGTTCAACTGCCTCTTCCGGCACATATGAACGAGGATAAGGTGATCCAGACGATCTCTCCGAAAAAGGATGTGGATGGTTTTCATCCCCAGAGTGTGGGAGCCCTCAGCATCGGTCAGCCGGGATTTGTCTCCTGTACACCAGCGGGTGTCATACAGCTATTGAAGCGTTCCGGTGTGGAGATCGAGGGAAAAGAATGTGTTATCGTGGGAAGGAGCAATATCGTAGGAAAACCGATGGCGCTTCTTATGCTTCGAGAAAATGCCACAGTCACGGTCTGCCATTCCCGGACTAAGGATTTAAAAGAGGTGACGAGGCGTGCGGATATACTTATCGTGGCTATTGGGAAGCCAAGATTTATCACAAAAGAATATGTAAAAGAGGGAGCGGTTGTCATCGATGTGGGGATTCACAGAGGTGTAGACAATAAGCTCTGCGGAGATGTGGATTTTGAAGAAGTTGAACCAGTTGCTTCCGCTATTACCCCGGTTCCCGGAGGTGTAGGTCCGATGACGATCGCCATGCTTATGAATAACTGCGTTGAGGCGAAAGGATTACAGTAAATGATGGATATATATTTCGTATCACTTGGTTGTGACAAGAATCTAGTGGACAGCGAAAAGATGCTGGCGATACTGGATCATGCGGGATACCGTCTGGCGCAGGAGCCAGAGCAGGCCGATGTGATCGTGGTCAATACCTGTGCGTTTATCCACGACGCCAAGCAGGAGAGCATCGAAACTCTTTTAGAAATGGCGGAGTATAAAAAGAAGGGAACCTGCAAGGTACTTATCGCGGCTGGTTGTCTGGCGGAACGCTACAAAGAAGAGATCCAGAAGGAAATGCCGGAGATCGATGGTATCATCGGAACCACAGCCTATGATACGGTGGCGCAGGTGGTAGAGCAGACTCTTACAGGTCAGACGATGGTCAGTATGAAAGAACTCTCTTATATTCCTTCGGGACTGACGGACCGGATCCGATCCGGCGCCAGACATGTGGGGTATCTGAAAATAGGCGAGGGCTGTAGCAAAAACTGTTCTTACTGTGCTATCCCGTCCATGAGGGGGCGGTATCGCAGCGTGCCCATGGAAGAACTGGTCGAAGAAGCGGTGAAGCTTACCGCCGGTGGTGCAAAAGAACTGATCCTGGTGGCGCAGGAGACCACGCTGTACGGGGTGGATCTGTATGGTGAGAAGAGACTTCCGAAACTTCTGAACCGGCTGGCACAGATCGAGGCGGTCAGGTGGATTCGTATCCTGTATTGCTATCCTGAGGAGATCACAGAAGAGCTAGCCGAAGAGATCAGAAAGAATAAAAAGGTCTGTCATTATCTCGATCTTCCAATACAACATTGCAACGATGATATATTGAAAAAGATGGGAAGGCGGACTGACAAAAAACAGTTGATAGAAAAGATCGGGATGCTGCGGAAAATGATCCCGGACATTGCACTGAGAACTACATTGATCAGCGGATTTCCTGGGGAGACAGAGGAACAGCATGAAGAATGTGTAGAATTTGTAAAGGCGATGCGATTTGACCGTCTTGGCGTGTTTCCCTATTCCCCGGAGGAGGGAACGAGAGCTGCCGGGTTTGAGGGACAACTGGAGGAAGAAGTGAAGAGGCGGTGGGCAGATGAGATTATGGAGACTCAGCAGCAGGTGGTCTTTGAAGCCAACGAGAATATGGTGGGAAGAAGGATCCTGGGGCTGGTGGATGGGTATCTGCCAGAAGAAGACGTCTATGTGGCGAGAACCTACCGGGATGCGCCGGAGATCGACGGATGTGTGTTTTTTCACTCATCCGCTGAGATCCTTTCAGGGACCATGGTAGAGCTGGAGGTAACGGACGCCAGCGGCTATGATCTAATAGGAATGTTATGCAGTGAGGAGGACTAGACGATGAATGTGCCAAACAGATTGACGATACTTCGGGTTATTATGATTCCAGTATTTATCCTGTTTATGCTATGGCAGACATTTCCGTATTCGGATTATATTGCGGCGGGGGTATTTATACTAGCCTGTGTCACAGATTTTTTTGATGGGTACATTGCGAGAAAATATAATCAGGTCACTACCTTTGGCAAGTTTATGGATCCTCTGGCAGATAAGATCCTGGTCTGCTCGGCGCTGATCTGCTTTTTGGCAGAAGCAGATAGTCCAATGCCTGTGTGGGTTGTCATTGTAATTATTGGTCGGGAATTTATCATCAGCGGATTTCGCCTGGTGGCGGCGGAAAAAGGGGTTGTCATTGCGGCGAGTTACTGGGCCAAGGTAAAGACAACCGTACAGATGATTATGGCGATTGTATTGATCTTTGATTTCAAACATCCGTTATTTGCTCTGTTGGAACAGATACTGATCTACGCGGCACTGGTGCTGACTGTGATCTCACTGGTGGATTATATTTATAAGAATCGGGCCGTTTTATCGGATGTTTCATAAATTTTTGTTTTTTTCTTACTAGGAGGTGTGTAATATGGCGACTCTGGAAGAGTGGCTTGTCAAGGAATTGACAAAAAGACATGCTAGCATTACAACAGCAGAGTCATGTACTGGGGGGCTGGTCTCAGGCAGAATTGTAAATGTTGGAGGTGCCTCTTGCGTGTTTAACCAGAGTTTTGTCACCTACTCCAATGAGGCGAAAAGGGATCTTCTCGGAGTAGAACAGGAGACACTGGACAGCGTCGGGGCCGTGAGCCCGGAGACTGCAGAGCAGATGGCGCAAGGGGCGGCAAAGGCAGCAAATGCCGAAGTGGCGCTTAGTGTCACAGGAATTGCGGGACCGGATGGTGGTACGCCGGAAAAACCGGTGGGACTTGTTTATATCGGATGTTACTGTTATGGTGAGACAGTTGTAGAAAGGCATGTGTTTAAAGGAAACCGGATGGAAATCAGAAATGCTTCGGTAGAGACAGCACTGACTCTTGCAAAAAAATGTTTGAAGGAGTGAATTGATTGAAAAAAATCATACTTTTTTTGTGTGTTGTGCTGATCACACTCGGAGGTATCGGATGCAGTATGTTTAAACCGGAGGAAGATGAGATGGATCTGACAGAAGAGGATATCCTCTCTGCCAACGATCATCGGATTATGGGAGTATCTTCTGGCAGTGTGAGTACGGTTAATACGTTGTTTATATATACCATCGACAGCATCCAGGAGGAACTGGTACCGTTACAGATTCCTGTAGGTGGAAGCCGTATTACACCGGCATTTATTATGGATGAGGTGATCCGGAACCTGGATGAAAAGGTTGAAGTGACGGAGATAGACATTGAAAAATCGCGTATTTATATTACCTTTAATGAGGACTATGCGCCGGTCAAAAAATGTTCCAAAAATTTTGAAACCATGATTCTCGACTGTATTTCCAACAGCATTCTGGACAACATTCCATATATTGAAGAAGTAGTTTTTCGCGGTGAAAAGGGAGCCTATCAGTCCGATAATTTTAGCTTTGAAGAGGATGAGGTGTACAGTTCCAGATAGTTTGAGATAAAGAGGATAGAACAAATGAAAGATTATGATATAGTAGTCATTGGTGCTGGTGCGGCCGGGATGATGGCGGCGGTCGCCGCAGGCAGACGGGGGTGCCGGGTCTGTATCGTTGAAAGGAATGAGAAACCAGGAAAAAAAATATATATAACAGGAAAGGGCAGGTGCAATATCACCAATGCCTGTGATATGGATGAGCTGTTTCAGAATGTGATGACCAATCATAAGTTTATGTACAGTAGTTTTTACCGCTTTACGAATGAGGATGTCATCGCTTTTTTTGAAAAAGAGGGTCTCCCGATAAAGGTGGAGCGTGGAAACCGTGTCTTTCCGGTATCGGACAAATCCTCGGATGTGATCCGGGTGCTTTCTAGGGCGTGCCAAAAATGTGGTGTGGAATTTCTCTTCCACAGCCGGGTGAAATCAATCTTATGTGAAACCGATGGCCTTCAAGCTGTTAAGAGTGTGCGTCTCACGGATGGCAGAGAGATCACAGCCAGTCAGGTGATTGTGGCGGCGGGGGGCAGATCCTACCCCTCTACTGGTTCGGAAGGAGATGGTTATCTATGGGCGACACAGATCGGTCACACCGTAACCAAGTGCCTGCCGTCGCTGGTGCCAATGAATATCAGAGGAGAAGAGCCAGCGCAGATGCAGGGGCTGTCCATGAAAAATGTTGAGATGTCTTTTTATATCAGAAAAGTTGGTGGGAAGAAGAAGGAGCTGTACCGGGAATTTGGAGAAATGATGTTCACTCATTTTGGGATCACGGGACCGATCGTGCTCTCAGCCTCCAGTCGCATCGGCAGCGCTTTAGAGTCCGAACAGGTCTATGTTGAACTGGACTGCAAGCCAGCGCTTTCCAAAGAAAAGCTTCACAAGCGGATTCTGAGAGATTTTGAGGCAAATCCCAATGTGAGCCTTAAAAATTCACTGGGAGGACTTCTTCCCCGGAGCATGGTACCAGTAGTTTTGAAAATAAGTGACCTGACAGGCGAAAAGGCAGTCAATCAGGTGACTAGGGAAGAACGGGAAAAACTGGTGGATGTCATAAAAGGGATGGTGTTTTCGGTTGACTCCCTTCGGGGCTGGAATGAGGCGATCATCACCAAAGGCGGCGTCAATGTCCGTGAGATCAATCCCGCCACGATGGAGAGCAAACAGATCCATGGTCTGTATTTTGCGGGGGAGGTGCTGGATGTGGATGCATTGACGGGTGGTTTTAATCTTCAGATCGCATGGTCTACCGGTTATACGGCAGGGGAAAGTGCCGCGGAACGGGTATTGGACACCGAGAGGGATAAATAGAGAAAGAACAAAGAAAAAAACAGAATGGAGAGAGACAATGAATATAGCAATTGACGGACCTGCCGGGGCAGGAAAAAGTTCCATCGCGAAGCTGGTAGCAAAAAAATTATCTTTTGTGTATATCGATACGGGAGCGATGTATCGGACGATGGCTTATTATTTTTTGAAACACGGAATCGACATAAAAGAAGAAAAGGCGGTAGCGGAACACTGTGGGGAGATCGAAATCCGTATTGCCTATGAAAATGGCGATCAGCAGATCTTTCTCAACGAGGAAAATGTATCCAGGGAGATCCGCAGCGAGGAGGTAGGAAATCAGGCCTCGGTGGTCGCTGCCTACGGAGCTGTCAGGGAAAAATTAGTAGCCCTTCAGCGCCAGATGGCAGCTAGCACGGATGTGATCATGGATGGCAGGGATATCGGTACGGTGGTTTTGCCGGGTGCGGAATTAAAGATCTACTTGACAGCAAGTTCCGCGGTACGGGCGAACAGAAGATACAAAGAACTTCAGGAAAAGGGAGTAGATTGTGACCGGAAGAAGATCGAAGAGGATATCATTCTTCGGGACAAACAGGATATGAACCGTGAAATATCTCCTCTCAAACAGGCAGAGGACGCGGTATATCTGGATTCGTCGGATATGACCATCGATGAGGTGGTACAGGAGATCATTACTCTTGCGAAAGGGAGGAGCGTATGAAGGTAACACTGGCAAAAACGGCAGGATTTTGCTTTGGGGTAGAGAGAGCGGTGGAGATGGTTTATACGGAGGTACAGAAGGGAAAGCAAGTTTATACCTTTGGACCGATCATCCACAACGAAGAGGTTGTGTCTGATCTGGAAAAAAAAGGCGTGAAAGTGATTGGTGAACAGGATCTAAAAAAAATGGAAGGAGATGGAAGTGAGTTGTCTGGCTCCACGGTGGTCATTCGATCTCATGGCGTCTCTGAAGCTGTTTATCGGGCACTGGAGGAAAAAAAATGTGAGATTGTAGACTCTACTTGTCCTTTTGTAAAAAAGATTCATGATACGGTCCGAAAACACGCCGAACAGGGGTATGATATTGTTATCATCGGAAGCAAAGAACATCCAGAAGTACAGGGGATCCTGGGATGGTGTCTGGGACGGGGAACGGTGCTGGAAAAGGAGCAGGAAATATCTTCCTATGAGCCTCAGAATAATGGAAAAAAGGTATGTGTAGTGGCACAGACGACATTTAATTACAAAAAATTTAAAGATTTAGTTGAAATTATTTCAAAAAAAGGTTATGATATAATTGCTGTGAATACTATATGCAATGCGACGGCAGAGAGACAGAAAGAGGCACAGGAGCTTGCGGCCTGTTCCGATGCCATGATTGTGATTGGTGGAAAGAACAGTTCAAATTCCAGAAAACTATATGAAATCAGTAAAAATCAGTGTGAGAGCACTTATTTTATACAGACATTGGAAGATCTGGACATGGAATGCGTCCGGTCGTCTGAAAGCCTAGGTATTACTGCGGGGGCATCCACCCCAAAAAACATTATTCAGGAGGTTCTAGAGGCATGTCAGAAGAAAGAAGTTTTGGAGAATTATTAGAGGAATCATTAGTAACAATCCATAATAATGAGGTTGTAGAAGGGACAGTTATCGGCGTAAAGGATAGTGAAATTATCTTAAATATTGGATATAAAGCAGATGGTATATTGACAAAGAATGAATATAGCAACAATCCGGATGTTGATTTGACCAAAGAAGTCAAATTGGATGATAAGCTCACTGTAAAAGTGCTGAAAGTTAATGACGGAGAAGGCCAGGTTCTTCTTACCTATAAGAGATTACAGCAGGATAAGATGAACAAGATCTTTGAAGAAGCGATGGAAAAGGGTGAAGTTCTCACCGGTACCGTAGCAACTGCCTTAAAAGGTGGACTCAGCGTTGCTTATGGCGAGGGCAGAATATTTATTCCGGCGAGCCTGGTATCTGACGTATACGAAAGAGATCTGTCCAAATACGCAGGACAGGAGATTGATTTTGTACTCACAGAAGTAAATCCGCGGAAGAGAAGAATTATCGGTGACCGCAGACAGTTGGTTGTGGCAAAGAAAAAAGAGATGCAGGAAGAGCTGCTGGCAAAAATTGAAGTGGGCATGATGATTGAAGGTACTGTAAAGAACCTCACTGATTTTGGCGCTTTTATTGATCTGGGAGGAGCAGATGGACTCTTACATATCTCCGAGATGAGTTGGGGACGTGTAGAGGATCCAAAGAAACTGTTCAAGGTTGGTGATCAGGTGAATGTGATGATCAAAGATATTGTCGGCACCAAGATTGCCCTTACGATGAAACTGGATTCCAACAATCCATGGAGAACTGCACCTGAGAAGTATGCTAAGGGAAATGTTGTGACAGGTAAGGTTGCCCGGATGACAGATTTTGGTGCATTTGTAGAGCTGGAAGAGGGCATCGATGCGCTGCTGCATGTGTCCCAGATCTCGATTGAGCATGTGGAGAAGCCATCTGACGTTTTGAAAGCAGGGCAGGACATCACTGCAAAAGTCGTTGATTTCAACGAGGAAGCAAAGAAGATTAGCCTTAGTATCAAAGCACTGGAGATTGAAAATCAGAAAGAAGCAGAAGAAGCTCCGGCTGAGGAGACAATAGAAGCTGATAACGCGGAGGCAGATGAGGAAGTATAATTCTGTACTCCAATGATTTAAAATTGCTGGTGTATATCTATGTTAAATAATTATGAAGATTTCAAGAAAGAGTTTTTTAAGCTTTCTAAGATCGATCTGAATTCCTATAAGGAAAACCAGATGAAGCGAAGGATTGATAACTTTATCGAAAAGAACCAATGTGCAGGATATGTTAATTTTCTTAAATTGATTCAGAAAGACAGTGATATTTATGACATGTTTATTACGTATTTGACGATCAATGTCTCGGAATTTTACAGAAATCCGGCACAGTGGACGACTCTGGAAAAAGTTATCATTCCTCACCTTCTAAAGTGTTTTGGGAAAAAACTCCGAATCTGGAGCGCAGCTTGCTCGACTGGTGATGAGCCTTATTCTCTTGCCATGGTACTGAGTGATTATGTTTCCCTAAATCAGATCGAGATCATTGCTACTGATATGGATAAAGAGGTCTTATCCAAGGCAAAGCGTGGATGCTATAATGAAAAGAGTGTCAAGGGACTTCCGGATAAATATATCAATAAATATTTTAAAAAGGATGAACATGGACTGTATCATGTAGTGGATTCTATTAAGAAATGCATTACCTTCCGGCAACATAATCTTTTAAAGGATTCTTACATAGCAGACGTTGACCTGCTGGTATGCAGAAATGTTCTGATCTACTTTACCGATGATGCGAAGGATGGAATTTATAAAGGGTTTGTGAAGAGTCTCAAAAGGAATGGAATTCTTTTTGTGGGAAGCACGGAGCAGATCATTGGTCCGGACCGGTATGGTCTTGAGACATTTCAATCCTTTTTCTACAAAAAACTTTAAGAAAAGAAATGTGTTAATAAGCCACTCGAACCAAATCGGGTGGCTTTAAAAAAGAAAAGAAAGTGAAGGCAATTGCCGGTTCGGAAAAACCTCACCAGGCAATTGCTCGCCAGGTGTCAGAAATTCGTGACACCTGGCTCTCTTCACTCCATCGTTTGTGTCTGCGTTGCAGTCACAAACTTGAGATGCGAAAAAAAAGCGCAGAAAAGAGGTAATTATGGAGAAGATTATTGTTGCCCTGGATGCCATGGGCGGAGATTATGCACCGGAGCAGACGGTGCAGGGCGCAGTCAATGCGGTGAATTCCTCCGGGGAGATCAAAGTGATCCTGGTGGGAAAGCAGGATCTGATTCAGGCAGAGCTGGCGAAGTATGAATATAACGGTGATTCCATTGAAGTGGTTCATGCCGAAGAGATCATTGATATGGGAGATGTGCCCACGGCTGCGATCAAAAATAAAAAGGATTCGTCACTGGTGGTGGCCATGAGGCTGGTCCGGGACGGAAAAGCGGATGCGGTTGTTTCTGCGGGAAGCACCGGTGCGATTTTGGTAGGTGGACAGTTGGTAGTAGGGCGTCTGAAGGGGATCAAGAGACCGCCTCTCGCGCCTTTTGTGCCGACGACGAAGGGTTTTTCCCTGCTCATTGACTGTGGCGCCAATGTGGACGCCAGACCGGAGCATCTGGTTCAGTTTGCCCAGATGGGATCCATTTACTATGAAAATGTGATGGGGAAGAAGAATCCTACAGTGGGGCTCCTCAATATCGGAACGGAAGAAGAGAAGGGGAACCAGTTGGTGAAAGATACCAAACCATTGCTAAAGGAATGCAAGGGAATTAACTACATCGGCAGCATTGAGTCCCGTGAAATCGTGCGGGGGGCGGCAGATGTCATCGTCTGTGAGGCATTTGTAGGAAATATTGTGCTGAAGTTTTTCGAGGGACTTGCCCTGACGATGTTTGACAGTCTCAAGCAGGGACTGTTATCCAGTCTGCGGACAAAGATCGGTACGCTGCTTGTCAAACCTGCCCTAAAAGGATTAAAAAAGCAGTTTGATACGAGCAGCCAGGGCGGCGCACCGCTTCTTGGATTAAAAGGGCTGGTGGTAAAGGCACATGGGAATTCTACCTGCAAGGAGATCGAGATCGCCATAAAACAGTGTGTCTCCTTTAAAAAGCAGGGAATAAATGAAAAAATCAAAGAAAGTATTTGTGATTGATATGAAGGACATCGAGGAATTTGAGGATCGGATCGGCTATGCATTTCACAATAAAAGACTTTTGCAGAATGCACTGACCCACAGTTCTTTTGCCAACGAGAGGCACTGGACGTACAATAGAAATAATGAGAGACTGGAGTTTTTGGGGGATGCCGTGCTAGAACTGGTGAGCAGTGATTTTATTTTTCACGAGCACAGTGGTGACATGGAGGGCGAGATGACCAAGCTCCGCGCCAGCCTGGTCTGTGAGAGAAGCCTAGCGGATTCTGCCAGGCAGATCGGGCTGGGGCGGTTTATAAGACTTGGAAAAGGCGAGGCTGCCACCGGAGGCAGAGAGCGGGATTCCATCCTGTCGGACGCTTTTGAGGCGGTGATCGGCGCCATGTATCTGGATGGTGGTCTGGAGATGGCGAAATCTTTTGTGAAGCGTTTTGTGCTCTCGGATATCGAGAACAAAAAGTTATTTTATGACAGCAAAACGGTATTACAGGAGATGATCCAGGCGCGGGGAACCGGAAGTATTTGTTATAAACTCGTATCAGAGACCGGACCAGATCATGCGAAAGTATTTGAGGTGAATTGTCTGCTGGATGGAACATGTCTCGGGACAGGAATGGGACATTCCAAAAAGACGGCGGAACAGAATGCTGCCTATGAGGCTTTATGTAAGCTGAAGAATAATAAATGATTGGAGTTTGTTTATGTATCTGAAAAGTATCGAAGTTCACGGTTTTAAATCCTTCGCCAACAAGCTGGTGTTTGAGTTTCACAACGGCATAACTGGTATCGTGGGACCCAATGGCAGCGGAAAAAGCAATGTGGCCGATGCCGTCCGCTGGGTTCTGGGAGAGCAGAGTGCCAAACAGCTTCGTGGCGCCAGCATGCAGGATGTAATTTTTGCCGGAACAGAGCTTCGCAAGCCTCAGAGTTATGCTTATGTGGCGCTAACGATCTCCAATGAGGACCATAAGTTAAATGTACCTTATGAGGAAGTACAGGTGGCGAGACGGGTATACCGTTCCGGGGAGAGTGAATACCTTCTCAATGGTGCTGCATGCCGGCTGAAAGATGTACAGGAGCTTTTTTTTGACACCGGAATTGGAAAAGAGGGATATTCGATTATCGGCCAGGGCCAGATCGATAAGATCCTCAGCGGTAAACCGGAGGAGCGCCGGGAGCTTTTTGATGAGGCGGCGGGAATTGTAAAGTTCAAAAAGAGAAAGGCGACAGCAGAAAAAAATCTGGAAGCTGAGAGCCAAAATCTGCTTCGCGTCAGCGATATCCTGACGGAGCTGGAAAAACAGGTAGGACCTTTGGAAAAACAGTCAGAAAAAGCGAGAGAATACTTGCGGCTGAAGGAAGAACTGAAAAAATATGAGATCAGCCTGTTTATACAGGATTATGACAGCGGCCAGGAAGATCTGCAGGAGACAAAGACCAATATCTCTAACGCGGAAAAAGAACTGGAGGAGGTTAAGAAAGAACAGGAGAGTACCAAATCTCAGTTTGAAGAGGTGGAACATCAGATCAAGAAATACGACGAGCTCCTAGAGCAGAAAAAGGAGAAATGCAATAGAGACCGTCTCACCCTTGCCGGTATCGAGGGAGAGATCCGCATCGCGAAGGAAAAGATCTCTTCTCTTTCTCATGGAAAAGAATACTATGCGGACCGCATGAACAGCATTCAGGCATCTGTGGATGAGGTGACGAAAGAGAAAGAAGGGTATCTCGAGAGCCAGAAAGAATTTACCGGTACGCTAGCGCAGATGCAGTCAGAAGAAGCAGAGCTTCTCGAAGAGACAGAGCGGCTCGGTGAAAGGATCGGGGAGATGGAGAAAACCATCGCTGAGCAGAATGACATCATACTGTCTTCCATGAATCAGACCTCGGAGATCCATATCGAGCATCAGAAAATTGAGTCCATGATGGAGCAAAACTCCATCCGCAAGGCGGAGCTGAATCAGAGAATCCTGTCGAACAAAAGCCAGGTATCTACTGCCGTAGAACAAATGCAAAGGGAAGAGGAAGCCTTAGAGGAGATCCGCCGCTCGCTAGATGCAGAGTATGTGAAGAGAAAAGAATTTTTAAAGAAGGCGGAAGAATGCAGAGCGGAGTTTAATGACCTGCGGCATGAACTCCATGAAAGGCAGAGGGATTATCATATGAAATCCTCCCGTCTTGCCACGTTGAAAAATATTACGGAGCGCTACGATGGCTACGGACAGAGTATTCGTCGGGTGATGGAGCAAAAGCAGGAAAATCCTGGTATCGTTGGCGTTGTGGCAGACATCATACAGGTGGATAAAAAGTATGAAACGGCGGTGGAAACCGCTTTAGGGGGAAGTATCCAGAACATTGTCACAGAAGATGAGCAGACCGCTAAAGATATGATCACCTTCCTGAAAAAGCATCGTTATGGACGGGCTACGTTTCTTCCGCTGACCACAGTATCTGCCGCGGCGGGACGAATCAAGCCGGAGGTGCTCTCGGAAACGGGTGTGATCGGCTGCGTGTCGGAACTGGTAAAGAAAGATCATCGGTTTGACGGTCTGGTACAGTATCTGCTGGGCCGGTTTGTCCTGGTGGATAGCATTGACCACGCTATGGCGCTGGGAAGGAAATTCAAGCATACCCTGCGCATCGTAACGTTGGAGGGAGAGCTTTTGAATCCGGGTGGTTCCATGTCTGGGGGCGCCTATAAGAACAGCAATAATCTTCTGGGAAGGCGCCGGGAGATGGAAAAACTGGAAGAGGAGATCCAGAAGATTGAAAAATCCATGGACAAGCTTCGGGATAAGAGGAAGCGTCTGGAGGAAGAGGCAAGCAAGGCAGAGCAGAGGGCGAAAGAAAAGGATTCTGTGCTCAAGGAACTGGGGCTTCGTGAGAATACGGCGAACATCAAATATGAGCAGGCGGTGGCGGTGAAGGAGCAGAAAGAGGCAGAATTCAATGCCATTGTAAACGACGGCAAGGAGCTGGAAAGCCAGAAAAACATTCTGACGGAAACCCTGTCCCGTATCGATTCCCGGCTGGAGGAGAGCCAAAGGAAAAACGATCAGGCGAAAGAGATCCAGGAGCAGACCACAGAGGAACTGGAAAAGGCGGCGGAAACTCTCTCAAAATCCCAGGAAAGGCTGGCAGAGCTCAAGCTGGAGATCTCTTCTTTTACCCAGAAAAACAGTTTTCTTCTGGAAAATCTGGAGAAGACCGAGAACCGACTGACAGAATTGGAAAAAGAATACCAGGCGCTTGTGGAGGAACAGAACAGTTCAGATACCCAGGTGGATCAGATGAACCAGTCTATCGAAGAGTTTGAGGGGCGGATCACGACCTGCAAGGACGAGATCACCAAACTGGAACAGGAGATTGAAGACTATTCAAAGAAAAAAGAAGAGCTGATGGTTTCCCAGAAAGATTTCTTTGACAAGAGAAATGAGATGATGGAGCATATCGGTGAACTCGATAAAGAATGCTTCCGGCTGGGGGCGCGAAAGGAAAAACTGGAGGAACAGCTAGAAAACCGCATCAACTATATGTGGAACGAGTACGAGGTTACCTATCACAATGCCAAAGAGATGGCGGGAGAACCGGAATTTACTTATGCCAGGATCAAAAACCTGGTGGGGGAGACGAAAAACAGCATCCGTGGACTGGGAGACGTCAATGTCAATGCCATTGAGGATTATAAAAGCGTCAGTGAGCGCTATGAACTGCTGAAAACCCAGCACGATGATCTGATCGAGTCCGAGGAGGCACTGAAAGAGATCATTGCCGATCTGGATGAGGAGATGCGGGGGCAGTTCAACGAAAAGTTCAGTCAGATCAAATCCCAGTTTGACCGGGTATTCCGGGAGTTGTTTGGCGGTGGAAAGGGAACCCTGGAACTGGTGGAGGACGAGGATGTGTTAGAAGCTGGCATTCGAATCATCGCCCAGCCGCCAGGAAAGAAACTGCAGAATATGATGCAGCTCTCTGGTGGAGAGAAGGCGTTGACGGCGATCGCCCTTTTATTTGCCATCCAGAACCTGAAACCATCCCCTTTCTGCCTGCTGGATGAGATCGAGGCGGCATTGGATGACTCCAATGTAAAGAGGTATGCGAAGTATTTACATAAACTAACGAAGAACACACAGTTTATCGTGATCACCCACCGGCAGGGAACAATGTCGGCGGCGGATGCCCTCTATGGTATCACGATGCAGGAAAAGGGTGTGTCAACCCTTGTTTCTGTCAAACTGATCGAGGAACAGTTGAAAAATGAGCAGAAGGCGGCTGCACAATAGCTGCGGGATCCAACAGATTCAAGTATTGTTTGTGCCGCCTGCGGCGGCATGTCTGGAAGTGTGAATAAGGAGAGAAAGAAGACAATGGGTATTTTCAGTAAATTAAAGAGCGGACTGAGCAAGACGCGGGATAGTTTTGTGTCGGGCATCGATTCAATATTTTCCGGTTTTTCCGAAATTGATGATGATTTTTACGAGGAGCTGGAGGAGCAGCTGATCATGGCTGACATTGGCATGGATACTTCTATGAAGATCATCGAGGAGCTCCAGGAAAAAGTTAAGGAAGAGAAGATCAAAGAAGCATCGGCCTGTCGTACTCTTTTGATGGATACCATCAAAGAGCAGATGAAGGTACACGAGGATGCTTATGAGTTTGAAGAAAAGAAATCTGTGGTGCTGTTTATCGGCGTCAATGGTGTGGGAAAGACTACAAGTGTAGGGAAACTGGCAGGGCAGATGAAAAAAGATGGAAAAAAAGTGCTTCTGGCGGCGGCAGACACATTCCGCGCCGGCGCCATCGACCAGTTAAAGGAGTGGTCCGGCCGCGCCGGCGTGGATATCATTGCCGGCCAGGAGGGAGCAGATCCAGCGGCCATCGTGTATGACGCGGTGGCGGCGGCAAAGGCGAGAAATACGGATGTACTTTTGTGCGATACCGCAGGGCGTCTCCACAATAAGAAGAATCTGATGGCGGAGCTGCATAAGATTTACAAGATCATTGAAAATGAGTACAGCGACGCCCATCTGGAGACCTTTATCGTCGTGGACGGAACCACCGGACAGAACGCCCTTGTCCAGGCGAAGCAGTTCAGTGAGGTGGCAGATATCACAGGGGTTGTCCTCACTAAGCTGGACGGGACGGCGAAGGGCGGCATCGCCATCGCCATACAGTCCGAACTGAACATCCCGGTAAAATATATCGGCATCGGGGAAAAGCTCGATGATCTGCAGAGATTTGACGCCGATGAGTTTGTGGACGCGCTATTTGATGTTGCAGAACAATAGAAATCGTGGTAAAATGAGTGCCGATATAAAAAATGAGAAGAAAGGCAGATGACAATACATGATGACACTGGATAAATTTGAAGAGGCGAGCGAGAGGGTCAAGGAGGTCATTCTTCCGACGAACCTGATCTACAGCGAATACTATAGCGCCCAGACCGGAGCGAAAGTTTATTTCAAGCCGGAAAATATGCAGTACACGGGGGCTTATAAAGTAAGAGGTGCCTACTATAAGATCAGCACCCTGTCCGATGAGGAGAGGAAGAAAGGACTGATCACCGCATCTGCCGGAAATCATGCTCAGGGTGTGGCCTATGCGGCGAAACTTTTTGGAGTAAAGGCTGTGATCGTCATGCCCACAACTACACCACTTATTAAAGTAAACCGTACCAAAAGTTATGGTGCTGAAGTGGTGTTACACGGTAATGTATACGACGATGCCTGCAGCCATGCGCTGAAGCTGGCAGAAGAACAGGGATATACCTTTGTCCATCCCTTTGATGATGAGGTGGTTGCCACGGGACAGGGGTCCATCGCTATGGAGATCTTTAAGGAGCTTCCCACAGTGGATATCATTTTGGTTCCCGTCGGAGGCGGCGGGCTTGCCTGCGGCGTATCGACCCTGGCTAAACTGCTCAACCCGAACATCAAAGTGATCGGCGTGGAGCCGGCGGGGGCAAACTGCATGCAGGAATCATTAAGACAGGGGAAGGTCGTGTCTCTGCCGGGAGTGAATACCATCGCCGACGGCACTGCGGTGAAGACGCCGGGATCGAATATTTTCCCCTACATACAGAAAAATCTGGATGATATCATTACGGTGGATGACCATGACCTGATTGTGAATTTCCTTGATATGATGGAAAACCATAAGATGGTGGTGGAAAATTCCGGGCTTTTGACTGTGGCGGCGCTGAAGAAAATGAACATCCAGGGAAAGAAAGTCGTGTCCATTCTCAGTGGCGGAAACATGGACGTCATCACCATTTCTTCTGTGGTGCAGCACGGTTTAATCCAGAGAGGAAGGGTATTTACCGTGTCTGTAGAGCTTCCAGACCGTCCCGGTGAGCTGCTCCATGTGGCGGATGTGATCGCTAAGGCACAGGGAAATGTCATTCGACTGGAACATAACCAGTTTATCAGCATCAACCGCAATGCCGCAGTGGAGCTGACGATTACCATGGAGGCCTTTGGCCACGAACACAAGGAGCAGATCATAAAGGCGCTGGAAGATGCCGGATATGCACCGAAGAGCCAGCAGCCAACGGCGATCTATCACTAGAACAGGAAGGGAAATGGCAAAATGGAATACGAACAGAATTTGTTGTTTACTCCGGAGGGAGTCCGGGATATATATGGTGTAGAATGTGAGAAAAGAGAGTGGGTGGAAGCCGAGATTCATAAGATCATGAAGCTCTATGGATTTCAAGATATCCTCACCCCGACTTTCGAGTTTTTTGATATCTTCAACCGGGAGCGGGGGACCGTGGAATCAAAGGAAATGTTCAAATTCTTTGACCAGTATAACAATACTCTGGCGCTGCGGCCGGATATCACGCCATCCATCGCAAGGTGTGTGGCAAAATATTATTCGGCAGAAGAGATGCCCATCCGTCTTTCCTATTCGGGAAATACTTTCATCCATCGACGGGGGTATCAGGGAAAGCTCTCGGAGATCGCCCAGATCGGCGCCGAGCTTATGAATGATTCTAGTTCCGATGCGGATGCTGAGATGATCGCCATGACGGTGGAATGTCTTGCCAGATCCGGCTTGAAGGAGTTTAAGATCGATGTGGGACATGCGGGATTTATCCGTGGTCTGATGGAAGAGTCAGGTTTTTCCGCTGAAGAGATTCAGGAATATAAACGTCTTATCGCCAATAAGAACAGTTTTGGCGTGGAGGAGATGATCGAGGAAAAAGATCTTTCTTCCCGGTTAAAGGAACTACTGATCCGGCTTCCAGATCTCTTTGGCGCAGAAGAGACACTGGCCTATGCCAGGGAGCGGGTCAGCCATCCGCTGGCGCTGGAGGCGTTGCAGCGTCTGGAGACCGTCCAGGAGATTCTTGGAATCTACGGGCTGGAAGAGAGTGTGACCTTTGACCTGGGAATGCTCAGTCATTACGATTATTATACAGGTATTATTTTTAAAGCATATACATATGGAACGGGAGAGGCGATCGTCACCGGGGGACGTTATGACAGGCTAATCGAGCAGTTTGGCAAAAAGTCGCCGGCGGTAGGACTTGCTATTGTCTTAGACCAGCTTATGAACGCCCTCGCCAGTCAGAACGCAGAGATCCCCACAGAGACGGACGGCATCCTGATCCTGTACCGTTCCGCCAGCCGCAAAGAGGCGGTTCATCTGGGAAACCGTTACCGGAATGAGGGACGCCGAGTGATGCTGATGCGCAGGGATGTGGAGACAGAGCTGGATGTATACCGCGGCTATGCGTCAGAGAATCAGATTTCTAGCATTGTCTATGTGGAAGACGACCAGACAACAACGATCGATCTATGACAGATTCAGGATGGAGGAAGGAATGAAATATTTAACGATTGCACTGGCAAAGGGAAGACTTGCTAAGCAGACACTGGCATTACTGGAGCAGACGGGCATCACCTGTGAGGAGATGAAGGACAAGGATACGAGAAAGCTGATCTTTGTCAATGAGGAGTTGGGACTGAAATTTTTCCTCTCCAAGACTTCGGATGTGCCTACATATGTAGAATACGGCGCTGCGGATATCGGAGTGGTGGGAAGCGATACCATTCTGGAAGAGGGACGTAAGATTCTGGAGGTTCTGGATCTGGGACTTGGAAAATGCCGTATGTGTGTGGCAGGTCCGGCATCCGCCAGAGAACTTTTGAAAAAAAATGAGATCATCCGGGTGGCTTCCAAATATCCGAAGATCGCCAAGGATTATTTTTATAATAAAAAACATCAGACCGTGGAGATCGTGAAGCTGAATGGTTCTGTGGAACTGGCGCCCATTGTTGGACTCTCCGAGGTGATCGTAGATATCGTGGAGACCGGGTCTACCCTGAAGGAAAACGGTCTGGAGGTATTGGAGGAGATCTGTCCGCTGTCGGCGAGAGTGGTTGTCAATGAGGCGAGCATGAAGATGCAGCGGGAACGGATCACAAAGATCGTAAAAGATTTAAAGCAGGCATTGAACGAATAGAAAGGAGAGGGCGATGATGAGACGGATCAGACTGGACGAGGCATCGATGGAAAATATTCTGGAAAGTCTGCTGAAACGCAGTCCGAACCAGTATGACACCTATCAGGATACGGTAAATGAGATTTTGAACGAGGTAAAGGAAAAGGGAGATGAAGCCCTGTTCCGTTATACAAAGAAATTTGATAAAGCTGAGATCACGCCAGACAATATTCAGGTGACCGAAGCAGAGATCCAGGAGGCATATACGCAGGTGGAGGCTTCTCTGGTGGAGGTCATGAAAAAATCGCTGGCAAACATCCAGGATTTTCATAAAAAACAGCTTCGCAACAGTTGGATTGAGACGCGAGAGGACGGTGTGGTCCTGGGACAGCGCATGACGCCTTTAGAGAGCGTTGGTGTATATGTGCCCGGGGGAAAAGCGGCATATCCTTCCAGCGTGCTTATGAACATCATTCCTGCCCAGGTGGCGGGAGTGGAGCGTATCGTTATGGTGACGCCTCCGGGAGCGGATGGAAAGGTAAATCCTGCCACATTGGTCGCGGCAGACTTAGCAGGAGCCACAGAGGTATACAAA
Source organism: uncultured Roseburia sp. (assembly GCA_947644305.1). Taxonomy (GTDB): domain Bacteria; phylum Bacillota; class Clostridia; order Lachnospirales; family Lachnospiraceae; genus Eubacterium_F. The sequence continues at coordinate 50,322 of CANRYS010000007.1, forward strand.
GTGGGAGGGGCGCAGGCAGTGGCTGCCCTTGCCTATGGGACCGCCTCCATCAAAAAGGTGGCAAAGATCTGCGGACCGGGAAATATATTTGTGGCGTTGGCGAAAAAGACGGTGTATGGACATGTGAGCATTGATTCCATCGCAGGTCCCAGTGAGATCCTCGTGCTGGCAGATGAGACAGCGAATCCCCGTTATGTGGCGGCGGATCTTTTGTCCCAGGCAGAACACGACGAGCTGGCTTCTGCCATCCTGGTGACCACCAGTGAGGAGCTGGCAGTGAAGGTGGAAGAAGAGATTGAGGAATTTTTGAAGACCTTGAGCCGAGCGGATATCATCCGCAAGTCTCTGGAGAATTATGGATATCTTTTGGTGGCGGATTCCATGTCCGACGCCATCCGGGCGGCCAACGAGATCGCTTCAGAGCACCTTGAGATCCTGACGAAGAATCCTTTTGATACGATGACAAGGATAAAAAATGCTGGGGCGATCTTCCTCGGCGAATACAGCAGTGAACCCCTGGGAGACTATTTTGCGGGGCCGAATCATGTGCTTCCCACCAATGGCACCGCCAAGTTTTTCTCACCGCTGAATGTAGATGATTTTATAAAAAAATCCAGTCTGATCTCTTATTCCAAAGAGGCGCTGGAGCCGATCCACAAAGACATCATTCAATTTGCCAATGCGGAGCAGCTTACGGCACATGCCAATTCCATTGCCGTGCGCTTTGAGGATTGAGAGAGATTGCCTGTCCGCTTAGCCGCTTGATGGGGCTTATCTACAAAAAAGCCGATTGCTTCGTGCTGACGCACTCCCGCAATCGCCGCCGGTATTCGCATTCCGGCTGGCTCAGCCTCCATGCTCATACCGTTTTGCCCATCAAATGTCTAAGCGTTCATGCAAGTTTCCTTGCCTGTCCGCTTAGCCGCTTGATGGGGCTTTTTTCGTATCTTAAGACATAAGAAAATTAAGGGCACCGATAGGATTTTCGGTGCCCTTTTCCAATAGGCAGATCAATCCCCGGATCGTCTCCGCCGTCTCTTCCTCGGTAGAAGGGACGATGGTGTTATCCAATTTTACCGTTAAGATAATCAATACGATTTCAGCCAGGGCGGCGGGATGATCAAAGGTGATATCTCCAGTTTCTATGCCCTGCTGAATAATAGATGTCAGCACTGGTTTTAATTCTGTCACCATATAATTCAGGTATTTTTGGTGAAGGAATGCCCACTCCGTGCCAGTTTCCAGCGCGGAGACCGAGGCATCCTGTCGGATAAATTCTGCGGAAGAGCTGCGGCATGCCTGAAAAAGCATTGCCATCCGCGTGAATGGGGGAATTTCCTTCTGGGTGGCGAGATTTTTTGCCAGCTCCAGAGGCTTTTTATAATTACGTTCGATCAGTGCATCTAAAATCTCTTCCTTCGAAGAAAAATAATAATATATACTTCCCTTTCCAATTCCGGCGGCTTGGGCGATCTCACGGACCGTGATCGCCTGCATGTCCCTGCTGGTCAGTAATTCTTCCAGTGCATCCAATATTTTCTCATATTTCATAGGTTCTGGCATGGTCATTTTCCTCCGATTATTATCTGATACACCAAAGTATATCATATTTCTGAACGAAATGTTAGTTTTATGGCGCTAATTTATATATGTTTTTGTAGAGTGGAAAATTTTGTAAATCTTGGAAAGTGAGAGTTGACCACTGGTCGAAAAAGTGTTATTGTAAGCTTGTAATAAAATTGACCACTGGTCGAAAAAGAAAGGAAAATGGTGAAAAATGACCTATGCAGATTTTTTTGCTCTGGTAAAGGAGCAGTTTATGGGAGCCGATGTCAGTGATGTCCAAGAACATTTAGCCTATCAGTTCAATATCACGGGAGAGGCGGAAGGAATTTTTTATGTTGAGGTAAAAGAAGGACAGTTGTATGTAGAGCCCTATGAGTATTTTGATCGGGATGCTATGTTTACAGCGAGCGCAGAAACACTTATGAAGATCGCAGAAGGAAAGCTGGATCCGGTGTTGGCATTTACCCTGCAAAAATTAAAGGTGGAGGGAAATATTGATAAGGCGCTCAAATTAAAGGATTTGATCAACAGCAAGCGCTGATTCCGGAGGTGAAGGATGATGGGGATTGGAAGAGGAATCCTGGCAGCGATTGGGGGACTCACGATCGCAGAGCTGGCGGGATCTGTCTATATGTACCGCCGGACGATGATACGTTGTCCGGGAAAGGCAAATAATAAGAGGACCATCAAAATGTCGGGAACCGACTGGGATCGCTATATGCCGGTGATCGAAGAGCGAAAGGAGCGGTTTCTGGCCCATAACAGGGAAGACGTATATCTGGATTCGGAAGACAGTTTGAGGCTTCATGCCACTTATTTTCCTGAGGGGGACCAGAAGAAAGTGGTGATCTGTTTTCACGGCTACACCAGTCAGGGGATGAAAGACTATATTGCTCTTTCGGATTTTTATCTGAAAAGAGGGTTCAGTATGCTTTTGGTGGATGCCAGAGCCCATGGTGACAGCGAGGGCAAATACATAGGGTTTGGATGTCTGGACCGGCGGGACGCCTTATTGTGGATCCAGTGGGTGTTAGGCCGCTGCGGCAGGAATACGGATATACTGCTTCACGGAATTTCCATGGGAGGGGCTACGGTGCTGATGTGTACTGGTTTGGAACTGCCGGAGCAGGTGAGGGGCGTGGTCTCGGATTGTGCATTTACCTCACCGAAGGAAGTTTTTTCCCATGTGCTGCGTTCCATGTATCATATGCCGGCATTTCCGATGATGGGGATTTCCGATTGGCTCAACCGCCGGCTGGCGGGATATGGTCTGGATGAGTGCAATGCGGCCAGAGAGGTGAAAAAGGCTAAGATCCCGGCTCTGCTCATCCACGGCTCCGGGGATGGGTTTGTTCCTAGATGGATGTGCGACAAGATCTTTGAACATTATGGGGCGGCGAAGAGAAAGCTGGTTATTGAAGGAGCGGCTCATGCTGAAAGTTATTTTAAGGACATGAAGCAATATGAGAGCACATTGGATGAGTGGCTGGAACAGGAATGGAGGAGAGTATGAGAAAGACGAGAAAAGGATATCCGGTATATCCGCTGACGGTGGCGCAGAAATTCCATTTTTATTATATGGATTTTTGTCCCAAAAAGGAAGTTCTGAATATTGGAACCAGTCTGACCATCGGGGCAGATCTGGATTTTGACGTGCTGAGAAAGGCGATCGGGGAGGCATATGAACGCTGTGAATGTCTGAAGGTTCATTTTTTTAAGGAAAAGGATGGCACATGGTATCAGTATGTGTGCCAGGAGGCTGTGATGGAGATCGGTTCAGAAGATTTTTCCGAAAAGACCATGGAAGAGGCAGAGGCGGTGCTGCAGAGCTGGACACAGGTTCCCTTTACCAAAGAAGATGCGCCCATGAGCCGTATCATTATGATCCGGATGCCCGACGGATTTCAGGGGGTATATTTTCTGGTGGATCACCGCATCATGGATGCCCAGTCCATGATCTGTTTTTTGAAAGATATCATTGAGATCTATTGTCATAATGTGTATGAGGGGGTTGCCTATCCCAAGGAGATGGCTTCTTATATCGAACAGGTTAAGAAAGATCTCGCCTATGAGGCGGATTCAAAGGCCAAACAGAAGGACGAGGCATTTTTCCATCAATTAATCGAAGCATCGGAGCCGATCTATAACGGCATCGATGGTCCGGGACGATTGGAGGCAGAGAGAAAAAACTCTGGAAATCCAGATGCCAGGGCGGCAGTGAACGTATCGGACTCTGTGGATTCGGCGCTGGATGTATTTCATCTGGAGGAAGAACCCACCAGACGTCTTATGGATTTTTGTGAGACCTATCATGTATCCCTGGTCTGCCTTCTTATGATGGGACTGCGGACTTATTTTCAGAAAATGAACCATAATGACGATGTGTCTATTACGACAACCATCGCCAGAAGGGGAACCCTTAAAGAGAAGAAGAGTGGTGGTACGAGGATTCATTCATTTCCGTTTCGCACCATTATTTCAGAGGACAGAACTTTTCTGGAGGGAATTTATGAGATCCGTGATCGCCAAAATGAATATTTCCGCCATGCGAACTACGATCCGGTGGCATATTTTGCCCATCAGAGCAAGGCGTGGAACAAGGCGCCAGGGCGGGTGTATGAACCGATGTCCCTGACCTACCAGCCGATGTCCATGCGGGATAAAGAGTTAGAAAAGCTGGGGGATATCAAGTATAAGACCAAATGGTATCCCAATGGCGCTACGACCCAGGCGATGTATCTCACGGTTATGCACCGTCCAGAGGACAATGGACTAGATTTTAGTTTTGAACATCAGGTGAAGGCAGTTAGTCGTAAGCAGTTGGAATATCTGTATTATTATCTGTGCAGGATCATGTTTAAGGGCGCAGAAAACCCAAACCTTACGATTGGTGAGATCATAAAACTGGTGTAGTATTTCTTTGAAATTATAAGGAGGAAGATCATGTTTGAAGAGCTGAAAGAGATAATCTGTAATTATGTAGAGGTAGAGCCGTCGGATATTCATCGGGACTCCCGGTTTATGGAGGATCTTGGATTTACTTCTTTTGACTTTGTGAGTATGATGGGGGAATTGGAAGAGCAGTATGATATCGAGATCGACCCGGCACAGGCGGGTTCCATCCGAACGGTACAGGAAGCGGTTGATTATTTGACGGCATTAGTAAAATAATTGTTTCAGATACAGGGAGGTATAGTTTGAAAAATCACGCTTATGCCAAAGAACTAAAGTTCTTGGATTTTTCAAACGGCTATTTGTTTCTGAGCGAAAGCAAATAGCTTTGTTCCGACACGAGAAACTCTTCGAGCTTTCTCGTGCGGTTCTTCGCGATAAATCGCTCAGAAATGAGGTATACAATGAGCAATTCGACAATTTGGGAAATACTTGATACAGCAGACAAAAAATACGGTTCAGAAGAGGCAGTCCGTTATCGGGTATCAAAAGATGGGATCGAGGCAAAGACCTATGCCCAGTTAAAACAGGACAGCGATCATTTTTCTTGTGTCCTGAGAGAACTGGGGGAGCTGGGAAACCATATTGCCATAACGGGTATGACTTCTTATACGTGGATCACCGCGTTTCTCGGTGTGACAGGAAGCGGATGTGTGGCGGTTCCCCTGGATGTCTCTCTGCCGGCGGAGGAAATGTGTGAACTGATCCACCGATCCGATGCCACGGTGCTGGTACTGGATGAAGTCCGCAGTGATGTAGGCACCATGGTGCGGGAGTGCTGTCCGAAGATCCGTTATATTCTCTCTATGCAGAAAGAAAAGGCAGAGGGAGGGATGGAGTCTTTCTGGGAACTGGTGAATGCCCAGAAAGGGGGAGTCGACCATCGCCCGAAACCGGAGGATTTATGTACCATTATGTTTACATCAGGAACCACAGGAAAGAGTAAAGGCGTTATGCTCACCCAGCGTAACATAGCTGAGAATGCTACCTGTCTGGATATGAAATTTCCAGAGCGCACAGTTATTTTATCGGTACTTCCTATTCATCACGCCTATTGTCTCAGTATGGATATCATAAAAGGAATATCCCTGGGAAGTGTGATCTGTATCAACGACTCTCTGATGCACATGGCAAAGAATATGAAGATCTTCCAGCCGGACATGATCCTAATGGTGCCGCTGATGATCGAGACACTGGCAAAAAAGCTGGAGGCGGCAGAGGGACTGCCCCCAGAGGCAGTAAGACAGCAGGTGTTCGGAGAAAACCTACATACGATCTGCAGTGGCGGCGCCTATCTGAATCCAGACTATATTGATCTGTTTGAAGGGTATGGTATCCGCATCCAGCAGGGTTATGGGATGACGGAGTGCGCCCCAGTCATAAGCACCAATCTCAGTTGGAATATCCGCAAGGATTCTGTGGGACAGCTTATGCCGAACTGTGAGGCAAAGGTGGTGGAACATGAATTGTGGATTCGGGGAAGTAGTGTGATGGCAGGGTATTACAAAATGCCGAAGGAAACTGCTGAGACCTTGGAAAATGGCTGGTTAAAGACCGGGGATCTGGGATATGTGGATGAGGACGGCTTTGTCTATCTCACTGGAAGGAAAAAGAATCTTATCATCACAAAAAATGGGGAAAATGTATCCCCGGAAGAGCTGGAGAATAAAATTGGTTCCTCCCGTCTGGTTCAGGAGATCCTTGTCCGAGAATCTGAGGGCGTTATCGAGGCTGAGATTTTTCCAGATCAGGAATATATAACAAGAAAACAGGTGGATGACGTGGAGAAAGAGCTGCAGAAGGTAATCGATGAATACAATGCGGGGGCGCCAACCCATAAAAGAATATATCGTCTGAAAATCCGGGATCAGGAATTTGAAAAAACTCCGTCAAAGAAGATAAAGAGGTAGTGACATTTCTCCTAAAATTTGTTAAACTATGATTAGACGCAGGGCACCAGAATGGTGCCGCCAGTGAGCTAAGTCAGCGTTCCGGCTTAAGACGGGGTGTTGATACTGAAAAAAATATAAATAAACCAAGGAGGAGTAGTGATATGTATCAAGTAAAGATGCCAGACACGGATAATCGTAAAATAATTGAGCAGAAGGGGAATATTACGATCTATGAATATGAGCAGGATCTCAGCACCAATCCGGGAGCTGCGATGCAGGCATATTATTCATCCAAAATGAATATTCGCAGACGTCAGGTGATGTTTAATCTGGACGGAGAGCATGACGTGATCGTTCAGGCTGGGGCGATGCAGTGGATGGCAGGAAGTGTGAGCAGTGGCACAAACGTAAAAGGAGTTGGTGATCTTGCGAAAAAGTTTGTGAGCTCAAGAGTGACAAATGAATCAACAATCAAGCCAAAATACACCGGTAAGGGAATTCTCATGTTAGAGCCAACCTATAAATATCTGATCATTGAAGATGTGGCAGCCTGGAACGGAATGGTTATTGATGACGGACTGTTTCTCGCCTGTGACGCCAATACAGAAATCAAAACGGTATCCCGTAAATCCTTTTCTTCTGCCATCGCTGGAGGAGAGGGGCTTTTCAATTCCTGCCTGATCGGAAGTGGTTTTGCGGTTCTCGAATGCAACTGCCCAAGAGAAGAGCTTGTGGAAGTACAACTTCAGGATGATGAGCTGAAGGTGGATGGCAATTTTGCCATCGCCTGGAGCCAGAGCCTTAAGTTTACGGTTGAGCGTTCCACCAAAACGCTGATCGGTTCTGCGGCAAGCGGAGAGGGTCTTGTGAATGTGTACCGGGGAACTGGAAAGGTCCTGATGGCGCCACTGTAAATTCATGTTTATGTGAAATTAGCCTAACGGGGTCAAATCGGGCTCGACTTGGCAGCGTTAGGCTAGTAATTGAATCACATTAGAACTTTAAGGGATTTCTTTTTCTTGTATAACTGGCTTAGCTTGAATGGTGAAACAGGGGCATATTTGCGCTATGAAGCTTTATTGAATATAAAACATAGAAAGAAGTTCCTTTTGGTTTAAAAAATAAATATTCTAAAACTAAAGGAGATAAATAAAATGAAAAAGAGATTAAGAGTTCTATTATCAGTAATTCTTGTTATTTGTTGTACGATTTCGCAAATTGAAATGAAAAATGTAAGAGCAGATGCTTCTGCTCAAAATCAAAAAGAAACTATTTATACGGGAGATGGTTTTTCTATAAAATATGTTATTGAAGCACAATGGAATAATGAGTACATTGCTAATATAATTATAACAAATACAGGTGACCAGACTATTGAAAATTGGGAATTATCATATAAATCTCATGATGTGTACAGTAATATCTGGAATGCTGAAATATCTTATCATGCGGCAACAATATATAATATTAAAAATGCTGGTCATAATCAAAATATAAAGCCGGGAGAATCGGTTTCCTTTGGATTTCAAGCATCTTTTAGTGGTAAAGAGATGGATATTCCAAAAACATATAAGATTTTAGGTGATGAATTAGTTGTAAATAATAAAGAATGTCAGGTGAATTTTGATATAACAAATCAGTGGGAAACTGGTTGTATTATGGAAGTTTCACTTTATAATAATTCAGATGAGACCATTGAAGATTGGTTCATGGATTTTAAATTTGATAATTCTATAGATAATATATGGAGAGCAAAAATAGAGAATAAGGAAGGAAATATTTATCGCCTTAAGAATTGTGAATATAATTCAATGATCAAGCCAAAACAAACTGAAAAATTTGGTATGCAGATTAGTTTTCCTAAAGGTACAAGCTTACAAAAACCTACAGAAGTAAATTTGTATCAGTATAGAAAAGACAGCTGGTATCTTGATTTTGATAAAATATGGAATCGAACGATGATTAAAGCTAATGATGAGATTGTATTAAATGCACTTCAAAAAAATAAGAATACTATAAAAGTTGGATTGATTGATTCAGGTGTGGATTATTCTTCAAATATAAATATCGTAGATTCAGAAAATTTTGTAGAAGATTATGATGATAAAAACCCTATCTTTCAAGATGTATCAGGTCATGGAACAGCAGTGGCAGGTGTTTTGGCCTCTAATTCGACTCAAAATGCAGATACATATCAGTTTGAAAATAAATATTTGAAGCAATTATCAAGTGAAAAAATAGATGGTGTGAATCCATATGTGGAGATTTATTCTGCAGAAGTATTAGATGATAATAATAAAACTACTGTAGACCGTTTAGTGAATGGAATTAATTGGGCATTAGAGAAAGATGTTCGAATTCTAAATATCTGTTGTGGTTTATCACATAATTCAGAAAAGTTATATAGAGTAATAAAAAAAGCTTATGATAAAGGGGTTTTGATTATTGCAGCTGCGGGTAATGGCGACGATGTACAGTATCCTGCAAAATACAAAGAAGTAATGGCTGTAGGGGCTGTAAAGTGTAATGGTAAAATTGCAGAGAATTCAGCAACAGGAGATGAAATTGAAGTAGTGGCTCCAGGAGAAGATGTAACTACATATGGCCCTTTTGGTATTTTATCAAATTATTCTGGAACAAGTATTGCAGTGCCACAGGTGACGGCACTGGCTTCAATATTATGGCAACAAGATCTATCTAAATCGGCTAAGTTTGTTCGGCAATTGATTAATTCTACAGCTCGTTCATTAGGAGATAGTAAGAAATTTGGAAATGGATTAATTGATTGTTCTTTCGCTTTGAAACAATATAATTTGTTTAATAACTCTTACAAAGATTCTGTGAAAGATAATGAAAGTATTTTACTGGAAAATAATAACGAAACTCTGCTCTTGACAGATGTTAATGTGGTTCGTGGATTTTGGAGCGGTGAGAATCATCAAAAAGCAGTAAGTAACCTTGCGTTTCTTAAGAATGGAGCAATATGGCCTGACAAAGATCAATCTAAAGTTAAGGGAATGATAGATCATCCTGAATTTCATGGATATTTTGACAAAGATTATATAAAATCTTATATCATTATGACAGAAGTAGCTGAGAAAATGTATGAGGATGGGAAGTGGCTTCGTACTAAAAAATCAGACGGAAAATTTAAAAAAAATCTTGTCAGTGAAATTAAAGAGGCTGCCAAAATCGGATTTGAAGAAAAAAGATGTACTACAAAAGAGTCTAAAGGTTACTTTATTTATGGTATGGCTTTACATACAGTAGCTGATATTTTTTCTCATAGTACAGCAGGGATTAAAGGGAAACAAAAAGATAGAGGGAATTTAAAAAAGAAGTCTATTAAGAAATTACGTAATTCCTGGGGAAGATTAAAGCACGGTCCAAGGAAAGCAGATGGTCATTTTGATAAGGAGAAGAATTTTGCCGATATGGCGGAGTGTATTCCTCGGCGATTTAAAGAAAGCGCAATGAATGTATGTGGAGATATTATAAATCAATCAGTTAACGAACATAAAAAAGGAACAGAAAAAGTATTTGTGAAAATTTCTTATTATAAATCATTAAACAAGGCAAAAAAGTATAAAAATAAAAATAAGAATAAGAAAAAGAATTTTTTACTTAACTCATATGGTATTTTTAAGTTACACAAATACTTAAAAACTAAAAATAATGAAAAATTAAAAAGAGTCGTTAATAACGCGAGCAATGCCAAAATTAAGGAGGTGATAAATAAATGGTAGTAAAGTTAAATAAGCGGGTTAAGATAATACGTGCCATAATCATAATACTGTGTCTTATAATAATGGCGGACTGTTCTGAATTGAAAGCTGGATCAAAAACATCGGGAACAGATGAAAACGGAAATGTGTGGAATTATGATATTATAACGAAGACACTTACATTTACCGGGACAAAAGATATTCAGGAAAATTATTCGATGGATGGGCATGGTCCAGAGCCTGCATGGCATACATGGCGAGAGAAGACGGAACACCTAAATATCGAAGACGGAATTACAGGTATTGGAGGTGGAGCATTTCATGGCTTTTCGAAGTTGAAAACACTTGTAATAGCAGATACGGTCACGCATATCGATACCATGGCTTTTGAAAGCTGCGTCAACCTTCGTTCCATTCATCTATCTCAAAATTTGTTGAATATTAAAACCGGAGCATTTTCCACCTGTGGAATGCAGCAGATCCAATTACCGGAAAAAATAAAAACCATTGGTGATTTTTCCGGGTGTGTCAATTTAAAAGAGATTCGGCTTCCTGGTAATGTTACAAAGATGGAAAGTTTTATGTTTGCGGATTGCATTCGTTTGGAGAAGGTGGTTCTACCTGCTAAGTTAACGGAAATTAAAGAATCCGATTTTAGGAACTGCAAAAAGCTGACTTTTTTAGAAATACCGCCAAGCGTTAGAAGCGTGACCATGTCAGCATTTTCTGGCTCAGGCGTGAAAAATATCGTGCTTCCTCCCAATGTTCAGAGGATAAAAAAGGGGAAGCCAATAGGCGGCAAAGTTTTTTCAGGTGGAGGCGATCTGGTCTCAGCAAATAAAAAATTAAGATCCATTGTAATCCAGTCGAAGAAGATTAAAAAGATATCCAAAGGGGCTTTTTCCGGGCTTAGTAAATCCTGTGTTGTAAAGGTTCCTAAGAGTAGAAAAGCCCAGTATAAAAAAATGTTATGGAAAAGTGGTTTAAATAAGAAAATTAAGGTGACCACAATTTAGCATCGTTAGGATAAGCAGCGGATAAACATCTAAAACCTCTTGACGTATCCATATTTTTATGCTATATTTTTAATGTTGTGATGCCATTTAGGTGAATGGCAGGAAAAAAATAGATGGTCCTCTGGTGCAGGCACATCGCATTAAGAACATCAAAAAATGTAGGAGGAACAACAAAAATGAACGAAATTATCAGAAAAATCGAAGCCGAGCAGATGAAAGCGGAAATTCCTGAGTTTCATGTTGGTGATACCGTAAGAGTATCTGCAAAGGTTATCGAGGGCAGCCGCGAGAGAACACAGGTATTTGAAGGTGTTGTATTGAAGAGACAGGGCGGAAGCAGCCGTGAGACGTTTACAGTCCGCAAGAATTCCAATGGAATCGGTGTAGAAAAGACCTGGCCGCTTCATTCTCCGATCGTAGAGAAGATCGAGATCGTTCGGCTTGGTAAAGTAAGACGTGCAAAACTCAATTATCTGCGTGACCGTGTTGGTAAGGCGGCGAAGGTAAAAGAATTGGTTCGTTAATGCTTAAGAACGATTGACGTAGTGTATGTTATAGCAGATGCCATAGCATACACTATGTTTGCTTTACGGGGAATATATATGAATCTGAATTTTGAAGAAGAGATCAAGAAAAATAATAGAAAAAAGATAGTAAAAGAATGCCTGATCTGGCTAATCGAGATCATCGTTGTTATCTTAGTGGCATTTTTGATCGTGAATGTATGTTTTAGGAGGACGAGCACAATTGGTTCTGCCATGGAGCCGACGCTGTATAATGGCGAAGAGGTGATTTTGAATACAAAAGCATATCTTATCTTTTCGCCGGGACGGGAAGATGTGATTGCTTTTTATGATAAAGAGGATGTAGACAGTGATGGGGAGGAACCTTTGCTTACCTTCCGACGTGTCATCGGATTACCGGGAGAAAAGGTGCAGATCGCAGAGGGAAAGATCTGGATTGACGGAAAAGAATGGAAGGAAAAATATACGTATCTGCCAATCGCTGCTACTGGAATTGCAGAACAGGAAATTACATTGGGAGAAGATGAGTATTTTGTCCTGTGTGATTCGCGGGTGGATACAAATGACAGCAGAAATGCGGCGTTTGGAAATGTGAAGAGATCTCAGATTGTGGGAAAGGTTTCCTTTAAATACAAACCATTTTCCAGAGTGACAGGTCCGGACAGCAAAGCGTACGAAACAGAAAAACCAAAGGAGAAGTGAGATTATGCATTTTCAATGGTATCCAGGTCATATGACAAAGGCAAAGAGAGCAATGCAGGAGGATATCCGGCTGATCGATGTGGTGATCGAACTAGTGGATGCCAGGATTCCTCTCAGCAGTAAGAACCCTGATATCGATACTCTTGCAAATGGAAAATCAAGAATCCTGCTCTTAAACAAGGCGGATATGGCAGACGACAGAGTCACGCAGGACTGGAAAAATTATTACGAATCAAAAGGGTATTTTGTCATAGCGGTAAATTCGACTAAAAGAAATGAATTAAAGGCTGTGAACCAATTGATTCAGAAGGCATGTAAGGAAAAAATAGAGAGGGACCGCAAAAGAGGAATTCTCAACCGTCCGATCCGGGCGATGATCGTCGGGATTCCCAATGTAGGAAAGTCGACGTTTATCAACAGCTTTGCGGGCAGAGCCTGTACGAAAACCGGCAATCGGCCGGGAGTGACGAAGGGAAAACAATGGATACGTCTGAATAAGCAGGTAGAACTGCTGGATACGCCGGGAATCCTGTGGCCCAAATTTGAGGATCAGACGGTGGGACTTCGTCTGGCATTTATCGGTTCCATAAAAGATGAACTGTTACAGAGGGTTGAGATTTCCCTAGATTTTATCGATTTTATGCTGGAACGATATCCGGGGAAACTGGCAGAGTTTTATGGAAGAAAAGAAGAGGGAACGGATGTAGAGATCCTAAAGGGCATTGGAGAGATAAGAAAATGTCTGAAAAAGGGAGAAGAGGTGGATCTGGAAAAGACGGCGGCACTTCTTCTGGATGATTTTCGTAATGCCCGACTGGGAAGGATTTCCCTGGAATTTCCAGAATTGGAAGGATAGATTGGAACTACGGGAGTTGAGAAAATGGATGATAACAGAACAGTGAGTGAAGAAATTGAGGAAAGTTTACGGATATGTGAGGAGCTGTTAAGTCAAAATCTGAATTTTGTACCGGAGAAACCTCCATTTTTAGAGGAATTGCAAGAGACGGAAAAACTTCAATTAGCAGAAGATCTGGAAGAGTTAGAAAAGGTGGAACCAGAGAAAAAGCCAGAGCCAATTTCAGAACCAGAACAATATGAGACCGTGCAGCCACTTTGGAGAGGGGAGGAGTTCCAAAAGCAGCCCGCGGAGCAGGATGTGGGGGAAAAGCCGGAGAAGAAAGAGCACGGCATAAGGAGGACCATAATCTGCATTCTGGTCTGTGCCGTGATCGCAGTGACCGCTGCTATCCTGATTTCCAGCTTTGTGGCAAACTATACGACGGTGGAAGGAAGTTCCATGGAACCGGAGCTTGCCAGCGGAGATCAACTGGTGGTAGAGAAAATCAGTTACCTCACCGGAAAACCGCAGCGCTATGATGTGATTGTATTTGAATTTAATGAAACTACCAAATATATCAAGCGCGTGATCGGACTTCCAGGAGAAACGGTGCGCATTGATGAGGAAGGGAAGATCTATATAAATGACTGCGCTGTTTTTGATGAATATGGAAGCGGCGTAATAGAGGATGCGGGGATTGCAAAGAACAATGTAAAGTTGGGAGAGGACGAATATTTTGTGCTGGGAGATAACCGAAATGCCAGCAAGGACAGCAGAAGTTCCGAGGTGGGGATGGTTAAAGGGGATCAGATCATAGGAAAGGCCTGGCTTCGTGTGCTGCCCTGGGAAACTTTTGGAATGATTCAATAAGTTCTAACAGACTTTGTTTGCATAACTTGGCATGTGCCGGAAGCATGCACAGAAATTATGATAGATTGACAGGAGAAGGGAATGGAGATAGAAAAAAAATTTTTGATTTCGAAAATTCCAGAGAATCTGGACCAATGGAAATCTTCTGTGATCCAACAGGGGTATCTGTGTACGGATCCCGTGATTCGGATTCGCAGAATGGACGATCAGTATATCTTGACTTATAAGTCTAAGCACGGTGTACAAAAAGTAGCAGGAGTCTGTATCAATCAGGAAGAGGAAATGTCTCTGACCAAGGATTCCTACCAGCATCTGATAGGAAAGATCGATGGTGTTCTGATCGAGAAAACCAGGTATACGTTGCATTATCCATCGGGCGGCCGGACTTATAAGATCGAACTGGATATCTTTCATGGGCATTACGAGGGATTGGTGCTGGCGGAGGTAGAATTCCCTTCCAAAGAAGAGGCAGATCAATTTATTCCTCCGGACTGGTTTTCAGAAAATGTCAGCGATGACTGCCGTTATTCCAATGCCTATCTGGCAGCAAATAGCGAATTGATGCACTAGCTTCATGGCATTGTGACAGAAGCGTGATAGATCAAATATTGTTCTATATATATCATTGGGATATGGCATGTTCTGTTGTATACTAAAAGAAATAATTTAATTTAGCAACTGTCCAGCATCGGGGCTAGATTTCGTCCGTGGCGCTGGACAGTTGTTAATTTAAAAAATAAGAATTCAGGCTGATAACAAGCAATATCCATCTTATGTGAGACATATTGCAAAAAGCCAAAAAAGGAGATGGCGACATGCTGAAAGAGACAAATAAGCGGATTCTGTCCATAGCGATGGCATTTGTTATGGCGGGTTCCTGTGTTTTTGGGGCACTGGCGGAACCCACAGATTCCCAGGCGGCAAAAAAACCAAAATTAAAAACCAAATCTGTATCGTTGTATGTAGGAAAGAAAAAGACGATCCAGATTACAGGGAAAAGAAAAAAGGCGAAGTACACCTTCAAGGCTTCCAACAAAAAGATCAAGGTGAGTAAGAAGGGGGTCATAACGGCGGTAAAGAAGGGAACAGCGAAAGTAAAGGTCAGTGAGACCTATAAGAAGAAAAAGAAAACCATCGGGACTGTTAAAGTAACGGTAAAGGCGAAAGCGGTGCCGAAAAAAACCGTGATTCCACCGGTTTCAGCGCCACCGGTAGTAAGTGCCTCGGCAACGCCGACAGCAAGTGCACCGGCAGTGCAGTCCGAAGCACCCACCGTGGAGCCAACTCCAGTGGTCAGACCGACGATAGAGCCTGCCTATGAAACGAAGACGCTGGATTTTGAAGGCAGCACGAGTAAAGTCGTGGAGTCGGAACTTACGGTACCATTAGAAAAAGCGATGCTTTACGGCGGGTTGTGTACCGTGACTGCTGAGTTTACCCAGGAGACGGGAAGTGCACAGGATATCTCCGTCGGCTACGACGGCATATATCTGAGCTTTAAAAAGAATGGTGCATACATAGACAAAAATTCTTTTAAGGATGAAGCCATGTCAGATGCCCAGACCTTTAGCTGCCCGAATGGGGAGAAGACGAAGAAGGAGTTTACTTTTGAGGTACCGAAATACTCAAAAGATTTTAATCTTAAATTCAGCGGGGCAGGAACGTTCACAGTGGATAACGTAACTGTTAAAACCCAGCCATTTGCCAGTGCGGATTACGCTTCCATGGTGGCGAATTCTACTGCTTCCACAGGCAATAATGCCAGGATCAAAAAGGCGATTGCAAAAGCACAGGCGGGTGAGGATGTGACCATCGCTTATCTCGGCGGCTCTATTACAGAGGGATTCGCTGCATCGGAGACAGACAACGGTGACTGTTATGCGGAGACCTCTTACAAGCAGTTCAAAAAGATATTTGGCGCCGGAGACGGGAGTAATGTACATTTCATCAATGCGGGCATGAGTGGAACACCGTCTTCCCTTGGTATCGTGAGATATCAGCGCGATGTGCTGGATCAGATGAAGACAGGTGAGTATCCAGATATTCTTTTTATTGATTTTGCAGTAAATGACGGTATGGATGACGGGGATACGTATGAGAGCATCATCCGTACTGCCTTGGAGCAGGGATCTGCGGTTGTGCTTATGTTTGTACTTTATATGGGCGGATGCACTCATGAAGATAAATATGCCAAGTTGTATAGAAAACATTATGATCTTGCCATGGTGAGTCCGGCACAGGGGATGGCTTCCTGCAAGAAAGAAGAGTTCGATAAGTGGTTCTATTGGATCGAAGGAAATACCGACACTTCTTATGGGCATCCTGACGTGGGTGGTCACAGGTATATGGCGGATTGTATCACAAATATGTTTTTAACAATTGATCAGGAGGATGAAGAGGAGGATAATATCGTTGATATCAATGATATTACTCCAAAAACCAGCGATACATTCCAGGGAATGAAGACGCTGTTGTCTTCCACGGATCTTTCCCAGAATCCATCAGTGAAATCCGTTGATCCGGGCAGCTTCTCGATGTTGACAGACAGCGCCCAGAATACACTGCAGTATATCAAGGATGGAATAGAAAAGATGCAGTGGTTCCCGGATGTGTGGATGCACACATCATCCACAGGAAGTGACAGTTTCAAGGCGACGATCAACTGTCGAAGCCTCATTATCGCATATAAGATGCCGTCTGGTAATTCTTCCGGAAAAGCGGATTGTTACATCGATGGAAAGCGGGTTGGAACGATGGGCGGCAGCGGCTGGAACAATGCTGGTCTGCTCCGTGCACTCCAAGAAGATGAAGTGAAGGAACATGAACTGGAGATCCGTATGCAGGATGGGGACGAAAACAAACCGTTCACAATATTTGCGATCGGATATTGCGACTAAACTAGAAAATGTAAGTTTCAAATAAAAGAAAAAATGCTTTTGTGAAGCCGTGAGGTTTTGCGAGAGCATTTTTTTATCGTTGATTTGTAGGGTATAGATACCTGTTCTGGCTGCCAGTTGAAAAAATCCGCTGGTACAGGCGGAAAAAAATCTTGTATCTGTGAAAAAATTATTATATAATATTTTTGATATTATTATAAGGAGGAATGACACATGTCATATGTAGATGAGGTATTGGCTCAGTTGATCGAAAAGAATCCTGCTGAGCCGGAGTTCCATCAGGCAGCCAAAGAGGTTCTTGAATCTCTTCGTCCTGTTGTGGAGAAGAATGAAGAAAAGTTTCGTAAAGATGCATTGTTAGAGCGTCTGACCAATCCGGAAAGACAGATCAAGTTCCGGGTACCATGGGTAGACGATAACGGTAATGTTCAGGTAAATACCGGTTACCGTGTACAGTTTAACAGCGCCATTGGACCATACAAAGGTGGTCTTCGTTTCCATCCTTCTGTAAATCTTGGAATCATCAAATTTCTCGGATTTGAGCAGATTTTCAAAAATTCCCTCACAGGTCTTCCGATTGGAGGCGGAAAAGGTGGATGTGATTTTGATCCAAAGGGTAAATCTGATAGAGAAGTTATGGCGTTCTGCCAGAGTTTTATGACAGAATTGCAGAGACATATCGGTGCAGACACCGACGTACCTGCCGGAGATATCGGTGTAGGTGCGCGAGAGATCGGTTTCATGTACGGACAGTACAAGAGAATCCGTAACTGCTATGAAGGCGTCCTGACAGGAAAGGGACTGACGTTTGGCGGTTCTTTAGCAAGAACAGAGGCGACTGGATATGGACTTTTATACTATACAGAAGAAATGCTCAAATGCAATGGCATTGACATCGCCGGAAAGACCATTGCAGTCAGCGGTTCTGGTAATGTTGCCATTTATGCAACCCAGAAAGCACAGCAACTGGGCGCTAAGGTTGTTACGGTTTCCGATTCTACCGGCTGGGTATACGATCCAGAAGGAATCGACGTGGCACTTCTGAAAGAAGTAAAAGAAGTAAATCGCGCAAGACTGACAGAGTATGCAGCGAAGAGATCTTCCGCTCAGTATCACGAAGGAAAAGGTGTATGGTCTGTAAAGGTTGATATTGCTCTTCCTTGTGCAACACAGAATGAGCTTCTGATCGATGATGCCAAAGCACTGGTAGCTAACGGCGTACTGGCTGTGGCAGAGGGCGCGAATATGCCTACCTCCATCGAGGCAACAGAATACCTGCAGGCAAATGGTGTGCTGTTTGCTCCTGGTAAGGCTTCTAATGCTGGTGGTGTGGCTACATCCGCTCTGGAAATGTCCCAGAACAGCGAGAGACTGAGCTGGACATTTGAAGAAGTTGACAGCAAATTAAAAGATATCATGGTAAATATTTTCCATGCCTGCGATGATGCTTCCAAGAAATATGGTTTTGAGAAAAACTATGTGGCAGGAGCAAACATTGCTGGTTTTGAGAAAGTGGCAGAGGCAATGACCGCACAGGGAATTGTTTAACTTGCCAATAAAATACATCCAGAATCCTCACAGAGAGAAAACTTTCTGTGGGGATTTTTTCGCTTGGCGGCGCATTTCACAACCATGAAACGGCATTTCATAGCCTGCTTATTGTACTGGCGGAAAAAAAGTGATAAAATATTGTTTTTCAGGAGGTGATTATGTGGTTCACATAGGGATCTGTGACGATGAACGACATATGTCTGATACAATTCGGGCGATGGTTTCTGGTTTTTTCCGGGAAAAAAATATAGAAATTATCATTTTGCAGTTTTCTAGTGGAGAGGAATTATTAAGATATGATAGGCAAATAGATATTTTGTTTTTAGATATTCAGATGAAGGGGATCGACGGAATAGAGACAGCAAGGAAGCTGCGCTGTCGCAAGTTTAAAGGGATTCTGATCTTTATAACGGTTCTGAAGGAAATGGTATTTCAGTCCTTTGAGGTACAGCCTTATGATTATCTGCTAAAGCCCATCGAAGAACAATATTTTGAAAAAATGATGGAGCGTCTTCTGGGTTCCATGAGAAATGCCAGTGAGGAAAATTTACTTATTCAAAAGGGATATGAGAGCCGGATTATTTCTATCGAGGATATTGTCTTTTGTGAGATCATCGACAGAAAGATCTATCTGCATTTGGCATCCTCCGAGGTGATTGATTATTATGACCGGATTGAGAATCTAGAAAAAAAACTGGACCACAGTTTTTTTCGATGTCATAGGAGTTTCCTGATCCATTTAAAGTATTTGAAGGGATATAAAAATGGTACAGCATACATGGAAAATGGCAGGGAAATACCTGTGTCACGTCTGCGGAGCAAAGAATTTTCCAATGTGATTCTGCATTATATGAAGTGTGAAAACGAATAGTGGAATGGTATGTAATGCTTGAAAAAATATGCCAGGCTGGAGGATGTGGGATGTCGGATTATATGGATTTTTTTAATATATTTGTGATGGGAAGCATACAGATCCTTATGGGGTTTTATTTCCTTACTCGGTTTTTAAAAAAGAAAGTAAATTACCTGTATTTTTTCCTGTTTACAGCCGCCGGATTTGTTATTATAAGTGGGATTCCGTCAGGAAGTATTATTGAGTTTGCGGTATATGTTTTCATGCTGATTGCTGGCGGGATTTTTATATGCCATGGGGACCGGGAGTCCGTCATATTATATGCGGCACTGACAGTTGAGATCATACAGTTAAGTTACGGAATGATAAATTCTCTTCTGACTATTTTATCCCCTTGGATGTTTTCTTTTGATCGTAAGTGGGCGGGTATTGTATTTATGGTATCTGGGAATTTGTTATCCTGCCTTCTAGCAGTTTTCTGTTATCGTATTGTATTGCGTTATTTTTCCTTTTATGATACGATAAAAAAGAGATATGAACTTATAATCCTAACACCGATCGTCATGATATTTTTCATGGAGCATTATATTAGTTCGGTGATTTATGAAAACCTCAATATCTCAGATGAAAATGGAGCCACATGGTATAAAAATCACGTTCAGTTGTTGATCATACAGTTTCTGGGAATGGTAAGTCTGTTCTGTATTATGTTCTCCTATAAGAAACTGTTGGAAAATTTTCATTTGAGTACAGAATTATCCCTGTTGGAACAACAGGAACACTCCTTGAACCAGTATGTGGAGGAAGTAAAGGCCCGGTATGAGAAAACAAGATCATTTCGCCATGATATAAAGAACCATATATCTGTGGTAAAAGAGCTTTTGCGGAAGGGAAAATCAAAACAAGCTCTAAATTATATTGGAGATATGGAGAGCATGACGATAGAATTGACATTTCCATGCAGTACAAATAATCCGGTGGTGGATATGCTGGTGGGAAATAAACTGGGAATAGCGGTCAAATTAGGAATCGATGTCCATTGTTCTCTGATTCTTCCTTATCCTTGTCTGATACGTGACATTGATTTTTGCGTGATCCTGTCAAATGCTCTGGACAATGCCATTCATGCCTGCAAAAATATGGATCATGGAGAAGAAAAATATATCCGGGTGACAGGGCGCATTCAAGGAGATTTTATTCTGCTGGAGGTTGAAAACAGCTTTCAAGGAGAGAATCTGTCTAGAAGGGGGACGGGTCTGTCCAATATAAAAGCGGTAGCTGAAAAGTATCATGGTGCCATGAGTATAAAGACAGAGGGGGCCATATTTCTTCTCAGCGTACTGCTGATCATTCCACAGCATTCAGAAAACAGTTCACAGCAAAACGATTCATTTGACGGGGCAGACAGCCGAAGAATATAGTGAAGGGCAGAACTTTATGGAGGAATACTGCTTGATTATATAAATTTAAGGAGGCAGGCTTATGTCAATGAAAATGAATGGAAACTACAACGATTTTAGAACCAATTATACAGAGCATCTGAAAGCAGAGCAGTCTTTGGCACGAGTGGAACGGGCAGAGGAAAAAGATAAGGTGCAGAAGGATTCAAAGGTATCGGATAAAATACCTGTTCCATGTGATGAATATACCAGCAGTGAAAAATCTGGTGTGAAACCGAGCGGCTTGTATCAGTTGGGACAGAATGAAGATGGCAGTCGAAAAATTGTTTTAGACGATCCCAAAAAATCCGAGGAAAAGTGCGTCGGGAATACGGATAAAGTGGATAGGGAGATTGAAAAGCTGAAAGAGAAACAGCAGTGGCTGGAACAGCAGATCCAGGCGGTTGCTGGGGACGAACAGAAAGTCAGGGAACTGGAGAAAAAACTGGCACAGGTAGAGGCTGAATTAAGACAGAAAGATAATGATACATACCGGCGCCAGAATTCTGAATTCTTCATTTTCAGATAAATGAAAGGAGAGGCCATATGCATGTGAAAACGATAGAAGGACTGGTGGGAGCCAGAACAAATATGAATTTGCTGAACACTCCCCTACGTGTGTATAAGGAAGCAAGGCGTCGTGGCGATACGGCGACAATGGAAAGGGCGATGGGGTATGTCAGTGAATTTGCCGGAAAGACGGAGGAATATAAGGCAGAAACCGGCGAGGGAATGAAAGAAGATGCGAAAGCCGCCAAAGAAAAGGCAGAATTAGAGCGTGAAAAGGCGATTCAGAAGCGTAAGGAAGAGGGCGAAAAATTAGAAGCGGGGACAACAGAGAACAAAAAGGAACCTACCGATACCGAGACGGATACAAAAATGGATCTTGACAGGAGGGAGCCGGTGATCTATACGAAAACTGGAGAATCAAGTCAAAATAGGACCGGTTTGGGCACAAGTATTTCCGTTTCTGTCTAGAACAAATGAAACTGTTGCAAAAGTAGTGAAGAGGACAAAAAACTACTGGTGCAGCAGTTTTTTAATTTGCAAAAAAGTACGAAAACAAAAGAAAACTCCCGATTGTGAGGGGAAACTCCCTCATATGATCGTTGCAGAGAAGAAATGATTCTGTTAGAATTAACTCATAAGAAATTCTTCATTTCACCTATTTCTGAAAATCTAAAATCTAATTTTTTCCAGACACAAAAAAGTGAAAAAAGGGGGTGCTTTTATCATCGAAGAATCTCTATAAAGATAAGCGAAAGGATGATAGAATGGAGTTAAAAGATTTTGCGGCATTGATAGCCGCGGGAGCACAGGGACAACTAGGGGATCGATATGAAATATCAGATACGGTTACGATGAAAAATAATACGACAGAGTATACTGGTATTATGTTTCAGAAGAAGACAGAAAATGTGGCACCGACGATTTATATTGAAGATTTGTATGAAAGGTACAAAATTCAGGAAGTAACGATACAAGATGCGATAAAAGAAGTGATCTGTCGTTATGAAAATAGCATAAAAGGAATGCAGCGCATTAATGGGTTGAGTGTAGATTATGCCAGTTGCCAGCACAGAATCATATATCGACTGGTCTCCAAAGAAAGAAATTTATTTTTACTGAAAGATATGCCCTATATTCCCTTTCTGGATATGGCGATTACGTTTCATCTGGTGGTGTCCATTGATGATTCATGTATGCAATCATTAAAAATCACCAGAGAACTGCAACAGAGGTGGGGTGTCTCTGTGGAGCAATTGTTAAAACTGGCGAAGAGAAATACGCCAGAACTGCTTCCAGCGCGGGTATGTGAACTGAGCCAGCTTATGAAGTGCTATATAAATACCAGAGAGTTTAAGCTGGAGCAGGAGGAAGATTTGACAAATGAAGAAAAAATAGATATGATAGTAGTCTCGAATGAACTTGGTATAAACGGTGCAGCAGTAGTGCTCTATGATGGCGTCATTGAGCAGATTGCCAATGAATATGATTCAGATTTGTACCTGCTTCCCAGCAGTATTCACGAAATGATTGTTGTTCCCGCTGGGGAGGAAGATCTTCATGAAACGTTTTCTTCTATGGTGAATAATATCAATCAAAGATATGTTGATGAGGATGAAGTGCTCTCAGATCGGGTATATATCTATCGCCAAGAGGAAAAGAAATTTGAGTGATCTGTTGCATTAAAAAAATGCACCAGGAGGGACTCGAACCCCCAACCAACGGCTTCGGAAGCCGCTACTCTATCCATTGAGCCACTGATGCATCTCTCTTATTATATACAACATTCGTTAAAAAGTAAAGAAGTTTTTTTATCAAGGAGGAAAACTATGAGTGATTATATGATACGGGCAGTTGCAGCAGGAGAACAGATTCGTTGTTTTGCCATAAATTCCAGGGAGCTTGTGGAAGAGGCGAGATGCCGGCACAATACCAGTCCGGTGATTACGGCTGCATTGGGCAGGCTGCTGTCCGGAGGGGCGATGATGGGAGGCATGATGAAAGGGGAAAAAGATCTGCTGACCGTAAAGATCGATTGTTCCGGCCCTGTAAAGGGAATTACCGTTACCGCAGATGCCAAAGGAAACGTCAAGGGATTTCCTCTGGTTCCCCAAGTTTCGCTTCCGGCGAGCAGTGCAGGTAAACTAGATGTGGGACGGGCAGTGGATCTGGGAGTTCTGACGGTGATCCGGGATATGGGGTTAAAAGAACCCTATAGTGGAAGCATAAATCTTGTATCTGGAGAGATTGCAGAGGATCTCACTTATTATTATGCCGTCTCAGAACAGACACCTTCTTCCGTAGCACTGGGGGTCTTGATGAACAAAGACAATACGGTCCGGGAAAGTGGTGGATATATGATACAGCTTATGCCAGATGCTTCGGAAGAAGTGATCACTGTGTTAGAAGAACGCCTGAAAAACATTGAGCCGGTGACTACCATGTACACAAAGGGGTATACACCGGAATCCATGCTGGAATATATTCTTGAAGGTTTTGATCTGGAGATTACAGAGAGGATTCCGGTTCGGTTTCATTGCGGGTGTTCAAGAGAGAGAGTGAGGAAGGCCCTGGCTGCTTTAGGAAAGAAGGAACTAGAATCTCTGATCGAGGAAGGAACACCTGTTGAGATGAACTGTCACTTTTGCAATTCAGACTATTCTTTTGAGACAGAAGAACTTATCGAGATAAAAAACTCCTTAAAGTGATGGACAAATACAGGATAAATTGATATAATTTGTTTGGCACGATATCTTTGCAATTTACAATAAAAGGATAAGAAGGTTGATTCTATGAAATTAAAATACAAAAAACTGATTATTGTTATTTCTATTGGTGCACTGCTCCTTAGTTTTTTAATCCTGACATTGATCCCCACAGGGGGAGAAAGTTCAAATCCGATTCAAGATGCTGCTTTGCCAAAATGTACCGATGAAAATATTATAAATTTGATTAACAATTATTTTCAGGCGAAACGGGACGTCAATATGGAGATGATGGAGCCCCTGGTAAGTGATATTAACCAGATTGATCAGGAAAAGCTCATTACCCAGGCAGAATATGTGGAAGATTATCGAAATATTATATGTTATTCGCTGAAAAATGAAGAAAATGGGGCATTACGTGTCTATATCCGCTATGACATGAAATTGAAAAATATAGAGACGCTGGCTCCCTGCCTAAGTGGTGTGTATGTAACGGTAGGTTCTGATGGTAAAAATCTGATTTATCTGAGCGCACTGGAAGAGCACGAGGAAGAATTTATTCTGGCGGCGGATAAGAATTCTCATGTGATAGCACTTCAAGAGGAAGTTGCCAATAAGCTGCAAGAGGCAATCAATGCAGACGAGGTATTCAAACAGCTTTATCAGAAGATGGACCAGGAGATTGCAGCTTCTGCCAGTAAGAATGAACAGCCAACAGCGGACCCGAATGCAGCGGCTACACCGGCACCAGATCCGAACGCGGCAAACCCAGGAGTAGCGGACCCGAATGCAGCAACTCAGCCGACGCCGGATCCAAATGCAGCGGCCACACCGGTTCCAGATCCGAATGCAGCCAATCCACCAGCAGCGGACCCAAATGCAGCACCGGCACAATAGATATGGGAGAACACGATATACAAGCTTGATGACACTAGATTGAGATCGGTATTTCTAATGTTGTCGAGCTAAGATAAGAGCCTGATACGGGGCGGTCTGGTAATTTTACCAGGCAGGACTACCGACAGGCTCTTTTAGGAGTAAGGAGTAATTGATTTGGAGGAACAAATTAGGCTGAATAAATATCTGAGCAACTGCGGTTATTGTTCTAGACGGGAGGCAGATCGTCTGTTAGAACAGGGAAGAGTGAGTATTGACGGCATCACAGCCAGTCTTGGCGATAAAGTGATGTCTGGACAGTGCGTCTGTGTAGATGGGGAACCAGTTGTTAAGAACACAGATCAGGTTGTGATCGCTTTTCATAAACCAGCAGGTGTTGTATGTACCAGCAGCAAAAAGGACAGGGACAATATAATTGATTATATCGGATTTAAAGAGCGGATTTATCCTGTGGGAAGGCTGGATAAAGACTCTACAGGACTGATTCTTCTTACAAATGATGGGGAATTGACCGATCGGATTTTACGAGGGAAGAACGGGCATGAGAAGGAGTATATTGTCAAGGTAGATCGTCCGATCAAAGGGAAAGTGTTAGAGGCGATGAGACAGGGAGTACCGATTCTGGATACGATGACTAGGCCGTGCCAGGTGAAGAAGATCGATGAGTGGACCTTTCGGATCACTCTTACTCAGGGATTGAACCGACAGATACGTAGGATGTGTGAATATTTTGGATATCGTGTGGTCAGTCTAAAACGGATACGTATCATGAATATTTATCTTGATATTCTTCCAGAGGGAAAGTGGCGTTATTTGACAAAAGAAGAGTTACAGGTATTGGAACAATCATTGAAAGGACAGAAATTTTATAATGAGTGATATTGAAAAAATGAAGGAGCTGATCGCTGCGCTCAATCATGCTGCTCAGGTTTATTACCAGGGACAGGATGAAATTATGACAAATTTTGAATACGATAAGAGATACGATGAACTTTGTGCCCTGGAAAAAAAGACAGGGATTGTTATGGCAAACAGCCCAACCATAAACGTAGGTTATGAGACACTCAGCGAGCTTCCCAAAGAGGCCCATGTGGCTCCCATGCTTTCGTTAGAAAAGACGAAGGCTACGGAGGAACTGGCAGAATGGCTTGGTGAGAGAAAAGGACTTTTGTCTTTAAAACTGGACGGGCTCAGTGTAATTCTGACCTACCGCGACGGGGTTCTGGTCAAAGCGCTGACCCGGGGAAATGGAGAAATTGGTGAGGTTATAACAAACAATGCAAAAACCTTCAAAAACATACCGTCAAAGATTCATTATGATAAAGAGCTCATAATTCGAGGTGAAGCCTTGATCCGATATTCTGATTTTGAAGTGCTGAATCGTTCTTTTACAGATATTCAGGAGAAATATAAAAATCCCAGGAATTTATGCAGTGGAACTGTCAGACAATTGAATAACAAGATCACAGCAGAAAGAAATGTTCACTTCTATGTGTATAATCAAATTGAGCCAGAGGGAGAGACTTCTGCATTGAAAAGCAAAGAGGAGATACTTCATTTTTTAGAAGATTTGGGATTTGATGTCGTACCTTATAAAGTAGTGACCGCTGACAATATCCGAAAGGCGGTAGCTGATTTTTCCGAAGAGATTGCGGGGGGAATGGATTTGCCTAGTGACGGACTGGTGCTGACTTATGACGATATTGATTATAGCCGCAGCTTGGGGAGAACTGCCAAATTTCCCAGGGATTCCATCGCATTTAAATGGCAGGATGAGTTAGCAGAGACAGAGCTGTTAGAGGTGGAGTGGAGCGCTTCAAGAACCGGCCTGATCAATCCCGTGGCAATCTTTGAACCTGTGGAACTGGAGGGAACGACAGTGAGCCGTGCCAGTGTTCACAATATCAGTATTGTGAAAGAGCTAAAGCTGGGGATCGGAGATCATATCACGGTGTATAAGGCAAATATGATCATTCCGCAGATTCAGGAAAATCTGACGGGGAGTGATGACCTGCCAATTCCAGATCGGTGTCCGGTCTGTCAGCAGAAGACAGAGCGTATTCAAGAGAATGGGTCGGAATTCTTATTTTGTGTGAATCCCGATTGCTATGCCAAGAAGATTAAAGGGTTTACTCATTTTGTCAGCCGGGATGCCTTGAATATAGAAGGTCTTTCGGAAGCAACCTTGGAAAAGTTTATTGCCAGGGGATGGCTTCAGAATCTTAGTGATATTTTTTCCCTGAAAGAGTATAAAGAAGAGATTGAGACAATGGAAGGATTCGGAGAAAGGTCTTTTCAGAATCTGAACGAAGCGATTGAGGAAGCAAAAGCGGTGCCGCTGGAGCGAGTTGTGTATGCCCTTGGAATCAAAGGCTTTGGTCTCAGTATGGCAAAGCTCGTGTGCTACACCTATCCGATGAGGCTGACGGAGTTTCACAGTCTGACGGAAGAACAGCTAATTGCCATTGATGGAATCGGAGAAAAGCTTGCCAGATCATTTGTAGAGTATTTTTCCCAGGAGGCAAATCAGGATCTGGTGCAAAAACTGGAGAAGATACTGACCATATCCATGCCAGAAAAATCCTCTTCTCCCGGCAGTTTGGAGGGGAAGACCTTTGTGATCACGGGCAGTTTGGAACACTTTTCTAATCGCGGTGAATGTAAAGAGCGGATCGAGCAGTCTGGTGGAAAAGTGAGCGGTTCTGTCAGTAAGAAGACAGACTTTCTTGTGAACAACGATAGTTCTTCCTCCTCATCCAAAAATAAAAAGGCAAAGGAACTTGGAATACCGATCATTACAGAACAGGAATTATTAGAGCTTTTATGAAAAGTCGCGTCTGCTGACCAGTCCCAGGGCGTGAAAGATATAGAAGGAGACAAAAAAGGCAGGTAAAATGGATATTAGCAAAAATATGTCTTTTTCAATATGGAGGGAAAGGCATATTTTTTGTGCCATCAGTCGAAACAGGTAAATCGAAGAAGTAAATAATGCTGCTGGCAGGATGAGCCATTTTCCAAGATCGATTTGGGTATATTTGTTCCGTATCAGATATACGCTGTCCAAGATGCTGATGATCATTTGACTGAGAAGAAGTCCTAGCAAGTATCCATATACCCCGTATTTTGGGGTGACAAAAATCAGAAAAAGAATTCGCACCAAAAGACCAGATACGGTATTGCGAAAGGTAATGTGCGTTCTGGACAAACCATTGATGATGCTTGCCAGAGTTGTGGAAACATAGATAAAAGGACAGATGACTGCCAGAAGTGTCAGGAGCCGGCCAGCATTTTCACTGTGAAAAAACAGGGTCCCGATGCTCGTTCCATAATTTAAAAACACAGCAGTAGCCATACACCCAAGTAGCAGAGAGTATTTGATTGTGATCCGGGTGGTGTGCTGTATTTTATCTCGATTATTTTCGTTATCGGCCTTGGATATTTCTGGAAGAAGCAGGACGGACAGGGAGTTGGTTATGGTTCCTGGAAAGAGGATAAAGGGGAGTACGATGCCGGTGATCACACCATAAAGGGCCAAAGAATTATCGTGAGAGAGTCCGTATTTCATAAACATAATCGGGATAAGCACGGATTCCAGACTGGCTAACAAAGAGATGACCAGTTTCGTACCACTCAGTGGAACAGCTTGTTTTACGATGGCACTGGCGATTTTTGTCGTGGAAAGTTTTAGGACTCCAGTTTCTTTTTGGCGGGCTCTCTTGAGGCTGATCAGATTGTATAAGTTGGAACATAATTCTCCGGCAATAAGCCCAGCTACGGCTACTTTACTGGAAAATTCACAAATATGGCTTGCATAGATTAAAAATACGAATCCCACTCGGAAAAGCTGTTCTACCATCTGAGTGATAGCAGGAACCTTTGCTTCCCGAAGTCCGTAAAAATATCCATTGATCATACTGGTAATACCACAGAAGGGGAAAATTAATGCCAATATTCTCAATAACGGAGCCGTTTTAGGGGCAAACAGAAAGCGGATGCTGATGTAATCGGAAAAAACAAACACCAAGCCAGAGAGGGATACAGAGACACAAAGTGACAGCAAAATCCCTGTTTTAATGACCTTTTTTGAATATTTATAATTGGGATTGGAAATTAGCTGAGAGACTGCAGTTTGAAGTCCGGCGGCGTACAAGGTAAAGCAGATCGAATACACAGGAAACACTAGTTGATAGATACCAAGTTCTGTCTCGCCTAGTGTGTTTGCCAGAAAGATACGATATAGAAATCCGATGATTCTTGTCAGGATTCCGGCTACTGTCAGAAAAATGGTTCCCTTCAATATTTTTTCCTTCATTCCATGACTCCGTTCCAAAACAGGGATTATTTAAATTTATGTGAGGGAATAGAATGTATGATTTTTTTCGTATTGTTTTTTTACATTATTTGTAGTAAAATATATATAACTGTATGTGTGATAAAACGCATTGGAATAAAGGGGTTGATTTGATATGGGAAAAACAAAAATCGATCTGGGGATATCTACAGAAGAAAAACCAGAATGGACCATTTCTCTGGATTATGCTGCCAATAGTGTGGTGAAGGATGATCTGGAAGCACAATCCAAGGAACAGGAGAAAACAAAGGGATCAAGGTCATTTTTTAACGATGCTTTGGATTCCGATTTTTTATCAGATGATCGATCTTCTTTTTCAGATACAAAGATTTTTGGAGGGGATAGTACTGGTATAACGGGAGGGCTGGATGAGACGATTCAGAGTCCAGGCATGGGAAGTTTCTTGGAAAACGAAGGAAGCGGTGATAGCATTCTTGGAGCCGAGAATGGTGCTACTTTGGGGGGAGCAGACGATTCGTTGACTACAATTTCTACTGGGGTGATGGAACAACCTATGGAGGAGTCCTCTGAGATACGAAATGAGATTCAGACAGAAACACCGGACAGGGAGCGGGATGAAGTAGAAGAGAAGCTGACCCATCTAGTGAATTCGATGAATCCCTGGGAACAGTCTGAAAATGCTCTCAGTGAAGCGGCCGCCATGTTATCTAAGGAAGGAAAGGCTTCCGCAACTGTTGTGGATTCAGAGGAAAAGAAACTGAAGGATTTGTTTGAGCGTCTTGACATTTCAGAAAATCTGGATCGAATGAATGCAGTTGCCCAAGAAGATATGGCAGATGTTATTGAACAGACTCAGAAAGACAATGATTTGGTTGATGCCATCGAAGTGGGGATCGTGGAACCGGCTGATACAGTTAGCAAAGAAACTGAATCGGGGCCAGTTTTGGATCTGGAACCACAGGAGGAAGAAACGGGTTCTCTAGGAGAGATCGAGATTACCAACGATATGTTCGATATGGGATATGATTTACCCGAAGAGGAAGAAGACTATTCCAATGAAAATATTGATTTGGATATGTTTAAGGGAAGCATCGAAGATGCAGATGAATTTTCTTCTACGGAAAACAGTCTTGATCTGGATATGGTTGAACACACGGGACAAAATGGTGCGGAACTGGATATGTCCAATTTGGTAGAGGCCGCTATGTCTGGTCTCAGCGGCAGCTATGAGGGGGAAAATATAGCAGTATCAGAGCCGGAGGAAAGCACTCTGTCAGAAGCAGAGTTTATTTCTGAGCCAGAAGAGAGTGAGAGTATTTTAGCTGTTGCCATGCCAATAGAAGAAAGCGTACCTGAGCCAGAAGAGAGTGCACTGTCAGAAACAGAATTTATCTCCGGGCTGGGAGAAGAGGGTTACCAGACACCTCCTTTGGAATTTAAGATGGAGTCACCTGAGCTGAAAGATGAGGATGTGCAGGAGGGGACAGCAGAGCCGGAGCAGATAAAACTGGAATTTGAGCCGGTATATCCAGAAGGACAGGGACCGAATCTCGCTGGTATCCTAAATGACACAGGGGACGGGGATGTAGCGTCCATGATCATCGAGGACTACAGTGAAGTACCGACGGTTTCAGACATAGAGACGAAGCTGAAAAAACGTGAAAGGGATAAGAAAAAGCACAAGAGCAAGGAAAGTCAGCAAAAAAAGTCAGAGGGCTTTGCTTATTCTTTGGATGATATTAATACAAAAACTGTAGATCATACAGAACAGGCAGAGGAGAAAAGGCTAGTTGGAAGGGAAGCGGTCGAAGCTGCATTAGAAGTGGCTGCAGAAACTGCGGCGGCAGGAGGAGCGTTAAAAGATGCAGAATCCCAACCTGAAACGTTTACTGCTTCTGTTTACGCCAGGCATGTTGTTTATAAAGAGGGAAAAATAAAACGTTCTTATTATAGTTTGTTCTATAAGTAAAGAGTATCACAGATCAATGATAAGTAATTCTTAATTGCATAATATAAAAGCCGCAACTTCAACGTGGATTTGCGGCTTTTATGATTTTACAATGTATTTACAGCGAAAAGTATTGACAAAAATTATTTTCCAGCGTATAATTGTTTTAATCCCGATTAAATTAATAGGAATTAAAATAGTTGGAAATGTTTTAGTATGGTTTTGGAGGTGTTTTGATGAAAATTTCCACAAAGGGCAGATATGGGCTTAGAGCAGTTATCGACATTGCCATTTATGGAGATGAAGAGCCGGTTTCTTTGAGTGATATAGCCATTCGTCAGGACATATCCATCAGCTATCTTGAACAACTGATCGCCAAATTGAAGAAAGCAGAGATTGTCACCAGTGTCCGCGGCGCCAGAGGTGGATATTCACTGGCAGCGTCCAAGGATCAGATCTCAGTTGGGGACATCCTTCGGGCTCTGGAAGGGGATCTCTCACCGGTAAATTGTGCCGAGGTGACAGAGCACGGTGACCCCTGTAAGGAATCTGGACAGTGCATCACAAAAATTGTGTGGAAGCGGATCAGTGAAAGCATTAATCATGCAGTAGACAGCCTGATGTTGTCGGATTTACTGGAAGAATCAGATATTCAGGATAGCAGAGGGTGTTGATCATAGATCGGTGGCGGCGAGATATGGTTCGATTGAGCTAAAAAGAGATGAGAGGAGAATTATTGATATGAGTCGATTTGTTTATCTGGATAATGCGGCTACTACGTCAACCAGAAAAGAAGTAGTGGATGCCATGTTGCCTTATTTTACAGAGAATTTTGGAAATCCATCCAGTGTATATGATTTTGCGGCAAAAAATAAAAAAGCTGTGAATGACAGCAGGCAGACCATCGCGGATGCCTTGAACACAGATGTCAGAGATATTTATTTTACTGCAGGCGGAAGTGAAGCGGATAACTGGGCGTTGATTGCGACAGCGGAAGCTTATGAAGAAAAGGGAAAACATATTATTACTTCTAAGATCGAACACCATGCGATATTACACACCTGTGATTATCTGGAAAAGCGTGGGTTTGAAATAACATATATTGATGTGGATGAAAATGGTGTTTTGAAACTGGATCAGCTCAAAAAGGCGATTCGTCCCGATACCATTCTGATTTCTATTATGTTTGCCAACAATGAGATCGGAACGATTCAGCCGGTGAAAGAGATCGGTGCCATAGCAAAAGAGCATGGGATACCTTTTCACACCGATGCGGTACAGGCGTTTGGCCATCTTCCCATCGATGTAGATGAAATGAACATTGATATGCTCAGTGCCAGCGGACATAAATTACATGGTCCCAAAGGAATAGGTTTTCTTTATATCCGCAAGGGCTTGAAACTTCGCTCTTTTATTCATGGGGGCGGACAGGAGAGAAAGCGCAGGGCAGGTACGGAAAATGTACCAGGTATCGTCGGTCTGGGAAAGGCGGTATCCATGGCGATGTCCACAATGAATGAACGGGTACGCAAAGAAGAGGAAGTAAGAGATCATCTGATTGAAAAGATTGAGAAGACAATCCCTTACTGTCGCTTAAATGGTGATCGGACAAAGCGTCTTCCCAATAATGTGAATTTTAGTTTTCAGTTTATCGAGGGAGAGTCCCTGCTTATTATGCTTGATATGGAAGGGATTTGTGCTTCCAGCGGCTCTGCCTGTACATCCGGTTCCCTAGATCCCTCCCATGTCCTTCTTGCCATCGGGCTGCCTCATGAAATCGCCCATGGCTCACTAAGGCTTACACTCAGTGAGGAGACGACGCTAGAAGATGCAGATTATGTGGTGGAAAAGATCGCTGGAATTGTAGATAAGCTGAGAAGTATGTCTCCTCTCTATGAAGATTTTGTAAGAAAAAATAGTCACCATTAATAGAAAAATGTTCAGGAAAGGATGGTTTTTATAAATGTATAGTGAAAAGGTAATGGATCATTTCAGTAATCCGAGAAATGTGGGAGAGATTGAAGAGGCCAGTGGTGTAGGTACGGTGGGAAATGCAAAATGTGGAGATATCATGAGAATTTATCTGGATATCGACGAAGCTGGCATTATCAATGATTGTAAGTTTAAGACTTTTGGCTGCGGCGCCGCCGTTGCCACCAGTAGTATGGCCACGGAGCTGGTAAAGGGAAAATCCATCCAGGAGGCAATGCAGGTCACCAATAAAGCGGTGATGGAGGCGTTGGACGGTCTTCCTCCTGTGAAGGTTCATTGTTCTCTTCTGGCAGAGGAGGCGATTCATGCTGCGCTCTGGGATTATGCAGAGAAGAATGGCATTGTGATCGAGGGACTGGAAAAACCAAAATCCGATGTGCATGAAGGAGAAGAGGACGAAGAAGAAGAGTATTAAGAGAGGGAAAAATACAACGAGAGTACCCCCCAAGCCATGAAATGACTTGGGGGGTACCCTTTATATTGATATTTTTGAACTAAAATTGGTGAACCACCGGGGTGCGCTGCACAAAAGTTAAATAAGAGTCAAACCCGGCAGCGGCGGCCAGTTTTTCTGCTTTATCAAAATCCGCTGTCAAACAGTCTGTTGTGTGGGCATCGGAACCAAAGGTGATCCATTTTCCCCCCATGTAACGATAGCGACGGATGATCTCTTCGCTTGGATTTGGCATACTTTCGCCATTTTTATAACCAGAGGTATTGATCTCCAGGCAGATGTTTCTCTCAATGAGTTTAGCTAAGATGGAATCGATCACATCGGCAAACATCTGATAAGAATAGAGACGGTATCCGGAAGGTGAATAGCGCACGATATAGTCAAGATGTCCCAGAGAATCGATCTGAAGTTCTCCTAGCTGCTCCAGGTTATTCAGGGTGGTTTCAAAATAGAGGAGAAGTGCTTTTTTTTCCTCATAGCATTCCCAGTATTCTGGATAGTAAGGGTCCATATCATTTACCAGATGTACGGAACCGATCACATAATCTAGTGCTGGGTTCTGGCTGAGCTTCCAGTTGGATTCCCAGGCATCTTCTTTTAGCCCCATTTCCACGCCGCAGTAAAGTTTGATGCGGTCGGTATAAAGATCCTTCAATTCATGAATTCGCGATAGGTATTCCTCAATATCGAAAGAAAAGGGAGCTTTCGCAGTTTTATTTTTATCATCATTCGTTACATATTTTAACGGAAAATGATAGTCCATGTGGTCGGTAAAAGTGATTCCTGACAAATGTTTTTGAATGCCTGTGAGAACCATTTCCTCCATCGGTGTATCGCTGTCGGTGGAAAAGGAAGTGTGCACATGTGAGTCATATCGTATCATTGGGATACCTCCTGGTATTTATCTGCATGTATTTATTCTGCTTCTTTAATGTTAGAAATATCTGGTGCTGCCATCATGGAAAAATTGGTATAGTACACGACGAAACCGGGCTTGCCACCGTTCGGCTTTTTTACATGTTTTTTTTGAATGTAGTCGATCTCTACCTTATCTGCATTTTTATTTGCGGAATAAAATGCCGCCAGGCTAGCAGCCTCTTCAAAGGTTTTGACCGGCGGCTCCTCGTTGTTGCATTTGATGATCACATGGGAGCCGGGAGCCTGCTTCGCATGAAACCACCAGTCATTACCGGTGGCGATCTTAAAGGTGAGCTGGTCGTTCTGGTAATTATTTTTACCGACATAAATATCGTAGCCGTCCGAGGAAATATAGTGAAGCGGGCTGCTCTTTGGCACAGAACGTCCCCCTTTTCGATTTTTTCCGTGGCTGCGCATATAGCCGCTGTCGATGAGCTCCTGCTTGATCAGTACCAGATCTTCTTCCTGTCTGGCGATGTCCAGGGCGGTGAGGATTGTCTCCAGATGCTGGATTAGCTCATTGGTTTCTTCGATCTGCTGGGAAACGGCCTCGAAAGTACGCTTGAGTTTATTGTAGCGGTTAAAATACTTATTGGCATTTTCCGCCGCTGTCAGGGTTGGATCGATCGTGATCGTTACCTCTGTATTGTCATAGTAGTTGATGCAGGTAAGAGAGGTATCCTCCGGCGTCAGTTGGTATCCATAGGTATGGATCAGTTCGCCATATATTTTATAACGGTCCCGTTTTTCTGTGTCCCTGAGCTGCTTTTCCTGTATCCCTCTTTTTTTTCGGTTTCGTTCCAGGAGCGTGGTAACATTCTTTCTGAGATCTGTGGACTTCTGTCGGATTCGTTGAATCGTCTCCTTTTCCCTGTAAAATGTCTCCACTGCGGCGCTCATGGAATCCTGGGGCCGGTGTTCTAGTGTGTCGTACATGGTGAGGGGAAAAGCAGCGAATTCCATAGGTTCCTTGCCCTCAAAAACGATCTCTGGTGCAAAGAGTCCCTTTTTTGACTGATCCAATAGTTCCCGCAATTTATTCAAAAGATTCGAGAGCTGGTTTCCCGTCAGGGAAGCAAAGGGCGCATCTCCATCGATATGACACCGGAAAGCGATTTCGTGGGCAAGAGTGTAACTGAAACCAGTGAAATAATTGCAAAGTCCTTTGGCAACATTGACGGGTTGCCTAACCACCTCCTGCATCCACTGTTCTGTGGTCAGTTCATAGGGATTGTGCTTGTCCTTTGTATTCGGGATAAAATAATTTCTCCCAGGGAGAACCTCTCTCACTGAGCTGACCAGAGAAGAGACATGTTTGATGCTGTCTATGATCTGGCCGGTTTCATCAAGAAAAATGATATTACTGTGCTTTCCCATGATCTCTACCACCAGGGATTTGTTCACCAGATCCCCCAGTTCGTTGAGGTTTTCCAATTCGATCTTCATAACACGTTCCAGTCCGTATTGGGAAACTCCGGTGATTCGCGCGCCATTCAGATGTTTTCTCAGAAGCATGCAAAAGTTAGGTGCCGTCAATGGTGAAGTTTTTGGTTCCTCTGTCAAATAGATCAATGGAAGAGAAGGACTTGCGGATAACACAAGCCGGAAATTGGTTCGGTTATTTTTTATCGTGAGCAGCAGCTCGTCGGGCTCTGGCTGCGCGATCTTTTGAAGTCTGCCCTCTGTCAATTTGTCGGAGAGCTCTTTTGTGAGAGCTGCCATGGTAAAACCATCAAATGCCATATCCTGTTTCCTCCCAAAACATTTATTACTGTGAAATAAAATAAAGTGCATAACATAAAGTTAGTACAATAAATAATAAGTCTGTTTACATTAAACTTGATATTCATTGTACTAGTTTGATTATACTACATTATGGGAAAAATACAATAGAATTCTTGACTTATGCCGGTAAGTAATTTATAATAATACGGAATGCATAGATGAAGTTTTCTATATGCCTGTAAAATGATGGAAGAGCAGGCGGCGGAATTATTGTGTGGGAATGAGGGCAAATATGATAAGAAGCATGACTGGTTATGGCAGATTTGAAGCAGAAAATGAAGATTCCCGGTTGACCGTAGAGATCAAATCGGTAAATCACAGATATTGTGATATTTCCATCCGGCTTCCCAAAAAACTGAATGCATTTGAGAACGATATTCGCAGACAGGTAAAGGAAAGCGTCAGCAGAGGAAAGATCGACGTATACATAACATATGAGAGCAGTCGCCAGGGAGAATCTCTTGTCACCTACAATCCTGATATGGCTAGATCTTACGTGAAACTTTTACAGAAGATCTCCGATGATTTCCAGGTCCCGAATACGGTGGATGCGGCCACGCTTTCTAGATACCCAGAGGTTTTTACTCTGGATGAGGTACATGTAGATGAAGAGAAGCTTCAGGATTTGCTGCATCACACAGTGGCGGGAGCTCTGGATCATTTTGTCCAGGCCAGAGAAACAGAAGGCGAGCTTTTGAAAGCAGATCTGATTCAGAAGCTGGGGGTTCTGGGTGCCATTGCAGAAGAGATACGCAAACGGTCTCCAGAGGTCTTTGAGGAATACAAAGAACGCCTGCGTACAAAAATAAAGGAAACGTTGGGGGATACGAAACTGGATGAGAGTGTAGTAGCGACAGAGCTTGTGGTATATTCCGATAAGATTTGTGTGGACGAAGAGCTGGTTCGTCTGAAAAGCCATATTCAGCATATGAAGGAGACGCTGGAAAAGGAAGAGAATGTTGGAAGAAAACTGGATTTCATCGCCCAGGAACTGAACCGGGAAGCCAATACAACTCTTTCCAAGGCAAATGACATAATGATATCCAATCAGGGCATTATGATGAAAACAGAGATTGAAAAGATCCGGGAACAGATTCAGAATCTTGAGTAGGTTGACCGGTTGATAAGGAGTCTGACATGGCATTTGTAAATATTGGTTACGGAAATGTAGTCAACAGTGAAAAGGTGATCAGCATTGTGAGTCCGGAAGCAGCACCAGTTAAGCGGATGATACAGGGGGCTAAGGACGATGGAAAGGCCATCGATGCTACCTGCGGAAAAAAGACCAAGGCAGTTCTTGTTATGGAAAATGATTCCCTGGTTCTTTCTGCTCTTTTGCCGGATACGATTGCGAGCCGCTTTAATCATAAAGGAACTGGAACGGAGAATATGTAAGAAAATACAAAAGGATCGGAGGCTGAGTATGAGCAAAGGTATACTGGTAGTTATTTCAGGATTTTCAGGTGCCGGGAAGGGGACGATCATGAAAGAATTAGTAAAACGATATGATTATCATCTTTCTGTATCGGCGACCACAAGGAAGGCGAGAACCGGGGAGGTTCATGGAAAGGATTATTACTTCCATACCAGGGAAGAATTTCAGCAAATGATCGAACAGAGTGAATTGATAGAGTGGGCGGAGTATGTGGGAAATTATTATGGTACTCCGAAAAAATATGTCCAGCAGCAACTGGATGCTGGCAGGGACGTTCTGCTGGAGATCGAGATGCAGGGCGGCATGCAGGTGAAAGAAAAATTTCCAGATGCCCTTTTGATATTTATTTCTCCACCGTCTGCGAAAGCATTAAAGGAGCGCCTGACAGGCAGGGGAACCGAAACACCTCAGGAGATCGAAAAGCGGCTCCTGCGGGCGGTAGAAGAAGTTCAATATATGAAAGATTATGATTATATCGTTGTAAATGATAATTTAGAAGAAGCGGTGGAAAAAGTGAATCACTTGATTCAATATGATCATTACAAATCCTGTAACAGCGTACTGCTCATTGAGAAAATGGCATCGGAGCTCAGTGGATTTGCCGCGAAAGGAGTATAAGGTTGAAAGAAATCTTTCAACCTATCAAGTTTGTGCGTGCACGCACAAACTTGTGTGAAATGCAAAAGGCGTGCACGAAAGGAGTATAAAAATGAATGATTTAGGAGTGGAAGAAATTTCACGGAAAAAAGAACCCAAAAAACGATCTGCGGTCAGCTATATTATCGAGTTTGCGATATATATCGCATTGATCCTTCTATGTATATTCTGGGTTCCAGAACACGTAGTGCAGCGAACGGTGGTGAGCGGGGAATCCATGGAGAATACACTCCACAATGGGGAAAGTCTTCTCGTAAATAAGATCGCCTACGAGCCCTCAAGGTATGATATTGTCGTATTTTATCCACTGGGAAGAGAAGAGGACGAATATTACGTGAAACGTATTTATGGTCTGCCAGGGGAAACCATTCAGATCAAGGGCAAGGATATCTATATTAACAATCAGATCATTGAAGACAAATATGCCAAAAATGCCATGGACGATGCCGGAATTGCTGAGGAACCGCTTAAGCTGGGTGAGGATGAATATTTTGTGCTCGGGGATAACCGACGGGTGAGCAAGGACAGTCGTGATTCAGAGGTGGGACCGGTCAAAAAGGAGAATATCGCAGGTCATGTAGTCCTGCGTATATGGCCATTGTCAAAGTTTGGTACACCGTAGTTCAAATGTATCATTGAGCCAAATCGATGTTTCACTTAGCCTGGCGGTCTGCGTCTGGCTGAACATAAATAAATTTTAGTCGTAATTTGAAAGGAGTTAAGATATGTTACACCCATCTTATAATGATTTAATGAATGTTGCAAACAGCGATGTGGAGCCGGGAGAACATCCGGTGGTGAACAGCCGATACTCAATTGTACTAGCTACAGCCAAAAGAGCAAGACAGTTGATCGACGGTTCTGTGCCGCTGGTGGATGGAAAATATCCGAAACCACTTAGTGTGGCGATCGAGGAGCTGTCTACATCTGCCATCAAGATTAATTCAGAAGAGGATGAAACAGAAGAAGAATTGATGACTCTGGATGAGGTTTCAGAAGAGAAGCCAACGGAAGAAACGGATATATAAAATAACTGCGGTCTGCATGTATTTGCAGACCAATTTTTTTTAAAGAGGAGACTAGGGGACGAGTACCAGAATTACTTTAGCCTATGGCTGCAACAGAATTTTCAGTCTGCTTTTTCCTGAGGGAAATCGGGAATTCGTAAGTCAGCAGCCAGCGTTTTTTGAAGATCTCCAGATGGGAAGTCTATAAAAATCGAAAATATGTTTGACAAACGCCTGTTTGCATGCTATGATGTACAAAACGAATGTTCGTATCATTTGTTCTGTGTATGCAGAACATGTAAGGAGGTATTTGTTATGGATGAAAGAAATGTAAAAAAAGCAGTTTTTTTGGTTATGCTTCCGGTGTTTGTCCTGGCCTGTTTTATTTCAGCCTGTCAGTCATCGGAAGCACAAAGCACGGGGGACAGAACCGATGATGTGGTAGCATACGAGTCTGTGTTGATCTGCAGGGGTGATACACTTTGGACGATTGCAGAGGCGAATCTAGATCAGCCCACAGCGGCTGAGATTCGTCAGCATGTTAAAGAGATTGCAGAACTAAATGACATTTCACCCGCCCATATCCATGCCGGAAATTATTTGTTGATCCCCCGGTATAAGGACAAAGAGGTGTGACATGTCACCGATTGACTAACCCGTATACATTTAGAAAAATCCCTTGACCATTCCGGATAAATTGCCTTTTTTGCGCCAGTATCATGACATAATTGTGCCAATAAACACTGTTACAATCATCATTGTTAATATTTACACATGCTATGGCTGTTTTTCGGTCAGTAAAAGTTTGATAAGAGGCGAGGGATTTATCTATGTTTACATCAGGAAAAAAAATGGTATTACGAGTTCTTGTATTTATGGCAGTTCTGGCTGCCGGTGTATTCGCAATAGGGGGCAGTCGTTCCCAAGCGGCAACACTAAAGATTAAAATGAATGGAAAGACTTCTTATTACAGAGGGAAGCAGACGACTGTAAAATACAACAAGAAAAGGATTTCCAACACAAAGTATAAAGGGCTGACTATTAAGAAAACCCGAATGGCAGCTTACGATGATGTGTTTCGGAAGGGGCTTAAGGTTAAGACCAAATATTATTCTTCTTCTAAGAAACTTGTTATGTCTAAAAATGGCATCAAAGTGACTTTTAAGCTGGGAAGTAAATATGCTTATGTAAATGGCGTCAAACGTAAATTGACAGCGGCACCGGTTAAGGTTCGGTATGTCAAAAAAAAGAAAAACAAAATTCTTGTACCAGTAAAATTCCTCTGTGAGCAGTTGGGTTTTAATTATAAGGCTTCCGGTTCTGTAGTTACGATTACCAATGCCATTATGGTTGAATATAACGATACGGTAAAACGTTCTACTGTTGTGGGGAAAGTTTCATATAACGGAAAAGAAAATAATCTCTCCAGTATGCCAGTGATCAAACTGGGAAGTACGGTCTATTTACCAGCAGAAGAGGTGTTTAAGAAACTGGCAGGAATTGAATATGAATATGATGCGGGGAGTGAAGTACTTACTTTAAAAAATGAGGCTACGAAAAAAACGGTTGTTTTCACATTGAATGAGACTTCATATATGGAAAATGATACCGTCAAAAATCTTTCCACACCGATGTACATGGTGAAAAGAAAAGATACCAATAAAACGGTATTATGTGTTCCCGCGAAGGTTGTTTGCCGGAGTCTTGGATATTCTTATAATTGGAATAAAACCAATTCGCTGGTGAGCATCCATGATCTCATATATTTTGACTGGAAAACGGACAAATCAGTAAATGCCGGTGATGGTAAAAACTATATCACCGAGGCAAAGGCAATTTACAATCCAGGGATTGATTGTATTTCTTTCACGATCAAAGGAACAGATACCGCCCTTATGGAGCAGATTTCTGTCGTGAGAAATGACAGGGTGATCACAGTAACGATCCCGACTGAATCCAAATATCTTCTGGACAATTACTCCTTTACCAAATTTGTAAATACACTGGAGAAGTTTGAAGTAACTGCAGACGATACCGGAAATGTCATAATAAACATCACTGGTTACAATCCAGCCGATTTTGCTTATTCTGCTATGGACGGGGTCCTCACCATCAATGTAATGGGACAGTATATAGGAAGTTCCGCATTAAAGATCATGAAACCGGCGGGAATTACCATTAATAATGTAACCAACGAGGATTATTATAATAGTAAAAAATTTAAAATTAATATTCGAGGAAACCATATTGATTTTATCAACCGAAATCCGATTGTGATCAGCAGTGACGTTATTACCGATGTTACGACAGAACTGTCATCAGATGGCAATACCGTGATCACGGTCACTACATCAAAGCTACAGGGCTACAAAATATACGAAAAGTCTGATTCCTTTCAGGTGAGCATCGGAAATCCACGGAACATTTATAAAAATATTGTCGTTCTTGACGCTGGTCATGGGGGGTATGATGCGGGAGCTTCTCATAAAGGAACGAAGGAAAAGGATCTGAACTTTAAGATTCTCTATACGTTGCTGAAGGGGTACTATACTTCTAATGCTCCAGACACCAAGATTTATTGGACGCGTACTACAGATACATTTATAACACTTGCAAATCGTGCCTCTTTTGCCAGCAAAGTTGGTGCAGACCTGTTTATCAGCCTTCATATGAATTCAGCCAGCAATTCAAGTGCGAATGGTACAGAAGTATACTATTCCACCAATAATAATGGCTCGAGATTTTCTGGAATTACAAGTAAAACCGTGGCGACTCTTTTCAAGAACAACCTGGTTGCAAAGCTGGGAACAAAGAGCAGAGGTGTTAAGACCGCAGGATTTTATGTCACAAAGCATAACACCGTCCCCGCTGTTTTAATTGAACTTGCTTTCTTATCTGGAAGCTCGGATTATTACAAACTCACCAATGCAACGTTCCAGAAAAATTCCGCAAAGGTGATATATGATACGATTAACCAGATCTTTATCAATTATCCGACAGGACGATAAATAAAAAATATGATATCACCAAAATGATAATAGGATACCACTATTTAAGTAATATACATTGTCATATTCTTAATTAGTGGTATTTATATTTACGTGAAAAAGTAGTCTTTTGGTGGTGTGTGCCTTGAGTTTACTTTATTCTTTTCTCAGTGTGACAGCAGATGCGGCTTGTCGTTTGCGATCATCTCCAAGGGCTGCATAGTGCTTTCTGGTAGTATTTACATCATTGTGCCCTAAGACCTCAGCAACCAGATAAATATCTCTTGTCTCGCGGTATAATGAGGTTCCGTAAGTACTTCTAAGCTTATGCGGGGTAATGTGTTTGATGGTCGTTACCTGCTTTGCGCAGTCGGTGACTAGAATTTCCACAGATTTTACACATATTCTCCGACGCTGGGAAGAGAGAAAAAGTGCATGTTCATGTCCCTCTTTTGTAATAATATGTTCTCGTACCCGAAGATAGCAAGAGAGTGCTTCAGCCACCTCATCACCAAAATAGACAAAGTCTTCCTTTCCTCCTTTGCGAATGATCTTAATGCGGTTATTTTTGAAATCTACATCTTCGATGTCCAGCCCAACACATTCTGAGACACGAATACCTGTTCCCAATAGAAGAGTAAATAATGCTAGATTCCTTTCTTTGTTTTTTTCAAAATAAACTTTTTTCATTCCAGTTAATTTCTCTCCACCATGTTCCACATAATCCAATAACTCAGCAACTTCATCGTAGTCCAGGCGAATAATCTCTTTTTTATGTAATTTAGGCATATCGACAATGACCGTAGGATTATTGCTTATAAGTTCACGTTTATAGTAGTAAGCATAGAAGCTCCGCAATGCAGCCAGCTTTCTATGTAGACCCTGCTCGTTGTTTGTATGGGTTTTTCCTTCTGCGTCAGTATACAGCTTCAAATATTCAAGATATTCTTCGATATCTACAGCCTGCAGTTTTTCCAGATCCTCCAGTCGTATATCTGTAATTCCCTTATCTCGAAATGCTGGATTTGACACCGTCAGAAAGGTAAAGAAAACCCGGATATCATATACGTAGGATATTCGTGTCTTTGCCGATGTATTGGGCTCGATGGCTCGAAAAAAATCTTTACTGAAGGAGGGCATCGTTGCCAGCACTTCGCGAAGTTTTAAGGTGTTTGATCGAGCGTTTTCTTCATGATATGTTATTTTTTTATCCAAATAAATCACTTCCTTTGTTTATATTTAGAACCCATAATTATTATATATAGTATAACATATTAAGGGATGGCTGTATAGCTCTTTTTGAAAAACTAGGGTTTGTCGAAAAGAGTTGGATCATATATTAGATTTTATTTCTTGTGTTGATATATCTAATTTTTTTGTTCTTATATTTCTTATTTGTTTTTTTAACAAAGAAATTTTGTTTTTTCCATTTGATCCATTTGAATAATCTGTGTATCTGTTTTTTTAGTTTTGTAGCAAAAAAGATAAATGCACATAAAATAAAAAATATTTGGTACATATCGTTTAATGTAATTTGAGAAATTATATTTTTAACCATTTTATTCCTCCAATTTAAGTATGAATTTACACTACTCTCAAACGTATGTTAGTAACGATGTAACACGCGTATAGTTTTACCACCATATGAATTTACACTACTCTCAAACCGAAGCACATCATTCCGACGGCGTGCGAAGGTTTTACCACCATATGAATTTACACTACTCTCAAACTGATCCAGATCGCTTTCCAGCTTTTTGTTAGTTTTACCACCATATGAATTTACACTACTCTCAAACTTGTGTCCTTTGGGTTACGATCGGCTTTGCGTTTTACCACCATATGAATTTACACTACTCTCAAACAGACAGAGATCACAGAGATCCGTAATATTGGTTTTACCACCATATGAATTTACACTACTCTCAAACTGCCCCATCCCAAATAGTTAGAAGTGAAGCGTTTTACCACCATATGAATTTACACTACTCTCAAACAGTCTGAAGATAACATTTATTTGCCTAAGTTTTACCACCATATGAATTTACACTACTCTCAAACCTCAAATTTCAAACTTTATATATAAAAGTGAAAGTTTTAATGTTAATGGATTCTCATCGAGCAAACATATCACTACAATATGGGTAAATTTATATGATAGGACAAACACCTCACAATAAACTACGGACTGCATTTTTCGCAGATGTTTTGTTTATTGTGTAAGAGCGAATAAACTCACTTATATTATTTTACAATATTT
Source organism: uncultured Roseburia sp. (assembly GCA_947644305.1). Taxonomy (GTDB): domain Bacteria; phylum Bacillota; class Clostridia; order Lachnospirales; family Lachnospiraceae; genus Eubacterium_F. Next base: position 95,011 of record CANRYS010000007.1, read on the forward strand.
TAAGAAATGATGCAATTATCTTGATCGATAATAATTGTATTTTCTATATTATTTTTTTCAACAGAGCAATGGCTTTCTATTAATAATAAATGGTACTTTTTATAAAATGCCTGTTCGTATAGATATGTTAACTGTTTATAGTCCAGATAAGATTTAATATTGCACAATATAAACAGGCGGATTCCCATAATTTCCGAGGTCAATTCCATATAATTTAATATTTTTTCTAATACATTATCTGAAGAATCTTCAAAAGAAATGTTCATAAATTTAAAAAAATCTTTGATTTCAATAGAGTCCCGATATTTTAAACTATATTGTAATAATTCAAAGGTTTTCTCTGAAAAGTTTGCCAGAATAGAATAGATCGAATTCCATTCTGACAATAATTCACAATTAAAAACATCTCTTTCTAAATGGTTGTATAAGGCAGTCATCATTTTCTTTTGATTGATATCAAGTGCGAATACATCAATAATTACTTCACAGGTTTTAGTCAGATTTAATTCTTTACCACCCTCAGATAATACCCATTCACCATTATCTCCATTAACTTGTCCTTTTATTTGAGAGACAAATTCAAGGAACCTGGAAGGGGATTCAAAGACCAAAACAGGTACCTCATTCTCAGGCAGCTCTATTTGAAAGAAAAAATCAGGATGTACCAATTTCACAGGATCACCAGCCTTTTATCACTATTTAGTACATTGGAACTTGAGGTTCCAGTAATGTATTCAATTTTAGAAAACTGCCGTTCTGTCAGGGTAAATGCCTGAACTAAACCGTGCTCTGGTTTATTGTTTCTTACACTTGCCATGATACCATCAGCAACGGTTGTGTTGAGAGCCAATTTACAGTAGACTGATTCCTGCATCATAAGAAAGCCCGCTTTGATCAAATATTTGCGAAAACGATTATATTCGCGAATATCGCTGGAGCTTTTCATGGGAAGATCAAACATAACAATAATTCTCATATATCGATAACTCATCCTTATCCTTCATTTCTGTAAAATCGTAACAATGAAACATCATTTTCATCAATTGCATCAAAAACGCTTCTGCAATATATTTTTATGGCATTTGATACATAATTTCTCTTTCCATCAATAATAACATTTTCATTCAGCACATCAACAATCTGCATTTTTTCCTCATGTTCAAATTGATCTGGAAGATTTTGATATACCTTGCGGTCAATTAATATACGGAAAGGCTCCATCAGGTCAGATCCCAGATTAAATTGGTTAAACATATTGTCGTGGAATAATCCTAACTGGGTTAGATATCCATTTGCAGTAATTTCACGGTTCACCATTGATAAGATAAGACTATATCCGTAATTTAAGGCGGCATTGATAGGAATATCCAAAGTTCGAGAAAATTTCATACCGAATAAAGCATTGAAGTAAACCTTTGCAGCATGTCCTTCACGGTTTGTTTCATCCCCAGGTAGTATTTCAGACATATATGTACTCAACAAAGCACTTTCCTCATTTTTCTGTAGATCTTCTAAGAAAAGTTTTTGGTTTCTAATTTTTTCTGAAACAATTTCTGTCCATATAAGTTTTTTTGATTCTGATGACCATTGGATTTGTTTTCTTACTTTGGCGCTTGTATCATGGCTGCCATAATATCCAATCAGTTCCGAAGAGGGATTTCGCTTCTCATCACAAAAAATAACTTTTATTTTTCGTTTTGTCAATTCACAGAGCAGACTGGCAGTAAGGGATACTGCTGTTGATTCGATCATCAGCAGCAGTATCTCACTAAGATGAATTTTGGTTATCGTATCTTGTCGGACTAGCATATAATCCATTTTATAATCCAGTTTGGCACAATTTGAAATGACAACGATCCGCCAGCTCATAGGGAAAGCAGGTCGATTTCCTGCTCAAATAATCCTGTTACAGATTGGTGAATAATTTGACATTGGAAATATTTATTAATTGCTTTATTTATCTTGATGGTTCCAGCATGAGGGCTTCCCTGTATGTCTTCCAAATTTGCTGTTGTTATCGGTTTGCAGCGCATTAAATTCATGATTTCATTTAATACATAACATTGTTTTTCACAGGATAACTGTGAAAATATGTCGCGTCCTTTTATTAATGTTTCCAATTGGCTGGCTGGGCGATGTTGATAAATGGTATCTCTTTGTTTGCGATACAATTCATCGTACATCTTAAGATTTTCAATAGTAGTAATGCCATCATTCTCTGTGATAGGCAACAGTTCTTTACCATGAAAATTCTGGTTGCGAAGAAGATATTTCTCGATATTTTTTAGGTATATTTCATATTTATCATCCAACAGTAATTGGACGGCACATTGAAAGAGTAATTGTTTTCCAGTGGTTCCCCTAAGGTGCATTGGAAATCTATTTACTACGAATAGAGTATCTTTTTTTATCTTTGGTAATAAAATATTTGGATTTTTTAGTTTATAAGTATCTTTGCAATAATCAATAAATATATTTATGTCTTTTTCTATTGCTTCTTTTAGATAAAGGGGAACCGCTTCAATACTTTTTTGGATGTTTCCTTTTTTGTTTTCTGAGGTGACAAGGGCAAAGTAAGCAGGTGTTATGGTCTTATATCCGCCGTATTTGGTTACATCCATTCCTTTTTTTATAGGAACAGATGCATTTGCTGTCTTGCTTACGATTTGGGAATCGAAGAAGCCACTGTTTTGCCCGCATTTATTTTCTGTTGCAAATCGTGTATAGCGAATATCTCGAAGTTTTAATTGTTTTCGGACCGTTTTAAGTGATCCTTCTTCACCACGTTTCCAGATCACATGTTTCTTTACTATATCATGATTAAACATCTGATTTAAGTTATATTTCTCCTTTTCAGATGGATGATTCTTAAGCCAATGTAAGGGATTATTTGTAAACTTTTCATGATATACATTTCCAACTACAATATTTAAATAGGCATCCTTTGCATGATGATAATCGTTTAAGGAACGGCATTTCTTTATTTTTAATATCTCATTTCTAAAATCAGAAACAGCCTTTGCTTTTACATATACGACATTTGAATCGTTGTATAGGCGCTGGAACAATTCAGCTACCACTTTTGAAGACTGACGGGTTTCAACTAGTTGTCGATTGATAAACCCTGCCAACTCTTCATCGGTTAGCGGAGATTTACGAGTCAGGCGACGATATTTTTCTTTGGAAATTAACCCTTGATCCTCTAAGTAATGCCAGAATTCTTTCATTTTTTCCTGAATAGCCGGGGATAACATATGATTACTTTTTTTCAGATTAATATCCCGTTTGACCAGAACCAGATTATCTAGGCTATCATCTTTTGTTTTAGACTGTGGATATATGTGATCCCGGTCATATACTGATGTGTCAGTGAGGCGGGATAGATCAATGGATTCCCCAGAATACATGCATTTTCCCATTTGTGTATAGTATAAGTATAACTTGATACTGCGAAACTCACTCTCCTGTTGGTCTTCCAGTTCCTTTTTCCAGTCTCTGCTCTCATCTCTTATTTTTGCATAGAGCTGTAATAATTTCTTTTGTCGAGAATCGGTTGGTCTTTTTTCTTTTGGTCCTCTTGCCATTTCAATAAAAATCTTTTTTGGCTGTTTACCCATGATTTTTTTTACTTCTTCTGCGATCAAAAGAACCTGCCATGCTGCTCGTTTGATCGCAGGGGAAGCTATCAGATCTGCCATAATAGTTTCATATGAGAAATTTGTTACCTCAGGGACAGCTTTACGATTATGCTTTTCTATTTCCTCTGCAAAAGTGTAGTTTGAGCTTAACAGCTGCATCAAATTGTCGTTTGTATTACGAAGAGCACTTATAATACTGAATACTTCTCCAGTTTTTATAGAAGTTCCCTCTAAACCATTTAAAAATTCCCTGGATAATCGCCCCCAGCCCTGATATTTCAGTTTACATATTCGTTCCATTTGTTTATCACTGATCTGCTTTGTTTCATATTTGCAACGAATTATATTTTTTAGCATTTTTGGTGCATCGCCATATAAGGTGATCCAAAGAATAAGGTCTTCTGCTATTTCCCTCACCGATTGTTTCCGTATTTCATCTCCAAATATCTTTTTCATCTCTAGATATGAGCCAAGAGAACTTTTAAACCGTTGATCAATTCCAGAGATATCTTTTTGTTCTACACGGTATCCCTCACATTTTAGAAATTCCAGAATCTTTTTGGGGGTCACTTGTTTTTGCTTCTGAAATAAGTCAGTAAATAACTTAATCTTTGTTTCCACAGGCAAAGGTTCATTCTTGATTTTGAGATTATTCAGTTCGTTCCAAACCATAAACTCCGAATATAAAAGAGAGTGTTTGGGTAATACATCTTTTCCTATCAAGTAGGTACATTTATTTGTCATTCGTCGAATAAATTTTTCAGCGGACTTATTTTCATCTACGATTTCGTCAAAATTCCATGGTCGTATGGGACCGTCTTTTTTACGTACCATCCAGCTATTTGTACCAACCGAAGTATTAAGTGGTCCAACATAATAGGGGATCCGAAATTCAAATAATTGAATAATCTTTTCTGAAATAGTGATTCCCTGCTCATCTTTTTTATTTAAAAATGCATAGTGCTTTTTTGCGTTATCTAAAATTTTCTTTAGCTCAATATCATGAACTTGGTAGGGGATTACACTATTGTCCTTTGATACTTGTAATGGCAAATAAGTTCCTGCATCCAATTCCATTTTTATTTTTTCAATCGTATTCTGTGCATCAGGGTGTTGGATATTTGTAAAAATATTTTTAATCGTTTTTGTCAATTCCTCATAAGTGCATTTTTTTACGGAATGCCTTTTTCCATTTCTTCGTGTGCTCCCAATATAATTGCAATAATTTTTTGATGAAGGACTATCCGCTTTTTGAAAAAAACTTTGATATTGATCATTGGCATAAGTACGAATTAGTTTCTTTAATTCTAATAAATCTTTCTGATGTTTATTATAAATATGTACCTTAGCAAAGGAAAGATAGGAGTTTCCGTTATGTTCTCCACCCTTTAAGATATCTGCAAGGATGCTCCAATCATATACCCCTTTTAATATGTCCAGTACTCCGCACCTCTCTTGTAGGAGATCTTCCAGTTCTGGGCGAATTTCATCAAAAGAACTTTCTGAAAATGATATACTAGAGCGTTCTGCTTCTTTTAATGTCTCATCAGAAAAAATATCTGCTAATTTACATTTAGAGCCACAGATCAAAGAAATAATTGCTTTTAATTGTTTTTGCTTCTCTTTATCGTCATATTGCAAGTATTCTAAGAACTGAGAGGCTTTATCTCGTTTTGATAATTTCTTGTCTTGAATGATTTTTTTCAAATCATCCATTTTACGCTGGTCCACTTTTATATTACAATTTAGTTCAATTTCAAATTCATCTCTTATACACTGTGACATTTTATCAAAGGCGCATTCAAAAGAGGTTGCATTTTCAATGGTACCTGAAAATAAAAAGTGACCCCGGTGCTTTAAAATATGGTGTATAGCAAGATAAACGAGTCGTATATCTTTCTTTTCCTCATTTTGAATCAATTCTTTTCTCAAATGATAGATCGTTGGGTATTCACGATGATAATCTATATCAGTATAATTTGTGTCATAAAATAGGGTATTAGACTGGGGAAACCGCTTGTCCTCTGGAAGAAATGTGCTATCTTTAAGTCTTTGAAAGAAACCAGGATCAACCTTACAAATCTCATCCGAAAAAAGTTCTTGCAAAAGTTCAATTCTCCATCTTCGTCTCTGTAGCCTTCTACGGAGAGTACGGCTAAGGCGACGTTTCTCTGCTGTTTGTGCCTCATCAAATAGTCGGCTTCCCCACATTGTTTTTCCATTAAATCGAAGCAGGCGGTAATTTTCGTCAGTTACGGCCCAGCCTACAGAATTTGTTCCTATATCAACCCCCAAATAATAGTTTTCCCTTGTCTTTTTCATGTGTTTTTCCTTTCTTTTCGCTCTAGTTGCCATAGTGGCAGTGTCGGACTAAATATATTGTATTTTTGACTTGACTTTTTTTATCTGATACGTTATTATGTATACAACTCAAAGGTTTTACCACCATATGAGTTTACACTACAAGTTCAAATAAAAATTTATTCTAATCGCTCTTCGGAGCCTCCACAGGAGTGGATTTAAGACTTGCTTCGGCGAGTCTTTTTTATCTATAGGTAGGTTCTCAATTCGCAGAGCAAAAAAATCAGCGAAGCTGATTCTTAAGAGGTGTGCGCTTTTCAGCCTCACCTCTTTTAAGGCAATCATATTATAACATATTTATTTCCAAAAGAAAATAAGATTACTATAATTTTCCATCCACCAACTACAAAAAAGAAGCACAAATTCCTAACGGAATCTTCTGCTTCTTTACTTATATTTATTTCTTATTTACATTATGTACGCCGATTTTTTAGTTACAATTGCTAACTACTTTTTTAAGTTCCAGGATCTCCTCTGTAGACAAAATCTTTCCATCAAAATAATCATGAATAAAGGTAGCCACAGAACCGTTATAAAGATTTTTTATCAGTACGCTTGTTTCGATCTCCTGGACCTGTTTTTTGGAAATCGCTGCCCGGCATAAAAAGCCAGGATCTTCTCTGGTGATGGCGCCTTTATCGATCAAGCGCTTGATATAGGTGTAGGTGGTGTTCTTTTCCCATCCAATATATTCTTTAATGATCTTGGAAATATCTTTGGCTGCCAGTACTTTATTGCTCCAAAGCAGCTCCATGACATTTAGCTCACCTTCATGGAGACGGATCTCCTTTTTTTGCGCACTCATTCTTCTCTACATACCTCCTCGTATACCGTATTCTTCCATTGTAGAATTCACAAAACCCCATTCTCGTGCTGTAGTATACACAAAAATATCTTTGTCATTAACAAAGGATTTCCTGTTTGTGTTTTTCAAGAATCTCCCCAGAATCCTTTCTCAGCTACCGAGAGAAATTATCTATATTCTACTACAATAGAACTGCGAAGTCAAGGGAATTTTTGCACAATTTATTTTAGATTTTTTAGTAGTTTTTTAAAATAGTCTGGGAGAGGTGCTTCAAACTCCATGTATTCGTCAGTTGTAGGGTGAACGAAACCAATGGTGCCTGCATGGAGGGTTTGGCCCTGTAACGTTTTAAATTTGACATTACTGGGACCATAGACCGTATCTCCCAATAGAGGGTGGCCGATATGTGCCATGTGAACCCGAATCTGGTGGGTGCGGCCGGTCTCCAGACGGCATTCAATATGATTGAATTGATGATCCAGATGATTTAATACAGTGTAATGTGTCACTGCTCTCTTGCTATTCTTATCCGTTACCGTTCGCTTTTTTCGGTCTGTGGGATGTCTTCCGATGGGAAGGTCAATGGTTCCACTTTCCTCGGAAAAGTTGTGATAGACGATGGCCTGATAGGTTCTGGTGATACTGTGGGCTTTTAACTGCTCTGAGATGCATTTGTGCGACCTGTCGTTTTTGCACACGATCAGGGCCCCGGTGGTATCTTTATCAATGCGATGTACGATTCCTGGGCGCAGCACACCGTTGATACCTGACAGGTTGTCCTTGCAATGAAACATAACTGCATTTACCAGGGTATCAGAGTAATGTCCTGGTGCAGGATGGACCACCATTCCCTTTGGCTTATTGACGACCAAGACATCCTGATCTTCATATAAGATGTCCAGTGGTATATCCTGGGGAGTGATTGTCAGAGTTTCTGGCTCCGGCAGGTGAATGGTAATCAAATCGCTGCTGGACACTGCTATTTTTGATTTGACGTCAAAATTTCCATTGATTTCAACTCGTTGATCTTTGATCAGTTTTTGAATATAAGAGCGGGACAGATCCATACAGCTAGCAGCTAAAAAAGTATCCAGTCGTTTGCCAGTATCGCTCTCTTCCACAGTAAGATTAATTTCATGTTCCATAATGTTTAATGTCCTTCTTTTGATAGCTTAAACTCCTCGTCTTTATATCGGAATAAAAGGCAGTACAGAATAAGGACTGCCGAAATACAGACATAGCAGTCCGCAATATTGAATACGGGGAAATCGATCAGACGAAAATAGATAAAATCAATAACATAATGATTCATCAGACGATCAATTAGATTACCAAGTGCGCCAGCGGCGAGAAGCACAAGGCAAAAGCGGAGCAAATGAAAACGTTTCGCTGCGGGCAGCTTAAAATAACTCAGAAGAAGAAAAATCAGAACCAGTACCGTGATGGTGATCAGAAGCCATCTCTGGTTCTGCAGGATACCCCATGCGGCGCCCCTGTTTTCGAGATAATGAAATTCTAAAACTCCAGGGATAAGCTCGATGTCTCTGTCTGCCAGAAAATAAAACGCTGCATATTTGCTAATTCGGTCAATAAAAGTAAGTAAAACAAACATTATAAAAAATATAATGTTTGTTTTACTCGTCAATTTATGAAAGGTGTGTGATTTTATATTCATATCTTTGTAAATCCTTATACGACAATTGGGTTAGAAATCATCGACAGATCCGAGAAATTCAAAAGGATCATCGGATTTCTGATTTTTTTTGTTATTAAAATTCAAATCCTGTAATAGGGAATCCAGAGTTGGAACTGTATCGTTACCTTTATCAGAAGCTGGTTCGATCCGCTCTGGTTTCTCTTCTCTGCCAGCGGATAATTCATCCTCAAAGACCACATCCATAGGCTCAATGGTTTTAGCAGCGACTGGCTCAAGAATAGAGGCGTTCTTTACCTCTGCCGTTTTTGGTGGTTCAATTCGATCAAGAGGTCCTGATTCTTTAACGGGAGCAACAACAGGTTCTGGTGCAGGTTCCCTTATATCAACAAATTCGGTTTCTGTTTTTACGGCATTTAGTGTGGTACGAAGATCAATGGTATCTGCATTGAGAATCTCTTCTCTGGTCGTGTCCAGAGTGGTATTCTCATCAGTCACTGCGGCAACCGGTGAGGGGGCGGCAGCTTTCTTTTTGATCCTTTGTTCTGTTTCACGAACGTGTGAAACAGGTGGTTTCTCTTCCACTGGGGGCTCTGTTACATTGGCTGAGACGTCCTCAGAAGCCGTTTCATGCAATGGCTTTTCCAGATCATCCGGTTTGGAAATATCAAACTCGTCTCCTTCTACCAGTTGTAGTTGTGCGCTGGCAGCCTCCTTGAGCTGAAGTTTATACTGATTAAACTGCTGAACCAAGCGAATACTTTTATTACGGATCTTATTGTACTCATCTTCCGCATTCTGAACAATATGATCGGCGCGTTTGTGTGCCTCTTTTTCAATAGATTCTGCTTTGAGAATCGCTGCGTCCTTTGTCTCTTTGGAAGTTTTTTCCGCCAAAATCAACGCCTTTTGAAGCGTGGTTTCTATGGAACGATAGTATTGCACGCCATCGCTCAGGGTTTTGATTTTTTTATTCAGTTCAGCCTTTTCCGCTTCTAATTTTTTATTTTGTTCTAACAGATTTTTATAATTATCAAATACCAGATCGAGATAAGTGTCCATCTCGTACTGTTCGTATTTTTTTCGTTTTGCTTCTACTTTTTTATTTTGTAATTCAATAAGTGATAACATATCATGTTCCTCCCTTAATATGATTCTCATTCAAGTATAACACAACAACTCTAATGTATTAGAATTCTCTGCTTATCGTAGGCATGGTAACGGTTCCGTCTCCCAAAGACAGAGAATCACCGCTGATATCCACATTCTCAGGAGTAAAAATAAAGATGTATTTGGAAATCTGATGATATTTTCCATTGATGGCATAAATACAGCCAGAGATAAAATCCATAATGCGCTGTGCGTCATCGGGATCAAAGCCCTCCAGATTCACAACCACCGGCTTCGATGACAGAAGAGTATTGCAGATCTCCTGGGAATCTTCAAAGGAAGTTGGCTGAATGATCTTAACCTCCATCATGGAGCGATTGAGAGATACGACCTTAGGCTTAGAGTTCCGAAAACCGCTTCTTGACTTAGAAGAATCCTCATAGGATTCATTATTTGCAGCGCTTTTTCGAGAGGATGCCGGTTTGGCAGCCGGTGTCTCTTCCTCGTAATCGTCGTATTCATAATCATCATATTCGTCGTCTATTCCATCTAATTTAAAAAAATTTAACAGTGAATTTAATCCCATTATTTCTACCCTTTCTTCCCTTTACTTATCGTATTCTCTGCTTCCAAAAATTCCTGTGCCTACCCGGATAAAGGTTGCACCCTCTTCAATAGCAACCTCATAGTCTCCGGTCATCCCCATAGAAAGCTCATCCATACTAATATTATCAATGTTTTTGCCATTAATGTCAACTAGTAATTTCCGTAAATTCTGAAAATGCACCCTGTTTTCCTCTGGGTTTTCTACATAGGGAGCGATGGTCATAAGACCACAGACGTGAATGTTTGGCATAACTGCGATCTCGCGGATGGTTTCCTCTGTTTCTTCTGGCATAAGCCCGAATTTGGATTCTTCCCTGGCAACGTTTACCTCGATGAGAATTTTAGCTGTCTGTTGGATCTTCTCATATTCCTTCTGGATCTGTTCTGCCAGTCTAAGAGAATCTACAGAGTGTATCCGTGCTGTTTTCCCAGCGATCTGGCGCACCTTATTGCGTTGAAGATGTCCGATGAGGTGCCAGTCAATATTCTTTGGGAGAGCTACTTCTTTTTTTAGGATTTCTTGAACTTTATTTTCGCCGAAGACACGGATTCCTGCTGTCATCGCTTCTTCCATCATTTCAATGGGTTTGGTCTTGCTGACCGCGATCAGTGTTACCTCTTCTCTTTTTCTTCCACTTCTTTCGCAGGCCTGGCAGATTTTTTCTTCCACAAGTCTCAGATTTTCTGTAACCATTTTGGGATGCCTCCTTTATTCCACAAAGTCATTTTCATTGATTTTATCCGGATTCACTACGATATGATCGTAGTTTGAGATCCCGCCTCTGGTATCCGGAGCAATAATTGTATACTCATTATTTTCGTATTTCTTTTCTATTTTTTTAAATTGACAGTAGCCGGTATTTACACAGTAAACTCCTTCCACTTTTGCTGCGCTCTGTAGGGTGTAAGCTTGGTTATTGGATGGATTGCTAATGGTATCGCCCGGTTTTAGAACCGATTGATCTACAAAATAACTACCATCTGTGACGGAAAAATCTTTCAAAGACACAAACTTTTTTGAGGAGGAACCATCTTTTTTATAGGTAAGCAGCAAAACTCCCTTTTCTGCGTTGTCTCCTCCGGCGGAAACCAGATTTTCTGGAACTAGAGTCATCTCTTTGGAGATAATGGATGAGTTTGGGATCTTAAAACCATTTGCCGCATTTAAGTTCAGTTCGATGTCGATAAAACGGTCATTGAGATACCGACCCATAAAACGGCTGGTAGAAAGGACAGCGAATTCATTTCCTCCATTATTTTGAATCTCAAGCGCTGTATTAAATGAAACGTTATCTTTTTTGATCGTTACCCGGACGGTAGTGAGATCTCTCAGTTTGGTGGACAAACCTTCTGAGAGTGGGACGACGATCTTCCAGTCCTCATTAGTTACCAGTTTACACACGGGAACTTTTTTCTCGATATGTTCCGAAGAACTAAGTTGTTTTCGTTCCACGGACGCTGCATTTTGGAACAATTCGGTAGATATCATATCCAGTGTGGTTTCCTCAAAACCATCGATGGAATAGGATATAATACCGGAAGTCTGGGCACGGAATTTACTGAAATCACTTTTGACGTTGTTTTCAGACATTTGTTTTTTCAAGTCGCTGTAGAGATTATCCCGACTCTGTTCAAATATGGTGTTTTCTACATTATAATGAAAATCTTTTACATCAGAATAAGCGGAAGGGTTGAAATTCGTATAAAAATCTCCGATAACCTCCCGCATTTTGGCAATGTCATCTTTTGTCGTACTGGTCTCCGTTTCTACATCATTCAGTAATTCACTGATGGAACCATTGTCATCTATGGTATAGATGACCTCATTTTTTCCCACTTTACTTTGATCCGCATGATAAAAATTCACATACCCACTTTCTTCCGAATAGATCACCTTTTCGTCTCGGAGAATAAAGCCAGAGATGGTGCTGTCGTCGGCAATGCTTGTCTCATTCACTTCATAAATACTGATGTGTTCTTTTTTGATATAATTCCACGCGATAACAGCGACATATACAATGATGATCAATAAAATCATCGTGGCTACCTTTGGCTGAAAAGGTTTTTTATATTTTACGATTTTATTATTACTCAAAATAAACCCTTCCTTTCCTGCAAAGTAATATCCCTATCCATGAATAATACGGATAAAAACCGTTCATAATCATACTATCAAATGAAGAATAAGGAGGAAAAACCATGAAAGCACTTGACTATACAGCACTTATCATCGTTATTATTGGAGCCATTAACTGGGGCCTCATCGGTTTTCTTGGATTTGACCTGGTCGCTTTTTTATTTGGTTCTATGTCGCTCTTTTCCAGAATTGTATATGGTATCGTGGGGATCTGCGGCCTGTATGCCATCAGTTTTTGCGGAAGACTGCGCAACAACTAGCAAACGAAAGTGTCACCAGTAGGAGTTTTAATCACCGGTGACATTACATAATCATCATTGACGAACCAGTTCACGCCAATCTAAGTCCCCTCGTTCCAGAGCTTTTACAAGAAGTTCTGCTGTAGCGACATTTGTCGCCAGTGGAATATTGTGAACATCGCATAGTTGGAACAACGTCGTAGTCTCAGGCTCATGAGATTTTGGTGTCAGTGGATCCCGAAGGAAGATGACCAGATCAATGTCGTTGTTTTCGATCTGTGCGCCAAGCTGTTTTTCGCCACCCAGATGCCCGGCAAGATATTTGTGGATACTGAGATTCGTGACCTCTTCCACCAAACGGCCGGTGGTAGCTGTGGCAAATATGTCATGTTTGCTGAGAATTCCCCGGTATGCGATACAAAAATTCTGCATCAATATTTTTTTTGAGTCGTGAGCAATTAACCCAATATTCAAACAAAAAACCTCCTTAAACTGACATGCCGCTTCTGGCAGCACTTCCTTGAATAAAAATCAACAGTAATATCTATGAATGACTGTTAAGGCTGTCGGCAAAACTAGAACTGCTTCCCCGGTTGGGTTGTATTCGGATATTGATTAGTATGCCGATTGCCATCATATTACTCAACAGAGAGGACAATCCATTACTCAGAAATGGGAGGGGGAGTCCTGTGTTCGGCAGGATAGATGTGGCCACGCCGATATTGAAAAAAATCTGAAAACAGAACATAGATCCAATACCGATCGCGATCATCATGCCCATATAATCCCGGGCGCGTTTGGCTGTGATAAAACATTTTATAATGATGACAGAGAGCAGTGCCAAAACGACCATACAGCCGATAAACCCAAATTCTTCACTGATTGGTGTCCATATAAAATCACTTTCTATTACGTCAACCGTTTTGTAATTACGGCTCTCCGATGCACCTTCCATAAGGCGTTTGCCATATAGTTTACCAGAGGCGATAGAGAGTACGGAGTTATTCTGCTGGTACATGATGCCGAGGGCTTCTGATTCTGGATTGAGAAAGCCTGTTATACGTTCGAGCTGATACGGTTTCAATAACTTCTGGAAGGGCTGTTGGATGTACCAGATCAAAAAGCCGCTGATGGGTATCAGCACGGCGACGACTGGTCCGAATATTTTTCGTCCCATACCGGATGAGATAAGCATGATGATCAGAAGAACCATGATCACTACGCTAGAAGACAGGTCCGATTGTACGAGTATGAATGCCGTTGGCAAAATGGCGATCAGGCAGGCGAGGAAAAAGGTTTTAAAACTGTCAAGCCTGTCTCGGTGCTGCATAAGAAATGTAGCAAGAGTTAAAATAATAACAATCTTACATAATTCGGATGGCTGAAACATAACTATTTTAAAATCCAGCCAACGGTAAGAATCTGTCGATCCCTTTGATCCCAGTGGTGAAAATCTGGTACATGCTACCATGATCGTTGAAATAATGTATAGAATTGGAACATACATACAGATGGTATGGTAGTCAATCAATGAAAATACTGCAATGATAAATAAGCCTGCTATAAGAGAAACAAGCTGGCGCTTAAAAGAGCCCACATTGGGAATTCCTAATAAAGATAATACATATGAACTAATCAGAGATAGTGTAAGAACCGCAAGAAGAAGTCCTACATCATAGTTTTTCCAGTTATATCTCTTCGATGTCAGCCAGTGCTGGATCTTTTCTTTAATATTTACCATAATCTCACTACTCAATCCCTAAATTTATTTTGTCTGCTTCATACTTACAATTGGAATGTTTGCAAAAAGGGCAGGAACAGATCCGTTGTTTCCCTCGGATTCTGTCTGCTCAATCTTAATATCCAAACCCTCTTTATCAATTTCTACATACTTTGAAAGTACATTTATGATGTCATTCTTGATCTGCTCCATCAGATCAGGAGAACAATTCGCACGATCCGAAACAAGAACAAGTTTTAAGCGATCCTTCGCGACATTTCCTGATGATTTTTTACGGAAAAAATCTGCAAGTCCCATAATACTCATCTCCTTCTTTAGTTGTTTTTAAACTTGTTTCGTATCTTCGATAAAAATCCGCTATTTTTTGACAGATCCAACAGGGGAACTTCTTCTCCCATGATCCGCTTACAGATATTTTCAAAAGCTTGTCCAGCCATGGTCTTAGTCCCTACCAGAGGCTCACCCTGGTTGGTGGATACAACGATATTCTCATCATCGGGAACCACGCCGAGCAGATCCACGGCGAGAATCTCTACCACATCCTCGCTGGACATCATATCGCCTCTCTTTACCATATCGGCGCGGAGACGGTTTACCACAAGCTCCGTCTTTTTGACATCGTTGGCATTGAGGAGCCCGATGATGCGGTCCGCATCCCGGACAGCAGAAACCTCTGGTGTTGTTACAACAATCGCGCGGTTTGCTCCTGCGATGGCATTCTGAAAGCCCTGCTCGATGCCCGCCGGGCAATCTAACAGTATGTAATCAAATTCTTCTTTAAGTTCTTCTGCGAGTTTTGCCATCTGTTCCGGTGATACGGCTGTTTTATCACGGGTCTGGGCAGAAGGGAGCAGATAGAGATTGGGATATCTTTTATCTTTGATCAATGCTTGTTTGATCCGGCAGTTTCCTTCTATCACGTCAACGAGATTATAGACGATACGGTTTTCAAGTCCCATGACAACATCCAGATTCCGAAGTCCTATATCTGTATCGATCAAAACTACCTTTTTGCCTTCTTTTGCCAACCCGGTACCTACATTAGCTGTGGTGGTGGTCTTTCCTACCCCACCCTTACCGGATGTGATAACAATTACTTCACTCATATTTGTTTACCTGTCCTTTCATTCTGCAAATCTTTATGGGAGGGCTGATGTAAGCCTTCCATATCCCTATCATTTATAATACTTGAATGATAGTAAAAAAGCAATTTATTTTTAAAGGGAAATATCATTTAGAACATCCCGGTCCAGGGGTTCGATATAAATATTTCCATTTTGCGAAAAGGCGATCTTAGTCTCCACCTTTGTCTTTTGTTTTTCATCTGGACTTCTGGCGATCACATCGCCGATTCGAATCTGCGTCGGATTCATCTGTAGCGCTACCACAAAGGAATTATCTCTTCCGGAGGCTCCTGCATAAACATTACCCAATAGTTTTCCGAGGACGATGACATTTCCAGTGGAAACGATCTGGGCGCCAGCATTGACATCTCCTAATATAACAACGCTGGTATCGAATTCGATCACCTGCCCGGAGCGAAGGGTCCCTTTATAGAACTGCCCGGTATTCGTATTCATCGCCATTAGCTTTTCTTCCAGTGTACGGCTAAAATACGCCTCCCGCTCCGCATTATCGTCAATGACACAGACGATTTCAAGGTTTGAATTTTCTGTGATACAGTCCACTAATTCCAGTTGTTCTTCGTCGTTGAGTTTTCTACCCTCAAAAGACAGAGCAATCTGTGCGTCTCCCAGAAAATCAGAGGAGGACTTAAACTTTTCACAGACCTTTTCTTTTAATTCCTCAAAAGGCAATTCTTCCTTTAGATGTACAATGATGCCAGACTTTGTTCCTTTAATGATAACAGGATGATTCATACGCATTTCTCCGTTTCCATAACTATGTATTAATCGGCTACACTGCCTGAATTGCTTACTGGTGCAGTGGCTGTATTCTTTAAAAGTTTCTTTCTTGAATCTTTATCATAATAATAACGATAGATCGTGCTTGCCAATGTCGCTGCATTGCTGGAAGTAAACGCATTGGGAATAACAACGGTTACTGAGATCTCAGGGGATTCAAAAGGGGCAAAGGAGACAAACAATGCATGGTTTGGTTCATTGGCACTGATCTGTGCCGTACCAGTTTTTCCTGCCACTTTTACGGGAACATCCTTAAATACCGATTTAAGGCTTCCGTTATTTACCACCATATACATTCCGCTTTTTATGGCGTTCATGGTGGAATTTTTGATCTCCAGTTTATTGTGAACCTTTGCTTTATTCGTCTTTTTCTTGTCCGTTACCACATTCACGGTTTTGTCTACCAGCGTCAGATCATAACAGGTACCGTCGTTGGCGATGGTGGAGACATAACGGGATAATTGAACTGGTGTGTAACTGCTGTTACCCTGTCCGATGGCAGAACGCACCGCATCCAAAGTGGATACATTTGGTTCTGCTTCTGACAATTCGATACCGGATTTATCTGTCAAGCCATATATTTTGGAGTATTGCTCCAACTTTTTTAATCCCCGTTCATTATTTAAAACGCCTCCCGTCAAACCACTGAGCTGATATCCCATTTCATAAAAGAAATAGTTACAGGAATGTTGGATCGCCTGAGATACGTTGATGGTTCCGTGACTGGATCTGGACCAGCATTTAGGTGGATTGGGACCGATTTTCTCAAATACATGCCTGTCCGTAACTGTAGAATAGGGATTAATTATGCCCTCTTCCAACGCTGCTGTGGCAGATACCATCTTGTAGGTGGATCCAGGAGCTGTCTTCTGCTGCGTCGCTCGGTTGAGCATTGGCGAGGCGGAATTGGTGTTGATCTTGGAAAAATACTCCGTATCCACAGAATTGGCAAATTTATTGTTATCATAGCTGGGATAGGATACTAGAGCCTTAATCTTTCCTGTGTTTGGATCGGTCACCACGACAGAAGCGGCACAGGGGGTAAGTCCCAGCTCACCAGGAGAGATATCCAGGGATTTTATCTTGGATTTTAGGAATTCGAAAGGTGAGATACTCCCTGCACGAAGTCTGGCTGTCATCGCCTTATCTTTTTTTAGGTAGCCCTGTTCATACAAGAGCAGGCAGACCTCTCTCCCACTGATGATGTCATCGTAGATCAGTGTGTGATAAACTTTTTTGTCAAACTCTGTATCGTCTGACAGAGTTTCCCATATATAGTCCATAATTTTCTGGTAGATTTCTTCTGTGCTGTAGTAATCATCACCTACGTTCAGCGCTTCCAGACTGACCCAGTTATTCGATATGGCATAGATCAAAAAGCGGCTGAGACTCAATTTCCCATTGGCATATTTATTGTAGGTTTCATCGGTCTTGTCCAGCTTTTCTGTAGGAATAATCTCATCTGAGCGCAGCAGGGTATAGATATAATCCAGATAATCTTCTGAAGTTTCAGAAAGATTGTTGCCCGCCACGCCGTAGTTATATTTTAAATGGCGTTTTAAGCTCTTCAATGTATTTTTTTTCTGGGTAGTGAATTTATTATATATCCTTTTTTCCAGGTCTGATGCCTCTGAGGTGTTGAATTTTGTGATGTCCACCAGGCTATTTTCTATAATAGCACAGTATACATCATAAATCGGAACACGGATATCATCTGCTTTTTCTCCTTTGGAGCCTGCACTCTTGCTATTATTTAATTTGGAAATCAATACACCTGCCACGGTTCTCTCCGTCAGTTTGTAAGCAGCTTTTTGAAGATCGGCATCGATGGTCAGATAAATATCATTTCCAGCCACTGCATCTTTGTGATCCTTCGTCTCTACCACACGGGAGCTGCTATCGATCACCAGGGTTTCGCTGCCCTTCTTTCCACGAAGCTGCTCTTCGTAGGTTCGCTCAATGCCTGTTTTTCCAATCTGGTCGGCGGCGGTGTAGGTGTTGTCTTCCTTCTCTTTCATAGTGGCAAGGGTATCCGATGAGATCAGTCCCGTATAACCGATCACGTGGGAAAAATAATAGCTGTCATAATAAACCCGTTTGGTGTCCTCACTGACTTCCACCCCGATCATATTCGCAGAATTTTCTTTGATGGCTGCCACTGTTTCCGGGGAAACATCCGAAGCGATCGTGACGGGTTCATATTTTTGATAGGTATTCATCATCAATGCATACCGGACTTTCATGATCTTTAAGGCAGTGGCATCGTTATAATTTTGCTCTTTTTTCTCCATCTGCTCCTTGGTTTTTTCTTCTCCTGTCAGAGGATCAAAAAAATGGATGCTGTTGGTTTTTGTAGAGGTTCGGATATAACGGAAACATTCTTCGGCGCTCATTTCCTTCTGCTCTTCGGTAAGATCGTCCACGGACTTTAGAAAATAGATCTCACGCTTAAAGCGCAGTTGGGCTTTTTTATCTACCGTAAAACGAAAACGCCCTTTTTTCGTAATTTCAATCGGAAATTCCACAGAGAGTTTATCTCCATGTTTTTCAATGAGTGAAATGCATTTGAGAATCATTTCATTGGTGGTTTTATTATCCTTTAACTCTCCGGTATCTTCTATAGTAATGGAATAGCTCTGCTCGTTGGAGGCAAGGACCTTTCCATTGCAGTCGTAAATCTTTCCCCGGGAGCTTTTCAAGGTCTTTACTTTTGTATTTTTGATGGTTGCTTTCTGGTCATATTCTTCTCCCTGAACGATCTGAAGGTAGAATAATCTGCCCACCAGGATACTGAAAAGAACGATATATACAAGAATCAGGGAAAAGATTCGCGATTTGACCAGTGTTTTAAAATAATCAATTATCGCAGTAACCACAGATTATACCTCCTCTTTTTTTTCTGATAAAAACTTCTCAAGCATATTGAGAAGCCGGAATATGAGTACGGAGACGATCAGAGTGTAGATGATCTCCGGAAGAATGACAGATGTAAAAGCAAAACCAAAATACAGCCGTCCTCTTACTAGGAACTCTGTGACATAATAATAAATGCCATAGAACAAATCACTGATTCCGACGAGTACACACGGGAGTATGTAGTTGTCTGTAAAATAAATCTTCTGGCAGTAACCACATAGAAAACCAATGGTCATAAAAACAAAGGCATAAAGCCCGATCACATTGCCGAACTGCATGTCCAAAAGCAGGCCGCATAGAAAACCAGTCAGCAGACCGGAAGTTCTTCCCCGCATATAGGAGTAGCAGACGGTAAGTATGAGCAGTATATTCGGCACCACATCTGCCAGTTCGATGGCATGTAGGGCGGTTGTCTGGAGTATAAATCCAATGAATATGATCACTATCGTGGAAATTCGTCGTTTAATCATAGTTTTTTATATCCTCAATTTCCGAATTATCCTTCAGCGTTGTAATAATCAGCACGGTTTCCAGTTTATCGAAAGATACCACTGGTGTGAGCTGGGCATACTTGGAGAGACCGTCAGTCTCATCGCGAATGTTGGAGATATATCCGACTAAAAGCCCCGGAAGAAATTTATCACTGATCCGGGAAGTCACCACGGCATCTCCGTCTTTTGCCTCTGCTGTATTGCTGATCATGGTAACATCGATAAATCCCTTGTAGATACTTTGCATATTTCCCTTCACCATACAAGTTTCTCCGGTATTTTCAAACATGGAGCTGACATTGCTCTTGTCGTCGATGATACTGCGAACTTTTGCGTAATGTTTTCCCGCCTCAGAGACAATCCCCACAAGCCCGTTTCCAGCGATGACATTCATGTCCACATCCACACCGTCTTCTTTACCTTTGTCAATGGTAAAAAGATTGAACCAGTTGTTGCCGTCCCTGCCGATGACAGTGGCGGCCACTTTTGGGTAATCTGGATACTGCTGATCTAGTTTAAAAAGCTCTCTGTATTTATCCAGATCGCTGTTCTCTCCCGCCAGGATTTTATTGTCATAACTGAGGGCGTCCAGTTTTTGCTTCAGCTCTTTATTTTCTTTGAGTAGTTTTTCTTTGGTGTCAAGCAGATCCATTTTTCCATAGATCCATTTTCCCACGGCATTGATTCCACTCTGCATGGGGGTCACTACATCTCCCAGAGTCGTCTTAAAGGTGCGGAACTGATCCGAGAACCGAAAACTTAAAACGACCAGAAGGGCACAGAGGATACTCAGGGATATATAGATATACTTCGGATGAATGGAAAATTTTTTCCTTCTTCTTTTCTTTTTCATGCTTTTCCTCCATTCGCGCATGCCTTTTACGCATTACAAGTTTGTGCGTGTACGCACAAACTTGCAGTGTGAAAAATTTATTTTTCACACTTTTCTCCATTCTGTATTAAAGAGCAAGCTTGGCAAGCTCTGGATCTTCAATCACTGCACCCAGTCCCATAATAACCGTGCTCTCCGGTTCCTCACAAAGATTTACCTTCAAACCGAGTTCGTCGTAGATAAATTTGCCCAGGTCTTTGATGCGGCTGGACCCTCCAGTCAGATAGAGCCCGGATTTATAAATATCAGAAGAGATTTCAGGTGGCGTTCTCTCTAAAATGATCTTGATGGAATCTACGATGTTCTGGAATAGTTCAGCCAGAGCGTCGTGAATATCAGCTCCGGTTACAGTGATTTCACTTGGAAGTCCTGTCACCAGATTGCGTCCGCAGATATCCATGGTTTCATCTGTCACATAGGCGGAGGCAATATTTTTTTTGATCAGTTCGGCGCTCTTTTCACCAATGACAAAATTCATATCTTTTTTGATCTTATTTATGATTACCTCGTCAAAGCGGTTTCCACCTACCGGTATGAGCCGGCTCAATACAATACCGCCCAGGGAGAGGACCGAAATCTCAGCGGTATTTGCCCCGATGTCTACTACCAGAGTTCCCGTGGATTTTGTGATATCCAGATTCATGCCAAGAGCATCGGCGATGGGCTTCTCTACCACATGGATCTTCTTTGATTTGAGATTCATGTTGGCGATCAGATCAAAATATGCTCTTTTTTCTACCTCTGTAATATCTGTGGGGACGGCAATGTAGTATTCTGCTCCCTTAAATCTTTTTTTGCCATTCAGTTCGGTAAAGAAATAATCAATCATGGACTGCATATTTCCGATATCGGCGATTACTCCGTTTTTGATGGGATAGGAAACATCCAGATTCTCCGGCGCTTTTTCATACATTTCAAAAGCTTCATCCCCCACCGCAAATACATGATTTTTTTTATATATGGCAATTACACTTTTCTGGTGAAGGATCACACCTTCTCCATTCTTATAAATTTTTATAGAGCTTGTTCCAAAATCAATTCCTATCGCTTTTCCCAGCATTTCGTTCATCCTCTCTAACAATATATTCTCATATGTGTCCTCGTTCTCTCAGACTGACATACTGACAATCACCCAGAATAATATGATCCAGAAGCCGGATGCCGATAAGTTCCCCGGCGGTTTTCAACTGTTCTGACAATTTAATATCCGCCGTGCTTGGTGTCGGATCTCCGCTTGGATGATTATGTAGTACGATAAAGCAAGATGCATCATACTGCAACGCTTTTTTCAATATTTCCCTTGGATTTGCCAGACTGGCAGACACGGAACCTACAAACAGAAGTTCATACCGGATCAACCGGCAGCGGTTGTCCAAAAAGACAACCAACGTATGTTCCGTCTCCTTTGTCCGCATCTCTTCCATAAAAAATCCGGCAACCGTTCCCGGAGAATCAAACCGCTCTCCTTCTGGTTTGCGCTGTTTGGTCATCCGGTTGGAGATCTCCGCAGCGCACTGTAACTGTGCGGCTTTGACTTTGCCGATTCCATGGATCTTCGTGAGCTCCTGACCGGACAAATAATGCAGTCCCATTAATCCCTTGTGTACCGGATGGAGACTCAGGATCTCCGAGGCAAGAGTCACACTGTTTTTGTGATGGCTGCCGTTTCGGATCAAAACAGCGATCAGTTCAGCATCGGATAAACTGGCTGCCCCGTATTTTTCCAGCTTTTCATAAGGTTGTTCCGACTCTGGAAGATCCTTCATCGTATAATATTTTTGGCTCATTTTTACTCCATTCCCTATCGCTGCCAATCATACATGGTCTATTCTACCATAATTTTTTTAAAAAGTATAGCTGGATCAAAAGTTTTTTCAGTGACTTTTCGTCATTTGTCATGGTAAATCGACTAATTTTTTATCTACCATTCGCTGAAGCGACATTAAAATTCCAAATGCTTTTAAAAAGTATAGCTGGATCAAAAGTTTTTACCATTGACTTTTCGTCATTTGTCATGGTAAATCGACTAATTTTTTATCTACCATTCGCTGAAGCGACATTAAAATTCCAAATTTTCCGTGCTGCCAGGTCAGGCCCCCCTGAAAGTAAACGCTGTAAGGCGGTTCGATGGGGGCGTCGGCACTGAGTTCAATGGAGGATCCCTGAATGAAATTGCCTGCCGCCATAATCACATCGCTGTGATATCCTGGCATCGCGTAGGGCTCTGGCGCCACATAGCTATCTACAGGGGAACCGGCTTGAATTCCCTCACAAAATGCGATGATCCGTTCCGGGGATCCCAGTGCCACGGCCTGGATGATATCATGGCGCTCTTCGGTCGCGCTGGGACTGGTTGTGAAACCAAGTCCTTCGTAGAGATGGGCTGCAAAGATAGCGGATTTTAATGCACTTGCCACCACAGTCGGCGCAAAAAAAAGCCCCTGATAAAAAGAGGGATTGGTTCCCAGAGATGCGCCCACTTCTTTTCCCAGACCCGGCGCCGTCAGGCGGTTTGCCGCCAGTTCGATCAGATCCTTCCTCCCGGCGAGGTAGCCCCCCATCGGCGCTATGCCGCCGCCGAGGTTTTTGATCAGGGAACCGACCACAAGATCTGCCCCGGCTTCTGCTGGTTCTATCGGTTCCACAAATTCTCCATAACAATTATCTACCATGCAGATCACATGAGGGGCGTGTTTTTTTATAAAGGTTATCAGCTCTCCGATCTGTTTTACAGAGAGGGTTTTTCGCATGGCATAGCCTTTAGAACGCTGGATTGTCACCAGTTTGGTTCGATCATTCAGTGCATTTTTTATTGCTTCATAATCAAAGCTGCTGTCTTCCTTGAGATCTGCCTGGGCGTAGGTGATGCCAAATTCTTGCAGTGAACCAGGTTCATTTTTGCCGTGTATACCTATGATGCCCTCCAGGGTATCATAGGGTTTCCCCACCGGAGATAACAATTCGTCTCCCGGTCGAAGGATCGCTGAGAGGGCAAGAGTCAGCGCATGGGTGCCACAGGTGATCTGGGAGCGGACAAGGGCGTCCTCGCAGCGGAAAATGTGGGCATACACCCGTTCCAGTGTGTCCCTTCCAGCATCGTTATAACCGTAGCCGGTGCTTCCGTTCATGTGTTCTGCGCTGACCCGGTTTTCCTGAAATGCCTGCATGACTTTGAGTTGATTGTACTCGGCGATCTCGTCGATGGTGCGGAAACGTTCTTCTAGAGTATTGCAGATCCGCCCAGCATAATCCAAGACCGATTTGCTGATGCCGCTTTTCTGATACATGTTATATAATAAATTA
Source organism: uncultured Roseburia sp. (assembly GCA_947644305.1). Taxonomy (GTDB): domain Bacteria; phylum Bacillota; class Clostridia; order Lachnospirales; family Lachnospiraceae; genus Eubacterium_F. Next base: position 118,829 of record CANRYS010000007.1, read on the forward strand.
TTGTCATTCCTCATGGTTTATAATCCCCCTTTTCTCTGCCAGATGAACAATTTCACGAACCACAGCCTCTTCCTCTTCAAATTGATCCTTATCCAGAAAAATCACATCCCGTTCCCTGCGAAACCAAGTGAGCTGCCGCTTGGCAAAATGTCTGGTGTCTTTCTGGATCTGTTCCATCGCCTCTTCCCTGGATATCTTCCCCTCAAAATATGGGAATAATTCCTTGTATCCGATGGCCTGCATAGAGGTCATATCACTGGTGCAGCCCTGTCGGATCAGCGCTTCCCCTTCTTCTAACAGCCCCTGTTCAAACATCTGCTCTACTCTTTTGTTAATCCTTGCATAGAGCTTCTGGCGGTTCATGGTCAAAATAATATAGATAAAATCATAGGGAGAGTTTTTTGTCCGCTGCTGTTGGTTGTGGGTTGAAATCGGTGTCCCAGTCTCCTGGTAATATTCCAGCGCCCGGATGACCCGCTTGATATTGTTGGGATGAATGCATTCTGCCGAAACGGGATCGATACGTTTAAGCCGTTCATGTAGAAAATCCGCTCCCTTTACCCTCGCAAGCTCTTCCAGTTCTGACCTGTAGGAGCGATCTTTTTCTTCCAGGTTAAAATCAATGTCATAGAGAAGTGCCTGAATGTAAAAACCGGTGCCTCCTACGACGACCGGTATGTGTCCACGTCGCCAGATCTCATGCATGGCCTGTTCCGCCATTTTTTTAAATTCATAGACGTGAAAAGGGGTATCTGGCGGGATCGCATCCACCAGATGATGGGGAATGCCCTGCATTTCTTCCAGGGTGATCTTCGCCGTTCCGATATTCATCTGCTGGTAGATCTGCATGGAATCGGCAGAGATAATCTCTCCTCCTACTGCCTTCGCCAACTGGATAGAGGCAGCAGTCTTTCCCACCGCTGTAGGACCGGTGAGGATGATGAGTGGTTTTTTATTCATTGTTACACGATCCTTTTAAATTTTTTTTCAAACTCTTTTTTTGTCATGGAAATCGTAGTTGGTCTCCCATGGGGGCAGTGATATGGTTCTTCCGCCTGCAGCATTTTTTCGATGAGCTTTTCCGCCTCCGAAAAAGAAAGGGTGTGATTGCCTTTCACCGCCGCCTTACAGGAAATAGAAGCACAGCGGTCTGTGATCAGTTCTGTTTCCCCCCCCTGTGGATTTTCCAGAAGTTCATCTAAAATACTGTAAAAAAGCTCTCTGGAAGCGAGATGTAGAAAATGGGAGGGCACCGCCTTCACCGCATACTCATCGCCTCCAAATTCTTCGATCTCAAAACCGAGCTTTGCAAAGGCCTCCTGATATGACACCAAAACTTCCTTTTCCCGGTGTGTCAGGGTGAGCACCACTGGAGCCAGCAGATTCTGGCTGTAAACATGATTCTCTGACAGCTCTTTCATCAGTTCTTCGTATAGTACCTTTTCATGGGCGGCATGCTGGTCGATGATTAGCAGCTCATCCTTGTATTCGATGAGCCAAAAGGTGCCGAATACTTGTCCGATCAGGCGGAAACGAACTGCGTCTTCTTCTTGAAGCAGTTGCTCTTGAAATAAGGACTGCTGTTCGTATTTTATTTCCGGGAGTTGTGTATTTTTCAGCGGTGCTTTCGTTGTCATAGAATCTGCGGCAGCCGGTGTCTGAACGGTCCTCTTTACTTCAAATGGTTCTGGTGCCTTTGGTATATCAGGCTTCTTCACAGGAGTTCCTACCGGCTCTTTTTCTGCCTTCTTTGCCGGTTCGTCTTTCCCCAGTGAAACCTTTGGGATCAGCGTCGTCTGCTTCAATATCTCATGTAGCCCGGTACGGAACAGTTCAAATACTTCTTCTTGATTGGTAAACCGCACTTCCATTTTGGATGGGTGCACATTAACATCGAGACACGAACTGTCGATCTCCAAAAATAATGCAGTGAAAGGAAAACGGTTTGTCATGGTAAACCCCTGATAGGCAGCTTCGATCCCCTTCTGGATCACTGGACTTTTGATGTGCCTTCCATTGATGTAATAATTCATAAAAGAACGGGTTCCCCTGGAAAGTTCCGGCTTGCCGATATAGCCGGTCAGTGTCATGCCGTTCTGGCTGACTTCTACCGGCAGCAGCGCTTTCGTAATGTCCGGCCCGTACTGATTGTAGATATTGTCCCTTACATTTCCATTTCCTGAGGTCTGGATCTTTATTTTTCCATCCCAGATAAATTTGAAACGGATCTCTGGATGGGATAATATGAAATGGAGCACTACATCGCTGATATAGCCTCCTTCTGTCGCATTGGTCTTTAGAAATTTTCCTCTCGCCGGTGTGTTGTAAAATAGATTTCTCATAATGAAGGTAGTTCCGTCGGGACAGCCGATCTCTTCCTTTGTGATCTCTGTTCCCCCGTGGATCTCATAGCGGCATCCGATGATGGAATCGGCATCTTTGGTGATTAGTTCCACCTGGGATACCGCGGCGATGCTCGAAAGCGCCTCTCCCCGGAAACCAAGACTTTTTACCTGGAGCAGATCTTCGATGGTAGATATTTTACTGGTGGCATGGCGCTGAAAGGCCAGGGGAATCTGATCTTTCGGAATGCCGCAGCCATTGTCTGTGATCCGTATAAAGGAAATGCCCCCCTGCTTGATTTCGATGGTGATGGCATTTGCACCGGAGTCTATTGCATTTTCAACAAGCTCTTTTACGACTGCCGCCGGTCGTTCAATCACTTCACCGGCGGCAATCTTATCTATGGTATTCTGATCTAAAAGATGAATCATACGAATCCTCCATTCCTGGAATGGCTATTTATTACCATTTATCTTTCAATTTATTCTGCCATTTGTAAACCAGATTCATGGCATCCATTGGTGTGACATGGGACAGATCGATATCCCGGAGTTCAAACAATATGTCTTCATAACTGAATGAGGTCACCGCATCAAAGATGGATAACTGTGCCATCTCTCCGGAGACAGCGGCTTCTTTTTCCGGAAGACGATAACCGGACCCGGTTCCTTCTATAGCGGCGATAGGGCTGATCTCTTCTGCCTCTAACTGGGCGGCAATCTCATTGGCGCGGTTCAGCACGCTTTCAGGAACACCCGCAAGCTTTGCCACCTGAATTCCATAGCTCTTATCAGCGCCACCCTTTACGATCTTGCGCAGGAATACAATATCTTCACCGTCTTCCTTCACGGCGATGCAGCAGTTTTGGACGCCTTCTAATTTGCCCTCCAGCTCTGTGAGTTCATGATAATGAGTAGCAAAGAGAGTTTTTGCCCCAATGTTTTTCTTTCCCACGATGTGTTCCACCACGGCCCAGGCAATACTGAGTCCGTCAAAGGTTGAGGTTCCCCTTCCGATCTCATCCAGTATAATGAGACTATTTTTCGTGGCATTGTGAAGGATATTTGCCACCTCTGTCATCTCCACCATAAAGGTACTCTGTCCGCTGGCCAGATCATCGGAGGCGCCCACTCTGGTGAAGATCCGGTCTGCTAAGGAAATATCTGCCGATGCTGCCGGGACAAAGGAACCGATCTGAGCCATCAGAACAATGAGAGCAGTCTGACGCATGTAAGTAGATTTACCTGCCATATTAGGTCCTGTGATGATCATAAGCTGGTGGGAGTCTTCATCCAGATAGGTGTCGTTGGCGATGAACATATCGTGGTCGATCATCTGCTCAATCACCGGATGTCTCCCTTCTTTGATATTCAGCACGCCACGGTCGTTCAGTACAGGGCGCACATAATTATTCTTTTCTGCCACATAGGCGAGAGAGGTGATCATATCTACCATGGCGACGGCTTTTGCGGTCTGCTGAATGCGGTCTACCTGGGTGAAAATGTGATCCCGAATCTGACAGAACAGTTGATATTCTAGATTATACAGTTTTTCTTCAGCGCCAAGTACGATATCTTCCAATTCTTTGAGCTTTTCTGTGGTATAGCGTTCAGAATTCGTCAATGTCTGTTTTCGGATCCAATTATCGGGAACCAGATCTTTATAGGAGTTGGTTACTTCCAGATAATATCCGAATACACGGTTATATTTCACTTTTAAATTTTTGATCCCCGTATGTTCCCGCTCTTCGGCTTCGAGAGAAGCTAGCCAAGTCTTTCCCTCAGATTTTGCCCGCCGCAACTGGTCCACCTGGGAATCATACCCTTCTTTAATGATGCCACCATCGTGGAGAGCCAGAGGTGGTTCTTCGTTGATGGCAGAGGAAATCAAGGTACAAAGATCTTCCAGAGGGTCTAACTCACAGCTCAACTCTTGAAAGAGCTGGCTGCTAAAATTTTTGCACAAAAACAAGATATGAGGAAGCATCTGCAGAGAACTGAGCAGGGCAATCATATCTCTTGGATTGGCGGATTTATAGCTGATCTTGCTGAGAAGGCGTTCTAGGTCATAGATCGGATTCAGATATTCCCGAAGTTCCTCTCTGGTGATCATGTTCTGGTTTAATTCATCGATGGCATCGTATCTGCGTAGAATGGTTTCTTTGTCGATCAGTGGCTGTTCCAAACTGGTCCGAAGCTTTCTTGCGCCCATCGCCGTCTTCGTCTTATCTAAAACCCAGAGTAGGGAACCTCTTTTTTGTTTTTCCCGCAAGGTCTCTACCAGTTCCAGATTTCGCCTCGTATTGCGGTCCAGCAGCATATATTTGCCCGAACTATATGGAACCAGAGACAAAATATGTGCCAGAGAGGTCTTCTGGGTTTCCACCAGATATTCCATGACCGCTCCGGCAGCAATGATTCCGGTAAAATAATCCGACAATCCCATTCCATCCAGTGAGGCGATAGAAAAATGCCGGCACAAAGCTTTTTTGCAGAGTTCTTCATCAAAATAATGGGGAGCCAGTGCAGAGATCGAGATCCCCAGCCTGCCCTTTAATTCCTCCACATCTATACCACATATGTAGAATGCATCGTTGCATATGATTTCAGAGGGCATGAACTTGTTGATTTCATCCAAGAGTTTTCCCGGGGTATCCACTTCGGTCAAAAGATATTCTCCCGTGGAAACATCTACGACAGAGATGCCAAATTTGTTTCCTGTAGATACGATTCCCATAAGGTAATTATTTTTACTCTCATCCAGTGCTTCCGGGCTGCAGTTGGTACCAGGAGTGACAACACGGATCACTTCCCGCTTCACCAGTCCTTTTGCAAGTTTAGGATCTTCCACCTGTTCGCAGATGGCCACTTTATATCCCTTGGATACCAGGCGGGTAATATACCCTTCCGCAGAATGAAAGGGGACACCACACATGGGTGCCCTTTCTTTTAATCCACAGCTCTTTCCTGTGAGAGTTAGTTCCAGTTCTTTGGAGACGCATTTGGCATCTTCAAAAAACATCTCATAAAAATCCCCCAGGCGGTAAAACAGGATACAATCTTTATATTCGTTTTTTGTCTCCAGATACTTTTGCATCATGGGTGTAAGCTGATCTTCCATTGTATTCTTCCATTTCTAAATCTTGTTGTAATCATCGGGGAAAAACCTTTGACCCCAACATCAAAATATATGTTTATCATCATCCCGTAAAATGCCCCTACGGCTCTTCTGCTATCCGATCCGGGGTTGACTGAGGCGGCTCCGTCGGAGCAGGCGTCGGCTTTGGCGGCTCTGTTGGAGCAGGAGTTGGCTGAGGCGGCTCCGTTGGAGCTGTTGTTGGTTCTGGTGGATCGGTAGGTTCCTGAGTCTTAACCGGTTTCTGTGTCTTAACTGGTTTCTTTGTTTTCTTTGGTTTCGGCGACTTCGTCGGTTTTGGCGCTACGGTTGGTTTTGGTGTCGTCGACGTCACTTTTGGAACAGATGTCGGCTCAGTTACTGGCTTTCTCGTGCTCAGGTAAATGGTACTGACATAACCTTCTTTTCCATTAAAAGATACTTTCGTCCATTCCTTGCCATATTCAAGAATATCCACTTCGTCACCGGCATCTAATTTGGTAATAACAGAAGCAGTGAGGGAAGCTTCACTTCTCAGATTAACAACCGTGGTCGCATAGGCTGTCTTTGCTGATTTGAGCTCTTCCATTTCTTCGTCGTTCTCGTCATCGTCGAAGTCTTCTTCATTGCCGCTAATAATAGCTGATTTATATGGAGGATTTGTCTTTTCTGGTTCAACTGCCTGTTCTGTCACGACGGCTGGTGTTTCGTCAACGATTTCGTCGCTGTCGATGCTTTTATCACTAAAGATATAGATCTTTGCGACAAAAATAAGCGCCACCACAAGCACGCAAGCTATAATACCAGACCAAATCCCAACTATAAACTCAAAACGAAATTTTTTATCTGTTTTTAATTTTTCTGTAAACTTTTGTTTGTTCTCTCCACTCATTCGTTTGTCATCTCCTTACAAAATGCTTTCCTTCATAATTATAACCATTGTAAGAAAATTTGTCTACAAAAATTTAAAGAAAAAAGCAGGAAATATAGAACAAACGTTTGACAAGAACGAAAATATGTGTTATATTATAAATACAAACAGTTGTTTGTATAAAAATGCGGGAGGTAGCAGAATATGGGTAATGGTCGAATTTCTGCCAAACAGAGTGAAATATTAGAGTATATAAAGGAACAGATTCTTACAAAAGGGTATCCCCCGGCTGTACGAGAGATTTGTAATGCCGTAAATTTAAAATCCACGTCTTCGGTACACTCTCATCTTGAAACTTTGGAGAAAAATGGATACATAAGGCGAGATCCCACGAAACCACGTGCCATTGAGATTGTAGATGATAGTTTTAATTTAACTAGAAAGGAAATGCGAAATATTCCCATTTTAGGAACTGTCGCAGCAGGTCAGCCAATTTTTGCAGAAGAAAATGTTAGCGGTTATTTTCCTCTTCTCGCCGATGAACTCCCTTCTGGGGATTTGTTTATATTAAATGTCCGAGGCGAAAGTATGATCAATATAGGGATTTATGACGGAGATAAGGTTATCGTACGTCAGAGCCCGACCGCCAGAAATGGCGAAATTGTCGTAGCACTGGTGGAGGATTCAGCTACGGTTAAGACATACTATAAAGAAGATGGACGCTATCGTCTTCAGCCTGAAAATGATACGATGGAGCCGATTTATGTAGACCAGGTTGTGATTCTGGGCATTGTCGTCGGACTTTTCCGCTTAATGTAGCTGGTATCTTTTTAAGAGAATATCAAACAAATAAGCAGGGAACGGATTCCCTAGGTTCCCTGCTTGTTGTCTATGAAGATGAACGGTCAAAGCTACTCTAGTTCTTTTCGTTCTACGGTTCTGCCATCTCTCCAGATGCGTTCTAAATCATAAAACAGCCGGTCTTCCGGTGAGAAAATATGCACGATCACATCATGATAGTCCATCAGAATCCAGGTGGAATTTTTATTTCCCTCGATCCGTTTGTTTTCGATGCCATTTTCATGCATTTTAAGTTCCACATTATCTAACATTGCTGTGATTTGGGGACTATTATTACCGTTGGCTATAATGAGATAATCTGCTATAACAGAGATTTCATCAATTTTTATGATGCGGATATCCTTTCCCAGTTTTTCATCTAGAGCATCGTATGCTATTCTTGCCATTTCTTTTGAATTCAACATGAATGTTTCCTCCTTTTCAAAAAATTTATTTCCCTTGCTCAATAACGAAACATAGTTCAAAACCCCGCCTGTCAAGCTAAATCACGTGATTTTTAGTTGGTCTTTTTCCGATAGTATTGATAAGTGTCGATTGTCTGCGGATCGATGGGGACTCCAGACTTTTCCAGATACTTCACGCTGCACTCCAATACCATATACAGAGCCTTATCAATATTTTCAAAGCTTGCCCTGCGGATCTGCGTCAGCGAATACGGTTTACAATTCATTGCTCTGCCGGGCTCCATATAATCTGCTAGGTATATGATTTTTTCTAATAGCGACATTTTGGGCTTCCCGGTTGTGTGCCAGGTGATGGCAGACAAAATCTCTTTGTCCCGGATTCCATATCTGGTCCTGGCAATATATGCGCCCAGTTTGCCGTGGATCAGAGCTGTATTTTCCAATTCCACCTTGGTTAATGATATATTGGCAGATTGGCAGGCTGTGATCTGCTCTTTGCCAGTCAGATATTTGGCGCAGTCGTGAAGCAGCCCAGCGGTGTATGCCTGATTGCTGTCACAGCCATGTACTGCCGCCAGATTTGCTGCCGTCATAGCCACTCCCAACGTATGAATATAGCGCTTTGGTTTGAGACAGGCAGAGAGGCAGGCATACATATCAGACGTCTTCATCGGAGGTTCCGTTTCTTTCTGTGATAGCCGATCACAGCCATATAAACCATGAAACCGTATATATTGTGTTACCGGTACAGGGCAATAGGTACTTACGTCGCAGCCGGCTGCCAGTTTATTTCGAATCATCTCAGAGGAGATCCGTTGAGATGGCATCTGAATCTCCGAAATGTGTGCGCCATATTTTTCTTTATAATAATGGATCCATTCTGCTATTTTTTCTTCCGAGATGTCCCCGCGATTAGCAGCTAAAATGTGACAGTGGCTGAAAATATATGTCGGCTCTTTCCAGCTTTCCAACGAAGCCAGAGAGTCTCCGCCGAGTATAAAATAGAATTGGTCTACGGGACATGTCTCTGTCAGATATGCCAGTGTGTCTCTCGTAAAGGTGGTACCTTCTCTCTTTAATTCAAGATCAGAAAAGGTAAAGTAAGGATGATCCTGAATGGCATGTTGAATCATTCGTTTTCGATGAGAGTCCGATGCAATTCCCTGTTTGTTTTTATGGGGCGGATTTTTTGATGGCATAAAACGAACCTCATCCAGCTTATACTGGATTCTGGCCTCTTCTGCCATACTTAGATGAACATTGTGAATGGGGTTAAAGGTTCCCCCCATAATTCCAATTTTAGCCATAGATTATCATCACCATCTCTACATTATTTTTCTGCACACGGTTTTTGTGCATTCCCAGTTGCGAAGCAACTTGCTAATAAACTCGTCAGAGTTTATTTTATCACAAATTCTATTTTGGCAGCTCTATCTGCTTTTTATCTTTGGATTCCCGGTATAATACGATCTTTTTCCCGATCACCTGAACCACCTCGGCATGTGTTCTCTCTGCAATGATCTCTGCCATCCCTCTCGGGTCATCAAAGCAGTTTTTCAGTACATGTATTTTTATGAGCTCTCTTGCTTCCAAAGCTTCATCTACAGCAGTAGTAAACTCTGGCGTGATGGAGGATTTACCGATCTGTAGAATTGGATTGATCTTCATGGCAAGACCTTTCAGGTATGCTCTTTGTTTGCTAGTCATAAGATTTTCCTTTCTTTTATCAAATATCAAATGCCCGTACACTGTGAAATGCATCAGCGGAAATATTCAAAACTCCATCCATAAATCTCTACAGTGTCACCGTCTTCGATGCCGAGAGCTTCAAGTTCTTCCAGCATTCCATTGTTTTTTATAAATTTCTGGAAAAATTCAAACCCTTTTTCCGAATCCAGATTGGTGTAACCAAGCATGCGTTCCACCCGTGGCCCTTCAATGTGATAAATGCCCTCTTCATCTTGAAATACGGAGTATGGTTCATCACGGAAATCCGGTTCTTGGATCAGATACTCTTTTTCAAAGATGATCTTCTCTTCTTTTATCTCATCCAGCATGTTTTTTACATAATATAGTAATTCCTTTATCCCGCTGCCTGTAACCGCAGAGATTGGAAATACTTTGATCCCTTGAGGTTCAAATTCTTCTTTTAAAAGTGTCAGCACGGTTTCTTCTTCATCCCCATAAAAACAATCAATCTTGTTTGCGGCGATTACCTGGGGACGGGAGGCAACTTCTTCACTGTAGGCACGAAGTTCCTCATTGATGAGCTTGATATCCTGAATGGGATCACGTCCCTCCGTGGATGCTGCATCCACCATATGGATCATAACTCTTGTCCTCTCGATGTGTTTGAGGAATTGATGGCCCAGGCCAACTCCCTCGGAAGCGCCTTCGATCAATCCAGGAATATCGGCAATAACAAAACCATCTGTTCCCTCTAGGTCTACGACACCCAGATTCGGATTTAAGGTGGTAAAATGATAGTTGGCGATCTTGGGGCGGGCATTGGTCACACGGGATAAAAAAGTAGACTTTCCTACATTTGGAAATCCTACTAGTCCCACATCGGCGATGGTTTTTAATTCCAGTATTACCTCTAGTTTCATGGCAGGTTTGCCGGGCTGGGCATACTTGGGCGCCTGCATCGTCGGTGTTGCATAGTGCTGATTTCCCTTGCCGCCTCTTCCGCCTTTTAAAACGACCTCTCTTGTATTTTCATAGGACATATCTGTAATGACCTGGCCGGAATTTGCTTCTTTTACTATGGTGCCGGCTGGAACTTTAACGATCAAATCTTTACCATCTCTGCCGTGGCAGCGCTTTTTGCCACCAGGTTCTCCATCTTCTGCACAGTATTTTCGAATATGCCTAAATTCATTTAATGTATTGATGCCGGGATCTACCTCGAAGATCAAATCTCCACCTCTGCCTCCGTCACCGCCGTCCGGTCCTCCTGCCGGAACATATAATTCCCGGCGGAAACTCACATGACCGTCACCGCCTTTACCGGATCGAATATATATCTTTGCCTGGTCTGCAAACATATCTGCCTCCTTTTCCTAAACTACAAAAGTAACTCTTTTGCTCCGTGAATTAAGAACTTTCCCAGAGCTCGACGGTGCCAATTTGAACCTTGTTTCGTTCTGCGCTAGCAGAAATCTTCGACCTCCGCTTGTGATTTTCCAATTTACAAGGAAACGGAATGAAACGTACTGGAGGTACGTTGATTGACGTTGACGTAGCAAATTGGAAAATCACAAGTCAGAGGCAGGGTTCAAATCAGCACCATCGAGCTAAGATAAAAAGGCTGCCAAATACATGACAGCCCTAAGTCTTTCTTTAAACAACTTATTTAGTCTCTACTGGATAAACACTCGCCTGTTTTTTGTCTCTTCCTTTTCTCTCAAAACGAAGAACACCGTCAACTAGTGCATACAGTGTATCATCTCCACCTTTTCCAACGTTTATACCTGGATGGATCTTTGTACCACGCTGTCTGTAAAGAATATTTCCAGCTAAAACGAACTGTCCATCTGCTCTTTTCGCACCCAGTCTCTTGGACTCGGAATCACGACCGTTCTTTGTAGAACCCATTCCCTTTTTGTGAGCAAATAACTGAAGGTTCATTTTCATCATGATATTTCCCTCCTAACATTCAATCATTCATGTAAAGTAACATATTCATTTCCATAAGTATTCTCAATCTCTTTTATTCCAAAAAGCATAGAGCGGATCAAGAGCATCGCCTTGTCATCCACTGGCGTTTTGCAGGTAAAATCAATGACCCCGGCACTTTCATTCTGACTCAGGTCAAAACGTGTATCGGTAAACTGTTCCACAGAATTAATACAGTTTATCACCAGCGCGGAAACTCCTGCACACACCACATCTGTTCCATGTGGAGAAAACCCGGCATGACCGGATACATGAAAACCAATTATGTTACCATGTTCTGACTTCTTAATATGAATCTGTATCATAAGATACACCCTCTTTAGGTTAAGAATTTACTTAAAGATTATGCAAATTCTTCGAATTAGCAACTGATTTTTTCAATCTTAACCTGAGTAAATGGCTGTCTGTGACCATTTTTCTTATGGTATCCGGTTTTTCTTTTATACCTGTAGACAATTACTTTTTTTGCTTTTCCCTCTGACACTACGGTTGCAGTTACAGAAGCTCCTGCTACAGTCGGGGTACCAACCTTGGTCTCTTTGTCACTGACAACAAGTACCTGATCAAAAGTAACGGTTTCTCCGGCTTCCACACCAAGTTTTTCTACCTTGATTACGTCGCCTTCTTCAACTTTATACTGTTTACCACCGGTTGCTATAATTGCGTACATATAGCACCTCCTTCATTTTACTCGCCAACTATGGTGCCTGTCTCATTTCTTAAAAATGGACAGAACTATACCTCGTTGTGCGGCATACTATAGAAGTATAACATGGAATACTATGTTATGTCAACCGTTATTTTCCTGCTAATTATCTGCTTTTAGTATATCACAAAGACACCCTGTTTACAATCGTTAGAAGTTTGATTCTATACTGGTTGAATCCGGTCTATGGGTATCACGGTCAGAGATACCATTTCTGCCGCATCCGGTCCCATGATCAGATGTAGCCATATAGCAGTGCTTTCCTCTAGGGACGGCTTATCTCCGTACACACCGACAGCCCCCAATTTATAGTGGGATACCATCAGGGAATACAGCTTAGGCAGGCAGATCGCATATTCCTGTCCACCTTTCTGTCCGCCTTCTTTTCCACAACCGGTAGCAATCCCTGCCGATCTGCCCTCCGCTCCAAAAACAAGCGGTTGATATTCCTTGATACACCGTGACGGATATTTCCAATAAAAGACGAAATCTGGTGCAGATACCTTCATGATCTCATCCACTCGTCTTTTCGCATATTCGAGAATTGTCTCCCCCGAAGCAAGTTCAAAAGATGGAACAAAACCACCAGCTCTCTCAATATCAAACCAGGTTCTGGTATCTCCCCGGTATACCGGGAAGCCCTCTGGCACGATTCCGCCTCCCAATGTGCATCTTTTCAAAAATGCTGCCCTTTGATCTGGAGCTGGCATACCCGCTGTCTGTTCTTCTGTTACATGATGTATGGTTATCATAATCTCACTCTCCTTCATGTCTTGTATATTAGTTTGGGTCTACCGATGCTTTTTGATTTAATGTTGTACCACTTATACTGATGGTTCTTTTGTTCACCAGTGGGAATGTGCGATCAATGGATGTTCGCCACTTTTCCCAGAGAAGTCCGGTGGCTCCCTGCGCCTTCACATGAATATTTCTGGCATTTGCAGGCAGTGTTATAACGTCAGAATAAGGGGCGGTGACATTTCTTCCGTTATGTTGCCAGGTATGGCTTTTTACCACTTCTTCTCCCTTGTCGTCATATGTAAATTCATCCCAGGACACATCAAATTTTGCCACGTATCCTCCGGTATGTCTCAGATTCAGTTCACCGGAAGTATATTCTACGGATTTGCTCGTGATATATTCCGTCTTTCCCTGAATGCTGGCGATCTTGTTATCTTTCAGGAAAGCCACGGTGTAACATAATGGAAACGCTGGGTTTTCGGCAGACAGCACAACATTTTCACAGATGAGATCATTTAACTGCTGGATCAGCTTCTCATTTTCCATGCTGCCGTTGAGCATAACTGGTTTGCCACCCATGGTTATAATTGTGCAGTTAATCCGTTTATTTGCATTTTTAACCGTTGCATCTGCCTTCACATCAACACTGCCATCTGTGAATTTCATGTTTGCATTGATATGTGCCTCTAACTCAGCAGAACTCATATCCGACTGGAGCAGCATATAGACCTCTCTTCCATATTGGACATTCTGCACATAACATGGCGGGTTGTTATTGTCCACTTTGTTTTTCAGCTTCTCCCAGGAGACAGAGTCGTCAAAGACATCTGCCGGTGAGGATGGAAGTTCCGCCGATACGGTATAGTAGATCTGCTTAAATTGAATCAGATAGGCCGATGTTTCCTGTTCTGTGATGGAACTAAAATCAATGCCAAGTTTACTCTCCATATACTCCACATCACAGCCAAACTTGAGCTGCATCGATTTTTTATCGTACAAAATACTCTTTTTATACTGCATGTTTGCCGCGATGGCATATTTTTTAGCTTTGGTCTCCAGCCAGTTATCCAGCAGTTCATTGATCCCCTCTGTCACTCCCGTGTAGTCGTTGTGTTCTACGGTTACATGATTGTCCTGTGTAAGCCCGGGCAGATCGATGGTCAGATTCATCGGGCGCCGTTTTACCACGAGAGGATCTGGAACGCCTTCGATCAGCTTTTGGTTTGCGACGAGAAGTGCTCCCGGATAGGTGATGTCTTTTCTAGCATTGGGAACGGCGATATCATACTGTCCGCTCATGTCATGTTTGGTTTTCGTCGTTACAATAAATTTTTCCGCGACACTCTTACCTGTCTTTGGCACAAAACTTGTTACGTTTTCTCCTGAAAATGCCATCACTTCCTCTGGACGGTATGTCAGGCTACGAATCTCCTCATTGATCTGTTCCGCATTTTGACTCTCATTACACATTTGCTGTTTCATCATTGTACTACCTCCTGGAATTTTTTGATTCAGATCTGCTTTCTGAACCTTATAGACATATTACAATATTATGTGTAGAGTATATTTTAGGAAAATAGCGGTTTTACTAGCTAAACTCTGTTTGATAATGCGATATCAGACAAAAAAGAGAACGAAAAAATAGGATTTTCTCTTGACAGCGTGCTCATAATATTGTATTGTGTCAATCCTTATACTCTCGGATTTGTGGTACAATAAAAAAGTAGAAACACAAATATTGTAAAGATTTTATTATAGGGGAAAGATTTACGAGTAAGACCTTCTGCTCAGTCCATCCCTTGTCAATTCATAGACCGTATCACAGACTTCTGTGATATATTTTCTGTCGTGGGAAACACTGATGATCGCACCATCAAAATCCTTTAGCATCTGACGGATCACGGGATTGGACAGAGGTGAAAGGTTTCGGGTTGGTTCATCTAAAATCAGGACATTGGCTCCACTCATGCTAAGATGAAGTAAAAACAGTTTTGCTTTTTGACCGCCAGAAAGTTCTCGGATTGGACGATTCATTTCTTCTGCGGTAAACTTCAGGCTGCCAAGAAATGTATGGATCCTGGTCAGCTCTTCCTTATCTCCTGTTTGGGATAAAAAGGAAGCGGGGATACTTTCAAAGTCCATTTGATCCCTGTAATCCTGTGGCATATAAGCAGCGTGAATGTCATTTCGTTCCGATAGTTTTTCCGCAATGATTTTCAGAAGGGTGGTCTTTCCCACACCATTTTTGCCGATCAGGCAAATCTTTTCCCTTCCTTTTACCCAGAGTTCTATATTTTCAGACAGCAATTCATCTCCTGCTCGCAGCTCTTTTTGATTTAGTTGTAAAATGGTTTTCCCATTGGGGATTCTTTCACTGCCATGAAATTTGAGAAAAATAGCTTCTTCTGTATCTGGTATTTCTGTCATTTCGGCTGCTTCTTTTTCAAACCGGTGCGCCATCGATTTGACAGCCCTCATTTTCTTTTTTAACAGGGCCGCGCCGTGGGGATCCTGCCTGGAGATCGTATTTTGCTGATGTGTTACTTTTTGTTCGATACGACGAAGACGTTCCTGCTGTGCCCGGTATTCATTTTTCTCGTTTTTTGCCAACTGTTCCTGTTTGGCCAATTGCTGCTGTCTGGAACTGACGTATTCTTCATATCGGGTATTACAGATGGTATGTTTTGCTTCCTTCTTTTTCTTCAGCAGCTCTAGATGAAGGATGCGGTTCGCCGTTCTCTCAAGTAGGGTTTCATCATGGGAAATGAACAGGAGGCCTCCTTTCCAGTGAAGGATAAACTGCTCCAGCCATTCCAGTGTTTCCAGATCGATATCGTTCGAGGGCTCATCCAGCAGAAGTATATCCGGTCTTTTACACAGGATACGAATCATCTGCAGTTTTACCTTTTCGCCGCCGGACAGGGTATCGACTTTTTGGCAAGAATATAACAGATCAGGCGGGATTCCTATCCGATTTGCCATACCAGCCAATTCTTTTCCTTCCATTTCATAGAAACCAGCTTCTTGAGTCATAAATTCATAGATGGACATTTCTTTATCTGTTTGGTCTAGTTCCTGCTGGAGATATCCCAGCACGCTGTTATTTCGTAGGATCTCTCCTGAGGATTCCACATAATCTTCCACCAGCTTTTCATCATAGAGCAGCTTCATCAAAGTAGATTTTCCGTTCCCTTCTTCTCCAATGATGGCTGCCTTATCCCCTGGATTCAGTACAAAAGACAATCCAGAGATCAAATTACGCAAGTCTTTTTTGTAAGTAATAGTAAGTTCTTTTATTTGTAACATACGCTCGCCTCATTTCTTTTTGGTAACCCATGAGCTACCTTCACATAAAAAAATCTGCCCCGGAAAATACCGAAAGCAGATATCATTCACCTATATTTATGCCATGACTAGTACAATGAATATAGAAAAACTTAATATTCGTTGTACCGGCGTATGTCATTAGGATGGGAATATAAATAATCTACAATCGGCATTACAATAACACCCTGGTTCCTCTGGGCATTGTTTGTGTCTGCTGTTTTTTGTAAATTATTTATTAAACATTCCGCACCTCCACATTTTTTTACATTATAATATGAGCAGAATGGATTGTCAATCTCTTATTTTAACCAGGTGACGGTCTGGCTAGCTCAATGGACCAACTGGCTAACTCTTTTTCAAACTTTTTTTGGTAAGAAACACATATTTCTGCGTATCTTCCTTGTTTTTTCTGACCTCGATGCCTTTTATATCTTGTACGAACTTGAGAAAGGTTGAATAACCAAATTTTTTGGCTGTAAAATTTGGAGCATATTTATACAATTCGTCTGCCAGTTTACTCAAAAGGATCCCTTTCTGATTCTTTGGTTTTGAAAGGATTTTAAACACATGATCTTTGATCTCACTGATATCATTTCGGATCAGTACTTTTATGGAGGTTTTGTTCTGTACCAGCTCAAATTGTTCCATGCTCTCAATAAACTTAGACAAAGAATTGTATCCATAATTCCGAACGTCAAAATCGGAATACCGTTTTGTCAAGGAGGACCCGATCTCTCCTAATCCTGTCTCTTTTCCCTTGTTTTCGTTAGTGGTGATGATCTCAAGAATGTCTTCAATGATCTTACTGATCTTACGGGAGCCGGCAACAGTATCATCTTCTGCTGACGCCTGGGAAGCGCCGGATAGAATATTGAGATACTTAAATTCATTGCAGGCATTTCGAAAAGCCGCTGGTGTCTTCTTCTCTCCCATACCGATTACAAATTTACCCGCCTCTCTCAAACGACTTGCCAGTTTGGTAAAATCGCTGTCGGATGAGACCAGACAGAACCCCTGAACATTTCCGGTATATAAAATATCCATGGCATCTATGATAAGGGCAGAGTCTGTGGCATTTTTTCCCATTGTATTCTGAAATTGCTGGATTGGCGTCAGAGAGTATTCCGATACGACATTTTTCCACGCGTTCATCTGGGAACTCGTAAAGTCTCCATACATTCTTCGATATGTGATGGAACCATAATTGTTGATCTCATCTATGATATATGGGATATGTTTGGCAGATATATTATCGGAGTCGATAAGTATTGCAAATGTTTTTTCCAAGGATTGTTCCTCCTGTTATCTTAGCTCGACGATGAGTACAAATTGACGACGTCGAGCGATCTTTTCTTCTATCTTACTATTGTTCCAGAAAAGATACAAGGAAAATCTGACAGGAAGTTATTTTTCTTAGCTGAAAACAAAAACAGACAGCCTTATCACGCAAGCATGATAAAGCTGTCTGGCCTTTTGACCCTGGGATCAAATTATTTATTGTCCGGTGTATGCCATACCCAGTCACGTACTTCCGGAAGGTCAATTCCTTCTTCATGGATGTATTGCTTGTGGGCAACGAGCATATCGTTCATCTTCTGGATCAGGAAGGAACCTTTGTTTCCTAACTGTGGAAGATTCTGTACAACTGACTTGGTCAGGTTGAAGCGGTCGATCTTGTTCTGGACTCTCATGTCAAATGGAGTGGTGATCGTACCCTCTTCCTGATAACCGAATACATGAAGGTTACGGTTTGTTCTATAGTAAGTCAGCTCGTGGATCATCGTCGGATAACCGTGGAATGCAAAGATAATCGGCTTATCTTTTGTAAAGATGGAATCATACTCCGCATCGGTCAGTCCGTGAGGATGCTTAAAGCTGGACTCGAGTTTCATAAGGTCAACTACGTTGACAAAACGGATCTTAAGGTCTGGAATGTTGTCACGAAGGATCGTAACAGCAGCCAATGCCTCCTTGGTCGGTGTATCACCGCAGCATGCAAGTACGACATCTGGCTCTTCACCCTGATCGTTACTAGCCCACTCCCAGATACCGATACCCTGGGTACAGTGTTTTACAGCCTGCTCCATCGTCAGCCACTGATGGCTTGGGTGCTTGGAAGCTACGATCACGTTCACGTAGTTTTTGCTTCGGATACAGTGGTCGAAGCAGGAAAGCAAACAGTTTGCATCCGGTGGCAGATACATACGAACAACATCTGCCTTTTTGTTGGCGATATGGTCTAAGAACCCTGGATCCTGATGGGTGAATCCGTTGTGGTCCTGCTGCCATACATTGGAGGTGAGAAGAAGGTTCAAGGAAGCGATCTTCTGTCTCCAAGGAAGCTCGGAAGTAACTTTCAGCCATTTTGCGTGCTGTGCTGCCATGGAATCTACGACACGGATAAATGCCTCGTAGCTGGCGAAGAATCCGTGACGGCCTGTGAGGAGGTAACCTTCCAGCCATCCCTCGCACATATGCTCGCTGAGCATGGAGTCCATGATGCGTCCGTCGTTGGCAAGGAATTCATCGTCGTCATATTTAATGCCGTTCCAGTCGCGGTTTGTTGCCTCAAATGCGTGATACAGACGGTTGGACATCGTCTCGTCTGGTCCGAAGATACGGAAATTCTTTGTCTCTTCGTTCAGGTTAAAGATATCACGTACAAAGGCGCCCAGCTCGATCATATCCTGTTTTTCTACCGCACCAGGACTTGGTACATCCACGCCATACTCACGGAAATCAGGGAGACGAAGGTCTCTTAGAAGCAGACCGCCGTTGGCATGTGGGTTGGCACTGATTCTTGCGTCGCCATCCGGTGTCAGAGCCTTCAGTTCTGGAATGAGCTGTGCATTTTCATCAAAGAGCTCTTCCGGCTTGTAGCTTAAGAGCCACTCTTTGAGCTGATCCAAATGCTCCGGCTTCTCCATGGTGATCGGTACCTGATGGGCACGGAAAGAATCTTCGATTTTGTTTCCATTGTCGTCGAACTTCGGTCCCGTCCATCCCTTTGGTGTGCGGAGTACGATCATCGGCCACATCGGACGCTCTGTATTTCCATTTTCACGGGCATCTTTCTGGATTCCTTTGATCTTTTCGATGGCGGTATCCAGTGCTTCTGCCATCTTTTTGTGCATATTCATTATGTAATCCGGGCTGCTCATTTCATCCTCGACGAAGATCGGCTCCCAGCCGCATCCACGGAAGAAATTTTCCACTTCATCGTGGGAAATACGTGCGAAAATAGTTGGGTTACTAATCTTGTATCCATTCAGGTGAAGGATCGGAAGAACGGCTCCGTCAGTAACCGGATTCAGGAATTTATTACAATGCCATGCTGTGGCAAGAGGACCTGTCTCAGCTTCACCGTCTCCTACGATGGTCGCTGTGATCAGTTCCGGATTGTCAAATACAGAACCGAATGCGTGAGCAATGGAATAACCAAGCTCTCCACCTTCGTTGATGGAACCCGGAGTCTCTGGTGCTACGTGGCTGGAAATTCCGCCAGGGAAAGAGAACTGCTTGCAGAGTCTCTTCATACCTTCAATATCTTCACTTACGTTCGGATAAATCTCACTGTAGTGACCTTCCAGATAGGAATTCGCTACAAAGAAGTTTCCGCCATGACCAGGACCTGAGATTAAGATCATGTCTAAGTCATATTTTTTGATCGCTCTGTTTAAGTGAGTGTAAACAAAGTTCTGACCAGGGACCGTTCCCCAGTGGCCTACAATTTTTTTCTTTACCTGCTCTCTTGTAAGAGGTTCACGTAAAAGCGGGTTGTCAAGCATGTAAAGCTGAGCTGCTGCCAAATAGTTTGCGGCACGCCAATAAGCATCCATTTTTTCTAGATACTCATTTGTCAGCGGCTGCTTTTCTGGACAATCATTCATGTTTGCCATTTTCATTTGCTCCTTCCAAATTCGATTCATTTTTCTAAATTTATACCGAACCTATTATAACATAATAAAAATCTAGGGCAAGTATTTTTTGTTTTTATTTTAACAATCTGGGGATTTTCGTCATCCTGCCCAGAAAAACAACTATTGATAAGAATCCTTTATGCAAAACGCTGATAAGGGTTTGCGCACTTTCATCCGGGTGATCTCAACCAGACCAAGACGGGTAATATCTACAACTGTAGTCTTGACATGGTCATTCAAGAAAGCATTCTCAAGTTCCTGAAGCAATGCCTTTATCTTTGATTTTTCTTTCATGTCAATAAAATCGATTAGGATTATGCCAGAGATATTCCGAATCCGTATCTGCCTGGCGGCTTCCCTGGCCGCTTCCATATTCAGGTTAAAAAAGGTGGTCTCGCTGTTTCGTTTGCCCGCCACTGCCTTCTGGGTGTTTACATCAATGACCGTAAGTGCCTCCGTAGGTTCGATCACAAGGGAGCCGCCGCTTTTGAGCCAGACATGTTTTTTCTGTGCTTTTGCCAACTTGCTGCTGATGCCCAGAAGCTTGTCCAGAGAATAAGAGGGGTCCTCATAAAACTGGAGTTGTTCTGGTTTAATTCCAGGATAACTCTCCAACCGACGAAATACTTCCGGCACATCGGTTATGATCCGGCTGAAAGGTTCGGCTTCTGAATCCAGGAATTTGATAAATTCTGGCTGAGAGCGGTAGAGTCTGGTGGTATAGGTACGGTTCCCGGCCTTTTGAAGGACGTCCTGTGCTTCCCGAATCAACTGACGGCACCCGGACAGGATCTGCTCTCTATCAGCTCTGGAACAGCTGGTCCGCAAAATAATACCCACACCGGCTTCCTGGCATTCTGTCTGTAGTTCCTCTAAGATACCATCCAGCCGCTGCCGCTCCTTCGGTTCACTGATCTTGGATGAAATGCTCTGAGAGAGATTTTCTGTGGTCACCACGGCATATTTGCCCGCAAATTCAAGTTTTCTTGATACCACCGCCTGTTTGGATTTAACCGCTGCCTTTTTTACCTGAACGGCAAATTCCATCCCCTGTACTATTTTCTCCGAGGTTCCCTTCTTTTTCTCCATGGGAAGATAACACATGACATCTTTCTGCACCTCCACAAAGGCGGCATTGATGTTCTGAAGGATGTGGCTCACCCGGCAGACGTAGATATCTCCTGCCTGGAGAGAGTCCTCACTGGTCTCTTCCACGATCACGTTATCCAGCCGCTGGTCTTCTAGAACAGCGGATATATAACAATGGTCTTTTTTTATGATTGCTAACTGCTTCATGTGGGCGCCCTCACATTTCATTAAAGTACATCTGAATCCGGTGGATCTGACAGGAGTATGGCTTTAACCCAAGGTTCATGTAGTTCATAAAAGCCTCCAGTACTAGCTCCGGCTTGATATTTGTCACACTGCCGGAAACCAGCTTTAAGTAAAGCTCTTCTTCGCTGTCATATTCGTTGTTCAACTCTACTGGCATCCCAGGACAGACCTTTTCAAATTCTTCCCTGGAAAAAGCATAGGAAAGGATCAGCGGCTTTAAGTCAATCTCAGCTTCACTTTTTTTGGTTTTCTTAAGGATGAGGATCTGCTCCTGTTCCATAAATTCCGTAAAGCTCTCCCGAAGGGAAAATTCTGCTTCCGGTATGGTATTGGAACAAAAGGTACCGCCATCTTTTAACTGGATCACATAATCACAGGCATTCAGCAATGCCATAGAAGTCTTCACGTTATCTTCTAGCAGTTGGATCTCCGTCACAAAAAGCTCCTCCGTCATGAACTGACTGAGGGTCTTTGCAAGTTCATCCAAAGGCATGTCCGGCAGGGAATTGAACTCAATATCAATATATTCTCCGTCACTGGTCAGCCCCACGCTCAGAGGGGAGGCAAAGCTCATGATCTGATGAGGGTTAAAACCCTGGGAATATGCCACATCCAGCTTGGCGCGGCGGATGGCTTTCTGAAAAAAACGCATACAGTCCAGATGTCCGATAAATTTGAGGGAACCTGTCTTTGTGAATCGCATTCTTGTCTTCAATATTTATTACGACCTTTCTCGCATATTATGATGTCTGTTCCAGACAGACTCCGGCTCCAAAGCGCATCGCTCCGCAGCCGCTGCACTTCTGCCTGCAGTTTGGTGTGACCTGTTCCTTTCTGGAATTTTCGTATTCTCGCCACAGGAACTCTTTGGTAACCCCGATATCAATAAAATCCCAGGGGAGGATCTCATCTTTTTCCCTCTCCCTATAATTGTAAAAATCTCTGGACACATGATTCTTTTCCAGCACCTGTTCCCAGATCTCTTCCCGGAAATAATCGGTCCAGGCGTCGAAGATACAGCCCTGATGATAGGCGTCTTCAATCACTTTTGCCAGCTTTCTGTCACCTCTGGCAAAAAGCCCCTCCAGCTCCGAGGTCACGGCATCGTGGCAGTTATAGCGGATGGAGCGCTGATTGATCTGCTCTTTTACCTTTCCCAGTAGGAAACGTCTTTTGGTCTCAAAACTTTCCGCTGTATCCATAGGCGCCCACTGGAATGGGGTAAAAGGCTTGGGGACAAAGAAGGAGGAACTTGCCACGATCTCCGGTCTGCCATGCCGCTCTTCCTTCGGAAGCTCGAAATATTTTGCCGCGATCTTATTTGCCAGCACTGCAATCTCTTCGATATCCTCCAGCCGCTCCCCCGGAAGCCCTAACATAAAATAAAGCTTCACCCGGTTCCAGCCCCCTTGAAATGCTTCCCAGGCGCCTTCTAAGATCACTTTCTCCGTCAGCCCTTTGTTGATCACGTCCCGCATCCGCTGGGAACCTGCTTCCGGCGCAAAGGTCAGGCTGCTCTTTCTCACATCCTGAACCCGGCTCATCACATCCAGCGAAAAGGCATCGATGCGCAGGGAGGGCAGGGATATATTGATCTTCCGCTCCTGGCACTCTTCAATCAGAAAATATACCAGCTCTGCCAGTTCTTTATAATCACTGGAACTTAAAGAACTTAACGTGATCTCTTCATAGCCGGTATTGTCTAAGATTTTTACCGCCATTTCCTTTAAGTATTCCAGGTCTCTTGGACGGATGGGACGGTAGATCATTCCCGCCTGACAGAACCGGCAGCCCCGGATGCAGCCACGCTGGATCTCCAACACCACCCGGTCCTGGGTGGCCTTTATATAAGGTACAAGGGGCTTCTCTGGATAATAGGTATGGGTTAAGTCTGTCACCACCTGTTTTTTCACTTTCGCAGGCGCCGCTGGACTGTTTGGGATCACCGCCTTTATGGTGCCGTTGGTATGGTACTCAATATCGTATAGGGATGGGACATAAATTCCCTCCACACCTGCCGCGGCTTCCAGAAATTCTCGCCGGTCACCGCCCCTTTCTTTCCATTCTTTATAGCAATCCAGAAGCTTCCGGTAAGAGGTCTCCCCCTCTCCGATGTAAATAAGATCAAAAAAATCAGCTACCGGCTCCGGATTGTAGGTACAGGGTCCGCCGCAGATCACAAAGGGATCCTCTACTGTTCTTTCTTTTGTATAAAGAGGGATTCCTGAAAGTTCAAGTATCTGAAGAATATTGGTATAACACATCTCGTATTGGAGCGTGATCCCGAGAAAATCAAAATCCCGAATGGGTTCCTGGCTCTCCAAAGCAAAAAGCGGAATTTTCTGCTCCCTCATGATCTGGTCCAGATCCGGCCAGGGGGAGTATACCCTCTCACAATAGGTATCCTCCCATTTGTTAAACATATCGTACAGGATCTGGATTCCCAGGTGGGACATGCCGATCTCATATACATCTGGAAAACACATACAAAACCGCACCTGGACGGATCGGGGTTCCTTCTTTACCATGTTTATTTCATTGCCAATATATCTCGCCGGTTTTTCGATTCGTAAAAGAATCTCATCCGGCAGCGCCAGCTTTCGTTTATGCTTAAATGCCATAGTGCACCTCTTCCTTGTTAGTCATTACAACAGTATACCATTCCTCCTATATCACGACAAGAAAAAAATTGCTTTTTTACCTGCTCTATGCTACTATTAATACATCTTAAATTGTTTATACGAAAGGAGATACATCTTATTATGTGGTGCCCAAAATGCAGAAATGAATATATCGACGGAGTTTCTACATGTGTAGACTGTGGTTGTGAACTGGTGGAGGAACTCCCGGTTGAAATTGATAAAGATGCGCCTCAGGTGATCGGTTCTGTCAGTGATGAGGCTGTCGGCAATAAATTTATCCGCTTTTTCCGGTTTTCCGGTCTACAGACCTGTGGCCTGATCCCCCGGGAGGAAGACGACGGTTTTGATCTTGTTGTGTCCTATCCAGAACTGGACCGCGCTCTGGAGGTAATCCGTGGTTTTGCCAACCTGGAGGATTCAGATGAAATCGAGCTGGAAAAACTGATGCCGATGTTAGATGAGCAGATGGAGGATATCCAGAAGGAAGAAGCCAATGAACTACTCTCCGATCTTCGAACGGAGGCAAGCACCGTATACGTCAATAAAAAAGATGCCTATTCCGATTTAAAGTTCAGCGGCTATTCTTTTATCGGGTTTGCCATCCTTGGTTATCTGTTTGCCGGACTCAATCTGGCTGGGGTGATTTCCCTGTTTACAAACTTTTCGATGATCATTCTCGTCGTTGTATTTACTGTATTTTTGTTGATTGGCATCTCTTCGTTCCGAAAGGCATCCAGGATCAAAAACCTTGTGTCGGAAGAAGAAAGTGCGGTGGAAAAGGTTCAGCAGTACATCAATGAGCATTTTACGGAGGATTATCTTTCCTCTCTTGATGATGATACCTTATCCGAAGAAGAAAACTTCTTCCACGTAACGGAAGTTTTGAAAGCTGAGGTGTCACAGCAGTTTCCGCTTTTCAGCAAAGGCTATATCGACCAGTTAGTGGATGAGAAGTATGGAGAATACTGTGATAACAGGGAGAATTGATGGGATTGAATCTCCGATTGCCCTCAGTACAGATTATTATTTATAGGAATAGCATCCACACTTTAGGCGGTAGGGATGCTATTTCTTTTTATGATTGTCTATGTAAGACAGAGCCGCAAACAGCACAAGCAATAATGTAAGAACTTCCATCACGCTCATAGGGCCTGCCGTGATATAAATTGAAATTCATTATGGAAAGAAACCCTGCTTTGTGGTAAAATATTATTACGATTTTGGTCTCTAACCTTATAAATTTTTTAAGGAGGAGAACCCTGAGACCAGATGGAAGCTATCGTTTATACGCCTTGAAAACAAAGCAATTAAAGGAGTTTTAGAGATATGATAAAGATACTTTTCATCTGCCACGGCAATATCTGCCGTTCTCCTATGGCAGAATATATCTTCCGTGACAAGATCGAAAAACTGGGATTGGGGGATCAATTCCATATTGCTTCTGCTGCAACCAGTACAGAAGAACTTGGAAACCCGCCCCATCACGGAACACAGAAAATATTATCTGACCTGGGGATCAGTTGTTATGGAAAACGGGCCGTACAGATTCGGAAAAAGGACTATGATGTTTATGAATTTATTCTTGCCATGGATGACCGGAATATCAAAAATATGAGGCGGATCTTGGGAGAGGATAAGGACCACAAGATCTACAAATTTCTTGATTTTTCCCAGGAACCACGAAATATCGCCGATCCCTGGTATACAGGGAATTTTGACAGAACCTATGAAGATATTGTAGAAGCATGTGACAGCTTTCTTAAATTTCTAGAGAAAAAGGGATATTTGGAGAAATGATGGACTTATTGTAAATAAATCATGTAATTCTGGCAGAGAAGGCGGCGCAAAATGCGCCGCCTTCTTCCTGGCTCTCTTGGGACAAACTCAAACAAGTGAGCTGGTACCCATTGTCACAACCGATTATCAGCTTTGTACCGATTACTTATCTTCGTCGAACCCATTTTCCGAAAAAGGTTTTCTTGTAGTGCAGAAGTTCCTCTTTGGCCTTATCAAAGTTTCCAGCCTTTTGTAGATATGTACACCCTTTTTTGATATCTTCCGGCACACCGCCCAATCCCCTGGCATAGATGAAGCCCCGCATATAGTCCGCCTCTGGATTCTCAAAGGTCATTTTGCTCATGAACTCCATGGCTTTGCCATAGTCCTGAGGGGTTCCCCAGCCGTTGAAGCTGCACTTTGCCAAGTAGAACACACCCCAGGTACTGCCCTGTTTGTAATAAGCGGTGGAAATGTAATGGTACGCCTTGGCGTAGTCCAACGGAACACCCTGTCCAAAGAGATACGCTTTGCCCAGCAGATTACAAGACCCTTCGTGGATGGGATTTTGGGCGAGCTCCTTCTCAAAACACTGCACAGCGTAAGCATCATCCTGTGCTACGCCCTCGCCGGTGAAATAGCAGCGCCCCACATCGTACCACGCCCCCGGATGACCTCCTTCAGCGGCCTCCTTGTACCAGCGAAGGGCCTCTTCCTTCCGACCCTCCTCGGTCAGATTGTCAGCGTAGATCGCTTGCATAATGGGGTGTCCAGCCTCCGCTCCGATCTTATAGAGATCCCTGGCCTTCTCCGGCTGGGGGGCGATGATGTCCTCGTCGCCTTCATTATAATACTTGTTCAGATTGTTGGCGGCAAAATACATACCGCCCCGTAGAGCTTTCCAGAACCAGTCCTCACATTTGGAGATATTCTCCTTTAGATATGCCTTGTAGGCAGCATGATTGGGGAAGGAGTCTTTGCCCTTGTTCTGAATGCGCAGGAAATCCCACCAAAAATAGGAGTTTGCTACCACATACTGGGAAAAGGCATCGCCTCCTTCCGCCAGCTCCACCGCCGTGTCCAGGGCCTCTTGTAAGTTTGTAAAAGGCATTTTCTTCTGCACAGATGGTGTCAGCTCACCGGAGCGCAGGGCCACCAGGACTCCCAGTGCGCTGCCTTGCTCCACAGACTGATGAAGCAGCCGGATGGCTTTGTTGTCATCTTCCGGAAAATGGTGACCTGCCCACACATACTGCCGCCCGCAGTAGCACCGGGCCAGGACGCAGGTGGCATCCCCGTCCCCAGCCTGAGAGGTTTTCTCCAGAAGAGCGAGAGCCTCTTTGCCCCGGCCAGTGCGCTCGTTGTAGTAGATGTCCTGAAGCGCCTGTTTTACTTCATTGCTCAAAACCGTTGCCATAATACATATTCTCCTTATATAAAGTTTATTTTTTGACTCGCTTCCAATCCCTGCCCCCAGGTAAAAACCGTCCATAAGGGTAGCCAATTAGCCATGCCGCTGCCTCACTTGGCGGCAATTTCGCTTTGTAAAACTCCAACTTTTCTCCGCCTGGTTTTGTGGCTTCTACAGTACAGCGCATATCCATCTTATCTCCCGCTGTAACCCGAATCCACAGATAGCCCACAGAGTGAGTCAGATCCACCAACTGATATGTACCATCCGCGATGCCCTCTGCCGCTATTTGGACATCTTCTTTGGTGAAAGTGGTGTGATTTTCGGCGGCACCGCTGGCGTAGACCAGGGAGAGCCTTGTGTGGGATTGCTGGACCTGTACAGTGGTACCCTGCTGGCTGTCAGTGGTATCGACTCGCCGTTGCTCCCAGGAGACAGTATCTGGTGCTTCCCGGCGGAACCAGCCAGATAGTATTCTCTGGGCCTCCCTTTCGTCCATCGATTTAGCCGGACCATAGCCCGGCTGGTTTTGGAGCTCCATCAGAAGCCAGATCGTCCCTTCCGAAACGGAGACATGCAGTGCCTGGAATGTATCTGCCTCCGCCTTCACCGGGCGGTTTGTGATCAGGATGAAGCGCCCCTCGCCTTGCTCCAGGCATGACCGAAACTGTTCATCCACCAGAGACTGGGTCACGCGGGAAGTCACCTGACCATCTATTTGACGGAGGATCATATCCTGGGGACCGCTATCCAGCGTTTCCCGCTGGGTCCGTTCTGAGGCACGCCGGTTTTGCTTCTGGCGAAATTCTCGCTCGAAGTTCTCTCTTGCGACCTCGTCCATGGTCCAAAAGTCCAGATTTGCGCTATTGGCACCACGCAGCGCGTCCGGGACACGGAGAGCCAGGCAGTCTGCCGCCGCCTGTAGATCCTTCAGGTTATTGAAACTGGTGACGGTCCGCTGCCAGCGGTCGTCAATCAGCACCAGTTCCATATTCCGGCTGGTGCGGATACCGGTTTGTGTGTGGTGTTGGTGGATTTCATTAACCACAAAGATGCCCCGGATGCGGTCGATCTTGTTCGCCCTGTCTCCCAAGACCCATTCCTGACCAATGCCCACTGGACCAAACCACTGGGCATTTTCCATTAGGTCCTTATCCACCATAGCAAAAAGTTCATCCACTGATGGGGACTCGTCCGGATAGGGCAGCTGATTCCGGATGGATTGGGCCAGGGCGCTTCTCGCCGGAAAGAATGTGTCCCGGACAGCGATATAACCCAGGTAGAGTCCACCGATCAGCAACAACGGACCACCAACGCCGCAGACAGCCAGCTTCACATAGTCCATGGTTTCCCAATAAGTCTTGTCCTGCTCCAGCCACACCTTGAACAAACAAAACAGAGATACAGACACCACAAGGAGCAGAAATGCCCAAATCAGCTCGGTTAGTCGTTTTCGGGTGCGGCTGAGACAGTATCCTTCCGATATGCCGTGGGGATTGTTCTTCCGCTGAACCCACATCAAAATTAAAATGACAGGGATTGCAAAGATGCGCAGCAACAGTGCTAGCAACACATAGACCACCACATTCCAAGGCCAGCGCAGGAAGCGGCCTTTTTTCTCTTCCATCACTTTAACACACCTCCACTGTATATTCTACTACTTAACGATAGCTTTGTCCAGCTTCACCCCCCAATTTATCTTTCTGATTCCTGCGATACTCTCTGGGCGTAATTTTGTATCGTTCCTTAAAAACACGATTAAATGTCCGCTGGCTCTCAAAGCCACTGTCCAAACAGACCTCCAGTATTGTATCCTTCGTGTTCTCCAGTCTTGTGGTGGCATAGCTCAATCGTGCTTCATTGAGATACTGATTAAAATTTCGATGAAATGTCTTGGAGAAAATTCTTGACAATACATATTTACTAACACCAAGATCTCCTGCCATTTTTCCCAACGAAAACTGCTTTCGAAAATTGCCTGATATATAAGAGACTGTCCTATATATCAGATCGTCACTCCCCACACTGCTTTTATTAATCAAATTTAATTTCCCCATACATCTTGACAATATGATCTGAACATATGCCTGTACGATCATTGGCTCCCCTTCTTTTATCTGCATGATCGCATTTATGGCATGATATACATCCGGTTCAATCTGTTCCGCTTTTACGACCGGACATTCTGGTGCGCCACTTTGTATTTTATCCGCAAATATACCGGTGACAGATGGTGGAACTGAAATATAGTCCGCTTTGTTTACCCCGCCGGAAAAGACCTGGTAATGATGAATAATATCAGAAAAGACGAGACCAATATCTCCCTTTTCCATATGATACAACTCCTGTCCCACCCCCAGTTCCAATGTTCCTTCTGTTACACATACAATCTCCAATGCATGATGCAAATGTGGAGATATGTGTTTTGAAACTCTCTGGACTGCAAAAATATCTTCCTTCGTTTCCTTGAATGTTAAGTGCATCGATACGTCTCCCCCTATTTTTCTATTATTTAACTCCTGTATTTACACCCTTTTATCACCCCTGCAATATTTGTCTACATTTTCTTTTGATTTGGCAAGCATTTTTTAAAGTTATTCTATATAATGAACTTACAAACGAGGAAAGGAGGAATACAAAATGAGCAAATTCAAAATTTATTTAAACAACCTTTTAGCTTTCTACGAAGGATATTTCAACCATGTATATCATGCATAAAAAGCTAAAAGGACTATTTTGTGAAACTTAATGTTTTGAAAGCAGGCCACTTCACAAATGTGAAATGGTCCTTTTTTTATACTCCCTTTGCTTTTCTTATCTTTTCATTGGTTTCTTCTACATTCATCCTGGATAGAATAAGCATAATGAGCACATTGAAGATCAATGGAAGCCACAAATACATAAACTGCATCATGTCTAGAGCTGACTGTGTCTGTACTGCATTGGTACCTACATATCCACTTAGTTCAAGCAGCCATCCAACCACAGCAGTTCCGATCCCGCCGCCAATCTTTACTCCCAGAGATGTACAGGAATACATGGTTCCATCTACTCTCTTACCTTGGGTAAGGAATGTATATTCCGAGCAGGAAGCGATCACCGCATTCATATCTCCCTGCCAGGGTCCCTGCCCTAACGCTGCCAATGCTGTAAATGCCATCATTAGAGGAATACTTCCCATATATCCTGCAACAACTACCAATGCTCGACCGATCACAGCAATGATATATCCTCTTAAATTCAGCTTGTACATGCCCTTCCACTTACCTACCAGCGTTGGTGTGAAGATCAGTGCAATGATAAGGGGAATGTTAACAGCCCATGCAAACTGTCCAAACAGGTTCTTATTCTTTAAAACCCATGTCATATAATAGATGCCTGCACCAATCATGGCGCTGTATAACTGCTGCAAAATGTAAGTACCACATATCATCAGATAAAACTTATTTTTAGCAAGTAACTTGAAGGCCTGTACGAGTCCATACTTTTCTTCGTTGTCCTCTGTCTCTCCGTCATTCAGTTCATCGTCTGAAAGTTCCTTGACAGAAAGGCCGGAAATGGTATTTACTATCAATCCAATCACTGCATAAATAATGGCTACCGTTCGCCATGCCGCTGCACCGCCACCGCAAAAACTAACAAATCCAACTGTAATAGACTGAATCAAAAGGCTTGTTGAGAAAGCGAAGATGAAACGATAAGATCCCATTTGCACACGTTCTTTACTGTTCTTTGTAACGAGTGATGTGAGTGCTGAATAGGCAATGTTGTTTGCCGTATAGAACACACCATTTAACAACGTATAGGCAATAAAGAACCATGCATACTGTGCTGTCTTACCAAGACTTACCGGTACGGCAAAACACGCTACCAGCGTTATGGCACATCCGATATAACCATATATCATCCACGGTCTTGCCTTTCCTAATTTGCTATGTGTCTTGTCAATCATCGAGCCAAAAAAGATGTCTGTAAATCCATCAAACAACTTGGACACTGCGATCAATGTTCCCACAATTCCTGATGACAGGCCAATCGTATCTGTGAGATAGATCATGACAAAGGATGTCAGGAATGCATATACCACATTACCTGCAATATCGCCCGATCCATATCCCACTTTGTTATACCACTTTAAATACTTCTTCTCCTCCATAAGTATCGCCCCTTCCTTTATTATTGTTTACTCTTTCACAAATGGAATCAATTCAAACTGGAACCGGAATGCTGTATCATCAAATCGATATTTATCTAAAACTACCGGTCCACAACTGTTAGAACCGATGCCGTTTAGTGCATAATCAATGCAAAGCACAGTACTGTCAGATTCCTCAAGCTCATAGTTATGTGCTGCCCTCTCCAGCGCTTCCTGGGTATATAACGATGCGTTAAAGGAAAATGTCTGCTCAGAAACTGCAGTGATTCCGAACTGTGCATTCGTTACTTCCACATAATCACAGTCATAATGACTTCCGTTCTCCTGGGGACGGATATAGTCCTCATGCATCTGACTCGCTTTGGAATGATAGCATCCATGACTGGAGGCCTGATGCTTATCTCGATAGCTTTCCTGTGGTCCCATTCCAAAATAGCTGACATCTCCAAGTTTCTTGTTCAGGAAGAGCCTTACCCCAAATCGTGGAAGATCCGGGAACTCTTCATCTTTTGTCGCCGAGATTATAGACGTAATCCTTCCATTCCCGTCGATTTTCCATAGGAGCTCCACATCCAATATTTTTTGTACCGTTGCAGCCACAACCGCCACATGCTCCATAATCAGTACGCCGTGTTTGTCCTGGAGCACTTCGATCTGGTAAGCTCTTGTATAAGCTTCATTATAATGAGCCTTTTTCCATTCTTCCTGTATATACATATCATTGTCGGTGGGTGCTCTCCAGATGTTTAACTCCATCGGATGATTCATATAATCTCTTCCGGTGAACTGAAGCTGTGTAAATAATCCGGTGCGCTTGTCTAAGGTGTAGCTAAAATCTTTTGCCTGCAATGTAATCTGTAGGTCCGTCTCCTTTACCGTGATATTTCCGGTAGCCGATTCCCTTTTAAGCCATTTGACTACCTGTGTATTTCTTACATCCGCATTGGCAAGCTTGATTTCGTCAAACCCTAATACATGACCAGTCTCCAAAAGCGGCAGTTCCTTTTTCAGACGATAGGTCAATTTCAAATAGATCCTTCCTGAAGCTGGAATCTGTAATTTCAGTTTCACTTTTGCCTCACTGTGGGGCGCTGCGCAAATGGCAGGCAGCCTTCCTTTTTCTACTGTCAGACCATCCTGTGCCATTTCATAAGAGATCTCCACATAATCTTTCAGGTCATCAAAATCCATATAGTTGTGAAGCACCAGTTCCCCGCTCTTCTCATCATAAGAAACCACTCTTGCCGGACGATATACATTCTTATATTCCAGGAGACCGGTATGGGGTGTGCGGTCTGGGTATACCAGTCCGTCCATACAGAAATTGCTGTCATGAATCACTTCTCCATGATCACCGCCGTAATGATAAATGGCCGTTCCATTCTCCGCCCTGCCATGTGCAATCGCGTGATCACACCACTCCCAGACAAACCCTCCGCACATCCGGTCATCACTCTGAATCATCTGAAAATAATCTTCAAAATCTCCCGGTCCATTTCCCATACAGTGGCAATACTCTACCAGTAGGAATGGTTTGCTTCCATCCTTTTCCAAGTATTGTCGGATCTCATCCAATGACGGATACATCCGGCTATACAGATCCAGATCCTCATAATTATAAGTGACATCGTAATTGCGGTATCTTGCACTCTCATACTGTGTGATACGATCCGGGTCAAATTCTTTCGTCCATTTCAGTGCTTTCTCAAAGTTGCAACCATAAGCGCTCTCATTTCCCATGGACCACATAACAATGCAGGAACGATTTTTGTCTCTCTGTACCATAAGCTGTACACGATCCATAATTGCCAGCTCCCATGCTGGATCATCGGCAATCTTTTCATTCCAGCGACGGAATCTGTTCCAATCGGTATCTTCCTTTCGATACAACATAAAGGGTCCGTGGGCTTCGATATCTGCCTCATTGATCACCATAAATCCGTATCGGTCACACATCTGATAAAAGTATGGAGCGTTGGGATAGTGGCTGGAACGGATTGCATTAAAGTTATGCTCTTTCATCAAAGTAAGATCTGTCTTGATCTGATTTACGCCCACCACAAATCCTGCCTCTGGATCTGAATCATGACGATTCACGCCACGGAATTTGATCTTCTCTCCGTTAAAATAAATGACTTTATCCTTAATCTCTATTGTGCGTAAACCAATATGATCTACGATCACTTCCTCCTTTGTGGTTAGGATTACCGTATATAAATACGGATTCTCCGTATTCCAGAGAACGGGGTTTAGCACGGTAAGCTCCAACGTACCATCCTGTGAGATTTCTCCCCTTGCCACAACAGCTCCGTACTTATCTTCTATCGTCACCTCGGTTTCCACCGGCTGGCTAAAACGGAACTCCATTTTTACCGTGGCACGGTCTTTTTCAACCTTTGTTGTAATACGGTAATCTCTTACGGCTTTTTCCGGTCTTTTCAAAAGATACACATCTCTGAAAATTCCACTCATCCGAAACTTATCCTGATCCTCAAGATAAGAACCATCACACCATTTCAGCACCAATACCCCAAGGGTATTCTCTCCCTCCTGTAACAATGAGGTCACATCAAACTCACTGGTGGCATGAGGCACCTGACTGTATCCGACATAGACACCATTCAGCCATACATAAAAGCAACTGTCCACTCCTTCAAAATTTAAAAATACTTTTGGTGCTTTCTCATTCTTCTGATAGGAAAAGGTATGCACGTATGCTCCGCATGGAATATCCTGCGGCACATAAGGCGGATCAAAGGGGAAGGGATAGCGGATATTTGTGTACTGATGACTGTCATACCCTGCCATCTGCCATACTCCCGGAACTGAAATCTTATCAAATCCCGAAGTATCATAACCACTCTCATAGAAAGTATCCGTCACATCATAAATGCTTTCAAAATACTTAAACTCCCATTCTCCATTCAACAACTGAAAACGATCTGAATGTTCTCTGTTCTCCACCAAATCATTTCTTCTTTCCGAAGCCGGAATGTAATAGGATCTCGCCGCCATCGTGTTATCATGTAGCATACTCAAATCTTCATAGTAACGTGGCACAATCATAGAAAACCCTCCTTTTACATATATTTTTTTGCTTTTTCCATCAAGTTTCCAATCATTCCTCCTTCCAATATCTTCATCTTCTTTCCTTCAATTATCTTGATTCCATGATACATTTTCAAACAAGATATGTCTATAAACAGAAATGGACAAAACATGCACAAAATGATACAATAAAGTGAACGTCCAAAAACCGTAGGTTTTGAGATGGCATTCACGTATTATTCAAAACTTGTTTATGAAAATTTAGATCCAAGGAGGTCCTGCCATGTACATCAATTCCGGCTACCGAAACCACTCTCTACTGAACTTTAAAGACAAAAGCCGACCGCTGATCGTGGGAAGTTGTGGAACCTATCGTCTGTCCACGCGCCCGAAACTGCCAACCTACCGTCCCAGAGGGCGACTGGACTTTCAGATCATCTATGTTGCCTCTGGACGTGCCCACTTTCATTTTGACAATCCAGATAACGACACGATTGTCTCAGCCGGAAACATGGTATTGTTCCGCCCAAGGGAATTTCAAAAATATGAATACTATGGAATAGATAAGACTGAAGTTTACTGGATTCACTTTACCGGAAGTGATGTAAAGAATATTTTAAGAAAATATGGTTTTCCCGACAATCAGAGAGTATTTCCTGTGGGAATTTCATTGGAATATGAACGCGTATTTAAAAAAATAATTCTGGAATTGCAAAGATGTCAGGACGACTATGAAGAAATGCTGACGTTGTTACTACGCTATCTGCTGATTATCTTCCACCGGGAATTAACCAGAGAGCATGTATTGAAAAATGAATATTTAGATCATGAGATGGACATTGCCACATCTTATTTTAATGAGAATTATAACCGTGATATCAATATCGAAGAATACGCTGCCTCAAAAGGAATGAGTGTGAGCTGGTTTATCCGAAACTTCAAAAGATACACAGGGGCTACCCCCATGCAGTTTATCACATCCATCCGCATCACAAACGCCCAGATGCTGCTGGAAACCACGAATTATGCCGTGAATGAAATCTCCCGGATCGTTGGATATGATAACCCGCTTTATTTCAGCCGGTTGTTTCGGAAATATAAGGGGTGTTCGCCTTCGCAGTATAGGAAAAGGGGGGAGTGACAGCCCCCCATAAATCAAAAGAGAGTCGCAGGGGAAGAGAACGATTTTTGGGACTGACTAACCTACTAACCCAAGACTTCGTCTGTGCTCTATTGGGCTATATTTCAAGCGATGTCATTGTACTACATAAGAGGTTATATTTCTTTTTTGTCAACAGCCCCACATTGAAATGGTCTCTTGGGAAATCAATCCTGTTTCTTTATTCAAGGCACCTTATTATTTAGTGCATACTTTCTACTTTCTTTTTACAATTTTCTTTGATATAATTTTAGAAGAACAAAACATATTGATTTTGAGATAGGATTTGGCTGTTAGTATTTAAATGTTAAGGATAGACGTTTTTAGATAACGTAAGCCCAAAACTTACAAAATCAGAGTTTATTCAGCTAAACAAACATCAGGCAGTCCATTTAATAGATTTTAGTTTCCGGTAAGACTGGCTACCCGGCATAGCGACGGCTGCAATGGCAACTACCAGTAGACTAATATGGGCAATCTAATAAGATTTGCAACAGAGTTATTATTTCGTACCCACATACGTTCCTGACCGGTATTCTTAAATCGGGAATTGTATCGTTCACATTCGGTACGCTGGAAATAGCAGGTTTAAAAATATTTACTGATGCGGTCAATGATTTTTTTCACATTTTAGCCTTTGTCAGCAGGGAAGGTACATTCCGTAATGGGCAGGAAGTCATGGGTTTATACAAGGATATCCAAGGCAACAACAGAGTTACAACTTTGGCAGTGATTGTTAATTGGTAAATAAGAAAACTGGAAATAACCACAAGGACATGGTTTTTTATATCCAGTTAGAGGCTGTGTGGACACCGAGTTTACAGTCCTTATCGGCTTTAGGCTGGTTACTGGATTTATCTTTATGGGGAAGAAATGACTTGGGATTATTCTATGAGGTATTAGCTGAAACGGGAGTGGGATCAAGCCCGATAAAAAATTTGTCGATCAATCCTTTTTGGAAAGAGCAAAAACCTGTGCCTGCAAAATATCGACAGGATATCATGGTTAAAGTTATTAAGAAAACGATCAAAGGTTCAGTAAGAGGGAAGTGGCAGGGAAATATCAAAACCACAGTAGTGTGTGATGAGAAGGTTGTTATTCAGATAATCGACAAGGTCAGTTATCATAGAAAAGCCTTTGCATTTCATATAAAGGTTCAGATCATAGCATGGGTTCTGGGAGTGATAACGAAATTTGCTATGTTTTGCAAACTTGCATAGATACTGTATGTGTGGAGTTTTGTTCATAGCTATATTATAATACAAAGGAGTGATTTGTTTGATTCATTTATGTGAAAATCCAAATTGTAATTTACTTGCTAACCACAAGGGTAATCATTCATTTATTTACAAAAAAGCTTGGGAAACCAATTTTAATGAAGATGATATAAACAAAATACAGAAAGCAGGTTATTGTACACCTCGAGGCGGGGCTAAAGGCGGTTATCAAAATCACGTCAACCGAAATAGTAAAGTCATTATACCATATGAAAAACTTTCTGAAGTAAACCTAGACAATTATAAAGATGGATATGTTATTCGACTTTTTCCATCACAATATTTTACTGGAAAGCATACTGTTAACAGTGCATTTATTGATAATCCTGATGTCATTGTTGGTAGCAATGCATTTGTTCTATATAGAACTTATGAAGACTATGAAACATTACCACCTCTTTTCGATTGGAAAATACGTTCTGTATTAAAATATAATAAAACTACAAAAAAATATGATATTCCTTCTAATGATAGAAGAGGCAATATAATTGACAGTGGACATTATTTACTAAGAATTTCCAATAGCGGAACTAATAAAAAGAAAAATCAGTTTGAAGGACCTGCGCAATGAATATTTGCACCTGAGTACGCAGATGCAAATACTAACTTTTTATGCCAAGCAGTCTTAGCTTGGTTAATAATTAAAACTGAAAATTCTCCGTACAATAAAGACGACTTTGAACATTTAATGGCAATTTTAAAAAAACACAAATTATTAAATTCACCACATTACGAAAATGATTATATTATGTATAAAGGTAAAACAACCTGTCCCTTATGCCAGCGTGTTATAATGCATAATGAATTGAACGAACTTATCTCGTTTGATGATGAAGAGGGCTTAACAAATTCAACCGAACAGGTTGGGTCAACACGTTCTACAAAAATTAATCTATTTCATATGGTTCCATTATGTTATTCGTCTCTTGAAAATATCCCTACTCAAGTCTCTTGGGGACATGCAACATGTAACACTCGCTTGGGACAGCGTCGCTGTTTCTCATATCACGATTTACTTGAAACAGAAATTGAAATTGAAATCAATGACGGTCAAGGGCAAAGATTACTCGGATACGCAAATGTCACTCGAAATTTCATACGTTCGCAAAATGGTGACGTTTGGATTCGAATTTCTAAAGGGAAAGATTAATCATGACCACCGGCTTAGCCGGTGGTTTGTTCTGCGGCTATAAGCCGCTGTTTCCCTGCCTGCGTCTAAAGACGCTTGAAACAATCCGCCAACCGCACTACGTTTACTGGCTGAGCCCCCTGGGCTCTTTTTGATTTTGTCAAGATTAGTTGACACATTTTCTTCAAGGATTTTGTATCCTATGCTGCTTCTTTCAGGGAATCATAGTATTGCTGTCGTTTAACCATAGGAGGAAGCCCTCCGTTGGCAGAGCAGATTCTTCGGTTATTCCAGTAGCTGATGAAATATCTCCAGATAATCGTCCTGAGTTCATCTGTGGTCATTTTTTCCGTATCATAACGGTCATACAGCAGTTCTGATTTCATCCTTGCCCACATACTTTCACAGCGGGCATTATCGTGACATCTTCCGCCTGCACTGTTCATACTTTGCTGTATGCCGTACTGCCGGACCGCATCGCGGTAAAGCTGGCTGGTGTACTGGCTCCCTCTGTCACTATGGATAATGGCTCCACGGATACCGGGGTACGCATTAAAAGTATTTTCCAGTGTCTGAACACATAACGGTGCCTTCATGTTGGTATCCATTGCCAGACCGACCACGCTGGAATCAAAACAGTCAAAAACAGCAGAAACATACAGTTTTCCATCACTGGCTTTGATCTCTGTTATATCTGTAACACATTTTGTCAGCGGCTCCTCTGCATGGAAATCACGTTTTAACAGATCGTCTGATTTTCTGGCTTCCCTGTCCGCTTTTGTGATCCCGTTTGGCTTGCGTCTGGGATGATGACTGATTCCGATCTCTTCCATGATACGGTAAACAGTGCGTTCACTGGGAATATTCACATTTTCCGGCTGCTTCAATGTCAATGCCTGATACATGCGGATACGGCCATAAGTATCATTGCATTCATCTTCCGTAAGAATCTCTTTCATGGCATCCGCCAGTGGCTGATATTTCCATGGGCAGTCTTTGTTTGCAAGATACTGGTAAAATCCTTGTCTGCTGACATGGAGGACTCTGCAGAAAAAAGCGATATCCCCTTTTAATTCGCCGTCTTTCGTTTTTAATGCAATAAACTTCATTCTTTCGTTTTTGCTGACTTCAGACGGCTCGC
>CANRYS010000008.1 GCA_947644305.1 uncultured Roseburia sp.
GCATTGTCATGAAAAAGATATGAGTCGATCATATCTTTTTTTTGTTTTAATCGGAAATGCCTTTACAACTTCAAAAAATATGGTAAAATATATGATGTATGTTTACAAATATATAGTTTTGGAGGAAAGTGATGAATAACTCAAAGAAATTGGCAAAAAACGGTGGGATTGGATTAGAGAAGGAAAGCAAAGGTTCAGGAAGTGTAATCATTGCTTCAAAAAACAAAATTTTACTGACACTTGGAATTGCGGCGATTATTATTCTTTGTGCCGGTGTATTTTATATGCAGTTGAGACCGCGAGCGGTCTTGAAGGTGACTCAAACCAATGAAGATGGTGGAGAAAAGACCAATACAGTTTATATGAAAGAAGCGGTTTACGATATTTATACCCTTGAGACACAGTTTAATTCCTATGCTTCCCTGTATCAGCAGATGTATGGTACAACCTATTGGGAGATGGAAAACGCAGACGAGGACGGAAGAAATGGCGCTTCTGCTGCCAAAAAGCAGGTGATGGATGGTCTGAAACAGAAAGAGATCCTTTATATGGAGGCACAGAAATTAGGACACACTCTGACAGACGAGGAAAAGAAAGCGGCAGATGAAAGCGCAACAAAGGCGATGGAGTCCATGACAGACGGCCAGAAAAAGCTGCCGGGGCTGGATGAAGAGACTCTGAAAGAAGTATTTGAGAAAAATGCGCTGGTTCAAAAATACAGACAGGTGATTATTTCAGAGAGCGGCATTGACAGAGAAGCTCTGAAAGCTACCGTGAAAAAGGAAGATTTTCGCCAGTATACGATGCAGTACTATAAAGTGAGCAATAAAACTGGTTCTGGGGAAGAAGAAGTAGATGTGACTGCAGAGCAGAAGCAGACCAATCTGAATAATATGAAAGCCCTTCAGGAAAAGGCGAAGACTGCCGAGGACTTTACGAAGCTTCTGGAAGAAAAGGATACGACGGGGATTCAGGCAGTTCAGACCCAGGAACTTTTGGAAAAAGATATGGATAGCTCTTCTTTCCTGACAAAGAAACTGAGAAAACGTCTGATTAAGATGGAGAATGATCAGATCTCAGATGTTATTGAGGGAGAAGATGGATATTATCTTGTAAAAATGGTGAATAACGACGACAGCGCTGCCTATGACAAGGAATGTGATTCTGTTGTGAGCGCCGAGGAGACCAAGCAGTTTAATGCCAAATATGCTGAGATTAAAACGAGATATAATACAGAAGTTCAGAGCTATTGGAAGGGACGTGTGAAACTCGGTTCCTACACAGCAGTACAGTAATAACATCATATTATAGTTTCAACAGACGAGATAGGAGAGAAAAGCCATGGCAGAGGTTAAGCGGATTTACGTGGAAAAGAAGGAAGATTATGCGGTTGCAGCAAAGGATCTGAAAAAAGAGATCCGGGAATATCTTGACATCAAAGATCTGGAGCAGGTACGGGTTTTGAATCGCTATGATGTGGAAGGAATCGGCGAGAGTACTTACAAGAAGGCACTTGCCACTGTATTTTCAGAGCCGCCAGTAGATTATGTCTATGAGGAAGGTTTTGAGAAAAAAGAGGGAGACCGGGTATTTTCTGTGGAATATCTTCCGGGTCAGTTTGACCAGAGAGCAGATTCCGCCGAGCAGTGTGTGAAACTCCTGAACGAAAGTGAGGAGCCAGTGATCCGATCCGCCACTACCTATATTCTGAGCGGTGGGATCAGCGATGAGGAATTTGCCCGCATTAAAGAGTACTGCATTAATCCAGTGGATTCCAGAGAGACGGATGAGGCGGTGCCGGATACGCTGGTAGCTGTTTTTGACGAACCTTCTGATGTGGCAGTATTGGATGGCTTTCAGACTATGCCAGAGCC
Source organism: uncultured Roseburia sp. (assembly GCA_947644305.1). Taxonomy (GTDB): domain Bacteria; phylum Bacillota; class Clostridia; order Lachnospirales; family Lachnospiraceae; genus Eubacterium_F. The sequence continues at coordinate 1,875 of CANRYS010000008.1, forward strand.
GGAATTGAAAGCGCTTTACGATTCACTGGGACTTGCCATGACTTTTAAGGATTTCCTTCATATACAGAATTATTTTAAAAATGAGGAGAAAAGGAATCCGAGCATGACGGAGATTCGGGTGCTGGATACCTATTGGTCAGATCACTGCCGCCATACGACATTTTTGACGGAATTGAAGCAGGTTGCTTTCGAAGACGGTGATTACAGGGAGCCGATACAGGCTGCCTATGAAATGTATAAAAAGGATCATGACAAAATCTACGAGGGAAGAAAAGATAAATTTGTGTCCCTGATGGATATTGCCCTTATGGCGATGAAGAAGCTGCGAGCGGATGGAAAACTGGAAGATATGGAAGTTTCCGATGAGATCAATGCCTGTTCCATCGTAGTTCCTGTCGAGATCGATCACGAGGACGGAAGAGGACCGGTGGAAGAGGAATGGCTCGTATTTTTCAAAAATGAGACCCACAATCATCCGACGGAGATCGAGCCTTTCGGTGGCGCGGCTACTTGTCTTGGCGGAGCGATCCGCGATCCGCTGTCAGGACGCGGATATGTATATCAGGCAATGCGTGTGACAGGAGCAGCAGATCCTACCAAATCTCTGAAAGAGACGATGGAAGGAAAGCTGGCACAGCGTAAGATCGTGACAGGGGCAGCTAGTGGCTATAGCTCTTACGGCAATCAGATCGGCCTGGCGACAGGTCTTGTGGATGAGATCTATCATCCCAATTATGTGGCGAAACGTCTTGAGATCGGTGCGGTTATGGGCGCCGCTCCAAGAAAAAATGTGATCCGGGAAAATTCTGATCCAGAGGATATCATTATACTGTTGGGTGGACGTACTGGCCGAGACGGCTGTGGTGGAGCCACAGGTTCTTCTAAGGCACACAACACCGAGTCCATTGACACATGCGGTGCTGAGGTACAGAAAGGAAATGCGCCGACGGAACGCAAAATCCAGAGGCTGTTCCGCCGTGAAGAAGTTAGCCGCCTGATCAAAAAATGTAACGATTTTGGCGCCGGTGGTGTATCGGTGGCCATCGGAGAGCTGGCAGATGGTTTGATAGTGGATCTGGACAAGGTGCCGAAAAAATATGCGGGTCTTGACGGCACGGAGCTTGCCATCTCTGAATCCCAGGAGCGTATGGCGATCGTGGTAGATCCGAAAGATGTAGATAAAATGCTTGCCTTTGCGGAAGAAGAGAATTTAGAGGCAGTACCGGTGGCGGTGGTGACGAAAGAACCAAGACTGGTGCTGAAATGGAGAGGCAAAGAGATCGTAAACATTTCCAGAGCTTTTCTGGATACCAACGGAGCGCATCAGGAGACGGATGTAACGGTGGAGACTCCGAAAAAAGCAGACAGTTATCTTGATAAAGTGAATGTTTCCAGCAGCTTTGCAGAGACCTTTACGGAAAATCTGAAAGATCTGAATGTATGTTCCAAAAAGGGATTGGTGGAGATGTTTGACAGCTCCATCGGAGCCTGCACGGTAGACATGCCTTACGGCGGTAAATATCAGTTGACGCCTACCCAGACGATGATCGCCAAACTGCCTGTGCTAGATGGCACATGTGATACGGTGACCATGATGAGCTATGGAATGGATCCTTATCTGATGAGCTGGAGTCCTTATCATGGAGCAGAGTATGCGGTGCTTACTTCTGTGGCAAAGATCGTAGCGGCTGGTGGTGATTTCACAAAGATCCGTTTCACATTTCAGGAGTACTTCAAGCGCATGACAGAGGACAGCAAGCGCTGGGGTGAGCCGATGGCGGCTCTTCTCGGAGCGTATGATGCCCAGATGAAGCTGGGACTTCCGTCCATCGGAGGAAAGGACAGCATGTCGGGAACCTTTAACGATATCGATGTTCCGCCGACACTTTGTTCCTTTGCGGTAGATGTAGCGAAGATTTCCGATGTAGTGACGCCGGAATTAAAGGCGGCGGGAAATATTCTTGTGAAATTCCCGATCCGCAGGGATCGTTTCGACCTTCCTGATTATGAATATATTATGGACCTCTACGGAAAAGTGACCGGACTCATCCGTCAGGGTGTGGTGAAATCTGCCTATGCCCTAACAGGAAAAGGTACCGCTGAGGCGGCTGCTAAAATGTCATTTGGTAATAAGCTGGGTGTTCAGTTTGATTCTTCCATCACAATAGAGGAGTATTTCAAGCCTGCATACGGTGATATCCTTGTTGAGATCCCTGCAGGGGAACTGGGAAAAATACAGGCCCTTGGTGCAGACTATGTACAGATCGGTCAAGTAGTGTCCGAACCTGCATTTAGCTATGGTTCTGAGACTGTGTCTATGGAAGCAGCCATCGACGCCTGGACTGGTACTCTGGAAAAGGTATTCCCAACCCGTTCCGGCGTAGAGGATACGAAGATCGATACTGGATTATTTGATACGAAAGATATTTATGTCTGCCGCCACAAAGTGGCAAAGCCAAAGGTATTTGTACCGGTATTTCCAGGAACGAACTGCGAGTACGATACGATTCGTGCTTTTGAACGGGCGGGAGCAGATACCGAGAGTATCGTATTTAAAAATATGACAGAGCAGAATATCAAGGACAGCGTGGAAGCCTTTGAGCGGGCAATCAACCAGTCTCAGATCCTTATGTTCTCTGGCGGTTTCAGCGCCGGCGATGAACCGGATGGTTCTGCCAAGTTCATCACTTCCGTATTCCGCAACGAGAGGATTAAGGAAGCGGTACACCGTCTGCTGCAGGAGAGAGATGGACTTGTCTTGGGGATCTGTAACGGATTCCAGGCACTGATCAAGTTAGGACTTGTGCCTTTCGGTGAGATCCACACCCAGAAAGAGGACTCCCCGACACTGACGACCAACAGCATTGGCAGACATATAAGCAAATCCGTTTATCTGAAAGTAGTGACCAATAAATCTCCATGGCTTCAGAAGGCGGAGCTGGGCGGCGTGTACTCGGTACCGGCATCCCACGGAGAAGGCCGCTTTGTGGCAAATAAGGAGTGGATCGACAAGCTCTTTGCCAATGGCCAGGTGGCGACCCAGTACGTGGACGTAGACGGCAATCCGACCATGGACGAGGACTTCAACCCGAACGGTTCTTATTATGCCATCGAGGGAATCACCAGTCCAGATGGACGAGTACTTGGGAAAATGGCGCACTCCGAACGCCGGGGCGACGGAGTGGCTGTGAATATATTCGGAGAGCAGAACCAGATGATCTTCGAGAGCGGCATCGAATACTTCCGTTAAGCAACGAGCCGTGCAGAAAAGGACCGCCGGCATAGCTGTGCTTGCACAGTGCTGTGCCGGCGGTTCTTTTCTATACGGCGACTGCCGCGATGACGAAGGCCGCGGAGCGGACGAGGAATCGGGGTCGTTGCTTAACGGAAGAATATGCGGACCGGCGACTGCCGCGATGACGAGGCCGCGGAGCGGACGAGGAATCGGGGTCGTTGCTTAACGGAAGAATATGCGGACCGGCGACTGCCGCGATGACGAGGCCGCGGAGCGAACGAGGAATCGGGGTCGTTGCTTAACGGAAGAGAAGGAGGAGACTAGTGAGAAAAATCACGCTGATGCCAAAGAACTAAAGTTCTTGGATTTTTCACATAGCGAACATAGTTCGCTTTAGCTATTTGTTTCTGAGCGAAAGCAAATAGCTTTGTTCCGACACGAGAAACTCTTCGAGCTCTCTCGTGCGGTTCTTCGCGATATATCGCTCAGAAATGAGGAATATTATGACATTATTTAAACATGAACTTCACATCAAGGAACGCCAGACGATGGTGGACATCACCCCGCAGATTCGTCAGGATATCGAGGAAAGTGGCATAAAGGATGGTATTGTAGTAGTATATTGTCCCCATACGACAGCAGGTATCACGATTAATGAAAACGCAGATCCAGATGTGGTCCGGGATCTGATTTATGGATTTGAAAAGGTGTATCCAACCAGGGACGCAACATACCGTCATTTTGAGGGAAACTCCCATGCTCATATGAAATCCAGTACCATGGGAGCATCCCAGACATTGATTCTGTCAGAGGGAAAGCCCATTCTCGGGGTTTGGCAGGATGTTTATTTTTGTGAATTTGACGGACCGAGAAACCGTAGCTTTTATGTAAAAGTGATGGAGGGATAAATCATTTATGAAAAAATCTATCATTCTTGCCTCTGGATCACCCAGGCGCAGGGAACTTTTAACAATGCTTTTTGAAGAGTTTGAGGTAATTGTCTCGGATTGCGATGAGATCATGACTAGTCACGATCCAGAAAAAGTGACAGAGGAACTTGCCCAGCAGAAGGCAGAAGCGGTGGCGGTGGGCTTACCTCCGCGCACAGATCCGGTGATCGTGATAGGAGCGGATACAGTGGTTAGCATCGATGGGAAAATTCTTGGCAAACCTGCTGACCAGAAACAGGCAGTGGACATGCTTCGCGTATTGAGTGGGAAAAGCCATAATGTGAGTACAGGCGTGGCATTGGTCGGGCTGGAAGACGGCAGACAAACACGGCTAAAAGTTTTTTCAGAGACGACAAAGGTGAGGGTTGCCGAGTTGGCGGAAGAGGAGATCATATCCTATGTGAATACAAGTGAGCCCTATGATAAGGCGGGGGCGTATGGTATACAGGGGATGTTTGGAAAGCATATTCAGGGGATTGAGGGAGATTATAACAATGTGGTTGGACTGCCGGTGCACCGGCTTTATCAGGAATTGAAAGATTTCCTGTATTAGTGAACTTCGTCAGGATATAAATCTCTCAAAAAATCCCAAACAAATTTGAAAAAAATGTTGACAAAAGAAGAGTGTTTGTGTATAATAATTATTGTCGCTGGGAAATGAAAGTGACAATAAGCGCGAGTGGCTCAGTTGGTAGAGCACAACCTTGCCAAGGTTGGGGCCGCGGGTTCGAGTCCCGTCTCGCGCTTTTTTTATATGATAGGAAATTTCTCGATTTGCGGAGCAAAAGAATGGCCGAAGGCAATTCTTTAGAGGTGCGCGGTTTTCAGTCGCACCTTTTTATTTGCGCGGAAGGCACAAGCCATGGCGCCGCCCGCGAACGTGAGAAACTCGCAAAGCGTGTTTCTCATCGTTTGCTGGAAAACTTCTCCGATCGCGGAGTAAGTTAAAGGAAAGTTCTCAATAATCTATATGTAGCTTTTTCAATAAAGTCTTGTTTATCTTTCCGTTTATGGTTATCCCTTTTCTTTTTTGAAACTTACGAATTGCAGATTTCGTTTTAGAACCATAAGATCCATCTGCCCTTCCGCATTTGTAACCGAGACGATTCAATTTGTTTTGCACTTTTTTAACCGTGGCAGTTTTGTAGTACTTGGATTTTTTTTGAGTTGCAGGTTTTGTAGAAGCCGGTGAATAGGGACAGAAGCCATTGTTATGCAGATGCGCCGGATGGCCGCCACAATGATAATGATAGCTGCCTAAACCACTTGCATTCTTATTGTCATGGTGTCCGCCGGAAGCATCGGTTCTTCCTGAGTGCGCAGATAGATTGGTATAGGGGAAGAGCAGACTGATACATAACATTCCCAATACTATTTTTTTCATTGTCTTCATTGTTAGTTCCTCCTTATGTGTGATAAATAGTTGGCATTTGTAATACGGTATATGCCCGTTCATTTAGATTCCAGCACTTTTGTAAGCTGGAATTTACTGTAAATATTATATCATAAGGAAGTGAGTATGACAATTAGGTATTTTAGTATTGATTTTTATAAATTTAATGATTTTTTTCAAGCATGGTTAATCTTTTATCTAAACTCGCATTTTCTTCATATAATCTTTGAATCATCATGGTATTCAAGGCAATGAATTCTTCGTATCGAAGAGAGTAAAGATAAACAGGATTTCCCTCGTCATCAAACACGGGATTTTCTTCTATAGTACCGTCTTCGCCTTCTATTCGTTCTTTTTTCTGATCTTTACAGAAACCGGCAAATTCTAAAGATGAAAGTCCACATATACTCATAGCATCCTCTACATCTTGAGATATAAATCCTACATGTGTTCTACCTGATTCTCCGTCTTTAAACAGATATGACTTTGGCTGGAGCAACAGGAAGAACTTACAATATCTATCGTCGGTTGACAGGTTATTTATATTTTTCTTAAGGTTTCTGTCGGAGGTCGTATTGAGGGATGTAGAACACCATATTTCTTTCCAGCGGTAATAAGATGTTCCAAGTGTAAACGCATTTGCAGTTGTTGGACATATATCTGACCTTATATAAGATTGTAAACATATACCATTATATCCTCGGAGTTCTAACATTCTATTGTTTACTTCAATTCTTTCAGAATAATTATCAAATTGTAATATGGAATTAGAAGTTATTGCTACATTCGAATCAATTTTAACTCCACTTTTAGCATATATCTTTAAGTGATCATCGCTATCTTCATAAAAATAAACGTAGTCTCCATCGCCAAAGTTTAATTTGCTCCCATAATTTGCACCACTCGGTTTTAATCTTAAATTTTTTGCACTGATGTTATGATCACTGAATTTAAAATCTGTACCATTAAATTGAAGCGATCCAGTAATCGATTCATCTCCTTTTTTCATGAAGACAAGACTTGTATCGCCATTGATGCCTTTTAATACCAATGCGCCTGCATGATTTCTATCACCGATAACGATATCATCACCTATGTTTATCCACGAATTATTTGGAAATGCAACAGAACCAGAAAATGATGCATTCATAAGATTCATTATGTTATTCGATATATTGAGGAAGGTTGCGATGGCACCATTATGATTTTGATATAATCTTAATCCATCTCTATATGTATCAATCTCATATTTAATCGAACTATCAGTTGTTTTTAGCTCAATGTTTCCTCCTTCTATATCGACATACAAGTCAACGCCAGCGTTTGGATATGTGCTATTCCTGACTTGTAGATGATGATCACCATAATTGGCATATGATTTTGTAATGACACCTCCAGAAAGAGGCAGATATGAGTGAGTGTGGTTTGCTGATGATTTTCCGTCAATTAGATCTTTCAATATTTTTCCTTGTTTTGCTGACAGTGGTTTATTAACAGCAGTGGAAACCAGATTGTCTATAATATCCGCTACGTTGACCTTATTTCTGGTGATTCCATCAATCAGGCCTTTATTATTTTTTATATATGCCACGATTTCGCTTAACTGGTCGAGAGTTGTATCATCACTGTCTGCCAGTGTATTCAACCTTGTAGTCAATGTAGAGATTAGATTTCTAATATCATTATGGCAGTTATTGGAAGAATTGTGGGACTTTAGGTCTCCATCTACAGATACAGCCTTATCGTAAGCAGTTTTTACGGAATTAGCAGTAGCAGCAGTAGAAACGGAGTTACTAGTTACGCTGTTGGTAAGCTGGGTGATGCCTTTTGATGTTGTTGTAGCCTGATACAATTTATCACTAGGAATTTTTATGTTTGTATCAAGTCCAGGTACACCGCCCGCCACATCTTTGTCTTCTGTTAGAACAAAATGATGAGAATCCAACTTGTTTTGTAGATCCGTGGCTTTGGCATTGGCGTTAGTCGCTGCATTGTTTGCACTTTCTGCCGCACTATTAGCATTATCAGTGGCACGATTAGCGCTTTGTATGGCAGCATTTGTGTTTCTTATTGCAGTTTCTGTATCCTCCTGCCTTTGATTCTCCTGTCTCTGTCTGTTCTCTTCGTTTGATATCCTGACTGATTCATTGTCTGTCCTTTGTTTTTCATTATTTGAAACAGTTTCTTCCAGTGCATTCATTTCATCGATTTCATCTCTGGCAGAGTTTATAAGTTGTGCAAGGGTGCTCCCTTCATCGGTTTCCACAACATCTATTTCATCAAATACTTCTTTTGGAATATACAATATAAATGGATCTGTAGATGCAATTTCTTCTTCTTCGTTTGGAGCTTTATTGTTTTTTTGAATCTCATTTTCATCCTGGATTCTGTTGTAAATGCCAACGTCCAGTCTGCATCTTCCGGGGCAGCTTAGTACATAATTATGCAATTCTGCATGCAGAAGCCCTTTTTTCCTATCCGTTATCTCTACATTATAAAAGATAGGTTTTCCATCTGTTCTCCTTCCACGGAGATATACAAATGCCGTTTCAGGCAATTCATATTCCTGTCCATTGTTTGTAACTGTTATATTGATATCCCTTGTTAGTCTGTCATTTTGTCTGGCATTTATGACATTATGTGATATTTCCACCAGATCAAGAGATAATTGCTGTATTATTTTATTCATATATCCTCCTCGTATTATTTAGTTATATTTATGCGTATGTGAAACGCCACAAGCCGCATAAATACGGAATTTTTAGTTGCAAAAATACAAATAACTCCTCACTGGATATGGTATAATAGAGTTGTTTAGAAACCATTAACCAACATCCAGGAAAGGAGTTATTCTAATACTTATGATACCATATACCATCCGTCTTCTTCGGGAACTAAATTCCAATTTTTTCGCATATTTTCTGAATCATCATGGTATTCAACGCAATAAATTCTTCATATCGAAGGGAGTAAACATAAACGGGATTTCCCTTATCATCAAACACAGGATTTTCTTCTATATTACCTTCTTCGTCTTCTATTCGTTCTATTTTCTGATCTTTACAGAAGCCGGCAAATTCTAAAGATGAAAGTCCGCATATATTCATAGCATCTTCTACATCCTGGGAAATGAAGCCTACATGCGTTCTGCCTGATTCTCCATCTTTAAATAGGTAAGATTTAGGCTGGAGCAACAGGAAGAACTTACAATATCTATCATCGGCTGACAGTTTATTTATGTTCTTCTTAAGGTTTTTGTCGGAGGTTGTATTGAGTGATGTCGAACACCATATTTCTTTCCAACGCGAACTGGAAGCTCCAATCGTAAGTGTATTACTTTGAGGGCGCAAATTACTATTTATACCGTTATTTACTTTTAAATATGCAGTTTCTACACTGTAGAAATTGCTTTCTAAAAAGTTTGCATAAGTCGAACTTATACTTGTTCTAGTTATTTTTGTTTGTATAGGCTGATTAACAGATAATCCAAATACGATTTCACCTGTCTTAGTAATAGTCAAAGTTTGAACGTTATATGTTTGATCAGTTGTGACTTCAAAAGTTCCACCAAATGTTACATCATTATTATCTATCGAAATGCCATTTTTAGCATATATCTTTAAATGATCATCGCTATCCTCATGAAAGTAAACATAATCTCCATCGCCAAAGTTTAATTTAGATCCATAGTTTGAGCTCTTTGATTTTAATCTTAGATTAGTACCATATATGTCATAAAATGGTGCCGCCAGAGTTCCAATGCTTATGTTGTGACCACGCAGAGGTTTTATAATACCACCCCCAAAGGACAATCCTTTACGATCACTAAAAGTTTGACAGTTGGAATAGATAAATACACTGTTATCCGATGCAAGATATAAATTTTCACCGTTCTTTACATAGGATTCATTACTCTCTAGATTATTTGGAAGTGATGCGATTAAATCAACTTCTCCAGAACAGACATAAGTGTTTCCGCCACATCCTAACCGGAGTTCAGCGCCATAACCGGAACCATCACCAAAGGTCTGCAAAACGGTCCATGTTCGGTTTTCAGGATCTACCATTTTAAATGTATTTGCACTAATTAGATTAGCATGGACAGAAGCAGGTGTTACACCGTCTTGTTTTCTAAACCGGAACATACCATCATTTCCCAATAGTAATGTTGCTGCATATGCATTTGCCCAGTGAAATCCTATAGATGGAGCGTATCCTATATCCATATTCTTATTAGAATTCTGATTGTTTTCCCTTATTTCTAATGCAGATAATCTAAATCTATTTGCCGGATTATCTGTATATTGTCCATAGAATATTCCTGTACCTGCAACATTTTGAGTTCCATCAAAAGTTTTTCCGAAAATAGTACGCGGGGTAGCTAATTTGGTAGTCTCTCCTGCGTCTCTCCATGCAGGATTACCACTGGCATCGGTTTTCCAAACTTTGTCTGCCTGACCGCTGCCGGATGCCACATATCCTCCGCTGGTAGAAGAGTTGGCATATAATTTGTTATTTGGAATTTTGGAATTAGAATCGAGTCCAGGGACGCCGCCTGCCTTATCTTTGTCTTCTGTTAGAACAAAATGATGGGAATCTAGTTTGTTCTGTAAATCATTGGCCTTTTCTTCTGCTTGACTGGCGGCAGTATTCGCATTTCTTACTGCTTCGGCTGTGTCACTTTGCCGTTTGGTTTCATTTGATATGCGAAGGTTTTCTGCACTGATTCGATCTCTCTCCGCATTATTTCTGGTCATTTCAGCAGTAGAACGTGTTTTTTCAATGGTAGCTCTTGATATTTCATTGGCTATGCGGATGCGTTCTTCGGCTGATCGATTAGCCTCGTTAAACTGTCTCTCAGATTCATTGGCGGCCACCTGGGCTTCCAGATGATTCATTTCATCGATTTCATCCCTGGCAGTATTTATAAGCTGTGACAAAGTACTTCCTTCGTCGGATTCAACGACATCTACCTCATTAATTACTTCTTCTGGAATATATAATATAAAGGGTTCTGTTGAGGCAATTTCATCCTCCTTATTTTCTGTTTCACCCTGAACCCTGTTATAGATGCCGACATCCAGTCTGCATCTGCCGGGACAGGATAAAATATAGTCGTGTATATCTATATGAATCTGCCCCTTTTTACTGTTTATGATCTCTACAGGATAGAAGATCGGTTTCTCATCTGTCCGTTTTCCGCGGAGATATATAAATGACGTTTCAGGAAGTTCGTATTCCTGCCCATTGTTTGTAATTGTTATATTGATATCCCTTGTCAGTCTGTCGTTTTGTCTGGCATTTATGACATTATGGCAAATCTCTACCAGATCAAGGGATAACTGCTGTGTTATTTTATTCATATAGCCTCCTGTACTAATATACAATTTTATGTTATGGTCTGACATTGCCGACTGCCCACCATTTTGTTGAATAATTTCTTTCAGCATTTTCTGTGCGAACGGCGTAGACAAAACCAGTGTATCCGCCCTTTGAATTCTTAATATATTCGCTGAATACGATATTTTCATGATCTGGCATTGTACCATAGAACATTACATTTACAAGGGGGGGAGAATCATATACAACTCCAAAATCAGCTCTTTGCAGCTCCCAGGGATTATTCCCTCCAGTTAATGAGTTTTCTCCTGTTTTTACGACGCCATAAAGTTCGCCCAAATACATATCGTGTTCTTTGAAGCCGGATGTATTAAGGGAACAACATGTCTCATCACCAGATTTAATAACCAGGCTGCTTCTGGTAAGTAGTAGGTAATTTTCACTTAGGGGATAGTCATTACCATCCCAAACAGTTTTATAAGATAGTTTTAATGCTCCTGACTCAATATTTATAGTTTCGTGGTGAAGTTTGGTGTATATGGTTCCAGATTCATGATAATATTCTTCTTTACTGGTATTTCTAGATGTAATGGAACAATTCTCTGAATTTATTTCAAAGCGATATTCATTTTTATCCTTTGTTCCATCTAAATAAATATATTTATCCGAAATCTTCCAACCACCGATATCTCCTTGTGTGGATTTTATCTTTCCCTCAAACTTTGCTTCTCCATCTGCGCTGATACCTACCATTGTTTTTCCCTGATTTTTAACCTGGAAGATATAACCGGTCCCGGATGTATTAGAAGGATCAATAACTACCTGCTTATCTCCATTGACAATGTTAAGATATCCTCCGCCTATATAGGGTGAGATCATATAATTTTCACCTATAGACGTAGATCCGCCATTTGTAAGATATCGTGCAACTTTTTGATCCAGTTCTCGTATCTTTTCTGGGATGGAGTTCTTTACAGTATCTGTTGTTGCTTTAATCAAAGATAACTCATTTGAAAGCCCGTCTATTTGACTGATTTTAGGAGGGTTTACATCGGTCCATGAGATAGATCCATTTTTTATGGTAATACCGTTTTTGTCGATGGTGACAGAAGAGACTCCGTGTTCATCTTCATTTTTGATGACTAGTTTTTCCCCGACGATCAGATCCCCCACCAGAACATCCGCCCAGACGCCGTATACCGGCTCTCCGTTATAACGCCCAAGACCAATTGCCATACTTGCGTCTTTCCAATTATTTTTGGTCATGACGATGTTCCGGTTGATCAGTTTCATCTGGTATTGGTCATAGTCATCCAGCTCATAATCGTATTTCCGCAACAGAATACCATGTTCGTCAATCTGGACATCGATATCCCTGGCATTTAAAACATTAGAGAGTGCTGACTGAAGTCCTTCATTTTTGATCTTTTGGAAGGTATGATTTGCTTCCACGCCCTGTTCTGCCTGTTTTTTGACAGAATCAAAAGAGGTAGCCAGATTGCCCATGGTCTGCACCAGGGACGCAAGATCGCTGATACCGCCATTGGAATACTCTATAACATCCGTGAATTCAACGTTGAGTTCTGCGCCGGAATCTGTCCATGAAAATTCTTCGGAAGAAAGACGTAATTTATAAGTTTTTCCATCGTCGGCGAAATATCTCATGAAATTGCCTAACTTAAATCCATCGTAGACGCCGCTTATCGGAAAATCCTTTTTAGATAAACAACTGTATGCCGCAAAGGAATAAATATTGCCAGATAAGGTATGCTGGGATATACAGGCTTTTGCAAGTTCCTGCTCCGCTTTCAGGATCAATTCCCTGGCTTTCAGGATCAGTTCTGAATTACTGAGACCATCTGAGATAAAGTTGCTGTTGGTATATACATCTTCCCGGATAAAGGAACATAATTCTTTATAGAAATCTTCTTTGGTTTCTGGATCTTTTAAAAATTCTTTTAAATCGTTATTTTCCCGTATTTGTTTTCTCTGTGTTTCCAGGGGTGTATGGTTCAGTATATAATTTTCATATACTATCTGCGCAAGTTCACTGTAAGTGGCAATATTTGCTGTTTTACACTGGTTGCATCCAGTTAAGGTGACGTTTTTAGAACCGCAGTTTTTGCAATAGATTGGATGATCGGTTATTTCATTTTCGCTTTCTCCGGCCCATGTTCCGTACCGGATATAATGAACCATATTCATAAAAGCGGAGTCCGCTCTCGTAAATGTAGTTGGTTCAGACTTGACGGAAGAAGGGATGATATCAAAATTTCCAAAATAAGAACACAAATGGAATATAATATCTTCCAGTCTTGTCATGTAATCAGAAATTTCGATCTTTCTATTGTAGTATTTCTCCTTGATTGATTCTGCTTCGTCTATAATAGCTGACGTGTCTGACTTGCATATGATCTCTTCGAGGGTTTCGATACAGGCTTGATAGCCAGATTCATAAGAATATAATCTATGTAGGCTGTATTTTTGCCATTCTTTTGATTGGTTCAACCCCTGTTCTTCAATGAATTCATAATTCTTAGTAGTGATCGCTACCATCTGCTTCAAATACGTGGTATAATCTTCAGAAAATTTGATACAGAACGAACTTGTATCTTGCTCCTTTGTGTCGGAATATTCAATTGTACTTGAATTGTCGGATACATGTATGATCGCCTGAGAACTGTTTTCTCTGATCTTATAGACCACGATATCACCAGTCCAACGGAGTTTTTCATTGTCATAATTTCCATTTTCCTGCCGGATCATATATCCATCATGGACAAACAAGGACAGTACCTGCCGCACGATGCCGTTTCGAGAAATGGTGTCAGAATTTTCGGTATGTCCGAGACCCTGTGGGAAATGGGAGTTGTATTTATCAATTATGTGATCTACCTCTCTCCTAAGTCTACTGTCTGTGTCACTCGTAGTATCCTCTGGAGTATCCGGTGTTTCTGGGGTCGGCATACGTCCCGACTGCAGATACAGGATCAGATCATGGATACCATATTCTATCTCAAGTAATTTTTCATAGGGTTCCCTGTTGTTATTAAATTGCGTTATGTATTCATCATATTTTTTCTGGAGTTTTGAGGAGAAGAGTTGTTTTGTTTCTGGAGAAAACATATACAGCTTTTTATTTCCTGAGGGCAGAATCCCCTCTACGGTATCTGTGATAATATCATCCCCGCCCTCAATAATAAAGCAGTTCTTCATATTTCCATCGGGTGTGAGAGTGATCTCATCAGAAAGATTATCTGTTCCGACAGCTATGTTGGTGTCTTCACCGATTCCGCCAATATCCGTACTTTCACAGTCCTGACAGACGCCGTTGATAACGTTGCGGCTTCTGCAGTCTTTACAGTATTGCGCATCGTATATATTAACAATCCGTTCCACCATTCCGTCTTCATTTTTTCTAACGACAATGTCAAAAATACAGCCAATCTCCTGCGCGATTTCTGAAAAACAGGAGATAATGTCCTTCCTGGAAAAGCTAAAGGTTCTCTGGATATTTTTGATGGTATCCTCCACTGTACCCACGGTATAATTGGGAGCATAGGTTAATATTCTGTGTATCAGGCTGTGCTCTTCCTTGTCTGAATACAAAACAGTAGAAATATATGGTTCTGTTGGGTGTAATTTTCCGAAGTCTTGCATATCGCTGTTTGTGTTGCATTCCAGTGTACAGAATAATTGGGATAATTCAGATTCTCCCAGTGAATTTCCATTTAAGGTTTTGATGGAAGTGTAGGTATCGTTTACTGTTGGCGATACTTCAAAATATCCAAAACCCCGGACGAATACGACGGAATAGTCTTTTATTTTGTGATATAAAGAGTTTTCATGGTCGGATACATTTTTTGGCGTACTAAAGGAGATCTCATCCGCTCCGTTCAGCACACATTTGATCCGCAGATCTCCTACGGGATAAATCTCGCCTATTTTGTTTAGCTGTCTGTCGCAAAGGAAGACCTGGGGCTGGACAATCTCACCTGTAATTTCGTCAACTTTAAAAGTTAGTTTGTTTGGATTGAAACTCATTATACAGGAACCCCCTTTCTGATCTCTCTAATGTATATGGTTACATTGCATCGTTCATTAGAGGCAATTACATTTTCGTATTGATTAAAATCTGAATAGAGTTCGAGAAAAACATGATTAAAGTCATTTATCAATCCGTCATGAACCATAGAAGAGCAGATATTTTTATGCCGATCTAGTTCTATGATCTCGCCCTGTTTACAGTTATTAATTTCGACGTTTATTGTTTTGGTTTTGTTTTCATCCTGATCCATAGAAAATGTATTTGTAATGCACAATAGATCGTAGTTTCCTAACACTTCAATTCTGACTAAGTCTGGCAGTATGCCGCCGTCTTCGTCGGAATAATTATATATGCTGCAGGCATTTACTCCATTTAGATTCAAAGTATGTTCTTTACGTTCTGAATAACCCCAAGGCGCATCGCATGTGGCCTCGATCTCCAGTCCCCGTATGACGCCGCCAATCTCATATTTCTGTACTTTTAGCGTGCAGTTATAGAACACATTGTCCCAGCCAGTCTGGTCAAATCGGAGATAGCGATAATCTTTACGGACCAGCCACCTCATGATCTTAGCAAGCTCTCTGGGAGTTATTTCCATATCCTCACCCCAACAGTTGTATTTGACCACCTGAAAAGAAAAGGTGAGGGGTGTTTCATAGGTAACACCGGTTCGAATAAAACGATTTCTTTTTGGTGCTTTTACCGTATTGATCGTTATTTCATTGCCGACCGGTTTCGCTCCGGTGCTGTTTCCACTAAAGCTACAAAGATAGAGTCCGAAGACAGAGCTTTTTATTCCGTCAAATTCAAACTGTGTAATCATCTGGTCATCACCAACTTTCTTTTGCTATATTTTCTCACACGTTTTCTTCTGAAGCTCGGAGAGTTCTTTTTTCAATCCAATTATAATTTTATCTACGGCTTTCTCGGAAGATTTTTGTTTCTGAATTAGTTTTTTTGAATCCTGGATCAATCTTTCATATTCTTTTTTATAGGTATTGAGTAGCTCCGCGGAACGTTTCATATCTTTCACAGCGTAATCTCTCTCTTTTTCCAGTTGGGAGATTCTTTTTGCCAGCCGGTCATTTTCTTCTTTGAGTAGTTTTTTGTATTTTTTTGAGTCTGTTAATATCATGAATTTATTTCCTTTCTGTTCGTGGGAATAAGAAAGGACAGCAAAAGCTGTCCTTTCTTACATTTACTAGTGCAACAGATTATAAGTTTCTATTACATTTTGGTACTATATTTTGATAAGCTTCCTTTGTCCCAGATCATGGATTTAAACATACTTTCAATCTTAGGATCAGACTGTAGTTTCTGCCGGAATTCTTCATAATTTGTTACGCCAGGGAAACTCATATCAATATTAATATCCCCTGTAGACTGGCTTATCATGCAGTCTGGTGCTGCATCAACATTTCTCATATTCATGTTTTTATACAGATCAACTGCTGGATTCAATACATCAAGATTTTGCAGGAGTTTCTGAAAATCTTCCGTCTGCTCTGGTGTCAGAACGGCTTCGCCCCGTTTCAATGTTGCCCATCCGTCGTCGCCATTCATTCCAGGTATCTTTTGCAGTGTATCAACGATGCCTCCTTGAGAGAAACCGAGGCTGGTAAGACGGTCAAGCAAATATCCTCCAGGTATGCCGAGTGTATTCATAAATGAACCAAGTTGATTTAATCCTGTGTTGTTCAGGTATCTGGCACCGGAACCCGGATCAAATATTTTATCGTGAATATATTTTTGTGCTGGAGTAGAGTTCTCATATTTTTGTTTGATCCACCATGCTTTATTTGCTTTTTGCCCGGCAATCCAGTTTTTGATGGCATCACGTTTGTTCTGCTTATCTTGTTCTGCCGCAGCTTCCTGTGCCCTGCGTTCTGCTTCGGCCGCCTCAATTTTTATTACGTTATCCCAATGATCATATTGATGCTGCTTATATTCCAACAAGTTTTTATAGTCGTCGCCTAGAAGTTGTTTTCCGGATGTGGATAAACTATTATAAAGATCATAAGCTTCTTGGATAAAACGCCTATTATCTTCATTAAAACCTTCTCTGTTATCAATGTTTCCGATAGAATTTATAGCATTTCTAACCTGGGAAACAGAATCATATATCATCTGTACATCTTTTCCTGTTGTATCAAGTGTGGAAACTGCCGATGAGGCAACATAGCCCTGAATATTTTCTCCATTTTCTCCGGCGGTAGCAAGGCTGTCATATGCTTTTCTTGCTTCCTCATATCTTGTTATGGCATTTGCATCTTCGAATACATTACCGATTTCAGACACTGCTGCTGTCACCTTATCCGCTTCCGCCTGATATGTCTGCTGGGTTTTAAGATACTTCGTTATACTGTCAACAGCTCCCTGAATCGATTTAACAATACTTCCATTCTCACCAAGAGCAGTATTGATCGCATTAAAATCATCCGTTGGATTATATCCATTGTTATCGTAATATTCCTGTAATGATTCCGATACAGATTCTGCTATGTCAATATCACTCAGGTATGCGATAGCTTCATCTAATAATGCATCCGTATCATTTAACTTCGTATCGATAAATTGGGAATACTCATTATAAAGATTGTCGAGCATAGTCTGCTGGTCCGTGATCCATTGCTGGTATTCCGTATCCTGTAGATCTTTGTTTGCTTCGTCCAGACTGACCTGCAGTTGCTGTATCCTTGTCTTTGCTTCTTCTGAGTCATCCCCGCCAAGAGCAGTGAGCTGCTTTGTTATCACAGCAATGTTCTTCGTTTTTTCTTCAATATTTTTCTGGTAGTCATATGCATCTTTTTCTGTCTGCAGCAAATCTTTCCTTTTATTGATAATATCCTGAAGGCAGTCAAGTTCTTTTTGATACTTTTCTTTCATCATGTCAATCAGATTCTTTTGTATATCGAATTCTGCTTCTGAAAGCTGGATATACTCCTTGTACTTTGCATTATATTCTTCAAGTACTTTGGGATCGGTATATCCAGGATCTCCGTTGTCAATGTGTTTTTTGGTCGTTTCCAGGATATTCCACGCTTCTTCTTTTTTATTTTTCGCCAAAAGCATTTTGGAATAATTTGCTCCAAGGGTGGCAGTCCCTTCTTTGGTAAAGTTACCTGATTTGTCATCGAACATCTTTTTATTCGACATGAATTTGATCCCAAGATCGTATTCGGATGAAAGAAGGTCCGTACGTGCGGAGAATTTCTCAAAAATCTGCCAATCAATGTTTCGAATTGCATTACCAAGTTCAATGGAATTACGAATACAGCCAGCTATACCATCCTCACATGCCTGGATTGAGTCAAGAGAATCATACCATGCCTGGGTTCCCTTATCAATTTTATCGTGCTGTTGTTTGAGCGCGGAAAGTTCCTCTTGAAGATTTCGCTTCTTCTCATTATTTTGTGCCATCTGGGAAGAATAAAGGTTGCTCGTAACGATCAGTCCTCTGGCCTCTAGTTCATCAACCGAATTGCTCAAATTTTTAGAATGATTTTCATTGACTTTGCGCAGATTATTGTAATATTGTACAATATTATCAAATTTTTCTTTTTCAAGTGAGACAAGTCGTTGGGAGAGTTCTGCTTGTAGACGCAATTCTTCAGATTGATTTCCTTCCAGTTTTGCAATCTGAATTTTTTCATTATACAGTTGGGCTGTAATATTTTTTTCTTGATCAATTACAGAATTCTTTTCATTAGCTGTTTTCAGATTCTGTTTTTCGGCAGAATATCTGTCTAGTTCTGCCTGATGCTGGTCAGCAAGATTCTGATGTTTTTCCATATCAAGATCTCGAAGAGCTTTCTCTTTTTCTGCCTGAAGCTGTTTCTGCTCACTTATTTTTCCTTCCAGTTCTGCAATCTTAATTTTTTCATTATACAGTTTGGAGGTACTGGCTTTTTCCAGATCAATAAGGGCGTTCTTTTCGCCAGCTGTTTTCAGGTTCTGTTTTTCAGCGGAATACCTGTCTAGTTCTGACTGATGCTCGTCGGCGAGATTCTGATGCTTTTCAATATTAAGATTTCGAAGTTCTTTCTTTTTTTCTTCTTTTAACTGTTTCACTTTCAGGGAATCTTTTTCACGTCGAGCAATTTTAATTTGGTTATTATAAGAAGTTCTAATGTATTTCTTTTCATTATCGACGTACTTATTTTTCGCCTCTGCTGTCGTGGCATTTTCTTTTCGTGCCTCTGCAAGAGACTTTTTTTTATCCGCATTATTTACTTTACCCTGATATTTTTGAATGCGGTTTTCCTGTTTTAGTTTTGTTGCATTTTCTTTATTTTTTTCCGCTTCCTTTGCCTTATCATACCAGTCCTGATACTCTTGTATTTTTTTGGCTTTCTCTTCACCATATTCAGCGATCAGATCATTCGTATCTCCCTTAATACGACCATCTTTGACTGCTTTCTTCAGGGCCTTGTCTTCTTTTTTATTCTTAGATATGCGGACCTTATTTGCTTTCTTGGTATATTTTTTTTGTGCTTTTTCCTGGTATTTCTCCGTCTTATTCAGGATTTTATACTGATCATCTAGATTTTTGTTTTGGAGTTTCAGTAATGAATTAGAATTTTTAGCTTTTTTGTTGTTGAAAAGATTGTCATACTTAGCTTTTACAAGATCCAGTTGTGATGATAAGCGGCTTAAAGCGCGGCTGATCCAATCAAACTGCTGTGTTGATTTGGTGTTGTCCTTTGTGCCGCCGCCAGAATCTGAGGGACTATCAAAATTAATTTCTGGCTGAACTTCGGCGCCTTCTTTCGTAATTTTTTTAAGCCGTTTTGTTTTGCCCTTTATCTCCGTTTTTATTTTTGAGATATTCTCGCCAGCATATCTATCATTTTTTTTCTTACCTGTGGTATACTGTTTAAGATCCTTTTTATCTTCGGCAAGCGATGTCATGAGGTCAATTGCTTCACCAGTTATCCCACATTGTTTTGCCAAAGCTTTTAAATTCTTTATACTGCCAGACGTTTTAAGAGAGTTTTTATTCGCTAGTTGTTGCTGCAATGTATAATAAGCAAGTGCTTTACGTGAACCTTTAAGGGATACGACATAATTTCCTAATGAATTTATCTCCTGCTTTGTAGCAGTTTTTAAATTAAAGGTGGAAATTCTAGCATTGATTTTTTGCTTGCTTAGCGTATTAGTGACAATCTGTGCCGCATTTTCTATACCCATCTGACTTAAAACGGATGTATAATAATCTTGATTTTCTTCTGTCAGTTTGGCGAGAAAATTACTGTTGTTTAAGTAGGCAGTGGCGAGATTATCAGCAGCGTTCCTGCACTTATCCATTTTGGATGTGCCAGTTGCTAATACTTCTACAAAATGTTCATATTCTTTTTTCTGAGCTTTGACATCTTCCGGCATAGCAGAAAGCTGACTGATGTCAATCCCTTTGAGGTGTGTATCTTTACCTGACCAATTTTTTTGTTTTTGGCTTAGGATTGCGGAAATAGATGAAATACCTGTTTCCATAGACGTAAGCTGATCAACAGAGGATTTCATATTATTGATTTTTTGAGTTGCTTCTTCTATTGAAATACCAGCATCGGTAAATATTTTTGCAAGAGAAGATTCACTCAATTCTTTTTCTGTCAGTTTTCCAGCTTCGGCTAGTTCAAGGAGTCGTTCTTTTGTTTCGAGAGCCCTGGCGTCTGCTTCTTCGTTGCCGGATGTACCGATTGAGTTCCATGCTTCATCGAAAGTGAGAGGAGTGGTATCGGTTTCTTTCGGGGCATTCTTATATGCTTTAACTGCTTCATCAAGAGAATTGGAGATCTCAAGAAATTCTTTAAACTTATCAATTTCTTCATCTGTGTTGATGCTGTTTTTATCCATAGCCTCAATAACATCTTGCTGATTGAATCCTTTTGAATTTTCCACGTCTTTGGCAGATTTATAAGTTCCACCAGAGGCGTAGGCGACAGTCTGATCATATTTGGAAGCTGTTTGGAAGAATTCATCAAATCCCAAGAGCTTTTGAACCTCTGGGAGCGACTTATTAAGGAGTTTTGCAATGGCAGTGCAGTAATATTGAATATTGGATCTTGCATCATCCACATTCATATCTTCAAGATTTAAATTAAAAAGGTCTTGAAAATTTGTTGTCAGTAATTTTTTATCAGCATCGTCAAGTTTGCTCATTGGTAATATAAGTTTATCTCTGACCCAGGCATATGGATCAGGATCGTATTGGTCCATTGCGTTAGCATAACTTGAATCCAGACTTTCAACAATTTGAATAGCCATATTCTGTAAATCTGGATTTTCCAGATTCTTGAATGTCTGTTCTGATTTCATACCGCTAACAATTTGTGGAACAAAATCTGTCCAGGCACTTTTGCCTTTCTCAATTTGTTGCTCCAACCCCATTTTCTGGTTGCCAAACTGGTCAATTAATGGCCCGTTCAGCTCCTTAACATTTTCGTTTACTTTTTTTTGTAAATTCTCTATTTCATCTGGTGTTAATGAGTATAAATTAGCATATAGTTCAAAACTTCCTGTGCTGTCATTTCTTTCCATAGAAAACAGTTCAGAAGCATTTATTCCCTTGTTTTCTAATTCAATACGTCTGTTTTCATCTAACCCATTCATAAAGTCCTGGGCAGTAGACTGCATGGCATAGGCGTAATCTGTTCTCTCATTATCTGTTATATCTCCGCCAAATAAACGATAATTATTCTTTTCTAATTGCACACCGTGTTCTACGAAATTTGGCAAGACACCTGATTGTTTTTTCGCATTCTCTAATTCATCTGCTGCATTATTTCCGTCTTCTATATATGTATACACACCATCAAAAGACTCTTCGAGATCATTTGC
Organism: uncultured Roseburia sp.; assembly: GCA_947644305.1. Classification (GTDB taxonomy): domain Bacteria; phylum Bacillota; class Clostridia; order Lachnospirales; family Lachnospiraceae; genus Eubacterium_F. The sequence continues at coordinate 23,678 of CANRYS010000008.1, forward strand.
AATTTTGAAATTATTCAATTCCTCTTCGGTTTGTAGTAATTCTTTCAATTGCTTTTTAGCCGTGGTTCCCTTTGCGCCAAGTTTTAGAATTGAATTTCCATTATCATCTATACCTTTTACCAATTCGGGAAATGACTTTGCAAGCTGAGTGTTAATATTTAGAAATTCTGCATACTCTTCGGAAGAGAGAGCATTGTTTTTGTTCGTTGATAGGTCAACGCCCTTGGACAGTTCATCGTATCTGTCAGCAAATTGCCATACCGTTTTTTTGCGGTCTGCATTGGTATTGTTTCTCTGGTCGTATTCTTCCATAATTTTTGAAGAACGTTCTCTTGCGATTTCTACTCTGTTAATCCAGTTCTCAATAGCAGTAACAGCAATCTCTAAAACTTGTTCCAGACCTATGGCAATACCCATTGAAGCTATGGTAGCACCCAAACTGCCTGCAGCACCAGCAGCAGCACCACCAGCAGCACCACCAGCAGCAGATCCTAGATTGGGAAGAGCAGATAGTTCATCGGCAATATCTGGTATTCTATCTCTTATTGTATCAAACAATGATTTTGGGATTTTTTCCACACTTTCTTGTACTGCCTGTATTTAGAAAAAGACTCCCATTTGCTTCTGACAAATTATTAATTGAAGAAAAGAGTTTTAAGTTAGTAAATTGGCTCACTTTCGCGAGGTTCAGACTGTATATCACAGCTACATACAATTACGCCTGTATGCGGCCAAACCTTGTCAGTCGTTGAGGGCGTGACATATTATTTGAAAATAACTTAGCCATTATCCCTGCTTTCAGCATAAAATGTATTTTCATGCCTACCTATGGATCGCCCATTCTTTTAATATTTCATAGGAGTTATCTTATATAGATAAAGCCAGAAGTCTATGTAAATATAAAATCTTAAATCACACGTAGGCTCTCGCCATATGCATACTATATATTTTTTTTTCTGTCTTTCGACACCATTGCCGTTTATCGTTTCCGATTCCGTTTTGGGGTATATATAGTCTTTAGGGTTTCCAGCATATTCGGTTTTTATAATTTTCATTAAAGGTATCCGCTTATTTTAAGTGGCTACGCTCCCGTCCGTTGGCTGCATGGCGTTATTATGCAGCTTTAGAGGGGTGGGCGCAGTACATTCACCACTGGAATATTGTACATTCACCAATACCATTTTGACTTAATAATTTTGAAATTTCAGAAGTATCTACGCCTATCTTGATATTGAGGTTCTTGATACTATCTAGCTGCTTTTGTATATTTGAAATAGATTTGGGAGTCAGTTGTGCGTCAATTCCCAATTTGAGGTCACTCATATTTTAAAACATCTCCTTTCTTTTGATTAGAAAAACACCGGAAGTCGGCAATTATGCCGGCTTCCTCTAGTGTATCATCCCTTTTTTTCTGCTTCCATCAGTTGTTCCAGGATGGCTGTAATATTCTTGATCGAAGAGATCACTTCTGCTGCATTGACCATAAGTACTTTCTTCGAGTCTTTGTATAGCTTTTTTAGTTTGAAATATTCCATCATAGATTTGAACATAAAAATCTCCCTTCTTATGCTTTATTTCGTACACAAACAATTCGTTGAGGTGGGCAGTTATTCTTCCATAATCGGATACAATCCGATTAGGTGCTCTGCTCTGACTCCCTTATTGAATACATCTGTTACCTTTAAACGTTCTACATTTACGGTTACCTGGCTGTTGATGATCTGAATCAAACTGTCGTTAAACTGTTTGATGGCATCTTTATCCTCTTTTGGGATCTGGATGCTGCCATCCTCAGCTTCTTTGCCATATTCCATGATTTTTTCATTTCGTATTGTCTCAAAGTTTGCCACGTGAGTTTCAGCAGATTTCATGATCCCCAGCAATTTAAATTTGAACAGAGGATCTACCTTTGCCTTATTATCATCAATGATAGATTTCAGGGTCTGATTGAGATTTAATACCTCACCAAGTGTCAATGTAATATCCATAAGATCATTCTCCTTATTTTGTTTTTTGGATTCCACTGGCGATTAATTTTGCCAGTTTTCTACGGTTTGCGAGCCCTTTTCCCTTCTTGTAATCCGATTTGCTTGTACAGAAGAAGGTTTCGATCAGAATGGCAGGAGGCTTTGTCTGATTTAATATATAGAGATTGTCTCTCTGGAGGATTCCTCTATTCTTAAATACAGAGGACAGTTGCTTTTGGACAGCAGCGGCATACTTTTTGCCTGTAGTTGACTTATATAGAACCTCCGTGCCCTCAGCGGCAGGACTGGCTGCGTTTAAGTGAAGCTCGATCACAAGGTCGTAAATGTCTTTGTTGATCTGGTTCAATTTGTAATTTTTTTCTTCTGAACTGGAGATAAACTTTTTTTCTGGGCACAGGATTCTGTCTACCTTGTGGCCCTTTTTTGTCAGTTCCGTTTTTACCTGTTTGGAAAATGCCCTGCACCACCTATATTCGTTGCAGCCGCCATATTTTTTTCCATCTGCACTTGTATAATAGCCATTTTTCAATCTTGAGTGGCCGACGGTTAATGCTATTTTCATTGTATTTCACCTCGATTAAATCCGTTTTTTAATTTTTCTTTGTAAATGTCGTTGATGACTTCCATACTCATCTGTACCTGTCCGTTGGTCATGTTGTTTTCTTCTAATATTTTTTCGTATTTTTCATAAGTTTTCAGAATGTGATCAAAGGGTTCCTTGCTAAATTCACCTCCGCCTGAAAGGGCGGAGGCAAAATGGAGTATTTCGTATCGCATATCATCGATCTGTTTGTCGATAAACATTTCTGTCAGTTTTTTTACATCTCTTTTTAATTCATTCAATTCCTGTGTATTTTCAGTGAGCAGGAGATGATCCTTTTCATTGTTTTGGACCCATTTGACAGGGCGTCCGATAAGCTTAGAAAATTTTTCTATAATTTCGCAGGCGAATATGATACTGGAAATAATGATAAAAGCAGAAAGTAGGAATAGAGAGAAGTCTATGTGAGATAAGTTATTGAATATATCCATATATATCGCCTCATTTGACTTTTATTTTGTTTCGATGCCCAGGATTTTTCCCAGAGATCCCAGGGCTTTGCCTACATATAATAGAATGGCTGAGGTCATCGCGAAGGATGGGGTGATGCCGATGGAAGACAGATCCGCCGCTTCGAAACAGAAGGCAGAACCGATAAATGTCACCGCCACGGTCAATGCTTTTGCGATTCCGGTGATCAGGATAGTTAGGTTAAAATGGATCTTCTGCGTACCGATGCTGTAATACATGCCGGTGGCAATATTGATCCCCACGGCAACGGCAAGGACCGGTAGCATTTGTAAGATTTCACTCATAGTATCACGGCTCCTTTTGTGGAGGCATTGGAATGTCGTCGTCTTCCTCTGATAAGATCTCCTGAATCACAGCCCTTATCGGCGGATGGAAGTCTTCCAGACCGGACAGATCACATTTTTCCAATTCCCTTTTTGCCGTTTCCTTATCCTGGGTTAGAGTATATCCATGGACTGCCATATAGATTTTATAATGTCCCACCGTATCTGTGACGGCCCGCCAGGACTTGAAGTATTTTTGTTGCTGGCACGTATTGCATATATGATAACCAGCGCCGCAAATGGCGCAGTGGGCATTTATTTTTTTATCACTCATATGTTTTGTCACCTCGAAAAAAATGGCGGTTGTATTTCAAACCGCCATAATGGGATTATTCTTCTGCTACAAAGATGTCAAACAGACGTGCCTTGCTGTCGCAGTAAGATTTCTGGAGTTTGTACTCAGCGGCATGCTTGCCCTCGGAAGAGAGGCTGATCTCCACCGATTCCGGATTGATCTGAGCCCGTGGAACAGAGATAACACCGGCGTATACCAGGTTGGTGTCGCAAGGATCGTGGAAGATCGCGTGGATCAGAAGAGATTTGACTTCCGGTACACCGTCAGTTTTCTTTGTGATCTTCACCGCGTTTTCACTTTCTCGCTCATACTGGACGAAGGCGCGTCCAGTCACACCGGCCGGAAGAGTAATGGTTTTATTTGCTGCATCCAATGTGAATTTTCCTGCTGATGCGGTAGCGGATACTTCGTATTTTTCTCCAAAGGTATTGTTATCATTGATAACTCGGACATGCTTGATCTCTGCACCCTCTGGTCCTACTGGAACATAGGACAGTTTAACGGTACCATCGGCTTCAATATCCAATGTCTCCGACACAGGAACCTTAAGCTTCTCATTAGCAGTTCCGGCTGTCTTTTCTGCGCCCAACTGGGAAGCAGCGAGGTCAAGAGAGAAGAGACTGTTGGTAAAGCTGAATGTACCGGTCTGAGAATTGTAGAAGGTTACGATCTCAGAACCCATAGCATCGGTCACCTGTGTGCCCTCTGCGGATGTTTTCAGGCTTGGCTCCTCGATCTGCGTGTAACGACCTGTCAGCTCTTTTGTAGAGGGATCATACTCCTCAACGGCTCTGATTTTTTCAAGAATAAGTTCATTTGGATTAAAAGACATAGATAGTTCCTCCTTAAAATTATATATTTTTAGGCGGGCGGGGAAAACTTTATTCCAGTTCTCCAAGCCAGTCTAATTGCTTGTTGGATATTTCTTTGAGGTTGATTCCGAATCCGGAATATCCACTCTGCAATAGTAAATTTGCATTTTTTATTTTTGAGACTCGTCTTACAGAATCCATGAATGCATTGATTTTCATATTCCAAACCTCGGAGTGGTTATATTTGAAACCTTCACAATTCACCATGGCAGAAATCATATTTTTTAATTGTGAATGGTATTCTTTGTTTTTGTTTCTTTCATATTCATCTCTTGCATCTTCAATCAGGATCATTTTGGTGGACTCGTTGGCAGGCAGTTTGTTATCTCTCTGTATCATATGGACCTGACAGATATAATTCATCATCCGATCGTAGGTGGATTCATCTATGATAACAGGCTGGTTTTCTATATCCTGATATAAGAACACAGATCCATTTTCTTTATGCTGCATGATCTGAAACCGATTGAGATCCAGATTGCCAAACAGGATGGAAGTTTTTTTCTGTGGATATAATTTGCATAGGGTGCTGTAAAACAGTTCAAATGGAGTGATGGATGTGTAGTCAACTCCCATTTTCCACAACTGGTATTTCATGGATTGCGGCGTCGCAGTCAGTTGATAGACCATCGAATAGTAATCCTGTTCTCCGTATTGGCAAATCTCTTCCAGTGTCGCCTGATGGATCACAATGTGATCTGATACGATATAATCCTGTCCCCGGTATATTTTTAATTCATCGTTTTCTTGCGTCGCAATCACCAGCCTTTCCTATTTGGTTGTACAAGTGGGGGAACGAGAGCTCTTCTTTTCCCTTCATAGATCACCTAACAATTTGTAAAATAGAACATATTTTCGGGTGTTTTTGGTATGATCCTGGCGTTGAATGTACAAAAAAACATCAAAATTAGCAATGATTAGAGAAAATCTTTAATAAGTTTCCGCTGTTTACCTGAAATAAAACTTTTAATAGGAGAGATCTGTTCATATCTAACTGCTTTTTTAATTGTCTATTCCGGTTTACATTGCATGTTATGAGAAAGGCCCGGTCAATGAGCCAGGACATAAGCCCAATGTAGGAATCCGATAAATATACTTTGCGGATACTGGAGACCATATCTTCAAAATCCTTTCTTAATAATAAGTAATCATCGCAGCGATCGGAGATATTTTCGCCACTTGTATTGTATTGATATAGGTGAAGGGAATATTTGGCGATCAGATCCTCTACTTTTTTTGATTTCCTACGGTCTTTTTCCAGTTCGAATTTTTTGTAAAAATAGGACATGGGAAGAGTGGCAGCAGTGTTGCGAAAACGGTTTAATCTGAGATCGTACAGGCAGTTCATGGGGCAGTGCAGTCTGGGATTGATTTTCTCAGGGTTTATATTGGGGTGAATCAGTTTCCAGAAGTTTGGATATTTATGTCTTTGTATTTCCATATCTTCTTTGATCCGCTGGATCTCATCTGTGAGCTGTATGTCAAAGCAACGTTTGGCGTTGTCGATGGCGACTTGCGCCAGCACCGACAGGATACAAACATAGTTCGTGTATTTTGAATCGGTAAAATTGCAGGCATAGGTCTGGGCGATCTGAGCGAGATTACTCGACTCCCCAATATCTCTCTGGCAGTTTGCCAGGCGGTTGTCGAGCATTGCAAAATCATCCATAGTGTTCCGATATACATTTTTTTCCTTTGGAATGTTATTGACGATGGTTGGATGGTCGGCATAACATTTCCTTGCATGTTCTACGATATCTACCTGATCGGTGCAGTAACCGCTGTCAGAATCCTGGTCTGAGCCGTTGTTTCTGTCCTGAAAATCGGTACCGATCATATTGACAGCGAGGATGAGTTTCCCAAATCGGAAATATTTTTTCAGTTTTTCGTGACAGGTATTATGTAAATAGGTCAAATTGTTTTTTGAATTGAAGGGACTTCGAAAGAACGCCAGGTGGCGATCCACCTCAAACCGTTCCGTATAACACTGGATTGTGCCCGTTTCTGTCTGAAAGGTATCGTCATCGTCGACGCTGTCCTTATTTCCTGTGGCGCCATATAACAACATGGCATATGGAGAGCCAACGATAACAAGATTTTCTGCATTCTGAATGAGCTTTCCTGTTTTCATGTTTCTGACATAGGTTTTTATGATCGCTTTCCTGCGTTCTCTGAAATATTCGCTTCTTGTAAATTCCCTGTTTTGTTTGCTCAGGGCGACCAATACTTCGTGGTCATTGGAAAAATTACTATTTTTTTGAAGGTATTCCAGGAAAAATTCATCGTCCCGTTTTAATCGTTCCACATAGGTGACGCTTTCCCTAGTTACATTGTCCATGATGCTCTCATCCAGGGAATTAACCATCTGATAACTCATTTTTTGTACGTCTCCCAGTTTACTTTTATGTGCTGTTTTTACAATGCCAAACAGATTATGGTTTTCATTTACTTTTTTACACCAATCATCATAGGATTTGTTGAACTTTAACCATTTCATGGAGTGATTGGTGGTGATGACTTCGATGTCTTTTACAAAATGTTCCCTGCCAAACATATCTTTTACTGTGGCGTCAGGGTAGTACTCACCAAAATAATCCTGAAAAAATGTTTGGATGTTGCTGCAAAAGGCAGCCATCTTGCAAAAATGGTGTCTTAGTAGAATGTAACCATCTGCCCATTCAGGGAAAATACTGCTGTCGATCAGTGCCTGACCATCAAATAAGGTGTTTTTCAATTCATAGTGATCGATGCGTCTAGCATGGCAGTGCTTGTCCTGATCCGTTTCGATGCTGATTACATTTGTAATAAAAGACTTATCAATGTCCTCTAGGATCAGAATGTTTCTGGGATTTATCTTGATTCGATCCACGATGGTGCTGGATACTAGGGGAGCATAGGCGCTGAGCTCAAGAATTTGTGCGTTGTTTTCAGGGCATTTAATTCCCATATACAGAAAATTCTGTGCTTTTTTATGTAATTTGTCTCTTATAAACATACAAGATCCCTTTTTGGCTTTTCCCGTGCTGCGGTAGAGCATTTTATAGTGGATCACTTCACGCTTTTTTATGGTTCCATCTCGTTTTCGTGAGATATATTCCACATCCACGCCATCGTTATAAAGTAGCCTTCTGATTTCTTCTTTGGAGAGTCTCTCATATTTTTCTTTGTTTTCACGGGCAAAGGCGATACATTCCATGATCCACTTACGCTTTTTCATCTTTTTATCCATTTCATTTTGATTGTTCCGAGATTTTGCCTCCTTATATTCCAGTCGTGCCTTTTTTGCTGTTTTTTTCAGATGTTCCATCTCCTGTTCATAGGATCTTGTGCCAAAGTTAAATTCAAGGCAGATGATATCCCGTGTGGATTCATCTTTCAAAAGCTTTAGTCCATTTTCTTTTAAATAATCGCAAAACAGACTATTGGTAAACATCGCATTGGTTACCTCATAGTGGCTGCGCAAGCCTCTGTTGTATTCCAGCAGGGTACTGGCTTCTATATTCTTGATTCGTATGCCGTATTCACTCATTGGTAAATCCTCCTTCCTTGTGAAGATTGGAAGAGTCTAACCAGACTTCCCAGTATCCGTCGCAATATTTAGTTTTTAAATCATGAAAATGTAATTTTGCCAGATCCATGATCTGATAGATGTAGTAGCAATAATCCACCTGTCCAGCACGGATGTTTCGCAGAATATCGTTGATAAAGGTACAGTAGGACTGCCAGTTTGTACAGCCATCGTAGGTACGACAGTTCTCGGTCCATCCTCTAGCTGATTCTTTTGAAAATCTGCCTCCGAGTTTTTGTACCTTTTTGTTATAAGGTGTGATAAATAATTTACGGATTTCAAATTCTTTCTGCCATGTTTCATCGGTGAGATGTTCCGCTGGGCGGCCATCTGTATTAGATATCAATTGCATTTTTTTTAATTCTTCCAGATTCATACGTTTGTATTTTTGCTCCTTTTCTGTCCTGTTTTTTCTTTTTTCCAGTGTTTGTTGGAGATGGATTGCCTCCATCTGATTCTGTATTCTCCTTTTGTTTGGATAGGAAGTATTAAAGTCTTCCATTTCTATGTATCCTCCAAAGACAGAATGATTTGTGATCATATTCATCGTCTCCTTTCGTTTTGTGCTGACAGTACACTAGCTATTTCTCTAACTGTTTTTCCAGTAGACCCATTCTGCGTGCTCGCAGAATCAAAACAAATGTTCGAAAATGTATTGACATCGTAGAACGTTTGTTCTATAATGGTTTTTGCAAAGAACAAATCACATAGGAGGTGTGAAATGGAAGAAATATTAACGTTGTATTATAAAAACAATGCGCGGAAACTTCATGATATCGTGGATAAAATACTTCTACGATTTGGAGGTTTGTCAGATAAGGACGTAGATGATTTTTATTCTCTTGCCAATGAAGTATTTGCGGATGCCATAAGAAGATATGATGAAGCTCAGTCCTTTGATGGTTTTTTATATTCTTGTCTTACCAATAAAATAAAGACAGAGATTACAAGAAGAAACAGATATAAGAGAAGGGCAGATCGCTTGTCTGTACCCATCGATCTACCCGTTGGTGATGATGAACATTGTACTTTGGCGGATGTGATACCTTCTGATATCAATATTGAAAAGGAAGTTTTGGAGAAAGGAATGGATCATATGGATCAAAAGATCCAGAATTATCTGGGAAGCCTTTCTAAGATTCAGAGAAGGATCATCGAAATGAAAATGCAGGATATCGGGACAAAATGTATCAAAAAGCAGCTAAATCTTACAGATAAGCAGTATCAGTCGTATATGAGGCAGGCAGTACAGTATGAACATATTAGGTTTTTGCATAATTAGAGTCATGGTGTTATCGGGAGGAGGTATGAAAGATGAGATGGGCAGTACAGTATGAACATATTAGGTTTTTGCATAATTAGAGTCATAGTGTTATCGGGAGGAGGTATGAAAGATGAGATGGGCAGTACAGTATGAATATATTAGGTTTTTGCATAATTAGAGTTATGGTGTTATCGGGAGGAGGTATGAAAGATGAGATGGGCAGGATTGGAAAAGAACAAGAGAGAGTTTCACTCTACAAAATATTATGTGAATGCAGTGAAGAAAGAGACGGTGAGGATCGATCATCCCCAGCAACGGGAATCGGGACAGTGGCCTCCAGAATACCGTGACGGTCTGATTGGGACGGTTCTGAAAAATGAAGATATTCCTTACATTGTCATTTGTGAGCAGGTGACAGAAAGGGGAGTGGATAATTATCTCATCGATGGCATTCAGCGGGTAACGACAATTTTTAATTATAGGGTAGGGGCCTTTAAGCTGGGAAATAAATTGGAACACCCTCTTATTGAGTATCAGGTGAACCGATTGGACGAGAAGGGAAAACCAATGCGAGATGAGAGCGGAAACTTAATTCATGATACCATCGTATGTGATATCCGAGGGAAGGGATATAAGGATCTGCCAGAGGAACTACAGGAGCTTTTTGATGAATTTCAACTGATGGAAGTAAAGCATCTGAATTGCTCCGATGATCAAATCGGTTATCATCTAAGACGATATAATCACGCAAAGAAAATGGGGGCAAGTCAGAATGGCATTACTTACTTGGATAAAAATATCGCGATGCATGTAAAGAATATTACCTCCACTCATACCTTTTTTAAAGATTTAGGAAATTTTAAGCCTGCAGAAAGAAATAACGATACCCTGAACAGAGTGGTTCTAGAAAGTTTTATGGCTACATATTTTATGGATCGTTGGAAAAGTCCGCTAAAGGATATCTGCTTTTTCTTAAATGACAATCTTCAAGAAGAAATGATTGCAACGTTGAAACAAGAACTGGATTCCATCTCAGAGGTTATGAGAGAGCCTGTGGCAGAAATGTTTACCTCGAAAAATTCATTTCTTTGGTTTGTGACATATCATAAGTTTTGTGAAACGGGGATATCATCAGAACGATTTATGGACTTTATGGAGGCATTTAAAACGAACTTTCACAGCAAAGAATGGCATGGGAAAACTTTTGATGACATGAATAAGGTAAGTACAAAGAAAAAGAGTTGTATCATAGAAAAGTTACAACTGCTGGAGGACTTTATGCAGGAGTTTTTGGATGCAGCAGATGATGGGGAAAAAGTGGGTCTGTTAGACTTTATAAAGGAGAATGTAAAGAAAGAGGCGGAACAGGAAGATCTTGCGCTCTATCAGGATATGCTGGATGATCTGATATTGGAGGTGAATAACGATACAAAGCTGCTGGACATAGAAAACAGAGCTTCTTTAACTGCTCTGGTAGGTTACGCATGTGAGCAGGATATCGATTTAGACGAGTGGTTTGTCGAGTATTTTAAGACACATACTGTTTACAGGAAGGATCAAAAAAGTAATTTCAGGTGTATGGTAAATGATTTACAAAAGTTTATCAAAAAGGGGGAAAGGAATGGCAGAAAATCTATGGTTGAATACATATAGAATGATGGATACGAGCAAAGGGCATTTGCGGAAATGTGGTTTTCGCTGGCATAGCGCTGTAACAGATCAGTATACTTCTAACTATATTTATTCATTTCCGCTAGTGAAATATAAAAAATATCCTTGTGTTATTTGTGAGATTGTTGTCACGAGAAATACAGGGGAAACGATATGTAACGTGTATGATGGCAATCACAATCTCTATTTTCCGTTTTATTCAGATTTCTTTTTGTATAGGAGATGGAAGGAAAGAATGAACCGAGGGATCAAAAAGGAATTTAAAAGGCTTGGGATCATACGAGTATAAGGGAGAGTATTTTTTCCATTTTATTCAGACTTCATTCTATACAGGAAACGGAAAGAAAGGATAAACCGAAGAATCAAGAAGGAGTTTAAAAGACTGGGGATCATACAGATATGAAGGGATTATAGACCTTTGAAAAAATAAAACAGGCAACAATCGGAAAGATTTCCGATTGTTGCCCCAGAGCACGATCCCTATTTATGTGCGATATTCATTTTCTTTAATAAGGTCTCGTTTATTTTTCCATTCACAGCGATACATTTTTTCTTCTGGTATTTACAGATCGCCGATTTGGTTTTGGTGTCGTATTTTCCAGTCTTACTGCACCTGTATCCTAATTTGTTGAGTTTCTTTTGAACCTTTTTAATGGTAGAGGTTCGATAGCATGTAGGACATTTTTTTGAAGCATAGGGGCATGCACCATCATCATGCAAATGGGCAGGATAACGGTGTCCCCCGCAGTTATAGTGGTATTTACTTGAATTTGTGTTGTTGTGGTGTCTACCTTTTGATGAAGCATAGGGGCATGCACCATCATCATGCAGATGTGCAGGATAACGGTGTCCCCCGCAGTTATAGTGGTATTTACTTGAATTTGTGTTGTTGTGGTGTCCTCCCTGGTGTCCATGTGCGGATGAAACGCTAAAAGGAGTCAAAAGGCCAATGCACAGGACCGCAACCAAAATTTTTTTTCGATATTTCATAAAAGATACCTCCTTAAAATAGAATCGTATGACCTTTTTACTAAATTATACCACGCAAAAAGGGGATTGGCAACAAGGTGACAGGATTTCAATCGTATCCTTGACAATCGTTTTTTTCTTCTTTATAATTAGTTTATCTATCTGTATGTATTCAGTCAGAAAGAAGGGTGAACAGGAAAACTCTGGTGTTTTTTTGACACAAAATTCTGGTAATCTAACTTTAATAACAAGTCGATATATATAGTTAGAAGAAGTAAAGATTTTTTAGCCGGAAGCCATGTCTGAAGGCATTCAAGTTTATTAGAAAAAGGGGCATTTCACATGAAAAAAGCAAGATTTTCAAAGAAAAGAATTAAATTTGGGTATTTGGCGCTGCTTGTTGTGCTCATGGTGGTGGGTATATGCGGTTCCCTGGGGTACCGTTCCCAAGCGGTGGAGGGGCTGTATCTGACCTGTGACGGCTACGAGATGAGTGCCCAGAACGCGTATCAGATGAAGAGCCGGGAGATCACGCTGGTACTCGGTGATGAAAGAAATCCAATTTATGCGGACTCTAACCTGTATGAGATAACATGGAGTATTGAGACGGGAAATGACATTGCAGAGATTCAGAAAAGCCCAACCAGTCCGATCTATGGAATTGTAAGAGCGAAATCGCCAGGTGAGGTGACGGTACTTGCTACAGTTGTCAATAAAGCCGGTGGCGGACAAGGCGCTGTGATCGGTAGTGTGTCCTGTAAAATCCAGGTTGTATTTGCCGTGGATACTTCTAAAAACGACAATGTGTTTAAGAAACCATATCCAGATTCTGAGGACAAGGCGATTTTCTTACGGACGACGGATAAGCCAGTCGCATTGACTCTGAACTATGGTGAGGCGAAATCTGACAACGTTCAGTGGACCTCAGCGAACGAAGAAGTAGCGAAAGTATCGAATTCTGGAGATGACAAGGGTACTGTAACGCCGATGGGAGCCGGCAGAACGAAGATCACGGCTACTTATACACCGAAAGATAGTCCTAACATTACATATTCTGCAACGATTGACGTATACGTCTATCCGGGGATCAGTCAGACCGATTCTGGATATGACAAGATAAAAGAGATGAAGATGAACAGCGGTGGTATCATCTACACCGATGCGAAGTTTACCAGCAATATTGAAGCCATCCAGCAGAAGATGGACTGGGTTATCAAGCAGGACGATGGCAGTGGTGGAGAGCGGACGATCGCCAACTCTCTTGGAATTACCTCAGATCTGATCAAGATCAGTGCCGTTTCCAGCCGTTCTAACCAGTTGAAGGCGGAAGGAAGAGCCGGTAAATATTATGTGTATTTCTATCCAAAGGGAGCTTACGAGAGTGAGAGCCGATATATTGATAAGGATATTTATGCGCCTACGGTATTGACGCTGTATCTTTATGCGTCCCCGAATGATTATTCAGATACGATTCCGATCGGAGGCACGTTTGATATCGCAGATGCATTTAATTTTTCTGCGGAAGAATTTATTCAGTATTTTGATGTGACACCGTTGGATTTTGATCCCTATGCCACCTATGACAGAACAACGGGTATCATAACTGCGGTGTCCAAGAGAGAAAATACTACAACCACCGTGAATGCGGAGGTTAAGGTGAAAGCAGCTTACGAGAATTATATCCGTTCGCTGCTCCCAGGAGGAAGTACTGTTCTGGATAAGGGGAAATTTAACATTAAAATTACCATCGCGGATGTATTTCGGTTAAGCCAGAACTATGTGACTATGTATAATAACAGTACATTGAACCTTGGAGCATTCTTTAATGATAAGAAAGTTCTGGATGTGGAGTGGAGTTCCAGTGACGACAGTTATGTGGAAGTAGATCACAATGGAAATATCACCTCCAAGCGGATTACTCAGGATGATGTCATTATTACCGCCAAATATACGAGTGGCTCCAGTAGTTTTACAGCGAACTGTCGTGTCAGTGTTGTGGAGACGCCAGGAAACTTCGATATTGATCCGGCGGAAGCAAAGCTGAACGTGGGAGAGAGTATCGTCGTGAAGGTGAAAGGAAATCCTGCGGTTTCTGAGGTGCCAAAAACCTGGTGGGACTGGGATGAGAGATATCTGAATGTGGAGATCGAGTCCGATGGACAGACGGCTACGGTGACGGCGAAGGAAGTGCCAGGAGATGGTTCCACTACCGAGCTGATCTTTAAAAATCCGAATATTGAGAGCCAGGGTGTGAGATGTAAATTTACCGTGGTAGCCCCATATGAGGAGATTAAACTTTCCGACAGTACTCTAAAATTAAAAAAGGATGCTACCTATCAACTGAAATATACGTATTCCCCGAAAAATGTGACGGACAAGGAACTTGAGTGGACCTCTCTGGATACGAATGTTTTGACGGTGGATGAGTACGGTTATATTACGGCGAAGAATCCAGGTACGACGATGGTTATGGTATCACCGAAGTACAATCCGAACAAGATCTATGCACAGTGTATGGTGACAGTAGTGGCAAAGTGCGAAGAAATCACTTTGACACCAGAGGAGATCGTCCTGAATGTAGGAGATACGAAATATGTCAATATTGCATTAGAACCACTGGGCTGCGATCCAGAATTGAAGTTTGAAGTAAGTAACGAAGAGATTTTAGATTTTGAATATAAGCCAGATAACCGTATTATCGATATTACTGGTAAAAAGGCTGGAAAAACTACGATCAATGTCAAGGCGGATGATGCCACCAGAAAAGAAATTACTGTGACGGTATTGCAGCCATGTAGTAATTTGGAGTTTTCGCCAAATAATTATGAAATGATCGCAGGAGAGACCTATACCCCGACGCTGAAAAAGACGCCGGAGGATACCACAGATATCATCACCTGGAGCACTTACAATGCGGAAGTGGCAGATGTGGATGAAAATGGAGTTATCACAGCCAAAAAAACAGGAGTTACTTTTATTCAGGCAACTTCTACTTCTGGACGAGTGGCAGTGATTCAGATTTCTGTAAAAGAAGGCCTCACAGCAGTGACATTAAAACCAGAGAATGCCGAGATCGAGGTTGGAGAGAGCATTACGTTGAATCCAGATTTCCAGCCGGTTGTAGCATACGATAAGACCATGGATTGGAGCATATCCGATCCGTCCATTGCCAAAATTGAAAAGGTTGGAGAATCTGCTGTCAAGGTAACTGGTTTGAAGGGTGGAATGGCCCTTGTAAAAGGTGTTGCCAAGGATGGCGGTTATGTGGTGAGTTGTCTCATCACCGTGACAGAAAAAGCAACTTCTGTCACAGTTTCACCAACTTCAAAGTTTTTACAAAAAGGTAAGTCATTTACGATCAAAGCGACTGTCACTTCTGAGACAGCTACAGATAAGTCGGTGAAATGGACCACTTCCAAGAAAAAGGTAGCTACTGTCAACTCGAAGGGACAGGTAAAAGGAAAGAAATTTGGAACAGCATATATTACTGCGACAGCGAAAGATGGTTCCGGGGCTTCTGCTACCTGTAAGGTGCAGGTAATACGTAAGGTGTCCAAGATCACATTGAATAAGTACACGGCGAAACTGTTGGTAGGAAATACGCTGAAATTGAAAGCTAAGATAACGCCGAAGAATGCTTCGATCAAGGGAGTGGCGTGGAGTTCCAGTGACAATAGCGTTGCAACGGTAGATTCTTCTGGACGGATACACGGAATCGCTCCTGGGCTTGTAAAAATCCGGGCGAAGGCGAAGGATGGTTCTGGTAAGTCAGCCGTATGTCTTGTGACAGTGTCTGAGCCAATACCTGCCACGGGAGTAGATGTGGAGAACAATGATATCATTGTGGCTAAGGGACGACAGATCCAGTCTGGCATTCGGAAAGCGCCTCTGAACTCTACGGATAAGATTAAATATTATTCTGATAACCGCAAGGTGGCCAGAATAAATAAGCGTGGCAAGATCTATGCCAATCGTGTTGGCCAGGCGACTGTATATGGGGAGACCTCCAATGGTCAGGTTGGGTATGCCGATGTACTTGTTGTTACTATGAACCGTAAAAAGCTTGCTTTTCGTCAATATGATACAGAGACACTCCGGGTAGATGAGATCAATAAGGGAGTAACTTGGTATTCTAAGAATCCTCTCATCGCTTCGGTAGATGATTCTGGTAAAGTGACCGGAAGACGCAGAGGTGTCACGAGAATCTATGCAAAGGTACGTGGACTCAGATTGTCATGTAAAGTTACGGTGCTGGGAATTAACTAGGGGGAGAAGTATTGTTAGCAAATTTGCATGTGAAAAACTTTGCGATTATTGATGAAATTGATGTTGATTTTGGGAGACATCTGAACATTCTAACTGGTGAGACCGGGGCAGGGAAATCCATCGTGGTAGGATCTATCGGGATTGCCCTGGGAGCCAGAGTTTCCTCTGAGATGATAGGGAATCACGGAGACTATGCAGTGGTGGAGCTTATCTTTCAGATTGATGATGAGGATACTCTCCGGGCGCTGCGGGCTCTGGATATCGAGACCGAAGAAGGGCAGTTGGTAGTGTCTAGAAAGATTACTGGCAGCAGGAGCATTAATCGGATCAATGGAGAGAGTGTATCTGTCAGTATGATACGAAAAGTGGCTGGGCTCTGCATGGACATTCATGGCCAGCATGAGCACCAGTCTCTTCTCCATAAAGAATATCATTTGTCGGTGGTGGACCGTTTTGCCGGTAGTGAGGTAGAGGATCTGAAATCAAAGATGGCAGGATATTATAGAGAGTACCGGGAATTGCTTCATGAATTAGAGAACGAGAATATTTCTGCCGAGGAGCGGACCCGGGAATTGTCATTCCTGGAGTTTGAAAAAAAGGAAATTGAAGAGACAAAGCTGGTTCCCGGGGAAGAGGACAAGCTGGAGGAACAGGTCAGAAAACTTTCCAATGCCTCTTCTATCGTGGAGGCATTGGGAAAAGTCTATGCCTGTACCGGGGATGGTCTTGGTGGTAGTGCAGACGGTATCAGTCAGGCGTTGAGACAGTTGGGCGGTGTTTCCTCCATGGATGAGAAGCTGACTTCCATGGAATCGGAACTGATGGATATCGAAAATCTCCTTTCTGATTTTAATCGGGAAATCTCAGAATATATGGACGGATTTGTTTTCGATGAGGCAGAACTGCACCAAATGGAAGCTAGATTGGATCAGATCCGCAATTGTCAGGCAAAATACGGTAAAAGCTATGAGGACATTATGTCCTATCTCCATGAGATCACGGAGAAGATTGGACGTCTCTGTGACTACGAAGATTATCAGAAGGAATGTCTGCAGAAAAAAGAAGCATTGGAAGGTAAAATGTCTACACTGGGCAGTAAGCTAACAAAGCTTCGTAAGGCTGCTGGGAAGAAACTGGAAAAGAAGATTATCAGTGCACTGGAAGAACTAAATTTTGAGAAACCAAAGTTTTCTGTAAATATCACTCCCCTGGAGGGTTATACCGCCGAGGGGAGTGATGATGTGGAGTTTTTGATATCCACCAATCCAGGGGCAGAATTATATCCCTTGGGAAAAGTGGCATCCGGTGGTGAGTTGTCCCGTGTGATGCTGGCAGTTAAGTCTGTTTTTGCGGATGTGGACCGTATTGAGACGTTGATTTTTGATGAGATTGATGTGGGGATCAGTGGGAGAACGGCCCAGAAGGTTTCTGAGAAAATGTCGATCCTTGGAAAAGAACATCAAATCATATGCATTACACATCTTGCTCAGATTGCCGCCATGGCGGATACTCATTTTGTCATTGAGAAGTTTGTATCGGGGGATATGACACGGACGAACATCCGCCCTCTTACGGAAACCGAATCGGAAGAAGAATTGGCGCGTATACTCGGCGGAGTTGAGATTACAGATGCTGTGCGCACCAATGCCAAAGAGATGAAGCAGCTCGCCAAACGTCAGAAGGACTACGCTGCTATTTGATTGTGCAAAAGGTGTGCACAAAAAATTGATAAAATAATCATTTATGGTAATACTTTCATTGTATGACAGAAGAATGTTTGGATGATATGGAGGGATTACCATGAAAAGAAAATACCGGAGGCTACTTTTCAGCGTTCTTGCTCTGGATGTTCTGCTTATCGGCTGGCTGTCAATTCAATCTGTGTCCAGTCAGATTCCAGATACAATGTGGACTTATATAGGGAAAGAAGAAGAACTTTTTTCCGGGCTCCCGGCAAAGGCGGAGAAAAAAGATTCTGTGGAAGCACTTAATATAACGGGAGACAGTGGGGGAACTACGCTGAAATCTCAGGCCAAGGGGAATTACAGCGTAGATATTCAATTGTTCGGCCTCTTTCATTTGAAGACAGTTGAAGTCAAGGTGATGGACCCAATGTATCTGGCGCCATCTGGAGAACCCATTGGTATTTATGTGGAGACAAATGGGTTGTTGGTGCTTGCCACCACAAGTGTAGAAGGAAAAGATGGCCTTGTATATGAGCCTGCAGCTAATATCATCCAAAAAGGTGATTATATTCTTAAAATGAATGGCAAATCAGTGAAGACCATCAAGGAATTTAATGCTGCCGTTCAGAGAAATAAGGATGAGAAAATTCGGATTCGGATTCGTAGAAATGGCAGAGAGACGGATGTGGCGTTGAAGCCGGTACAAGTTAGAGATGGCAGTTGCAAATTGGGAATTTGGGTAAGAGAGGATACCCAGGGGATCGGTACAATGACGTATGTTACGAAGAATGGTGGTTTTGGGGCGCTGGGTCATGGGATTACCGATGCTGATACGGGAACACTGATGAACCTGGGAGGTGGCGAGCTTTTTAATACGGAAATATTGGATATCACCCAGGGCAAACGGGGAACGCCAGGAGAGCTGGAAGGCTATATCAATATGGTGGCGGATAACTGCATTGGTTTGATAAAGAAAAATACAAACCTTGGTATTTTCGGGCAATTGTCTGAGGATTATAAGGATTGGGAAAAGCTTGATTTTATGCCGGTAGGACTTAAACAGGATGTAAAAAAGTCAAAAGCATGGATTATCAGTGATGTCGAGGGAAGTCGAAAAAGATATGAGATTGAGATAGAAGAGATCAATATAAACAGCAAAGATAATAAAGGAATGGTAATACGAGTAACGGATTCAAATTTGTTAAAAATAACTGGCGGGATCGTACAGGGGATGTCTGGATCACCTGTGATCCAGGATGGGAAGATCATCGGAGCAGTCACGCATGTGTTGGTGGATGATCCCACCCGTGGCTACGCCGCATTTATTGAAAACATGTTATCCCAATGAGCCATGCGAAATCAGGAAAATCCACACAATCATGCTTGCATGAATAGGTGTGGATTTTTTTGATTTTATACGGCGAGAGCCCTGCACAGAGACTCGGATAAGATGACAATTCTCCCGTAATTTGATATAATAATTTCCAAAACAGCGATGTTGCCTGGTGAAAGAAGGTTTTGGCAGGCATCTGTGTCTTAAGAATAATGTAAGAATTCTATTTAGTTTTTATAAAGAAATACAAGGTATAGTTAAAGATATCAAGGGCAGTTAGAACCAGTTTGGAGGAGGAAATGGAAAATCAGCAAATATTAGTGGTGGATGATGACCATGAGATCGTGACCGCCATTGCTAAAAATCTGGAAGCGGAAGGGTATAAGATATGGAAAGCATATGATGGAATACAAGCGCTGGAAGTTTTGCGGCAGGAAAAGATTCATTTGGTGATCTTAGATATCATGATGCCGAATATGGATGGAATGTCCGCCACAATAAAGATCCGTGAGGAAAGAAATATTCCTATTATACTCTTATCTGCCAAATCAGAGGATAGCGATAAGGTACTTGGATTGACCATGGGAGCCGATGACTACATTGCGAAACCCTTTTCGTCTTCGGAGCTGATAGCACGGGTAAAATCCCAGTTGCGCCGCTATATGAAATTAGGAGACTATCATGCAGAATCGGGAAATACGATCGCGCTGGGCGGGTTGACTCTTCTGGAACAGGAAAAGCAGCTTTATGTGGACGGAGAACCAGTCAAACTTACTGCCACGGAATACAAAATACTGCAGCTGTTAATGAAAAACCCGGGGAGGGTATTTTCCGCAGAAGAGATTTATGAACGGGTATGGGGAGAAGAGGCATTTTCTGTAGAAAATACGGTTATGGTCCACATCCGGAGAATCCGCGAGAAAATAGAGATCAATCCACGGGAACCAAGATATTTAAAGGTGGTATGGGGAATTGGTTATAAAATTGAAAAAATTAAGTGAAAAAATATGCAAAAGGAGAATTGGAAGAGCCGTACTTATAGCTGCTGTTTTTGCAGGGCTGGTGTCACTGGCTCTGGGAATGGGGATTGTGTGCAGGGTCAACCAGATGGGGGGAACTCTGAGAGATCTTTTTGTGAACCAGTACACAGATTCAAAACTGCACAGGAGGGATGTAGAGAAAATTATTGATGAGATCTGGACCCAGGTCGGAAATAGAGACGGGATAGATCTGGAATATGATGGAACGCTGGATACATTTCCGGGGATGGAAGATATTATCTTTGATTTTGTTATAAATGTACAAGAAGAGGGTAGCATTTTAAGACGCAGATCCAATATTCCTGACCGGAAAGAGAGACCTTGGAATGTGGATGTTTCGTATATGACAGAACACTTTACTTGTTATTACCTTTGGGATGGCGAGGCGTTTATCTTTGGAGATGATGTTGGAGGTTATGTCAGAAAAAAAATAGAGATGCCCCTGGGGAGTGAAACGGTGCGGATGGGGATCGGGTTTAATGAGAACTTTCTGGAATCCGGACAGAAACGTCTCGCACAAATTAATAAAGAGCTTTCCACAGGGATAAACTTTGTTGTGGGAGGGTTTCTGGCAGCTTTATGGGGAGCCGCTTTTCTGATCCTGGGAAAGAAACAGCGCCAGACAATGCTTTTGTATACAGATATAGCTTTTCTGTTGTCCGCTGCTGGGGGAGTGACAGGAATCATTTTCTTAGTAGGCATATTAGAAAATTTTGTTAATTTGTCCAAAGAGACCTATGGAACGGTTTCGGGTCTTTGCAATGCGGCGGGCTTTAGTATAAGTATGCTGCTGGCTCTTTCTGGCGTGTATGAAATAGTGAAAAACGTCTGGGGACATATGGGATTTCGGCAGTTTTTTCTTTTAAAACATCTGCAAAGGATAAAACAAAAGATCATCGGTGAGGCATATTATGATCAGGGGATCCAGATATGTATGAACAACCGGGAAAGAACGATGATCTGGCTGACTATTGTTATTTTGGTGGCAGGTACAGTTGGAGTGTTCTATCTGTCAATGAAGATATGGTATTTGATCTGTGTCGGACTGCTGGCAGTTGTTCTAATATATTATCGAAAAGGCAGCAGAAAGATTGCAGCAGAATATGAGAAACTGCTGGGGCAGTTGGATCAGCTTCTCAATGAAAATTATCAGGATAATGATATGCTGGAAGAGACCTCTGTGTTTGCCAGAGAGTCCTGTCAGTTATCGATGCTCGGCTATCAGATCCAGGAGAGTGTGGAGACACAGATTCAGGCGGAAAAGATGAAGATTGATCTGGTCACGAACGTTTCCCATGATCTGAAGACACCACTGACCTCCATCATAAGTTATATCGATCTGCTGAAGAAAGAAGACCTGGAGCCAGTGGCGAGAGATTATGTAATGGTTCTTGAAAAAAAATCAGTGCGTTTGAAAAAGATGATTTCAGATGTATTTGATCTGACCAAAGCGACCAGTGGAAACCTGGAGATAAAAAGATCAGAGCTGGATTTTGGCAGGCTTCTGGTCCAGATACTGGCGGACATGGATTGGATCATCAAGCAGGCGCCAGTCAAGGTGGTTTCTGATATTCCGCAACATATGCCGGGGGTCTACAGTGATGGGGAGAAGCTTTACCGGGTGATCCAGAACCTATTGGATAACGCATTGAAATACGCTATGCCTGGCACAAGGGTTTATGTCACACTAAAGGAAGACGAAAGGGAGGCAGTACTGCTTGTGAAGAATGTGTCTGCCTATGAGATGAATTTTACCAGGGAAGAAGTACTGGGCAGGTTTTTTCGGGGAGACCGTGCCAGAAGCACGGAAGGGAGCGGGCTTGGTCTCGCCATAGCGAAAGAGTTTACGGAGAGCTGTGGCGGCAGGCTGGATCTTAGGATCAGCGGAGATGTGTTCCAGGCAGAGCTGCGGTTCCCTGTTATGGACACAGGGGATTGACATTGGATTAAAATATGGCTATACTGAAAAAATAATGGAGCATTCCGCTGTGGAAAAGGAGAGGTTCGATGTCGTATTTTCCCTTGTTTATGGAGTTGAAAGACCGGGATTGTCTCGTGGTGGGAGGAGGCAAGGTTGCCTGGCGCAAAGTAAAGGTGTTGATGGATTTTGGCGCGCAGGTTTCCGTGGTGGCGCCGGAGATCAATTCGGAGATTAGAGAACTTGGCCTTGCTCAGCAGATGGAACGGGAATTTGAAGATGGCGATGTGCAGGGACGGACTCTAGTGGTGGCGGCCACAGATAACGAGGCATTGAATCGGCGCATCAGTCAGCTCTGTCAGGCGCTCGGCATTCCTGTAAATGCAGTGGATCAGACCCAGGATTGCAGCTTTATCTTTCCAGCCTATGTAAAGCAGGGAGAGGTGGTGGCAGCCTTTTCCAGTGGAGGGCGGAGTCCGGTTATGACACAATATCTGAAAGCACAGATAAAGCCAGTTATGACAGAGGAGTTAGGAGAACTGGCGGCATGTCTGGGCAGCATCCGCGATATGGTACATTCCTCTGTTAAGACAGAGATAGCACGAAAACACTTGTATGAGGAACTTCTTCAACTGGGACTTCAGAAGGGAAAGAATCCGGAGACCGAAGAGATTTGGAATGTGATGAAAAAATATATGGAACAGGAGTAAATGAAAATGGACCGAATGAGAAGACTGAGAGCCAGCGAAACGCTGCGAAGTATGGTGAGGGAGAACCATGTTCGGGTGGAAGAATTGATCTATCCTGTGTTTGTGACGGCTGGTACTGATATCTGTCATCCTGTAGCTTCGATGCCTGGTATTTGTCAATATTCTATTGACCGATTGGGAGAGGAACTAGATCGTGTGGTGGCGTCAGGAGTTCCCTCTGTGTTGCTATTTGGCATCCCAGAATGCAAAGATGAGGCGGGAAGCGGCGCTTATGACGAGAATGGAATCATCCAGCAGGCGGTCCGCTGGATCAAAAAAGAGGAAAAGTATAGCAGACTTTTGGTGATAGCGGATGTCTGTCTCTGTGAGTATACTTCTCACGGTCACTGTGGTCTAATCCGGGATGGAGAGATCTTAAATGATGAGACGCTGCCGTTGCTGGCCAAGACCGCTGTCAGTTATGCCAGGGCGGGAGCAGATATCATTGCACCCAGTGATATGATGGACAAGCGTGTAGAGGCAATACGGCAGGCACTGGATGAAAACGGGTTTTTAAACATACCCATCATGGCCTACAGTGCTAAATTTGCCTCATCTTTTTACGGGCCTTTTCGGGAAGCGGCGCATTCGGCGCCGGGATTTGGAGACCGCAAAACCTATCAAATGGACCCAGCCAATGGAAGAGAGGCGCTGCGGGAGGTAGAAGAAGATATTTTGGAGGGCGCCGACTTGATCATCGCCAAGCCTGCCATGGCATATATGGATATCATCTGTGAGATCACAAGGAATTTTAATATTCCGGTGGTGGCGTATAATGTCAGCGGGGAATATTCCATGGTAAAGGCAGCAGCGGCACAGGGATGGATCGATGAGAAGAAGATCGTGCTGGAGTTATTGACAGGATTTAAGCGTGCTGGCGCCAAGATGATCATCACCTATCATGCGCTGGAGGCAGCCGGATGGCTGCGAGAGTAGAATAGAGCAGAATGGAGGAAATATGGAGACCAGATCTGAACAATTATTTGAAGCGGCAAAAAAATATATTCCCGGAGGCGTGAACAGCCCTGTGAGAGCTTTTGGGTCGGTAGGGAGAACGCCTAGATTTATCGCTTCGGCGCGGGGAGACCGGATCATAGATGTGGACGGAAACGAGATGATCGACTATATCTGTTCCTGGGGGCCGGGGATACTGGGGCATACCCATCCGCGGGTGATCCAGAAGGTTCAGGAGGCGTGTGAAGATGGTTTGACCTATGGGGCCCCTACGGAAAAAGAGGTACAGTTGGCAAGATTGATTGCCGAGCTGGTGCCGGGCATAGAGGTGAGCCGGCTGGTCAGTTCCGGGACAGAGGCGGTGATGAGTGCGGTCCGTGTTGCCAGAGGATATACAAAACGGGACAAGATCATTAAATTCAGGGGGTGTTATCATGGACATTCTGACGGACTTCTGGTCAAAGCGGGATCGGCGGCCCTGACCACATCCGTGCCCGACAGCGCCGGGGTGCCGACAGATTATACAAAAAATACACTGGTGGCACAGTATAATGATAGGACATCAGTAGAAGAATTGTTTGCGACAAATGAGGGAGAGATTGCCGCAGTGATCGTAGAACCGGTGGCGGCCAATATGGGAGTCGTGCTGCCGGACAAGGGATTTCTGGAATTTTTAAGGGAGATAACAGAACGCTATGGGGCACTCTTGATTTTCGATGAAGTGATCACAGGATTTCGCCTCTCCCTGGGGGGCGCCCAAGAGTACTATGGGATCACACCAGATCTGACCACGCTGGGAAAGATCGTGGGGGGCGGTATGCCGATCGGTGCTTACGGAGGAAGAAAAGAGATCATGGAGATGGTTTCACCAGTGGGACCGGTGTATCAGGCGGGCACCTTGTCTGGAAATCCCATTGCCACCACAGCCGGCATAGAGACATTGACGATATTAAAAGAAGATCCAGGGATTTACAAGAGACTGGAACAGAAGGCGAAGCGTATCGCTGAGGAGGTAAAAGAGGCCGCTGGGGATACGGTTTGTGTCAATCAGATCGGATCTCTTCTGAGTATCTTTTTTACCGACAGAGGGGTGACGGACTACGAAAGTGCCATAGCTTCTCATACTGAGAAGTACGCAGAGTATTTTAGTTATCTTCTGGACGCGGACATTTATGTGGCGCCGTCCCAGTTTGAGGCGATGTTTTTGTCGGAAGCTCACACGGAAGAGGACATATCATATACCTGTCAGAAGATGAAGGAGTATTTTTCCAGATTTAGACCAACGAAAGGGAAATAATGTGACATGCAGTTTGGCGTTTGCGGAATCAATTATAAAAAGGCAGATTTGGATATAAGGAACAAAACTTCCTTTACTGATTTGAGAAAAGCAGAGTTTTTCCAGTTGGTAGGGAAAGAAGGGATTGAACAGTGTATGATCCTGTCCACTTGTAATCGCAGTGAAGTCTATTTTCTATATGAAACAGAGGCTCAGTTCGATAGCGTCTACAGGGTTTATGAGCGTATGTTTTCTGCGGCAGTACTCGGTGAGTACATGATTGCAATGGATTCCGAAGCGGCGATGGGATATCTGTTCCGGGTGGCAGCAGGACTGGAATCTCTCGTGCTGGGAGAGGATCAGATTCTTGGACAGGTAAAGGATGCGCTGGATTTTTCCAGAACTATGGGTTATGATGGAAAGGAACTGAATAAAATTGTCCGTGATGCCATCACCTGTGCCAAGAGGATAAAAACGGAATTTAAGATCAGTGAAAAACCATTATCCGTCAGTTACATTGGGATTCGGATGGTGGAAGAGCATACGGGCATTGCGGGCAAGAGAGTGCTTTTGATCGGCAGTGGAAAAGCCAGTCTTCTGGCATTAAAATATCTCAAAGAATACGGTGCCGGAAAGATCACAGTGTGTAGTCGGACATTTTCTCATGCAGGGCGCTTGCGGGAAGAAGAGAAAGAACTGCAGGTTATTCCCTATGAGGAGAGGTATCACTGTATGGCGCAGTGTGATATCGTGGTTTCTGCCACCTCGTCTCCCCATACCGTCATCCGTAGAGAGGATTTTGAGCCGGAGGGACCGATCACGTTTCTCGACCTTGCGGCTCCGAGGGATATTGATACGGCATTTATGGAACATCCTTTGGTTTATTTGATCAATTTGGATACGTTGCAGAAGATCGCGGAGGAGAACCAGCGGCAGAGGGAACAATTAGTGGATGAGAGTCAGGATATGCTAAAGGAAGCGCTGGAAGAGACCAGGCAGTGGATACTGCAGAGTCGGGTGGATGATACGATCCAGTCTCTTCAGCAGAGATGCAATCATATCGTAGAGGATAGTTTCACTTATCTTGATCGGAAAATGGAATTGAGCCGCCGAGAGCAGAAGATTTTGAAAAAGGTGTTGAATGCGTCGTTGCAGCGACTGCTGCGGGATCCGATTCAGGAACTGAAACAGTTGGATTCGAAGGAAAAGCAGGATGAATACAAAAAGATGGTGAATGAATTATTTCATATATGAACAGCCCAATAGCGATTCGATTGACAAGGGAGGAAAGAGCTTGAAATATAGGATTGGAACGAGAGGTTCTAAACTTGCCCTGGCACAGACGGAATTCGTGAAGCGCAGATTGGAACAAAATTACCCGGAGCATGAATTTGAGATCCAGATCATTCAGACAAAAGGGGACCGGATACAGAATATGCCTCTGGACCAGATCGGGGATAAGGGAGTTTTCGTAAAAGAGATTGAGGAAAAACTTCTTTCGGGGGAGATTCATATTGGGGTACACAGCATGAAAGATATGCCCTCTGAACCGGCAGACGGGCTTCTTTTTACGAAGGCATGGAAACGGGAAGACCCGAGAGATGTTCTTGTTCTTCGGAAAGCAAAGTCTCTGGAGCAGCTTCCCCCGGGCGCGGTGATCGCTACAGGAAGCCGGCGCCGGGAGTTTCAGATGAAGCGCCTGCGCCCGGATATTCAGATAACCGGGATTCGGGGAAATATTGACACGAGACTTCGCAAAATGGAGGATCAGAAGCTGGATGGTATCGTTTTAGCGGCAGCAGGACTTCACCGGCTGGGACTCAGGGAGAGGATCAGCCAGTATCTGGAGCCGGAAGAAATGATCCCGGCACCGGCACAGGGGACGCTGGCACTGGAGATTCGAAAAGAAGATATGGTGTTGCGGCAGTTGCTAGATTTTTTGAGTGACGCGGAGACTGAGCAGGAGGTAGGCGCAGAACGAAGTTTTCTCAAGAAGGTGGGAGGGGACTGCCATCTTCCTGTAGGTGCCTGTTGTGAAAAGGCAGAGATGGGCGGCTTTCGGATGCGGGTTTTATATGGAAATGAAACCGGTGAGCGACTGGCAGCGGTATGCGTCGAAGGAGAGGACCCAGTAAAGCTGGCACAGGATGCGGTGGCAGCGATGGCCAAGAAGTTGGCGGGTCGGGTGTATCTTGTGGGCGCAGGTCCGGGAGATCCAGGGCTGATCACGGTCCGGGGACTGGAGGCTATCAGACAGGCAGACTGTATCCTATATGACAGGCTGATTTCTCCTGTGTTGCTGGAGGAGGCAAAGCCGGAGTGTGAGAAAATCTATGTGGGGAAGGAAAATCATCATCACACGCTGGAGCAGGTGGAGATCAACCGTCTTCTGGTAAAAAAAGCGTATGAATACCCCAGAGTGGTCCGTCTCAAAGGCGGCGATATATACGTCTTTGGAAGGGGCGGCGAAGAGGGGATGATGTTGGCAGACAGAGGGATTTCTTTTCAGGTTATTCCGGGGCTTAGTTCTTGCACGGCAGGACCAGCATATGCGGGCATTCCTGTCACCCATCGGGGAATCGCGGGAGGGTTTCATGTGGTGACAGCCCATGACCGGAAGGACCAACTGGCGGACATTGACTTCGAGGCTATGGCGAGGGGACGAGACACCTGCATTTTTCTCATGGGGCGCAGCAAGATTCGGGAGATCATCCAGGGACTTATGAGAGGGGGGATGCTCCCGGATACAAAAGCAGCGGTCATTTCCCATGCCACCACGGCAAAGCAGCGAGTTTGTGTGGCCAAGCTAGCAGATCTGGCGGACAAGGCGGAACGTGAACAGATGCCAGCACCAGCATTGATTGTGGTAGGAGATGTAGTTGGCCTGAGGGAGCAGCTTAATGTTCTGGATGACGGAAGGCAGTCAGATAGAAAAGTGTTGGTCCCGAAGCTGGATAGCGGTATTTCAAAACTATCCCGACTGCTGCTGGATCAGGGAATTACTGCGAAGGAAATAAAACTGGGAGAAATTGTTTATTTAGAATATGTTATCAGACCAGATATGTTATCAGAGGTAGATTGGTTACTTTTTACGAGTCGTCACGGCGTGGAGTCATTATGGAAGGATCTGGAACGATGCGGACTGGATATCCGATCTGTGGCGGGCGCCCGGTTTGCAGCTCTGGGAGAAAACACGGCAAAATGCCTTAGAAAGTATGGCATACAGGCGGATCTCGTACCCTGCTGTGCCAGTGGAGAGGCGCTGGCACAGCAGTTGTCGAGAAAGGTGGATAAAAGCCAGAAGGTATGTTATGTCAAGGCAAGATGTACCGATCCGGCCTTGCGCCGGATTCTGGAGCCCTGCTGCCAGTATGAAGAGCTGGAAATTTATGAAAACCAGCCGGTGGAAGCTCCGGCCTTTGATCCTTTATGTTGGCAGGATTTTGAAGGGATATGTTTCACCTGTGCCTCTTTGGCAGAACGCTTTGCTGCCCTTTGTGGAGAGCAATGGGCGAAGTGGGCCGAAGAACAGATTTTTTATAGCATCGGTCCGAAGACGACAGAAAAGTTAAAGGCTCTCGGAGCGGTGAAAATTATTCAGGCAGAGGAAACATCTATGGAAGCACTGGTACAACGAATATTGTGGAGAACAGAGGATAGCTATGAACAAAAAATATAAGATGACGTTATATGCCTGTTATCTGGCATATGTGGTTCAAGGAATCATCAATAATATAAATCCGATTCTTTTTGCCAATTATCAGAGAAGCCTGGGGATCACCGTGGACAAGATCGGGATTCTTATCGCTGTGAATTTTGTGACGCAGATCATTATAGACTTTGCCTCGGTAGGTTATGTGGACCGCATCGGCTACCGGAAATGTATGGTGCTGGCAAACGCATGCTCTGTTTTGGGTCTGCTGGGAGTGGGAAGTTTTCCTTTCTGGTTTGGAGATCCCATGCTGGGACTTACAGTGGCAACGATCTTAAATGGGATCGGAGGCGGGCTGCTGGAGGTACTGGTCAGTCCCATTGTGGAGGCAGTACCCACAGATAATAAGGAAAAGTCCATGAGTATGCTTCACTCCTTTTACTGCTGGGGCTGCGTGGGATTTATCGCGGTGTCCACATTGATCTTGTTTGTTATGGGAGAGCAGAGATGGCATGTTCTTCCCTTTGTGTGGGTTCTGGTTCCTCTCGTGTGCGGTATCCTGTTCTGCCGTGTGCCGGTCTGCAGGCTGGTGGAGGAAGAGGAACGAATCCCCGTAAAATCTCTGGCAGGACAGAAGATATTCTGGTGTCTGCTGGTGCTGATGATCTGTGCTGGCGCCTCAGAGATGGGAATGTCCCAGTGGACCTCTTATTTTGCGGAGATGGGGCTGCATGTGAATAAAGCGGTGGGGGATCTGCTTGGAGCCTGTTCCTTCTGTGTGCTCATGGGGTTGGCAAGGTTGTATTACGGAAAGAGTTCTGGGGATATGCCGATTCGGAAGTTTATGGCGGGGAGCTATGTGCTCTGTATATTCAGCTATGGACTTACTGTATTTGCCCCACATCCGCTGCTAGGGCTTTTGGGCTGTGCTCTGTGCGGCCTGTCCGTGGGAGTGCTGTGGCCAGGAACTTTTAGCATGGCGGCTCGGGAGTGCAGAGCAGGGGGAACGGCATTGTTTGCCCTGCTGGCATTGGCGGGGGATATCGGCTGTGTCACAGGTCCGGCAGCAGTCAGTCAAGCGGCCGGTATCTTTCCGCAGTACGGGATAAAGGCCGGGCTTTTGATAGCAGTGATATTTCCAGCGGCGGGACTAGTATTGACGGTGTGCTGCCACGAATCTAGTGAATCCAAAGAATCATTATGCGAGTGATGAAAATAGGTGATAAAATGGAATATATTCAGATTGAACATACCTTTGAACCGGTGTGGAATAAGAATTCCCGAATCCTTATTCTTGGGACATTTCCCTCCGTCAAATCCAGGGAAAATCAGTTTTATTATGGGCATCCCCAGAACCGGTTCTGGAAAGTGTTGGCTGCTTTGACCGGAAGTACGGTGCCCCAGACCATTGAGGAGAAAAAGAAAATGCTTCTAGAGAATGGCATTGCTATCTGGGATGTGATTCAGAGGTGTAGCATTCAGGGCTCCAGTGACAGCTCGATCCGGGATGTTGTGGCCAACGATATAGCCTCTTTGTTAGAAAAGTCAAAAATTTCTAAGATTTATGGAAATGGAGCAAAGGCGTGTGAGCTGTATGATAAGTTTGTCAGGGAACAGACTGGGATAGACATACAAAAACTTCCCTCCACCAGCCCAGCAAATGCTACGTATCAGTTGGAGCGTCTGCAGAAGGAGTGGGGGAGGATATTGGATAAAGATTAGGGGAGACATTTATGACTTTAAAAGAACTGGAAATTGGAAAAACTGCTGTGATCTTGGAAGTGGGCGGGGAGGGAGCCCTGCGCCAGCATTTTCTGGATATGGGAGTGATACCTGGGGCAGAGATCACACTGATCAAATATGCACCCATGGGAGATCCCATGGAATTACGGATACACGGTTATGAGCTGACGCTGAGGTTGGCAGATGCTGAGCAGATCACGGTTCAGGTAAAAGAAGATGCTGAATTGAGGCAGCAGGACGACCAAAAGGGAAAAAAACGAAATGACAGAAAGGAACATCCGGGGCTGGGCGAGGGAGGAAAATATCATGTAAAGGCGGAGGAGCATCCACTGCCGGAGCATACGATCCTCAGCTTTGCGCTGGCGGGAAATCAAAACTGCGGAAAGACCACTCTGTTTAATCAGTTGACGGGAGCCAGCCAGCACGTGGGAAATTTTCCGGGGGTTACTGTGGACCAGAAGAGCGGAGCCATAAAGGGGCATGCAGATACACTGGTGACGGATCTACCGGGGATCTATTCTCTATCTCCCTATACCAGTGAGGAGATCGTTTCGAGAGAATTTATTCTTCATGAGAAGCCGAAGGGAATTATAAATATTGTGGATGCCACCAATATCGAGCGCAATCTGTATCTCACCATGCAGTTAATGGAACTGGATGTGCCGATGGTACTGGCGCTGAATATGATGGATGAGGTACGGGGCAATGGCGGTTCTGTACACATCAACGAGATGGAAGGCATGTTGGGCATTCCGGTGGTTCCCATCTCAGCGGCGAAAAATGAAGGAATTCACGAGCTGGTGAGCCACGCTCTTCATGTGGCGAAATATCAGGAGAGACCGGGACGTATGGATTTTTGTGATGAAAAGGAAAATGGCGGTGCGGTGCACCGGTGTCTCCACGGGATTATGCATTTGATCCAGGATCACGCGGCGGATGCCGGAATTCCGATCCGTTTTGCTGCCACCAAACTGGTGGAGGGGGACGAGCGGATCTTAAAGGCGCTGATGCTGAGTCAGAATGAGACAGAAACACTGGAACATATTATTTGTCAGATGGAAGAAGAGAGAGGAATGGATGCCTCGGCGGCGATCGCCGATATGAGATTTTCCTTTATCCAGAAGCTGGTGGGGCAATGCGTCACCAAACCGAAAGAGAGCAAGGAGCGGGAGAGAAGCCGGCGGATGGACCGGATTTTGACTGGCAAATTTACAGCGATCCCTGCGTTTATCGGAATTATGGCTCTGGTATTCTGGCTGACTTTTAACGTTATTGGTGCCTGGCTGCAGGGGGCTTTTGAGTTTGGCATCGAAAAACTGACCCAGGTCGTGGACGGGGCATTTAGCAGTTGGCACGTAAACGAGGTGCTTCACTCCCTGGTTATCGATGGTATTTTCAATGGAGTGGGAAGCGTGTTGAGTTTTTTACCGATCATTGTCACATTGTTTTTTTTCCTGTCACTGCTGGAGGATACCGGTTATATGGCAAGAGTTGCCTTTGTCATGGATAAACTTCTTCGCAAGATCGGTCTTTCTGGAAGAAGCATCGTGCCGATGCTGATCGGCTTTGGGTGTACGGTGCCCGGCGTCATGGCGAGCCGGACACTGCCTTCGGAACGGGACCGTAAGATGACGATCTTGCTGACGCCCTTTATGAGTTGTACGGCGAAGCTTCCGATCTACGGATTTTTTGCCTCTGCCTTTTTCCCAAAACACGGGGCACTCGTTATGATCGGCCTGTACCTTTCCGGGATCGCAGTAGGGATCATGATGGCATTTATTTTGAAAAATAGTTTGTTTAAAGGAGAGGCTGTACCCTTTGTGATGGAGCTCCCCAATTACCGTGTGCCTGGCATGAAAAATGTGGCGCAGTTGTTATGGGAAAAGGCAAAAGACTTTTTGCAAAAGGCATTTACGGTGATTTTCGTCGCTACTGTGGTGATCTGGTTTTTACAGACCTTTGGCATTCATTTTAATATGGTAGAAGATTCCCAGGACAGCATTCTGGCGATGATCGCCGGGGCGATCGCGCCGATATTTGCGCCATTGGGGTTTGGCGACTGGAGGATTTCCACGGCACTGATCAGTGGTTTTATGGCAAAAGAAAGCGTAGTATCCACACTGTCTATATTATTTGGAGACACTGCCTCTTTATTGTCTGTGATTTCTCCACTGTCCGCACTATCTTTGCTGATTTTCTGCCTTTTGTATACGCCCTGTGTGGCAGCGGTAGCTTCCATCAAGCGGGAGTTAGGGGGCAGATGGGCGGCAGCAGTGGCAATATTACAGTGTGTGATCGCCTGGATCTGCGCATTCCTTGTCTATCTGATCGGGAAGATTCTAGTATAATAGTCTGATTCTTAATGATTTGTTAGCCTGATGATGCATAAAGTAATAGTAAAAGAAAATACTATAGATGTGAAAGTTCACAAAACTTTCACAAATTTTGTTAGCACTCACACTTGACGAGTGCTAACAAAAGTGGTATAACTAAGTTACAGAACAAAAACATCTAATTTTCAGAATGGAGGAATGACTTATGTTAGTACCAAGAATTTTTAATGATAGTTTTACAGACCGTTTTTTTGATGACATGTTCCGTTTCCCATTCGACACCGTTCGTAAATCACAAGTGCCGGGAATGAACGTGGATGTTCAGGAGTTCGAGGACAGATATTTGATGGATATCGAACTTCCGGGTTATGCAAAAGAAGATATACAGGCGGACCTGAAAGACGGATACCTGACGATATCGGCCAATCATACGGAGAACCAGGATGAAAAGGACGAAGAAGGGAAATATATTCGTAGGGAACGCTATTATGGCCAGTGCCAGAGAAGCTTTTTCGTCGGAAAAGAGCTTACCGAGGAAGATATCAAGGCAAGTTTTAAAGATGGTATTCTGAAACTTACCGTTCCGAAGAAAGAGAAAAATCCTGCGGTAGAGGAGAAAAAACAGATCGCTATCGAGGGATGAGACAACATCATTAATTAAAAGAAAAACATTTGCGGAGGGATTCTAAAGGGCGAAAGGCATTCTGTGAATCTCTCCGTTTTTATATATTTCATTACAGCCCCAATAAAATCTTTATTCCCAGAAGAATAAGAACGATCCCTCCTGCTATCTCCGCTTTCTTTTGAAAACGGCTTCCAAATACGCGGCCAATGCCCACCCCAGCGACAGAGAAAAGGCAGGTGGTCAGTGCGGTGATTACGCAGGCAAGGAGGGTGTTGAGGAAAGGCGTCAGAGAAGAAGAGAGGGAGACGGGGATGCAGGCAAAAGTGACACCAGCGGCCAGGGCATCGATGCTTGTAGCGATGGCCAGTAAAAACATTTCCTGAATTCCTAGTCCTCCATCCTGTCGGGTGTCGTTTTCCGTCAGAGCTTCCCGAAGCATATTTCCACCGATAAAGAAAAGGAGGACAAAGGCGATCCAGGGGGAAAAGGAAGTGATATAGCTGGTGAACTGAATGCCTAAAAGGTAGCCGACAAGGGGCATAAGTCCCTGAAAGGTCCCAAACCAGATCCCTACGATCAGTGCATTTTTGAAAGTTGCCTTTGGCAGAGCCAGTCCTTTGCAGATGGACACGGCGAAGGCGTCCATAGAAAGACCAGCAGCAAGAAAAAGTACAGTAAATAGGTTCATTTTTATCTCCTCCTAACGAAACCCTCATGCAAGCATGTAGTATTCTCATACATCAGGTTTACTTTTACAATAAAAGACTCATATATGGCACGACCAGGCGCCATATATGAGTCTCGTTCATTAAGATATGCCAGACCGGCGATAAAGGACGTCGGACAGTATGTTGACATATCACACAACAGAAATTATGCAAACTACTCCCTCATAAGGTTGTACTAATGATACTAAAATTAGTAGTGAAAGTCAATCATTTTTGTAAAAGATTTTTTCGTGACAATGTCCCGGTAGTGTATTATAATAATGATGGGTAAAGGTATATTTACCTTTTGACCCTGGTATCAGGAAACGAAAGAGGAAGGGATATACAATGAGGCACAAGTTTAAAATGCTGGCAATAGCGGTGGGAATTATATTTTTGGTATTGGCGGCACACAGTAAGACAGAGGCGGCAGTCAAAGACTTTCAAGTATCTACACAGACATGGAATACTGTGGATGTTATGGTTGGGGATACCGGTTATCTCAGACCCCAGACAGAAAATCTCAAAGATCCTTTGGGACAGCCGGTTCAGATCGCTAGTTGGGTATATTCCAGTCATGATCCCTCGGTGGTGGCTGTGGATGGAGATGGATGCTATCAAGCGCTTCAGATGGGATCTAGTGAGGTGAGTATTCAGGGATATTCTTCATCAGGAATGTTGCTGTTTTACGCGACGTGTACCATTCAGGTATCGGTGGATATGTCAGGGGTGACTTTGGAAAAAAATAATCTGACTGGGTATCTGTGCGGTGAAAGCCAATTTTCAGAGAATATTCAGATCTTGTCTTCTATCGTTTTGAATGAGGAGAATTCAGAATTTACATACAGTTCGACGAATCCCGATATGTCGGTGGGATGCAGCCTGAAGGACAATGTGCTGATCATAGAGAGTGGTTCAGAGGGAAAGGCGGTTTTGCGTGTGACGATCAATGGAAAAGTCTTTGAGGTTCCCATCACCATTACAAGGTTGGAGATCACTAAACGCAGTTATGTGGGTTCAAAGGGGAAGACTTTTCACCTGAGAATAAAAGGGACCAGAGAAAAAGTGGTGTGGAGTAGCAGTAACCCAAAAGTAGTAAAAGTAGCCAGGAGCGGCAACGTTCGAATGCGCCGAAATGGAAATGCGGTTATTACGGCAGAAGTTGCGGGGCATAAACTGGGCTGTGCCGTATCTGTCATTTCATCCAAGCTTCTTAAGGTGGTGAAGCGGGCGAAATATATCGGGGCGAACTGGAAATACAGCCAGCCTAAGAGAATGCAGAATGGATATTATGATTGCAGTGCCCTTGTCTGGAAATCTTACAGCCGGATGGGGAAAAAATTTGGCATGGCAAACTATGCCCCAGTGGCAGCGGATCTTGCTAAATGGTGCAAAAAACACGGTAAGGTTCTGACAAAGTCCTATACCACACAGCATATACAGAAAATGAAGTTCCAGCCGGGGGATCTGATGTTTGAGACCGGTCAGGACAACGGAAGATATAAGGGGATCTATCATGTGGAAATGTTTGTCGGATATGCGGTGGCCTATTATGATCAAAAGGGAAAACCGGTGCTCAATGAGCTTTGGGCGGCGAGGCCGGAGGGCTGTTATGGCGGAGGGCATCTTATGGAGCGTCCCTAGTACAACGAATATTAAGCAACGGTAATTATTTTGTACTGGAGCGGTGGAGACAGAACAGGATCACCAGTATAAGCAGGGAACCGCCGAAAATTCCGGTATTTGCTATTTGTGATAGATCAATCTTGTGTTCCACAGAGAGGACAGCGAGGATGGCCAGGAATATTCCCACCAGTCCCTCTCCGGCGATCATACCAGAGCTGAACAAAATTCCATTGTTCAGCTTTCTTTTTTTGTCCTCTTCGGAAAGCTTTCTCTTTTCAAGAAATAGTCGGATGAGTCCTCCCAACATGATACAAGTGCTGAGTTCTAACGGCAGATAGAGGCCGATGGCCACGGGGAGTACCGGGATTCGCAATATTTCGACTGCGATGGCGATAAAGATGCCGATAAAGATCAATCCCCAGGGAAGATTTCCATTCATAACGCCTTCCACCAGCATCTTCATCAGTGTGGCCTGCGGAGCAGATAATTCGGTGGAACCAAATCCCCAGGCAGAATTCAGTAAGTATAATACTCCCCCGATGGCGATGGCAGCAGCGATGGTTCCGATTAGTTCACCGATCTGCTGTTTTTTGGGGGTGGCACCCAGCAGAAATCCGGTCTTCAGATCTTGGGAAGTATCCCCTGCCATACAGGAGACGATGCAGATGATGGAACCGATGGCGATGGCGGCCTGCATCCCGTGGGAACCGGCTTCTCCAGCAGCTTTCAGGATCAGGGTAGAAAAAAGGAGCGTGGCGATGGCCATACCGGAAACTGGGTTGTTGCTGCTTCCCACAAGTCCTACCATACGTGAGGATACGGTGGCGAAGAAGAATCCGAATAGAATGACCAGGGCGGCGCCGAGTAGAGTAACAGGAACAACAGGTAATAACCATATAAACAGAATCATTGCTAAAATCGCTGAAAAGATAAACTTCATGTTAAGCTCCAGAGAGGTTCGTTCAGTGCTTACATTTTTGGAGGAGGAAAGCCCTTTGATGGAATCCCGGAAGGTGGAAAGAATCAGCGGAAGGGATTTGATCAGACTGATGATACCACCTGCCGCTACGGCGCCAGCGCCAATGTAACGGATGTAGAGACTCCAGATATTGCTGGCACCTCCTTTGGTATAAAGATGAAAGATCGTTTCATTGCCAGGATAAAGAACCGTATCCGAGCCGAAGAGAACGATGGCGGGAATCAGCACAAACCATCCCAGGATACCACCTGCCAGCATGAAGGATGCAATTCTCGGACCACATATAAAACCAACTCCGATGAGAGCGGGGTATACCTGGGTGGATAATTCTGTCTTTAGCAACGAAATATTGACAGAGATCTTACCGGGAATAACCTTTAATCCATCCACGAGAAATTTGCACAGAGCGGCAAATCCCATGCCGCCAAATACAGTTTTAGCACCTTCGCCGCCTTTTTCACCGGCGAGCAGAACTTCAGCGCAGGCGGTACCTTCTGGATAGGGAAGGGTCTTATGTTCCTGAACAATAAGGGCGCGGCGAAGGGGCACCATAAACATGACGCCTAAAATACCTCCACAGATGGAGATAATGAAGATTTCAAATATGCCAGGAGCTTCCATGATTCCCTCTGCCGCCCACAGAAAGAGTGCCGGAAGGGTGAAAATGGCCCCGGCGGCCAGAGATTCTCCTGCGGAACCGATCGTCTGCACCATGTTGCTTTCCAGGATCGAATCACGGCGAAGGACAATGCGGATGATACCCATAGAGATTACGGCAGCAGGAATGGAGGCTGAGACGGTCATTCCAACCCGAAGGCCAAGGTAGGCATTGGCGGCTCCAAATACAATGGCGAGAAGAACTCCCATAATAATAGAAGAGACTGTGAGTTCAGAAGGGGATTTTTCAGGTGATATATATGGTTTGAATTCCGTATCCTTCATAATGACAAGATCCTTTCTGGCTTATTTTTTATGATGAGTATTATAGTACTAGGAACTAAAGTGCACAAAAAATGGAGATATTATTCAGTGATCTGATTCATATTATAGAAGAAAGCAGCGTTTTACATAGGGTTTGGGTGATAAAATGTAAAAACACATAGAAAATTATAAAATATGGTAAAAATTTGACGATTTTGAAAGAAATATGTGAACATTAAATGAAGAAAATGTAATTATGACATAAAATTCTCTTGCAAAAACGAGAAAAAGCATATATAATGCAAAACAAAGCATTTGAAAAAACTCTGTATATTCAGTAATTTAGGAGATTGGAGGTATTGTTATTATGAATAAAGTAAAAGTCTTGATCGTAGATGACAGTATGAGAACGGCTGCCATGATCCGAGAAAGTTTGCAAGACGACAGCGAAGTAGAAGTAGTAGGGCATGCCGAGGATGGAGTAGAGGCGATCGAGATGATTCGGGAAACTTCACCAGATATTGTGTTTTTAGATCTGATTATGCCAAAGATGGACGGTTTACTTGTGTTAGAGAAGATACACCGGGGGTTGCCTGGAATTGATAAAAGACCGGATTTTATAGTGGTGACAGCAGTGACGCAGGAAAATGTGATGCAGTCTGCATTTCAGTACGGGGCCTCGTATTATTTGCTGAAGCCATTTGAAAAAGAGACAATTCTGGCAAAAGTACAGCAGTTGAAACCAGGAAACAGAGCCATGTTGGTTAATTACGGAGAACATTTTCAAA
This sequence comes from uncultured Roseburia sp., assembly GCA_947644305.1. GTDB lineage: Bacteria > Bacillota > Clostridia > Lachnospirales > Lachnospiraceae > Eubacterium_F. The sequence goes on from CANRYS010000008.1 coordinate 62,295, forward strand.
GTGAGAGCAGACCCGGTTATAACCTGGAATTGGATGTGACTAATATTATACATGAGATTGGAGTACCCGCACATATTAAAGGTTATCAGTATTTGAGAGATGCCATCATGATGTCAGTGGATGACAGTGGGATGCTCAATTCCATTACAAAGATCCTTTACCCGTCTATTGCAAAGCAGCATCAGACGACTCCTAGTAGGGTGGAGAGAGCGATCAGACATGCGATTGAAGTGGCTTGGTCTAGAGGAAAAGTAGATACAATTGATGAATTATTCGGATATACTGTGAACAATGGAAAAGGAAAACCTACCAATTCGGAATTTGTAGCGTTAATTGCAGATAAGATACGACTAGAGCAGAAAATGCGTGCGAATTAAAAAATTTCCAGACAGGAAGCCTGACAAGATGCTCCCTGATACTGGTAAACTGTATATACAAAACTATTTCAAAGGCTGAGGTGAAATGAGCACCATCATGAATTTCGGGATACCTATTCATGATGGTGTTTTTGCATTTTCATGAAGCGGGACACTCGTAATTTTCGATGTGGCGGAGCCAGTTTGCAAGACACTGGTTGCATTTTCGGGATTTTTCTTATATAATTATAAATATGCGACAAAAAACATCTGAAAGGGTTGGTATGTATGGCAGAAGACAGACAAAGTGAATTGATAGAAAAATTTGATACAGGTGAACTGTCCCAGGATATTATTCCTCCCAATTTTACTGATCCCGATGTGTTGTTCGAAGTTTTGAAAAAGATCATTCTCACCGATCATCCAGGCGGTGATCTGGTGATTATTAAAAAGGCGTATGAACTTGCCAAGGAGGCGCATAAGGACCAACGACGCAAATCCGGAGAACCATATCTTATCCATCCGGTATGTGTGGCGATCATACTTGCCCAGATCGACATGGATGAGGAGACGATCGTGGGAGGGCTGCTCCATGATGTGGTAGAGGATACCAAATACACAGTGGAAGATATCACCGAAATGTTTAGTGAAGAAATTGCCCTTCTGGTGGATGGCGTCACCAAACTGACCCAGTTGAATTATTCAGCGGATAAGCTGGATGTTCAGGCAGAAAATCTCAGAAAAATGTTTCTTGCCATGGCTAAGGATATCCGTGTGATCATTATCAAGCTGGCAGACCGTCTTCACAACATGAGGACGCTTCAGTTCATGAAGCCGGAAAAGCAGAAAGAAAAAGCCAGGGAAACGATGGACATCTATGCGCCCATCGCTCATCGCCTCGGTATTTCCAAGGTGAAGGTAGAACTGGACGATCTTTCTTTGCAGTATTTGGAACCGGAGGCATACCAGGAACTGACGGATAAATTCAATCACATGCGTGTGCGCAAGGAGACCTTTGTCAAAGATATCATGGCGGAAGTGCGGGAGCATTTGGAGGAAGCACAGATCGCGGCAACCATTGATGGCCGTGTAAAACATCTGTTCAGTATTTACCGGAAAATGGTGAACCAGGATAAGACACTGGACCAGATCTATGATCTGTTTGCGGTACGTATTATTGTGGATACCGAGCAGCAGTGCTATACGGCATTGGGTATCATTCATGAGATGTACAAACCAATTCCGGGAAGATTCAAGGACTACATAGCGATGCCGAAGCCGAATCATTACCAGTCGCTGCACACCACGCTAATCAGTCCCAATGGTCAGCCTTTTGAGATCCAGATCCGGACCTATGAGATGCATCAGACGGCAGAGTATGGTATTGCCGCCCACTGGAAATATAAGGAGAGCAAGGGAAGCGAGGAAAGTGTTGAAAACGATGAGGCTAAGATGACGTGGCTCCGCCAGATTTTGGAATGGCAGCGGGATATGTCGGATAATAAAGAATTTTTAAGCCTGATCAAGAGCGATTTAAACCTGTTTTCAGATAGTGTATATTGTTTTACACCCAACGGTGATGTGAAAACACTTCCCGCCGGATCCACCACCATTGACTTTGCCTATGCGGTGCATACTGCCGTGGGAAATAAGATGGTGGGTGCCAGAGTGAACGGAAATCTTGTGAAGCTGGATTATCAGATCCAGAACGGTGACCGCATCGAGATCAATACGTCCCAGAACAGCAAAGGACCGAGCCGTGATTGGTTGTCTATCGTTAAAAGTACCCAGGCGAAGAACAAGATTAACCAGTGGTTCCGTAGTGAGTTCAAAGAAGAAAACATTGTCCGTGGGAAAGAGTTGTTGGCACAATATGCGAAAACCAAAAGTATCGATTTGTATAAGCTGGTGAAACCAGAATATACGGAAGCATGCAAACGAAAGTATGGATTCAAAGATTGGGATTCTGTCTGTGCCGCCATCGGTCATGGCGGTTTGAAAGAAGGACAGGTGATCAATAAATTACAATACGAGTACGATAAAAAGAACAAGAGAATCGTCTCGGATGAACAGGTGCTTGAAGTGATCGAGAGTGCCAAGGAGGCAAAGGCTGCCAAAGTAGCCAGCCACAATAGTGGTGTTTCCAAGAGTAAGAGTGGTATCATCGTAGAGGGACTGGATGATCTTGCAGTACGGTTTTCACGATGCTGTAATCCAGTGCCAGGAGATGAGATTGTTGGATTTGTCACCAGGGGCCGGGGAGTATCTATTCACCGAACGGACTGTGTCAATATGATTCATCTTCCAGTGGAAGAGAGGAATCGGCTGATCGAGGCAGAGTGGAGCGTGGAGGCGAAAAAGAGTCAGGATTATTATCCAGTGGAGATCGTGATTTATTCCTACAACCGTAGTGGTGTCCTCTTTGATGTGTCCAGAATCTTTACAGAAAACGAAATTGATGTGAAATCGATGAACGTCCGTACTACAAAGCAAGAAAAGGCGACAATTGTAGTTGGATTCGAGACGAAAGGTGTAGAACAGTTGAATAAACTGGTGAAAAAACTCCGTGGAGTGGAGAGTGTCATCGATATTGAGAGGCGTTCCAACGGCTGATCCAGTGGTGATTAGATGAAGCTGCAGAGGTGGCAGGAATGGAGGTATGAGATGATAATAAACGGAATACAAATTGATTCTATTGTTGTAGGAGGGGTTGGTACAAATTGTTATATTGTGAGGCGGGAAAACAGTGATCAGTGCGTTGTGCTGGACCCAGGATACAGCGGTAGAAAGATCGCCAGGTACATCCATAATGAGGGGTGTAAACTGGAGGATGTACTTTTGACCCATGGACATTTTGATCATATGATGGGAGTAACATTTTTGATGGAGGAGGCAGGGGGCAGACTTTGTGCCTTCGAGGACGAGCAGGCTGTGTTAGAAGATCCTGGCTTGAATGTGACGGCGATGGCAGGCAGTGCCATGACGTTGCAGGCAGACGTGTATTTTCGGGATGGACAAGTATATGAAACAGCAGGCATGAAGTTTACTGTGATCCATACCCCAGGGCATACCAAAGGGAGCTGCTGCTATTACTTAAAAGAAGAGGGGATATTGTTCAGCGGGGATACTTTGTTTCTGGAATCTGTCGGAAGGACGGATCTGCCTACCGGCAATGACCGTCAGATCATAGAATCTCTGAAAAAAAAGGTGCTGACTCTTCCCGATGAAGTAAAAGTATTTCCGGGGCATGGACCGGCGACGGAGATCGGGTATGAGAGGGAAAATAACCCTTATGCTGCGATGTAAAGGACAGGGAATGACATGATTCATATTACCATCAAAGACAATGAGTTTTCCTATGATCTGAAGGCACTTGCCATGGTGTTTTTTCCAGAACAGGAGTGTCAGGTAGAAGAAGATCCGGCGCTGCTACTGAGAAAGGGATTTACTATGGTGATGCGTATCGACGGGGAAAAGCCCCTGGAAGAGTTTTTGACTGCTCCCTATACAAAAAATGAAGTCAAGCAGAAGGCATACCACTATTTTAGCAGAGTTTCCGGCAGAACGCAGCCATGGGGGATTCTGACAGGAATCCGCCCGGCTAAGATTCCCTTTCGCAGGATTCTTGAGGGGAGAGGACGGCAGGAGATTCTTCGGGAATTGGAAGAAGAATATCTTTGCAGCAGGGCGAAAGCGGAGCTGGCTGTGGATGTGGCGGGAAAAGAAGTGCGGATCACCCAGGGTATGGATCACGAACGCAGTGTGAGCATTTATATCGGCATTCCCTTTTGTCCGAGTATCTGTGCCTATTGTTCTTTTTCCTCTTATCCGCTTAAGCAGTATGAATACAAGATAGATGCTTATCTGGATGCCTTGGAAAAAGAGATCACCTATGTAGGAGCGCATCTGGGTGGGAGACAACTGCAGACGGTCTATATCGGTGGCGGGACGCCTACATCTCTGACAGAAGCACAGTTGGAACGGCTATTTGCCATGATCGAAGATCATTTTCCTATGGATGAAGTGAGGGAGTATACTGTGGAGGCGGGTCGTCCAGACAGTATTACCGAGGGCAAGTTGAGGTGCATGCGGAGCCACAGGGTATCGCGCATCTCCATCAATCCCCAGAGCATGAAGCAGCACACGCTGGATCTGCTGGGAAGGAAACATACCACGGAACAGATCCGGGATGTATTCCAACTGGCGAGGAATCTTGGTTTTGACAATATCAATATGGATCTGATCCTGGGTCTGCCGGAAGAAACCTTGGAAGATTTCAAATACACCCTCTCGGAAGTGGACCAGATGGGACCGGACAGCATAACGGTTCACACACTGGTGATCAAACGGGCATCCCGCATCCGAAGGGAAAAGCTGGAGCAGGGAGCTCAGATCAGTGAAGAGGATGCTTGTATTCCACAAATGCAGGAACATTCGGAGCGGTTCTGCCGGGAACACGGATATGAACCCTATTATATGTACCGACAGAAAAACAAAGCGGTGACCAGTCGAAATACCAATCAGGAAAATGTGGCATATGCCAGACCGGGTAAGGAGTGTATTTACAATGTTCTTATGATGGAGGAACTCCAGACGATACTGGCATTGGGATGTGGTGGCTCATCCAAATACGTCTTTCATGAAGAAGACAGGATGGAGCGGGTGGAAAATGTAAAGAGTGTAGATGACTACATAAGTAGAATAGATGAGATGATCCGGCGGAAACTTCCGATTTCGTCAGAATAAAATCCTCTCAAAGAAAAGGAAAAGAGGTAAAGAGATGGCATTAAAAAAGAAACCAGTCACGGGAATGAAGGATATTCTTCCCAAAGAGATGGAGATACGTGATTATGTGATCAGGCTGATCAAAGAGACCTATGGGACCTATGGATTTTCTTCCATTGAGACTCCTTGTGTAGAACACATCGAGAGCTTGTGTAGCAAGCAGGGGGGCGAAAATGAGAAGCTGATCTTCAAGATCCTGAAGCGGGGCGAGAAGCTTAAACTGGATACCGCAGAATGTGAGGCGGATCTGGTAGACAGCGGCCTGCGGTATGATTTGACGGTACCCCTTTCTAGGTATTATGCCAATAATTCAAGTGAACTGAGTGCTCCTTTTAAAGCGTTGCAGATGGGCAATGTGTGGCGGGCGGACCGTCCCCAGAGAGGCCGTTTTCGTCAGTTTATGCAGTGTGATATCGACATTCTGGGAGAGCCCTCTATCCTGGCAGAAATCGAACTGATTCTCGCCACCACCACTCTTCTTGGAAAACTTGACTTCAAAAATTTCACCATTCGTATCAACAACCGCAAGATGTTAAAGGCGATGGCAGCGTATTGTGGATTTTCCGAAGGGGAGTATGACAACGTATTTATCATACTGGATAAGATGGACAAGATCGGTATGGAAGGGGTACAAGATGAACTTTTGACTGCCGGTTATGAAAAGGAAGCAGTGGATCGATGCATCGAACTGTTCCAGACTGTGACCAACGATATCGACGGTGTCCGGTATCTCAAAGAGACGTTGGGAGATCACCTGGAAGCGGGAACAGCGGAGGATATGGAGACCATTATTTCCATGGTGGAAGAGACAAAGACAGCAGATTTTAAAATGTGTTTCGATCCCACCCTGGTACGGGGCATGGGGTATTACACAGGACCGATCTTTGAGATTTCCATGGATGAGTTCGGCGGTTCCGTGGGTGGCGGCGGACGCTACGATGAGATGATCGGGAAATTTATGGGAAATGACACCTGTGCCTGTGGATTTTCCATCGGTTTTGAGAGAATCGTCATGCTACTCTTAGAGCGGGATTTTGCGGTCCCGTCGGCAGCTAAGAAAAAGGCGTATCTCATTGACAAGAAGGCAGCGCCAGAGAAGATGAAAGAGGTGCTTTTGAAAGCCGAGAAGGAACGGGCTGCCGGATACCGGATCAGCATTAATGTGATGAAAAAGAACAAAAAATTCCAAAAAGAACTTTTGGCAAAGGATGGCTACACAGAGATCGAGGAATTCTTTGCAGATTGATATGATGCTAGGGTCAAAAGGTCAAAATGCCGTTCATGCTTGCATGATAAGGCATTTGAACTTGGGACCCGCCAAACATGAGAAAGGAGCGATTTACACAGTAAATCAGCGGATTTCGAATGTTTGAAGGATTGCGGGAGTTGTGAAACAACGGAGCAATCCGTAGCATCCGTTGGGGGCAAAATACCTTTTGACCCCAACATCATTAATATTTGAGCTAAAGGAGAATGACAATGGCAGAATCAATGAAGGGCTTAAAACGCACCTGCCGGTGTGCAGAGCTTACGACAAATCATATCGGTCAGACCGTGACAGTTATGGGCTGGGTACAGAAGAGCAGAAATAAAGGTGGCATCATTTTTGTGGATCTCCGGGACCGCTCTGGGATCATACAGTTGATCTTCGAGGAGAGCGATGCAGGGACAGAAGCTTTTGAGAAGGCAGCAAAGCTGCGTGCTGAATTTGTAGTGGCGGTGACTGGTATCGTGGAAAAACGTTCCGGCGCTGTCAATGAGAATCTGGAGACCGGCGCCATCGAGGTGAGAGCGAAGGACATCTGGATTCTTTCCGAATCAGAGACGCCGCCCTTTCCAGTCGAGGAGAACAGCAGGACGAAGGATGAGCTTCGGCTGCGTTATCGTTTTCTGGATCTGCGCCGTCCAGATCTTCAGCGCAATCTGATCATGCGGAGCAGGATCGCTATGCTGACCAGGCAGTTTCTGGCGGATGAGGGATTTTTAGAGATCGAGACGCCGATGCTCACTAAGAGTACGCCGGAGGGAGCCAGGGATTATCTCGTTCCCAGTCGTGTGCACCCAGGGAATTTCTATGCCCTTCCCCAGTCGCCGCAGTTGTTTAAGCAGCTTCTGATGTGTTCTGGCTATGACCGCTATTTCCAGATCACGAAATGTTTCCGCGACGAGGATCTGCGGGCAGATCGCCAGCCGGAGTTTACCCAGATCGATATGGAGCTATCCTTTGTGGATGAGGATGATGTCATCGATGTAAACGAACGTCTTCTCCAAAAATTGTTCCAGGAAGTCCTCGGCGTGGAGCTGTCGCTGCCATTCCCACGTATGACCTGGCAGGAAGCCATGGACCGTTATGGTTCTGACAAGCCGGATACTCGGTTTGGCATGGAGTTAAAGGATGTGACAGAGACCGTGAAGGGTTGCGGTTTCGGTGTATTTACTGGAGCGATCGAGGCGGGAGGTTCCGTTCGGGGAATCAATGCCAAAGGACAAGGGGCGATGCCCAGAAAGAAGATTGACGCCCTTGTGGATTTTGCCAAAGAATATGGGGCAAAGGGACTTGCTTATCTCTGTGTCAATGAGGATGGCAGTTATAAATCATCCTTTGCCAAATTTATGACGGATGAAGAGCTGAAGGCATTGGTTGGTACCATGGAAGGAGAGCCGGGAGACTTGCTGCTTTTTGCCGCAGATAAAAATAAAGTGGTATATGATGTTCTTGGAAACCTTCGCCTGGAGCTTGCCAGAAAAATGGAGCTTCTGGATAAAAACGAATATCATTTCCTCTGGGTAACAGAGTTTCCGCTTCTGGAATACAACGAGGACCTGGGACGCTATCAGGCGATGCACCATCCTTTTACGATGCCGATGGAAGAGGATCTGGGCCTGATCGAGTCAGATCCGGGTAAAGTGCGGGCGAGAGCCTATGATATCGTACTGAACGGCACAGAGCTTGGAGGAGGTTCGGTGCGTATCCATCAGAACGATGTACAGGAAAAAATGTTCCAGGCTCTTGGATTTGCTAAGGAAACTGCCTATGAGCAATTCGGTTTTCTGCTGAATGCCTTCCAGTATGGAGTGCCGCCTCATGCTGGACTTGCCTATGGACTGGACCGTCTCGTAATGCTCATGGCAAAAGAGGACAACATTCGAGAAGTGATCGCCTTTCCTAAGGTGAAGGACGCTTCCTGCCTTTTAACGGAGGCACCGAATGTGGTAGATGAGAAGCAGTTGGAGGAACTTGGAATTGATATTCGTCCAGAGGTAGTTGATAAGACAGAATCAAATAATTAATCGTTGAGGAGGTAGGTAATGTGAGTGTGACAACAAGTAATTTTGGAACGACAAAGGATGGAAAAGAGGCAACACTCTATTCCATCGAAAACAAAAATGGAATGAAGGCAGAAGTGATTGATTATGGTGCGAATATTGTCAGACTGTTTGTGCCAGACAAAGAGGGTAAACTGGATGATGTCGTACTGGGGTTTGATGATGTGGCAGGCTATGAGGTGAATGGCTGTTTCTTTGGGGCTTTTATTGGGAGACATGGTAACCGAATCGGGGACGCTAGATTTGAATTGAATGGTGTTACTTATGAGCTGGAGAAAAATGATGGAGAGAATAATCTTCACGGTGGCACACCAGGATACCATCAGGTGATGTATGAGGCGGCATCCATGGACAACAGCGTGACCTTTTATAGAGTCAGCCCAGATATGGAGCAGGGCTATCCGGGAAACCTGGAGATCAGTGTGACTTATACCGTGACGGATGACAATGAGCTCAAGATTAGCTATTTGGCAAAATCTGATAAAGACACACTTTGTAATGTGACGAATCATACTTACTTCAACCTCAAAGGACACGATGGGGGAGAGATCACAGATCACAAGGTATGGATTCGGGCAAATGGATTTACTGAGACAACGGATGATTTGATTCCCAATGGAGACATTGTGGATGTAACGGGAACCCCGATGGATTTCCGTGAGAAAAAAGCCATCGGGGATGATATTGAGGCAGATTATAGACCTCTTACGATCGCTGGCGGCTATGACCACAATTATGCGCTGGATAAAACTCCAGGAAAGGTAGAGAAGGTGGCAGAGCTTTCGGAAGAAACCACGGGACGTACCATGGAAGTTTATACGGATCTTCCGGGTATGCAGCTCTACACGGGAAATTTTATCGAAAAAGAAAATGGAAAAAATGGTACGGAGTATACGAAGAGAACCGGAGTATGCTTTGAGACACAGTTTTTCCCGAATTCTGTGAACGTGCCAGCTTTTGATTCCTGCGTACTGAAAGCCGGGGATGCTTTTGCCAGCACGACCATCTACCGGTTTTGTTAAAAATCATACATTCTTATATGTATAACGAAACAAGATGTGGGCGAATACTATAAGGATAAGGATACAAACCGAAGGAGAAAAGTTTTGAACAGTGTTTTGGGGAAATTGATCCAAAAGGAGTTTGGGAGAAATAAATATAAAATATACTGCAATAAGTTGGACCAGAAGGAATGCATGGATATCTTCTGTGACATTTATCTGGAATTGCACCGGATATCGGAAGAAAATCTAAGCGACAGGCTGTTATGCCTGCTACGAACTGTCCAGCTATCGGTCAAGATCAGTCAGATATTTTTCTATATAACGGTTGGTTTTTTGGCGGCGATACTCACCATATCCATGATCCCAGTTTTGCTGGAGATCAAGGCGGTAGGGATCGGTGCTCTGACATTGATGTATTTTTATAAATTGGCAGAGTATATGCGGAACCGTTACTGTGACCGAGATGTCCGACTTGTTTTAATCTATAAAACAGCGTTATTTCATTTGCTGTCAGAGGAAGGGAAGTAGGAAGGATGAAGCGAACACGGCTTAGGGATAGAGATCTCCCTGACTATACAAGGGGAGAAGAAATTTTTAATATGGTATCCCATATCGTGGGAGGAGCTCTCGCGATTGCGGCATTGGTGCTTTGTGTGATATTTTCTGCGCTGAGAGGTGATGCCTGGAGTGTCGCCGCCTCAGCCATATACGGAGCGATGATGGTGATTCTGTACACGATGTCCAGTATCTATCACGGGCTGACGTCTGAGATGGTGAAAAAAGTATTTCAGGTGATCGACCATTGTACCATCTATTTTCTGATCGCTGGAACCTATACCCCGATCACTCTGGTAGGACTGCGCAAAGTGGATCCAGTCATTGGCTTTTTGGTTTTTGGTATCGTGTGGGGATGCTGTCTGGTGGCGGCAACTCTTACTGCCATCGATCTGGAAAAATATAAGAAGCTGGCGATGATCTGCTATCTTGGTATGGGCTGGTGCATTATCTTCTTTATCCGACCCACGATGCAGGTACTGGGACCGGGAGGAATGGTATATCTGATCACAGGAGGACTCGCCTATACGATCGGTGCTGTGTTATATGGTGTGGGAAAGAGAAAAAGATACATCCACTCCCTGTTTCATCTGTTTGTGATCGCGGGAAGTGTACTGCATTTCTTTATGATTTTATTTTATGTGATCTTGTCTTAAGCCGACGAAACTATTGGTTGGCGGGACGGTGTGCCCCAGGCACAGGAAGGAGTAAAAAATGGTAGTAGAACCAAAGGTAAAAGGCTTTATTTGTACGACAGCTCATCCCAAGGGCTGTGAAGAAAGTGTAAGAAGACAGATTGAATGCACGAAAAAGTTCGGACGGGCTGAGGGCCCTAAGAAGGTGCTGGTCATCGGAGCTTCCACAGGTTATGGACTTGCCTCCCGCATTGCCGTGACCTATGGATATGGGGCGGATACCATTGGTGTCGCCTTTGAGAGAGAATCCAATGGCAAGAGAACAGCAACAGCGGGCTGGTATAATACCAAAGCATTTGAAAAAATAGCAGGAGAAGATGGTTACTATGCCAAATCTTTTAATGGGGATGGATTTTCCAGGGAAATGAAGGATGAGGTGATCCAATGCATCAAAGAAGATTTTGGAAAAGTGGACATGGTGGTATACAGCATGGCGGCACCGAGACGAACCCTGCCCAGTGGAACTACGGTCTCTTCTGTTTTAAAGACAGTGGGCGAGCCATTTACCAATAAAACCCTTGATCTGCGTACCAATGAGATCAAAGAGGTTACGGTTCCTGAGGCAGACGAAGATGAGATCAAGGCGACGATACAGGTGATGGGCGGAGGCGATTGGAGAGACTGGATTATGTCGCTCTACGACGCTGGAGTTCTGGCCGAGGGCGCTGTGACCCTGGCGTATTCTTACATCGGTCCGGTGGTAACTCATGCCATCTATAAAGACGGCAGTATTGGACAGGCAAAGAAGCATCTCTATGATACTTCTTTGGAACTTATGAACAAATATAAGGACATTGGCCTGAAAGCGTACATATCGGTGAACAAGGCGTTGGTGACCCAATCCAGTGCGGCGATCCCCATTGTTCCTCTTTATATCTCTATGCTCTACAAGGTGATGAAAGAAAAAGGGCTTCATGAGGGCTGCATCGAGCAGATGAACCGTCTTTTTTTGGAGAAGCTCGCCGGCGGCGTGGTGCAGACGGACGAAGCGGGCAGGATTCGCCTGGACGATTATGAGATGAAAGAAGAGATTCAGAGCCAGATCGCCGAAGTGTGGGACAGTGTGGATACGGAATCCATCAAAGACCTGGGTGACATTAAAGGTTACTGGGACGAGTTTTATAATATGTTTGGATTTGGGTATGACAATGTGGACTACAGTGAGGATGTAGAGATCTGAAATGAAATAAGCTTTTGATAAAAAACTGCCTGTCAGAAAGAAGAGGATGTTTGAAGTTTCCAGTTCTTTCTGGCAGGCAATTTCCTGGTCATTTCTAACGGATGATGGTGCCGCATCTTCCTCGGACGGCGTCTGCTGCCTGTTCCAGTTTCCCGATCACAGCGGTTCGGTTTTCGCCGGAAGTGACAAAGGATACACTGGCATCTATTTTGGGAAGGGTCGTGATGGGATCAAAATGACCTTCTTCTATCAGTGAGAGAGCTTCGCTGCTGGTAATCTCACCAATGGGTTTGTCCCCCGCAGAGATCTGTTCGCTTCCCGTGAGGATCAGCAGACAGGAGGCGTCAAGCATATCCGCCAGTTTGGCAGCAGTATAGTCTTTTTCTATAACCGCGCTGGCGCCCTTGAGACGGGTACCCTGCTGTATCACCGGAATTCCGCCGCCACCCGCGGCGATCACGATCTGTCCGGCATCTGCCAGTGCCTTGATGGCGTCAATCTCATAGATATCAACAGGATGGGGAGAGGCGATGATTCTGCGCCAGGAGCTATTTTCACTGACAACATGATTGCCCTTTTCTTCTTCTGCCTTTGCTTCTTCTTCTGACATATACCGTCCGATGACTTTGGTGGGATGGTTAAATGCCTTGTCGAAGGGATCTACCCGCACCTGAGTGATAATCGTGGATACAGGTTTGAAGATACCCCGGTTTAGTAGTTCGGTACGGATGGCATTTTGAAGATCGTATCCGATATAGCCCTGGCTCATAGCCCCACATAGGGACATCGGTGCCACCGTGTAGCGGGGATCAAGTCTGGAGAACTCTGTCATCGCAGTCTGGATCATCCCCACCTGGGGACCGTTGCTGTGAGTGATGACAATTTCATATTTCAATTCTGCCAGATCTGCGATGGCATCTGCGGCTTTTTTAACATTTTTTTGCTGCTCCGGAAAGGTCTCACCAAAGGCGTTCCGACCGAGGGCAACAACAAGTCTCTGATTTTTCATTTAGGTTCCTCCCTGTCTCTGTATTGTGCCGAATGTCTTTTTCTTAGTATACCAAACAACAGAAAAACAATCAAATTCTAATTCAAATTCTATTGAAAAAGAAGTTGAAAAAAAATGTCTAATGGGCTATACTAATCTTATATAGTATTGGGTTTTTTTGGTGTCCTGAGATGAAGGTGTAAAGTTTTCGAGACTGGAGGGAGGTAGTCATGAAACTTGAATTTTTGGGGGCAGCTCACGAGGTCACTGGAAGCTGTCATTATCTGGAGATTGGAGATAAGAAACTCTGCGTGGATATTGGGATGGAACAGGGACGGGATTTGTTTGAAAACCAGGAGATTCCAGTTAATCCGGCAGATCTTGATTACATACTTTTGACGCATGCACATATCGACCACACGGGATTATTGCCGATGCTTTATGCCAGAGGATTCCGGGGACGGGTATTTACCACAAAGGCCACTGCTGACCTCAGTAGTATTATGTTGAGAGACAGCGCACATATTCAGCAGTTTGAGGCTGAGTGGAGAAACCGTAAGGCGCAGAGAGCCGGAGGAGAACAGTACGTTCCACTTTATACGATGGAAGATGCCCTGGGGGCGGTGAGACTTCTGGTTCCCTGTGAATACGATCACAGAATCACGCTTTGTGAAGAGATCACGATACGGTTTACGGACGTAGGACATCTGCTGGGGTCTGCCTCCATCGAGATATTTGCCACAGAGGGAGACCAGCACAGGATCATTGTATTTTCTGGAGATTTAGGAAATATCAACAAACCGATCCTTAGAAATCTTATTTATACCAAAAGTGCGGATTTTGTTGTGATGGAATCCACCTATGGAGATCGTTATCATGGTGAGGCACCGGATTATGTGGGAGAACTGGCAGAGATCATAGAAAAAACCTTTGAGCGGGGTGGAAATGTAGTGATTCCCGCCTTTGCCGTGGGGCGGACCCAGGAACTTCTTTATTTTATCCGTCAGATCAAAGAGCAGAAACTTATCCGTGTAAATTCGGATTTCGAGGTGTATGTAGACAGCCCTTTGGCGGTAGAGGCTACAAATATTTTTGGAAAAAATGTAGAGAGTTGTTTTGATGATGAGGCGAGGGCGCTGGTACAAAAAGGGATCAATCCCATCGGTTTCCCAGGTCTGAAGTTATCGATCACCAGCGACGACAGCAAGGCGATCAATCTTGACCAGAAGCCTAAAGTGATCATTTCTGCTTCCGGAATGTGTGAGGCAGGACGAATCCGCCATCATCTTAAACATAATCTATGGAGAAAAGAGTGTACCATTGTCTTTGTTGGCTATCAGTCGGTGGGGACACTGGGCAGGTCGCTTTTGGAGGGAACAGACAGTGTTAAGCTGTTTGGCGAGACCATCGAGGTGAAAGCGGAGATCGTCAAGATTTCTGGTATCAGCAGCCATGCCGACAAGAAAGGGCTTCTTGACTGGGTAAGGGGCTTTCAGGAAAGGCCTCCGGTACAGGTATTTGTGGTACATGGAGAAGACCATGTCTGTGACAGCTTTGCCGGGTGTATTAGAGAGGAACTTGGCATAGATGCGAGTGCGCCTTACAGTGGCAGCATCTTTGACCTGATACGGGGACAGTACGAGTACGAGGCTCCGCCGGTATATGCGAAGAAGAAGGATTCTGCGAAAAAACGAGCCCTGGATGTATTTGGACGGCTTGTGGCTGCTGGAGAGCGGCTCTTGGCGGTGATCCGCAAGAACGAAGGACTGAGTAATAAAGAAACTGCAAAATTTACAGATCAGATCAATGCTTTGTGTGATAAGTGGGATCGATAGTACGAAGGCCTAAATAATATAATTAAAAAGAAACTTCAAAAATTACAAATCAGATCAATGCTTTATGTGATAACTAGAATCAATAGGAGGAATTGATTTTGAAACAAGAGGAGAGTTCAGCTTTGGACCATAAAAATAGCCCATACGATTCCCTTACAGGATTGTATCATCTGGATACTTTTAAGACGAATATGAAACAGTATTTAAAAGAACAGGACTCAGAATCCCATCTCGCACTTCTCTATACGGACATCGCACACTTTGAAAGAATCAATAATCTATATGGAAGAAGCCTGGCAGACAGCCTGCTTCTTGAATTATCCCGGGCGATATCACAGATCGATTTCGGGCTGCGTCTGTACTGCCGCAGTGTGGCGGATCATTTTGTTATGCTGATCAAATTCGAGGAGAAAAAAAGGCTGGATCATGCTCTGCAGCAGTTTTGTCAAGAATTTAACCGGCTGGCATTGGAGCGCTTTCCTGAGGCGGTTCCCCGGTTGGGCATCGGAGCTTTTATCATTCATGACACCTCGGAGCCCATCGATGATATGGTGGAGAAAGCAAATGCGGCGAGAAAGAGTCTGCGAGGGAGGTCTTCGGTGAGGGTTGCCTATTACAATCCGATTGATTTTGGAAAACACCGAAGGGCGAAGGAACTGGAGAAAAATATGGAGTATGCGCTGGCTCATAAGGAGTTTAAGGTGTATCTTCAGCCAAAGTATGACCTTGTGACCAAAAAGATGGTCGGAGCAGAAGCTCTTGTCCGCTGGGTGAAAGACGACGGAACGATGATTTACCCGGATGAATTTATTCCGGTATTTGAGAAAAATGGATTTATCAAACAGTTGGATTTTTATATGCTGGAGCAGGTGTGTGAGATGCTTCGCAGAAGGCTCACAAAAAATAAGAACTGTTTTCCAATCTCCATCAATCAGTCACGAGTTCTGCTAAATAGCGAGACCTATACCTCAGATGTGGCAATGGTACTGAACAGCCATGATACGCCGCCAGATCTAATCGAGCTGGAATTGACAGAGAGGATCTTTTCGGATTCTCTGGATGAAATGGCAAAAATGATGTCTGTTCTTAAAGATTTAGGCATTCGATGGTCCATTGATGATTTTGGAACAGGGTATTCCTCGTTAAATCTTCTGAAAAAACTGCCAGTGGATATCATTAAGATCGACAAAGCATTTTTGGACGAGACAGAGACCTCGAATGTAAGCAAGATCATTATAAGAAAAACCGTAGAACTTACCCAGGAGCTGGATAAGATGGTGGTCTGCGAGGGCGTTGAGACGGAGGAGCAGGCAAGTTATCTGAAGGCGATTCACTGTGATCTGGCCCAGGGGTATCTGTATGCAAAGCCGATGCCTATGGACGAATTTGAAAAATTGATGGATTCCACAGAGGTTGTGGCATAGTTCCGTTTATACATAAAAAGCACTGCGAGACAGGATAGTTTAGATTATGTAGTATCTGCGTGATGCTATCATATATATAATAATTTTTAGGAGGTATTCATAATGAAGTTTTTTGTTGACACAGCAAAAATTGATGACATTAAGAAAGCTAATGATATGGGTGTAATCTGTGGTGTTACTACAAACCCGTCGTTGATCGCGAAAGAGGGGGGCAGAAGCCAGGAAGATGTTTTGAAAGAGATCGCTTCTATCGTAGATGGTCCCATCAGTGGTGAGGTAAAGGCAACAACCGTTGATGCAGAGGGTATGATTGCAGAGGGAAGAGAGATCGCTAAGCTTCATCCTAATATGGTTGTAAAAATTCCTATGACAGTAGAAGGTCTGAAAGCTACTAAAGTACTTGCCAGTGAGGGGATTGATGTAAATGTTACTTTGATCTTTACTGCCAATCAGGCACTCCTTGCAGCTAAGGCAGGCGCTGCTTATGTATCTCCGTTCCTGGGACGTCTGGATGACATTTCTCAGGCTGGAATCGATCTGATCGAGACCATTTCCGCTATTTTCGCCAATTATCCAGACATTGATACCGAGATCATCGCAGCCAGCGTTCGTAATCCGATCCATGTAACGGATTGTGCTCTCGCCGGAGCAGACATCGCCACCGTTCCATACGGAGTGATCGAGCAGATGACAAAACATCCACTGACAGATCAGGGTATTGCGAAGTTCCAGGCAGACTATAAAGCGGTGTTCGGCGAATAAACAGGATAAAATGCTATACACCGCTTTGGCGGTGTTTGGCGAATAAAATGTCCCATGTAATGGGACATAGCAAGTTTGCAGGCAAACTTGCGAACTGTGAATAATTGCGTTGCCAGACACCGCTTTGGTGGCGTTTGGAGAATAAAATGTCCCTGTGAATTGTGAAAATAAGAAATCATTATAAAAGGAGTAAAAACTATGAATACGTTAGAACTGAAAAAAATGGCTAACGAAGTTCGTAAAGGTATTGTGACCGCTGTGCACAGTGCGAAGTCTGGTCATCCAGGTGGATCGCTTTCCGCAGCAGATATTTATACATATCTTTTCTTTGAGGAGCTGAATATTGATCCGAAGGACCCACAGAAAGCAGACAGAGACCGTTTTGTGCTCAGCAAAGGACATACGGCGCCGGGTTATTATTCTGTACTGGCAAACAGGGGATTTTTCCCAGTGAAAGATCTTGAAACCCTTCGTCATACAGGATCTTATCTGCAGGGGCATCCGGATAAAAAACATATTCCGGGTGTGGATATGTCAAGTGGTTCTCTGGGACAGGGAATTTCCGCTGCTGTTGGAATGGCATTGTCAGCAAAACTCAGTGGAGAGGATTATCGTGTGTATACCCTGCTTGGAGATGGAGAGATCCAGGAAGGACAAGTATGGGAGGCAGCTATGTTTGCCGGACATCGTAAACTGGATAATTTTGTTGCCATCGTGGACAACAATGGTCTTCAGATCGATGGAGATATCGCAGATGTATGTTCTCCTTATCCGATCGATGAAAAATTTAAGGCATTTAATTTCCATGTGATCAACGTGGATGCCCATGATTTTGACGCATTGAAAAAAGCATTTGATGAGGCGAAGGCAACCAAGGGACAGCCGACTGCGATCATTGCCAAGAGTGTAAAGGGCAAAGGCGTATCCTTTATGGAAAATCAGGCAAGCTGGCATGGTGCAGCTCCGAATGACGAGCAGTATGCACAGGCTATGGCAGACTTAGAGAAAGTAGGTGAATCCCTGTGAGTGAAGTAAAAAAGATTGCGACTCGTGAGAGTTATGGAAATGCCCTGGCAGAGCTGGGAGCAGAATTTGAGAACCTGGTTGTTCTGGATGCGGATCTTGCCGCTGCTACAAAGACGGGAGTGTTTAAGAAAGCATTTCCGGACAGACACATTGACTGTGGTATCGCAGAGTGCAATATGATTGGTATTGCAGCAGGACTTGCCGCTACCGGTAAGATTCCTTTTGCTAGTTCTTTTGCTATGTTTGCGGCAGGACGTGCTTTTGAGCAGGTTCGCAACTCCGTTGCCTATCCGAAGCTGAATGTAAAGATCGGAGCTACCCATGCGGGAATCTCTGTAGGTGAAGACGGAGCTACCCACCAGTGTAATGAGGATATCGCTCTGATGCGCACGATTCCTGGTATGGTTGTTTTGAATCCATCGGATGACGTGGAAGCAAAAGCAGCAGTACGGGCAGCCATCGAGCATGAGGGTCCGGTATATCTTCGTTTTGGACGTCTTGCGGTACCTGTGATCAATGACAAGCCGGATTATAAGTTTGAGCTTGGCAAGGGTGTTGTGCTCCGTGAGGGCAAAGATGTAACCATCATCGCTACCGGACTTCCTGTATCCGAGTGCCTGGCAGCAGCAGATAAGCTGGCAGCCGACGGCATCGATGCGAAGGTGATCAACATTCATACCATCAAACCGCTGGATGAGGAGCTTGTTCTGGCAGCAGCTAAAGAGACCGGCAAAGTGGTAACGGTCGAGGAACACTCAGTGATTGGTGGTCTTGGAAGTGCAGTGTGTGACGTGCTTTCTGAGAAATGCCCGACCAAAGTAATGAAGATCGGTATCAATGACACCTTTGGAGAATCTGGTCCTGCGGTTGAGCTGGTTAAGAAATATGGTCTCGACGCAGACAGCATCTATGCAAAGGTAAAGGATTTTGCCAAATAAAAGAGACTAGTTATCAAAAATCATTATACTAGTATGAAACAAAAGTAATGGGGATTATGTTTCGAACCGAATCATAGTCCCCATTGATATAGCTCGATGGCGCCAATTTGAACCCTGCCTCCGACTTGTGATAGCAGAAAAATAGCTAGGCGCTTGAATGAGGTGATGTGGTGGCATCATCGAATGAAAGCAACAACGCTATTTTGCTGCTAGCGCAGTACGAAACAGGGTTCAAATTGGCACCGTCGAGCTACAAAAGAAAAAGGATGTAACGGTTATGAATCATTCATCATATCAGCTATGTTGGATCTTTGTCGTTTATTCTTTTATCGGCTGGTGTGCCGGTGTCGTTGTAAATGCAGTACAGAAGAGAAAGTTTGTGAACACGGGATTTATGTCTCTGACATTTTGTCCTTCCTATGGTCTAGGTGCTGTGTTATATTCTATCTTCCTGCCAGAACTCCGGGAAAACTGGTTATTTTTATTTGTGGCTGGCGCAGTGATGGGAGCGGTACAGTGCATTTTGACAGGTGTTGTGCTACAGCGGATCTTTCACCGCCGATGGTGGGATTACAGCAAAAAAAGGTTTCAGTTTGATGGGTATCTGCATATAGGGCATCTCATCGTTTTTGGATTCTCGGCTTTGTTTATTTTCTGGATTGGAAATCCATTGCTTTTTCGTGTTTTGTCCTGGATGCCAAAATTCATCGGCCATATTTTCCTATTGGGAATCTTTTTTCTTATGATTCTTGACTGTATTGTGTCCAGCGTGGCTGTTCTACAGTTGAAAATCCGTCTGCGCCCTATGGAGCAGTTCACGGAAAATATGCAGAAGATGACGAACGAATTGGGCAATGCGTTGACTGCACGGATTCAGAGGCGTATGTTGCGGGCGTATCCCAATCTGGAGTCAGATAAGTCCAGGGAAAGAGAGCGGACAAAGCAAAAACCGGTTGTCTTTGCAAAGGGATGTTGTTTTTATAAATTGGTGTGGCTTTTTCTCATAGGGGCATTTCTCGGAGATATCGTGGAGACTATATTCTGCTATCTCACGGATGGGGTGTGGATGAGCCGGAGCAGCGTTGTATACGGACCCTTTAGTTTTGTCTGGGGAATTGCCTGTGCCCTGCTGACGGGGCTTCTTTATAAATATAAAGATAAGAATGATCGTTACATGTTTTTTGCCGGAACCGTGTTGGGGGGTACATACGAATATATATGCAGTGTTTTCACTGAGATCGTATTTGGAACCGTATTTTGGGATTATAGTGATATTCCTTTTAATCTGGGAGGTCGAATCAATCTGCTCTATTGCTTTTTTTGGGGAATTGCTGCTGTGATCTGGTTCAAAGGGATCTATCCAAAGCTTTCTGCGCTGATCGAAAAAATACCCAAAAGGACAGGAATCGTTGTTACCTGGTTGTGTATTGGCTTTATGTTGGTAAATGCAGCATTGTCGGGTCTGGCGCTGTCAAGATATGACGAAAGACAGAGGGAGGATATGATTCAGCAGACAGAGGAGCCGGATTCATTGAGTCGTTTTCTGGATAAGCATTTTCCCGATGAAAGAATGGAACGGATCTATCCAAATGCGAAAACGGTAAATGAGGGAATCTAGTACTAGTTGGAAAGAAAAGGGGAGTGTGAACTTGAAATCTTTTACATGTACACCATTACAGAGAAATCAAAGATATGAAGTAACCGTGCCGGGTTCTAAGAGCATTACGAACCGGGCGCTTCTTTTGGGAGCGCTAGGCAGCGGGAAAACTGTACTAAAGGGTGTTCTTTTTAGTGATGATTCCAGAGTGTTCATGGAGGCGCTGAAAGAGATCGGTTTTTTTGTGGATATTCAGGAAGAGGAGAAGAGGGTTACCATCGAGGGGATGGGTGGAAGGATTCCGGGAGACGGGGCACAGGAAAGAACCGTGTATGTGGGGAGCGCGGGAACTGCCGCCCGGTTTCTCACAGCGATGTTAGCACTGTCCGGCGGGAGATTTTTGGTGGAGTCCTCGGAACAGATGAAGGCAAGACCGATGAAGCCTCTGCTGCTGGCGTTGGAAGAGCTGGGGACGGAGTTTGAATATCTGGAGGAACCTTATGCTTTTCCTTTCCGCATTTTGGGGAGGAGATCCCAGGGAGATTCAGCGCCGTCAGAGAGTTCCCCCAGGGTAGACCTGAATATTGACCAGAGCAGCCAGTTTTTGAGCGCCCTGCTTTTGAGCGGCGTGATGTGTGGTGGTGGGCTGACGATTCATCTGACAGGAACAAGGAGTGCCAAGGCCTATGTGAATATATCCATGAAAATGATGGCGGAGTTTGGCTGTGAGGTGGAGCAGATCGAGGAAAATACCTACCTGGTACGCCCGGGGCAGCAGTATCAGGCAAGGGAATATCAGGTGGAGCCGGATGTATCCGCGGCATGTTATTTTTATGCCATAGCGGCAGTGACGGAGAGTGAAGTGAAGGTAAAGCACGTACACAGCACCACCACCCAGGGAGATATCCGCTTCCTAAAAGTTTTACAGCAGATGGGTTGCCGCCAGAGAGAAGAAGAGGACGGCATCGTCGTAGCCGGCGGTCCGTTAAAAGGAGTTCATGTGGATATGGGGGACTTCTCTGACCAAACCATGACATTGGCAGCCATCGCTCCTTTTGCTGATGGGGATACGGTCATCGATGGCGTTGGGCATATTCGGGGACAGGAATCTGACCGGATCCGGGGCATCGTCACAGAGCTTGGCAGGATGGGGATCCAGTGTGAGGAGAGACAGGATGGATTGACGATCCATCCCGGTGAAGTCCGGCCGACGGTGGTCAAAACCTATGAGGATCACCGGATGGCGATGTCATTTGCTGTCACAGGATGCGGGGCTGAAGGCATCGTGATAGACGATCCAGGGTGCTGCCGCAAAACCTTTGAAAATTATTTTGAAGTGTTGACAAGTCTTAATATAACAACTAATATAAAGAATGACAGAAACAAGTTGCTAGTAAAATGAATGGAGAGTAGTATGAAAAAGTTGACCGAACAGTTAGAAGAGATTGTAAAAGCCGGCTTTGAGCGAGCAGGTTATAACAAAAAATACGGATTTATCAGTGTTTCCAATCGTCCAGATCTGTGCCAGTACCAGTGTAATGGTGCGATGGCCGCGGCGAAGGAGTATCACAAAGCACCGATTCAGATCGCCGGGGATGTGGTAGAAGGATTAAGGGAGAACTCTGCCTTTGAAAAGATCGAGGCAGTCAACCCTGGTTTCATAAATATAACAGTAAGTGGAGAATTACTGAGACAGGCCGGTGTGCAGATGATGACACAGGAGCGGTTTGGTCTTGAGAGGTCAGCGGAGCCCAGATCCGTAGTGATTGATTACGGCGGGCCGAATGTGGCGAAGCCCCTTCATGTGGGGCATCTTCGTTCTGCCATCATCGGAGAGAGCATCAAGAGGATTTACCGCTTTATGGGAGATCGTATCGTGGGCGATGTGCATCTCGGTGACTGGGGGCTTCAGATCGGTCTAATCATCACAGAACTGAAAAAGCGTCAGCCAGAGCTCCCGTATTTTGATGAGAGTTTTGAAGGGGAGTATCCAGCAGAAGCGCCTTTTACGATATCAGATCTGGAAGAGATCTATCCCTATGCCAGCGGGTATTCCAAGGAACATGAGGATTATCTGACTGAGGCGCAGGAAGCGACCGTAAGTCTTCAAGAGGGTGTCCGGGGATATCGTGCCCTCTACGATCATATTCTAAACGTATCCATTGCAGATCTAAAGAAAAATTATAAAAAATTAAATGTAGAATTTGACCTATGGAAAAAAGAAAGCGATGCCCAGCCTTATATCCCGGATATGGTGGAAAAGATGAAGGCAGATGGTCTCGCTTATATGAGTGAGGGTGCGTTGGTGGTGGACGTCACAGAGGAAGGCGATAAAAAGGAACTTCCGCCATGTATCATCCTGAAATCCAATGGGGCTTCTTTGTATTCTACCACAGATCTGGCGACCATTGTGGAGCGGGAGAAGCTGTTCGCGCCGGATGAGATCATTTATCTGGCGGATAAACGTCAGACCATGCATTTTACCCAGGTGTTCCGCGTGGCGAAGAAGGCAGGGCTCACTGGCGATGACACGAAGCTTGCATTTATCGGTTTTGGCACGATGAACGGAAAGGATGGAAAGCCTTTTAAGACGAGGGATGGCGGGGTTCTGCGATTGGAGACGCTTCGAGAGGATACCAGTGCAGAAGTGTACAAAAAGATCCAGGAAAACCGTGATTATGAGGAGGCAGAGGCGAGGGAGATCGCAGAAAAGGTCGGTCTTGCGGCGATCAAATACGGAGATTTGTCCAATCAGGCGTCCAAGGATTATATATTTGACATGGAGCGTTTTACTTCCTTTGAGGGAAATACGGGGCCGTATATTCTTTACACTATCGTCCGCATCAAATCGCTGCTCGCCAAGTATGAACAGGCAGGGGGGACGGTATCTCCCACAGGTGAATCGGAGAAACTTCTGGCGCCAGTTCAGGACAGCGAGACCGGCTTATATCTGACACTGTGTAAATTTGCAGATACGATGGAAGCTGCCTACAGTGAGAGGGCGCCTCATAAGATCTGCCAGTTTGTCTATGAACTGAGTGAGAGTTTCAATCGCTTTTATCATGAAACTAAGATTCTGGCCAATGAGGATGAGAAAAGGAAGGCTTCCTATATCGAGCTGCTTGTGCTGGTGAAAAATGTACTGGAACAGTGTATTGAACTGCTCGGTTTCAGCGCACCGGACCGGATGTAAGCCAGCGGTCAAATAAATATTACTAAGATGGAAGAAATGGGGGAATAGGATGTATCGAGACGTGTCAAGATTAATCATGTATGGAAATATCAGCAGGGATTCAGTGTTGATGAAGCTGAGCGAGATCTTTAAGAAGATTTCAGGAGACAGTGAGGTTTCTGACGGCAGAGAAACTTACGTGAGGGAGATGTATGACCAGGTGTACAGGCTTTTGGATATCGCCACCAGATACGGTTTCGATAACAACCTGTGGCAGTGTTATATCGCATATCTGCTTGCTGTCAATGAAAATCCTTTTAGTGTGATCTGTGAGAAAGTGGGAGTGGATCATGAAAAGGTGGATACTGCCAGCGTGAATCGGATCGTGAAGCAGGATATGCAGTGTTTTTATCATTTGTTCCATTATGACTTCACAGAGGTGGAGAAACTTTTGGAGGTAGAGTGCTTTTCTATTCTGACCGATTACCATTCGATGGCGAAGGATGAAAATACCTACAATAAAAGTGTCAGCGAGAAAGTGAAAGAACTGGCGAAGGAGCTTTCTGAAGCAGCAGATGGGGATGGATTTTTCCGGGTTCTGACGGATTTTTATAAAAGATATGGCGTAGGCAAATTTGGTTTGAATAAAGCGTTCCGGGTGAAACACGAAGAGTCTGGCGAGATGGTGCTGTCGCCCATCACCCATACCAGTGAGGTGACATTGTCTCATCTGGTGGGGTATGAGATCCAGAAACAGAAGCTTATCGATAACACGGAGGCATTTGTGGAGGGGAGAAAGGCGAATAACTGTCTGCTGTTCGGTGACAGCGGCACCGGAAAGTCTACCTGCATCAAGGCGATTCTGAATCAATATTATGACCGTGGCCTCCGACTGATCGAGATCTATAAGCATCAGCTTCAGGATCTCTCTGGCATTATCGAGCAGGTGAAGAACCGAAACTATAAATTTATCATATATATGGATGATCTCTCTTTTGAAGAGTTTGAGATCGAATACAAATACCTGAAGGCAGTGATCGAGGGCGGGATGGAGGTGCGTCCAGATAACGTGCTGATCTATGCTACCTCAAACCGCCGCCATCTGATCCGGGAGACATGGAGCGATCGCTCGGATATGTCCAGGGATGAGCTCCATCACTCAGATACGATGCAGGAAAAACTTTCCCTGGCAGCCCGTTTTGGCGTAACCATCAATTTCTCTAGCCCGTCGAAAAAGGAATTTGAGGAGATCGTATTGGGGCTGGCAGCAGAGCACTCGGATATCCGTCTTACCAATGAGGAACTGCTGATGAAGGCAAATGCCTGGAGTGTGAGAAACGGCGGTTATTCTGGAAGAGTGGCGGAGCAGTTCATCACCTATTTAAAATCCGTAAAAGCTTAGAAAGGAAAATGGAAATGTTCGAGAGATTTTTTCCAGATGAGTCGGTATCATCCACTTATGATATTGATTTTCAGAGTTTGTATGAAGAAGGATACCGGGGGATCTTGTTTGACATTGACAATACCCTGGTGGAACATGGCAAGGGTGCCAGCGAACAGGCGCTGGATCTGTTTCGCCGGCTGGGAGAGATGGGATTCCAGTGCTGTCTGATTTCCAATAATAAGAAACAGCGAGTCAGCAGTTTTAATGAAAAGATTGGCGCCCATATGATCTTTAACGCCCATAAACCCAGAAGGAAGGGCTATCGTGAGGCCATGGAGATGATGGGAACGAACAAAGAAAACACGCTTTTTGTGGGTGATCAGCTCTTTACGGATATATGGGGGGCAAAACGCATCGGGATACGGAATATCCTGGTGAAGCCCATCAATAAAAACGAGGAGATCCAGATCGTTCTTAAACGATATTTGGAAAAAATTATATTAAAAGAATATCGTCAGAAAAAGAAGGACAGAAAAAATGAAAAGAATGGAAAAAATATTACTTGCTAAGCAGTTGGACGGTATACTGATTAGTTCATCGGCTAATATGAGAAGTTCCGTCGGGTTCCGGGGAGAGGGGATTGTTTTTGTTTCCAGGAACAGACCACTGGTGTTTACGGACTCCCGCTACACCATCGCGGCAAAACAGGAATGTCCAGAAGCGGATGTGATCCAATATAGGAAAAATATCTATGAGAGCTGGCTCACAGAGCTGATGAAACGTCTGGGCAGGGAGGCAGTGGCAGGGATGTCCATTGGATTTGAAGATGAGACCATGACGGTTCAGACATATCAGACGATACTTGCACTTATTAAAAAGCATGAGCTGAAAAATATGACATTGGTGCCTCTCCATAAGCAACTGGACCAGCTCCGTCAGGTGAAGACGGAACAGGAACTTTTGGATATAGAGAAGGCAGAACAGATCGGAGACAGGGCATTTACCCGGATCGTTGAGAAGATCCGGGAGATCCGGGGCCGGGGAGAAGACCTTACAGAAAAACAGGTGGCGGCATATCTGGAATTTTACATGAAAGAAATGGGTGCAGAGGGCACCAGCTTTGACACCATCGCTGCCAGCGGAATCCATTCTTCCATGCCCCATGCCATAACCACTGACAAGGCGCTGGAAGAAGGGGACTTTCTGACGATGGATTTTGGATGTCGGGTAAACGGATACTGCTCCGACATGACCCGCACAGTTGTGATCGGTGAGGCGGGTGAAAGACAGAGGGAAATCTATGATGTGGTGCTGCGGGCACAGACAGCGGCGATTCAGGCGGTAAAGCCGGGGATAAAGGGCAGTGAGGTGGACGCGGTGGCGAGGGATATCATCCGGGAGGCAGGTTATGGAGACTGTTTTGGTCACAGCCTGGGCCACAGTGTGGGTCTGATGATCCATGAGACGCCCTGTTTTTCGCCGAAAGACGAAACCGTCCTGGAGCCGGGGATGGTCATTACCGTGGAGCCGGGGATCTATGTGGAAGGCTTTGGGGGTGTGAGGATCGAGGATGTGGTGACAGTTACAGAGGAAGGCTGCCGGAATTTGACCCATTCTCCCAAGGAATTGATGGAACTGACATAATTGGAGAAAGAGAGACAGACAGCATGAGGCGACCAGAGATCTGTATTCCGATTACGGATACGAAGAGAGACAGGATTATTCAGAGGGCAAAAGAGTTTGCGGTTCTGCCGGCGGAGCTGGTGGAATGGAGGGTGGATTTTTTTGTCGGATATGAGAAGGAAATAATCAGTGTTGTGAGGGAACTTAGAGAGGTTCTCCGGGAGAAAAAACTTATCTTTACTTTGAGGACAGTACAGGAGGGCGGAGAGGAAAACGGGAGCCGTTTTGACTATGCCACCCTGTTAAGCGATGTGGCGGCAAGCGGTCTTGCGGATTATGTGGATGTGGAGATCCGCAGGGACCCGGACGCGGTGAAAACCGTGATCCAGGCAGCAGAACAGAGTGGTACCAGTATCATTGGATCCTTTCATGATTTCACACAGACCCCTTCAGAAGAAGAGATCATACATATTCTGGAGGAGGCAAGGATTTGTGGTGCGGACATTGGTAAGGTGGCGTGTATGCCTTCTACCGATGTAGAAAAGGGCCGTGAGGATGCGGTACGTTTGCTGGCGGCGACGGAGCATATGAAGGAGAAATATGCGGATTTTCCGCTGATTACCATGTGTATGGGAGAGGCAGGAAAGATGACGAGACTGTATGGGGGCCTGTATGGTTCTGAAGTTTCTTTTGGGTGCGTGGGCAGGGCATCCGCACCGGGACAGATCGAGTTATCTGAGATGAAGGATGTATTTGACAAACTATATTCTGGTAAAAAACACATTGCCCTCATCGGTTTTATGGGAGTGGGAAAGTCCACCGTTTCCAGGGCACTTCATCGTCTCAGTAGAAGGCCGGAGATCGACACCGACCAAAGGATCGTAAAACAGCAGGGGTGTCCCATCTCCCAGATCTTTGAGGAGAGGGGGGAACTGTATTTCCGGCAGTTGGAGACTGATATTATCGACGAACTGGCGACCATGGAGCCAGGGATCATATCCTGCGGCGGCGGTATGGCGCTCCGGGATATCAATGTGAAAAAGCTGCGAGTCATCGGCGAGATCGTATTTTTGACGGCAGAGCCAGAGACGATCTACGAGCGGGTGAAGAACAGCACAGACCGCCCGCTTCTCAATGGAAATATGAATGTGCCTTATATCCGGGATCTCATGGAAAAGCGCCAGCCGTTCTATGAAAAGGCGGCCACCGTCACCGTTTCTACCGACGGAAAGAGCGCGGAGCAGATCGCAAGGGAGATCTTGACTGCCGTTTCATAAGGCACAGCCCTGGTCTGTTATTTTGTGCACGGTAAGAACCTGCAAATAAAGTAGTTGGAAATAAACTGGAAACCTAGAAAATTTCTCTTGAAAAATGATTCAAAATATAATAGAATAATGCTTAGATGTATTAAATTGTATAGAACGAAATAACAAAAGTATTCTGTACGCAAAGAGCAGGAGGAACTGAATATGATTTCAGCAGGAGATTTTAAAAATGGATTGACCATCGAGATAGATGGAACTGTATTTCAGATCATTGAATTTCAGCATGTTAAGCCGGGCAAGGGTGCAGCATTTGTTCGTACGAAGCTTAAAAATGTTGTAGATGGCGGTGTTGTGGAGAAGACTTTCCGTCCGACGGAAAAATATCCCCAGGCCCACATCGACAAAAAAGAGATGCAGTATCTGTACGCAGAGGGTGATATGTATAATTTCATGGATATGGAGACATATGACCAGATCGCGCTGGCAGACGATGCCATCGGCGATGCGATGAAATTTGTAAAAGAAAATGATATGGTGAAGATGGTATCTTACAAAGGAAATATCTTTTCTGTAGAGCCGCCGATGTTTGCGGAGCTGGAGGTTACAGAGACTGAGCCTGGTGTGAAGGGTGATACAGCGACAAACGTGACAAAGCCGGCTACCGTAGAGACAGGAGCACAGGTGAACGTTCCTATTTTTGTAAATCAGGGTGATGTGATTCAGATCGATACCCGTACCGGAGAGTATTTGAAGAGAATCTAATGCCTGACATCAAATGATAACAGGAAAACCATCCGGGAAATTAAAATTATAGAGAATATGAGTTTTTTCAAGAGGGCTGTAGAACGGCTCTCTTGATTTTGGTTTTAAGGGAAAAATCTAAATAACCGTATGAAGTGGTTTTTAAAACCAAATCACAGAGGATCGTATTTTATTTTGGAGGAGATTTCATGGCAGTTAAGATTATCGGAACAGGGAGTTATTTACCGAAGAATGTAGCGGATAATCAGTTTTTATCCACCATCGTGGATACCAATGATGAATGGATCAGCCAGCGGACAGGAATCAAGGAACGTCATTTGTCCAGCGGAAGCAAGGAGGGAACCTCCTTTATGGCGATCGAGGCGGCCAAGGCGGCTCTTGATAATGCGGGAATAACGCCAGAGGATCTGGATCTGATCATTGTGGCAACGGTGTCAGCTGACACCTACGTTCCCAGTACTTCCTGTCAGGTGCAAGGGGAGATCGGTGCGATCCGTGCCACCTGCTTTGATTTGAATGCTGCTTGTTCTGGCTTTTTGTTTTCGATGAATACGGCAAATGCCTATCTTGAGATGGGGATGGCGAGGACGGCATTGATCATTGGCGCGGAGACGCTGTCCCGCGAGGTGGATTGGTCAGACCGCAGTACTTGTATTCTCTTTGGTGACGGTGCCGGTGCTGCCGTGTTGAAAAGAGTGGAGGGTGAAGGCGGGATACTCGCCAGCGTTACCGGTTCCGATGGAACCCAGGGAGATGTCCTGACCTGTAAGGGCAGAGGGATCCAGAATCCATTCTATAAGAGTAGAAGGAAAAAAGATTATATCCAGATGCAGGGGCAGGCGGTGTTCCGTTTTGCGGTGTCAACCGTCCCCAAATACATCAAACATATTTTAAAAAAGACAGAGCTGGAGCCGGATGATATCAAATACTACATCTTGCATCAGGCAAACCGCAGGATCTTAGAGCTGATCGCAAAGAGGTTAAAAGTGGATATGGATAAAATACCGATGAACCTTGACCACTATGGCAATACCTCTTCGGCAAGCATTCCGATTCTTTTGGATGAGCTCAACCGCAATGGTCTTCTGGAGGAGGGAGATAAGATTGTTCTCTCTGGTTTTGGCGGTGGTTTGACCTGGGGAGCGACGCTGGTCGAGTGGTAAAACTGAGAATTTAGCTAAGGAGCCCTGCGGTTTGTCCGCAGGGCGAACTAATTTACGCAAAGGTAAAGTTGAATAGAAGCAGAGCTGCCTATTCAAACTGATTCAAGTATTGTTTGTGCCACCTGTGGCGGCATGTTTGGAGGAAAGAGAATGAGAAAGAAAATATTGATACAGGGTGCGATGGAAAGTGAGATCTGCTGGTATCTGGAGCAGGAATGTTTTCAGAAAGCGGAGAAGATCATCAGAAATGGTTTTCTCTTCTATCGGACGGAGCAGGATGACAGGGAGATGCTTCTGCAGTTGACTAAGATGGGAACGGTATATGCTGCCATCGCCACTATGACAGCCATTTATGAATTTCAGCCGGATGTTATCATCAATCAGGGAACCGCCGGAGCCCAGGTGGATACGTTAAAAAGCGGAGATCTGGTGATCGGCAGACAGGCAGTCAATGTACATTCCCTGGAGATGCCCAAACGTGATTTTGGAGAGGGCATGGCGCCAGAAGAGTGGGTGAAAATGGAAACAGAGTATATGGATGCGGACCCAGATCTGGTTCAGAAATTTGAACAGGGGATCGGAAAGGAGACCCGGAGAGGAAAGGTGGTTACTGGAATTCTTGGGACGGGGGATCTCTTTAGCAAGGAAAAGGACAGGATCCAATGGCTGCATAAGACTTTTGGTCATCTCAGCGAGGATATGGAAACTTTCGCGGTGTATAAGGCATGCCAAGAATGCGGCGTTCCCTGTGTGTCGCTGCGGGTGATCTCGAACAATGAACTTTTGAATGAAGATTATGATAAGTGGACGTCCTTGGAGTTGCAGAGGGTGATCTGGGAGACAATAAATTCAGGAATATTTTGATATGATTGTATAGGAACGGTCAGTAAAATAGTGTGGAATCATCATTGTACATTTTTCCAATACATCGTATAATGGAACTATAATAAATTTGGAGGTAAAAGACAGAGTGAGAGATATTTTATGCTATACGAGAAAACCTATTGACGAGTTTTATTATGATCCAAAACTGGCTTACAGTATGCACCTTGCCCTGGGAGAAGAAGGGGGATTTCATGCCCTCAATCACAATTCGGGGGTGCTGTTTGCCAAGGCCACAGAAAATGAAGATGGTTCGCTGAATGCAAAAAGCATCCGCGATCCCTATCTGTTTGTGATGCGAGATGGTACATACGGAGTATTGGCTGTGCGGGTAGACGGTGACGGCGGTGAGGATGTGGAGAGTACCGGTAAAGTCCTGTTTTTTACCAGTCACGATCTGCTGGAGTACAGAGAAGAAGGTCTTCTGGCGCTGTGCGAGGGCGCGGTGGACCAGGTGGTGTGCCATTATGATTCGGAGAAAGAGATGTATGAATTGTGCTGGTGCCAGTCAGACCGGAAGTGGTACAGGGCAGAGCTGGAACATATAGAGTGCACTGACCAAAAGATCACTGGTGTGAAGGTGGATGAGCTGGTTCTGCCAGTGGTGGAGACGGAGATCGAAGGGGCGGTGTCAGGAAATGTCATTTCCATACAGGATGATGTGGCAAAGCGATTAGTACAGAAACTCCAGCCCCCCAGACATATAAAGACGGAAGTACCAGAAGAAGTTCAGGCAGCCAGCCAAGAACAGATGGAGATGGTCTGGGCGAGGGCGTTGTACAGCGACGGGACAGAAGCGTTAAAGCGGGTGGACTGGAATATGGATACCATCGACTGGAGCCGTCCGGGAGTTTATGAGGCAGAGGGGAAACTTCACCAGGATCATTTTCCGTTCCCTATGGCGGAGGACAGGGCGGACCCCTGCATTACATACTGGAACGGAAAATATTATTTTATCGCTACCAATGACGCGGACAAGAACCATACTTTGTATGTCAGAGAGGCGGATACCATACCGGGGCTGGTGGATGCTAAAGAGCATCTGATCCTGGATTCGGATACCTACGATTATGTGGGAAATCTTTTGTGGGCGCCGGAATTTCATGAAATCAAAGGAGAATTGTATATTTTCCTGGCGCTAACCCCAGAAGAGTTTTTCTGGGAGGAATCCCACATCATGAAACTGAAGGAAGGCGGAAATCCATCCTGTAAGGAGGACTGGTCGGAGCCGAAAAGGGTGGTTCGCAGCGATGGCAGCCAGTTGTGTGAAGCAGGGAAGACCATTACGTTGGATATGACATGCTTTTTCTGGGAAGGAGACTATTATGTCGTCTGGTCACAGAGACAGTTTCTTCCAAAGGATCTGGGGGCCTGGCTCTATATCGCTAAATTAAATGCAGACGAACCATGGAAACTGCTCTCGGAACCGGTGCTGCTTTCCAAGCCAGAATACGGATGGGCAAATAACCATACCTTTGTGGATGAGGGACCTTTTGCTCTTCCCCAGGAAGAACGCCTGATCCTCACCTTTTCCAGCGCAGCGGTGGACACTTCCTATGTGGTGGGAATCATGACCATCGACAGAGACAAAGATTTGCTGGATCCGAAAAACTGGAAGAAGGGAAATTATCCCATCATGACATCCCGCAGTGTGGAGGGCGAATTTGGAACGGGCCATAATGCCTATGTGGTAGATGAATTCGGCGATGTCTGGAATTCCTACCATGCCAGACCGGGGATCCACGGGGAGAGAAGCAGCGGGATTCGTAGGGTTCATTTTGATATCGACGGTCTGCCGGTACTGGATCTGGTGGAAACCCAGGATGTATCCGAAGAAATCAGTCGGGTAAAGACAAAAGTCGTGGTTGGATAGACTGGCTCGATGGCGCAGGACAAAACAGGGTTCAAATTTGCGCCATCCAGCTATGGAATAATCACGGAATGAAATCGTGGTCCACCTGTTGGGAAAGGAGTGGGTTGTATGTGGAAAAGATGGGGATTTGCCGGGGTACTGGCAGCAGTCGTTTTAACGCTTCCAGGATGTGAAGGGTTTGAAAAAACGGCGAGAGACAAGGTTGTGACAGGGGCGGCTGTGGAGGAGAGTAAGGACGTGGACGTTCTTGGGGATGGTGGACAGCCGGTTCAAGAAGAAAACGAAAAGTATGCCGAAGAGATCGAGTTTTTCTGCGAGGCGCTGAAAGTGCCAAAGGATCAGTTAACGCTGTACCACGGTTTTTCAGATCCGAATGGGAATCATTGTTTGGATATTGGGGTCCAGGGAGATCTGGAGAAAAGCGGCACCTTTATTATAGGCTGGTTTTTCGACTACCGTGAAGAAATAGAGCACAGACGCATATTAAAAGTGGTTTCCGATCAGGAACTGGATGATAACGGGGTGCATCTCTCCTTTAGCAATAAACCTTTTGATGTCTGTAAGTTGGTTTATGACAGCAGGTGGGAAGAAAAGCTCTTGGGAATGGAAGAGTTGGTTCCGGTAAAACCGGAGATTGATGACTCCTTTGTAAAAAAATACAAAGAGACTCTATTGGGGACAGGTAGTATCTGGGAATCCTATGACGGTTTTATCGACGATAAAGGAGATTATTGTGTTTCATATGTGGGGGACGTATCCGACGGATGGGTGAAAGGTGTATTTGACGGGAAAGACTGGAAGTGTTCAAGGATTCCGGAGCTGCAGGACGAGGGAGCGGATTACAATTTCTTCGGTGGAAGCCTTGATGGCATCTGGTATTATGATTATTATACGGAAAAGATACTGCGCGGATACGCGTCCGATGGAAAAAAGAAAGTGGAAATGGATGTTTCCCAGTGGGTGAATGACCAGGATCTGCCAGTCAAGGGCAATGTGGAGATCCATATACTGAACAACAGGAAAGCAATTTTTTCATATAAAGACGATTCGGATGCTAGGCATAGTGTTCTTGTGGGTCTTCCGGGGGGAACCATAGAAAGGAAGTATGCTGCTCCTTTTTCGGGGATCAGCCAGGGTGATACTTTGTATGAATATCTGGGACCAAGTATGGAGCTCTGCAAAATGACCGACTGGAAGACGGGAGAGGTCAGGGAATGCCTGGATCTCAGTCCGATCATCGAGGAGGGACAGGCGGAAAAGAATTACTTCACCTATA
Organism: uncultured Roseburia sp.; assembly: GCA_947644305.1. Classification (GTDB taxonomy): domain Bacteria; phylum Bacillota; class Clostridia; order Lachnospirales; family Lachnospiraceae; genus Eubacterium_F. The sequence continues at coordinate 96,167 of CANRYS010000008.1, forward strand.
ACAAGGAAACTGGAGATTTATTTACTCTGGAAGGCCAGTTGGGGGAATCTTATGTCAGCTCAGGGAATTATTCAATAAAACTGAGTGTTTACAAGGATACTTTGTACATCTGTTATTACTCTGGGGTATACCGCTATAACAGTGAAAAGAAAGTTTTGGAAAAGATCCTGGATGGTAAAAAGCAGCCAAAATTTCAGCAGATGTATGCAAACTTTGACGTGGGTAAGGATGAGAACATATATATGCTTGGGTTTCTCGGCGGAGGAGACGACGAGGGAGCCAACGACTTTTTATATTTAAGAAAGAAATAAAGACAAAAATGCTGCGGGGAATGCGGCAGGGAAAGCGAGGAGGAAATAAGGCAATGAAGGAAGCAGCAGGCGGCAAAAAGAAACAGGCGGTGAATCCATATCTTCCGTCCTGGGAGTATATTCCAGACGGAGAACCTTATGTCTTTGACGGAAGGGTGTATGTGTATGGTTCCCACGATTATTATAACGGACATGTATTCTGCCTGGGAGATTATGTGTGCTGGTCGGCGCCGGTAGAAGATCTGGGAGACTGGAGATACGAGGGAGTGATCTATCCCAAGACGGAGGATCCGCTGAACAAAGATGGGAAGATGTGTCTCTATGCTCCAGATGTAACGGTGGGGCCGGACGGAAGATATTATTTATATTATGTGTTGGATCATGTATCTGTGGTGTCTGTGGCTGTCTGTGATTCGCCGGCAGGGCAGTATCAGTTTTACGGATATGTACATTATGAGGATGGCACAAAATTGGGAGACAGGGAGGGAGATGAACCTCAGTTTGATCCCGGTGTGCTCACTGAGGGAGAACGCACCTATCTTTATACCGGTTTTTGCGGCAGAGGAGATAAGTCCCGTACCGGAGCCATGGTGACGGTTCTTGACCGGGATATGCTTACGATCATCGAAGATCCGGTAAGAGTGGCTCCTGGATGTGAGTATTCAGAGGGCAGCGGTTTTGAGGGACATGAATTTTTTGAGGCATCCTCCATGCGAAAGATTGGAGACACCTATTATTTTATTTATTCCTCTGTGGTAATGCATGAACTCTGTTATGCGGTGAGCAAAGATCCATGCAAAGGATTTACCTATGGTGGGGTGATCGTCAGCAACTGCGACCTAAATCTGGAGGAGGGCAAGCCGGCTTCCCTGCCTATGGCCTATGGAGCCAACAATCACGGAAGCATGGTGGAGATTGACGGAAAATGGTATATATTCTATCACCGCCACACCAATGGCAGTTGGTACAGCCGACAGGGCTGTGCCGAGGAGATCCACATTCTACCGGACGGAAGCATTCCTCAGGTGGAGATTACGTCCTGCGGCCTGAATGGCGGTCCCCTGTCGGATGAAGGAGAATATCCGGCTTACATAGCCTGTCACTTGTTTACAGATAAGCCTTCTGTCTATGTGGGGGGAGATGAATTTCCAAAGATCATGCAGGATGGAAGGGATGGCGATGAAGAGCCGGGATATATCGCCAATATGCAGGATTCTGCCACCGCAGGATTCAAATATTTTTCCTGTGAAAATGTGACGGGAGTTCGGATCAAAGTACGTGGCTACGCCGACGGTGTATTTGAAGTTAAGACAAAATGGGATGGAGAAGCACTGGCGGCCATACCGGTTCAGTACACAAATGTGTGGGAAGAGTATTCTGTGAAAGTACGGATTCCAGACGGAACCCAGGCGATCTATCTCACTTACCGGGGAGGCGGCACGGCAAGTCTGTTGTCCTTTGAGCTGTTGCATCAGTGATATGACATGCTTTGCGAGTTTCTCACGTTCGCGGGAAGCGCCATGACTTGTGCCTTCCGCGTAAATAAAAAGGGTATCCCCAAGTCACATCATGACTTGAAGGATACCCTTTTCGTTTTTAAATGGTACAACTGCGCTATGTCTGGGTTGGCTTATTTTCTGCCGACTTTGTATTTATCAAAGTTCTGCCAGAATATTCAGCAGTGAGCGGTGTACCGCCTGAAGTTCCCCAGAAACGGAATCAAGCTGGTCTGCGTCGATCTCTTCCAGTTGATCTTTGCCCCGAAGAAGTTCAACCATTTCGGAGGCATATTTGGCAATCGGGTCCAGACCGAGATTACCTGCTACACCTTTTAATGTGTGTGCGCTTTTGAATGCCTCTTCCACATTTTTTTCCGCCAAATATTTCTCAATATTTGCGGCGCTTTCGTCATTTTGATATTTGGCCAAAAATTTGAGGTACAGATCTTCTTTGCCCATAAAACGTTTGATGGCAGTGTCTACATCGACACCTGCGTCTTTTAATTTGTCGAAAAATTGTGTATCCATTTCATCCCCCTGCTAAAGTTATTCGCCGGGAGCAAGTGTGAATAGAACTACTAAGCTTTCAAAAAAACGAAAGCAAGCTTTCATAAAACGAAAGCTAAGAAATTCTATGGCAGCAGAGCCGCCTATTCACACTGCTAGAATCCGCAAAGCGGATACTACGACACTGATTCAAGTATTGTTTGTGCCGCCTGTGGCGGCATGTTTGAACGTGTGTTTTGCCTCCGACCGTGAATTTAAATTTATTATACAGGATTTTTGTGGGATTGTCTAACTATTTTTTCGATTCCTGGTGATCCACAGCTTGTTGGTAAGAAATGCCCCAGAATGGCAATATATAACACCTTTTAGGAGGTAATTACAATCGGATATTTGTTGACATTTTTAACAATCTATGATATCCTCTAGTTTAAAGAATATTAAAAAATAAAATAAGTTGTACAGGAGTAAAAATGGATATAGAACGGATTTTAATAGTAGATGATGAAGAAGTAAATCGAACCATATTGGAGGTTATGTTCCGGTCCAGCTTTAACATTGTGGAGGCGACCAATGGCCAGGAGGCGATTGATAGGCTGGAGGAAGATCCGGGATTTGTGCTGGTTTTACTGGATATCGTGATGCCGGTAAAGGATGGGTTTGATGTGTTGGAGTATATGAAGCAGAAGGGGCTGATTGAACAGCTTCCGGTTATTCTGATCACCAGTGAGACCATCCGAGACAGCGAGGACAGAGCGTATGCTTATGGCATTGCGGATGTGATACATAAACCATTTTATCCAGATATCGTCAAAAGAAGAGCACAGAACATCATTGACCTCTATCAGCATAAGGCGAATATGGAGAGAAAGCTGAAAGAGCAGGAAGAGGTGATCCTGGCGAAAGAGAAGAAGATTCAGGAAAACAACGAATTTTTGATTAGCGCCCTCAGCTCAGTAGTGGAATTCAGAACTTCTGAGACGGGAGAGCATATCCGCCGGATCAAGTACTTCACAAGAATTCTGTTGAAGTATCTTGCGAAGTATTTTCCTAAATATGGGATTACCGAGACGCAGATCAATGAGATTGCCAGAGCATCTGCACTTCATGATATTGGAAAGATTGGAATACCAGATTCCATTCTGTTAAAACCAGGGAAGTTGACGGAAGAAGAATTTGAGACGATGAAGACTCATACGACCATTGGCTGTGATATGCTGAAGAAGTTCAAGAAGGAAGAGGACAATGAGTTCTATCGTTACTGTTACGATATCTGCCGTTATCATCATGAAAGATGGGATGGCAATGGATACCCGGATCATTTGGCGGGAGATGAGATTCCGATCTGGGCGCAGGTGGTATCGATCGTAGATGTGTACGATGCATTGATCAGTGAGAGGGTATATAAGGCAGCATTCCCTCATACCGTTGCCTATGAGATGATTCAAAACGGTGAGTGCGGACAGTTTTCACCGGATATTCTGGAATGTTTTGAACTTGCGAACGAAGACTTCTTTGATATGGTGGATGTAAATCGTATATTTAGCTTTATGTAAGTAAATGGAACAGACGGCGGAGTAGAAGGAAACTGCTGCTTTTTACGCTGTCTTTCTATGTGTGGAGGAAGATATGGATCAGGTTGGAGCACTGCCTGTTGAGAACGCTTTGGAAATGATCCTTATGTTTAGCCAGGAAGGAATCATTACATATGCGAATGCTGCTGCGAAAGAGGAGCTAGAATATGGAGATGAATTGTGTGGTAGTCACATTGGCAGCATTTTTCCCAATGAGTTTCAGCAGATAGAGGGTGGATTTTCAACAGAATACCGCTTTGGCAGTCAGATACAGAATGTGATCGCCTATCGAAAAAATCTAACTTGCTTTCCCGCAGAGGCACGAATGATATGGGATGAAGAAAGATCTCAGTACGTGTGTATGGCAAATGACATCCTGGAGAAAGAGTTTTTGAATCAGGAGATGGAGCGGGTAAAGCAGGAAGCAGAACAGGCGCTCAAGGTAAGGTCTGAATTTGTAGCCAATGTGACACATGAGCTCAGAACTCCTGTCAATGGGATTCTGGGAAATGTCATGGATCTGACCGAGAAGGAAGAGGACGAGAAAAAACGGAAAGCCCTGCGGCTGATCGAGCGCTGTTGTGGAGATATGAATCGGCTCATCAATAATATTTTGGATTTTTCCAAGTTGGAAGCCGGAAAGTTTGTATTGGAAAACCGTAGGTTTCATTTTCGTAATATGATTGACTATGTACGCGGTAATCATCAGAACAGGATGACAGAAAAAGGACTGGAATTTTTTGTGACGGTCTCACCAAAGATACCAGAATATATCATTGGTGATGAACTGAAGATTGTTCAGATCCTGAACAATCTGTTATCGAATGCCCAGAAATTCACTCATGTAGGCAGCGTATCCGTGGAGATCATTGAAACCGCCCAGGTGCAAAATTCCATTGAACTGTATTTCCTCGTGATGGATACCGGTATTGGTATAAAAAAAGAAGATTATGATAAATTGTTTCAGAGTTTTTCTCAGGTGGATGCCTCGATTACAAGAAAGTACGGGGGCACTGGCCTGGGATTGAATATTACCAGGCAGTTTGTGGAGATGATGGGAGGCAGTATCAGCGTAGAAAGTGAAGTGAATAAGGGAACGACTTTTACTTTTTCGATCTGGGTTACCATCGATGAGGATAAGGATTCCGATCCAATTGCCCCAGAATCCCATCTGGGCCGGAAAGCTGGGGAGCTCCCGGACACAGTTCTGGAACTGAAAGAGAAAAAAGAAAGCCAGGCAGAAGGTTTTCGTATATATGGTTCGCCGGAGAACAAAGATATTTTAGGCAAGACTTTGTCCAAACTGGTTCTCTGTATCGAGATGGAAAACTGGGAGAAGGCAGAGGACTTTATGGAGACCATAAGGCAGTTGACAGAAGAGGCGCCCAGAGAGGTGACGAGAGGAGTGCTGCGGCTGAAGATGGCTGTTCAAAAGGCGAATTACGAAAAAGCAATCAAGGGACTGGAAGAATTAAAAGCATGCGTTGAACATGAGACGGAAGAAGGAAATTGATTTGATGGATTTTGAACAAAATGAGATTTGTGGATCTGTAATTTTGATTGTAGACGATGTGGAAACAAACAGGGTGATTTTAGAAGAAATAATAAAAGACATGGGTTGTGTTCCGGTTTCAGCAGAAAATGGTGTTCAGGCATTGGAGCAGTTAGAACGCGGCAGTCCGGATCTGGTATTGACAGATGTTTCCATGCCTGAGATGGGTGGTCATGAATTATGCCGGATCTTAAAGGAGAATGCGAAGACAAGAGAAATTCCGGTCATTTTTATCTCCGCCTTTGGTGAGACCGAGGATGTGATCAAAGGATTTTCCCTGGGAGGAAATGATTATATTGTCAAACCATTTATCCCAGAAGTCGTTCAGGCGAGAGTAAAGCTACACCTCTCTCTTCATGCGGCGACGCTTAAGGTCAGCGAAAATAACAGGCGCCTCCAGAAATCGGTTCAGGAACAGGTGAGTCAGATTGAACAAGAGCGGAAAAATGTACTGTATGCTTTGGTTGGTGTGGCAGCAGAAAATTCCTTTTATAGTCGCGAGCATATCGAGAGGCTGCAGCAAAACTGTAGGATGTTGGCGCAAAGCATGCAGTTTTCACCTTTGTTTACAGATCGGATCTCGGATACATATATAGATACCATTGAAGTTGCAGCGCCCCTTTGTGATATTGGAAACATCGGAATTCCCAGATCTGTTCTGCACAAAGAAACGGAGCTCTCTGAGGAAGAGAAAGTATTGGTTCAGAGTCACACGCAGATCGGGGCGAAGCTTTTGAAAGACTTATATGTGACAAGTGATTTTAATGATTTTATCCAGATTTCTATTGATGTGGCGAATTATCATCATGAAAATTGGGATGGAAGCGGATATCCGTCGCAGTTAAAAGAAGAGGAAATTCCTCTGGCGGCACAGATTGTATCCATTGTGGATGTGTATTGTGCCCTTACAGAAAGAAGATCGTACCGCAAAGAGTACCGCAAAGAGGAGGCTTTGCAGATTATGAGCCAGGAATCTGGTAAAAAGTTCCATCCGGAGATATTTAAAATCTTTCATAAAATAGCACGTCAGCTTTGTTAAAAAAAGACGTAAAAAATTTTGTTGTTAAGGAGTAAGAGCAGTGATTACGGACAATGAGTTTTTGAGAATAGTTTCTTTTTTAAAACAGCGGTATGGCATTGACATGAGCCAGAAAAAGGTTATAATGAATGGCAGGCTGGAAAATTATTTGAAGTCGGGTGGGTGGAGTTCTTTTGATGAGTATATGAATGATGTGGAAAAAGATGCCTCCGGTGAATTAGAGAAGACTCTGGTGAATATTCTGACAACGAATCATACTTATTTCATGAGGGAATTCGGCCATTTTGAATTTTTTAAAAGTGTTGTACTCCCCTGGATCAAGAAAAAAGAAGAACATTCTAAAGATATGCGTATTTGGTGTGGTGCTTCTTCTACGGGAGAAGAACCCTATATGATCGCTATGGTGGTCAATGATTTCCTGGGACTGGAACACAAAAACTGGGATGCCAGGATTCTGGCTACAGATATATCAACACAAGCATTGAGCCATGCGATCGCAGGAGTTTATGATGACGAACATCTGAAAAGTGTACCGGCAAACTGGAAACGGCATTTTTTTAATCACTTGAAAGATGGCAGCTATGCTGCAACAGATGAGTTGAAAAAAGAAGTGATTTTTAGAAAATTTAACTTAATGGACCCTTTCCCATTCCGGAAGAAAATGCACACGATATTTTTGCGTAATGTGATGATATATTTTGACGAAGCCACGAAGCGGGAGCTGGTGCAAAAGGTATATGATTCATTAGAGCCGGGAGGGTATTTATTTGTCGGTATGACGGAGACGCTGGACCGGAGCAGTACTCCCTTTCAACTGGTACAGCCTTCGATATTTAGAAAATAGGAAAGAAAGGTTAATGCTATGCGTCCAATTAAAGTTTTAGTGGTGGAAGATTCCATGGTGTTCAGAGAGTTGCTTGTGCAGAGTTTAAGTAAAGATCCGGGCATTCAGGTAGTGGGTACGGCAAAAGATCCTTTTGAAGCGAGGGATGCCATATTGGAATATAAGCCGGATGTTATGACTCTTGATGTGGAACTTCCCCGAATGAGTGGAATTGAGTTTTTGAGAAAATTGATACCACAATATCCTCTTCCAGTGGTAGTTATTAGTTCTCTTTCCGATAAGGTATTTGATGCAATGAACGCCGGAGCGGTGGATTTTGTGGCGAAACCGTCCTATACAGATAGGAAACAACTGGAAAATTTTGTTCACAATGAACTGTTGGTGAAGATCAAAATTGCTTCCACTGCTAAGATTAGTAAGATCAAAAGGAAAGTTGCGCAGGAAGTTCAACAGAATTTTGTATCGAAAGGAAAAAATCTGATTATTGCAATTGGTGCTTCTACAGGCGGCACAGAGGCGATCTGTTCTGTGATGAAAGATTATGGCGCAGATCTTCCTGGTATCGTTGTGGTACAGCATATGCCCCCCGGATTCACGGAGATGTATGCGAAAAGACTGGATAACCAGTGCCGGGTTCGAGTAAAAGAAGCCTGTACCGGAGACAGGGTCCTACCAGGTACAGTGTTGATCGCTCCGGGAGGCGACAAACATATGCGGGTCGTAAATGTAGGCGGAAACTACCAGGTGGAAGTGGTGGCGGGACCAAAAGTAAACGGTCACTGTCCGTCGGTAGATGTGTTGTTTGAGTCGGTAGCGAGAGTGGCAGGAAAGGATGCTCTAGGTATCATTTTGACTGGAATGGGTGGAGATGGTGCGAAGGGCCTGCTTGCCATGAGACAGGCGGGAGCCAGGACCATCGGTCAGGATGAATCTACATGTGTCGTATATGGTATGCCAAAAGTGGCATATGATCTTGGCGCCGTAGAGTATCAGGATAAATTATCAGATATTGCAAAAAGAACATATTCTGTTTTAAACAGGATGTAAAGGTGTGCGCGAATGGAGGAAAAAAATATGAAGATTTTATTGGCAGAGGACGATTATGCAACCAGGAAGTTTATGGTGAGTTTCCTGTCCCAATACGGAGAATGTGATGTGACCGTAGACGGAATGGAGGCGGTGGATGCCTTTTTGATGGCTTTGGAAGACGAAGAACCCTATGATTTGGTATGCCTGGATATTATGATGCCAGTTATGGATGGATATCAGGCATTGATGGGAATTCGGAATCTGGAGAAGCAGAAAAATATTCCAAAGGAAAAAGAAGTTAAGGTGATTATGACTACCGCATTGAATGAGGAGCAGAATGTAAAAATGGCATTCGATCTGGGATGCACCATTTATTCTGGTAAACCAATTGATCAGACCAGGTTTGAGCAAGCATTAAAAAAGCTGAATCTGATATAATAAACACAAGAATCTAAGGGAAAGGAGAAGGATATGGCTGAAGAATTTAACTTAGAAGGAATGCTTGATACGTATCTGTTCGAAAACGAGCAGTTGCTGGAGCAGCTTCAGGAGATTGTTCTGGATCAAAAAGATGCGGAATGTTTTGATGAAGATAGTATCAATGAGATATTTCGAACAATGCATACGATCAAAGGTTCTTCTGGAATAATGATGTTCGACAATGTCACAGCCATCTCACATAAGCTGGAGGATGTTTTTTATTACCTGAGAGAATCTCATCCCGAAAATGTCGTTCATGCCGATCTGGTAGAGCATGTACTTCAAGTGGCAGATTTTATTACTGCTGAAATGGAAAAGATACAGGAAGGCAGCCCGGCGGATGGAGACCCTGCTGCTATCATCGCTGAGTTAGACAGCTTTTTGGAGAATATTAAAAATGGTGCAGTAGAAGAAGGGAAGGAACTCCCGGAAGAGAATGTGAGCGAAGAACCCAAACATTTTTATATCGCACCAGTGGCAAACAGTGCCAGCCGTTTTTATAAGATTTACATAAACTTTTTTCCAGAGACAGAGATGGCAAATGTTCATGCCTACAAAACGGTATATTCGCTGAAGGAGATCGCGGAGGATCTGCTGTATGAGCCGGAGGATCTGATCACCGATGCCAGCAGCATCGATGCGATCATGGAGGATGGATTCCGCATTTTGCTTCAGGCGCAGTGCTCTGAGGAAGAACTACGGGAGCTTATCAAGGTTGGCTATGACATTGAGAAAGTGGATATCTATGAATGCAAAGCCGAAGAATTTTTACAGGGCTTTGATTTTGGAGAACACCCAGTAGTCGGAATCGATTTGGAATCCAGTGCTGAAGAGATTGAAGCAAAAGTCATGAAGGCGGAAGAGGCCGAGGAGAAGAAAGAACCACCAAAGCCGAAGATGGCGCCAGGAGATTTTGTCATTAAGTCCAAGGAGCCAGGTAAACATAAAAAACTGGCAAAGGATAAGCAAAGAGGAGCAAAAGATTCTTTCATCAGTGTAAATGTGAAGAAGATGGATCAGCTTATGGATTTGATCGGAGAGTTGGTAATTTCAGAGTCTGTTGTCCTGCAGAACCAGGATTTGAAGGTGCCAGGATTGAATCTTACCAACTTTAACAAAGCGGCAGCACAGATGGCGAAGATTTCCACAGATTTGCAGAATGTGATTATGTCCATGCGAATGGTACCTCTTACCAACGTATTCCAGAAAATGAATCGGATCGTCTTTGATGTTTCCAGGAAACTTGGAAAAGATGTTGAGTTTGTAATGGTCGGCGAGCATACAGAAGTGGACAAAAATATCATTGAAAATATTTCGGATCCGCTGATGCATCTGGTTAGAAATGCTGTGGATCATGGAATAGAGACCAATGAAGAACGTGCTGACAGCGGCAAGCCCGACCGCGGAAAGATCACACTGTCAGCCAGAACAGAAGCTGGAAAGGTTTGGATCAGTGTAGAAGACAACGGAAAAGGTCTTGACCGTGAAAAGATTTTGGATAAGGCGAGGAAACAGGAACTTTTAGATCCCTCCAAGCCGGATTCCGCTTATGAAGACAAAGACGTTTTTCAGTTTATTACCCTCCCTGGTTTTTCAACCAACGAACAGGTGACAGAGTACTCAGGCAGGGGTGTGGGAATGGATGTTGTTGTTCAGAACATCCAATCCATTGGTGGAACCCTGGATATTGAAAGTAATCTGGGAATGGGTAGCACCATGACACTGAAAATTCCTTTGACTCTGGCGATCATTGATGGAATCGTTATGGAGACAGGTAATTCATCTTTTGTTGTGGAAACAGGTGTCATAAAGGAATTTGTCAGTGTGACAGAGGATATGATGATTCATGAGCCTACAGGTGAGGAATACATCATGATCCGAGGAGAGTGTTTCCCTGTACTTCGACTTGGTGATTGGTACGGATTGGAAGAGTACCACAAAAATGTGGAAGAGGGAATGATGTTGATTTTTGAGGTAGAGGGAAAGACAATATGTCTGCTTGTGGACCGACTTATTGGAAAGCAAGAGATCGTAGTAAAACCAATTCCTTCTTACATCAAAAAAGTAAAAGGAATTTCCGGCTGTACCCAGTTAGGAGACGGAAGTATCGCTCTTATACTGGACCCAGTAGGATTAATAGAATAACAGATAGAAAGGAATGGTGCTAATCATGGATGAAACAAAAGATCTCACCAGCGAGCACGACGCACAAAAAGGCAAGTACATGACCTTTAAATCTGGAAATGAATATTTTGGATTGAAAATTCAGTATGTTAATGAAATTATTGGTTTTCAGGCAATCACAGCAATACCGGAGACAGAGGATTATATTAAAGGTCTGATTAATTTAAGAGGAAAGATTCTTCCTGTTATTGATGTGCGACTTCGGTTTAAACAGGATCCCTTTGAGTATAATGACAGAACCTGCATTATTGTCATTAATGTCAAGGATACAGTAGTTGGATTGATCGTCGAAAAAATTGCAGAGGTAGTGGAGATTCCAGACGAAAATATTCTGCCGCCTCCGTCGATCGGGCGTATGGATAAGGCTCAGAACCAGTATGTTTATGGTATTGGAAGAGTCGGTGATTCCGTAAAACTTCTGCTTGATCCAGATAAACTTTTGAACGACGAAGATTTGTCACTTATTGAAGAGGTCAATGACATGAGTGAAGAAGAAAGAGAGGTATAATGATGAAGAATTTAAAAATTAGAACAAAATTATTGATTGGATTTTTGATTCCTGTTATATTGATGATTATCAATGTGTTCATGGAAAATACTGCCATGAGAAAGCTTAAACAGGCTGAGGACACAGAAGCCTACATAGAAGGTTATTTAGTGTTTTCGGGGATTCTTATAGCTGTTTCCATTCTTATTATTGTGATATATGCTTATTTTATTATTCGGACCATCCGAGTGTCTGTTAGTCAGCTCTCTACTGCAGCAAAAGACATTGCTTTGGGAAAAGTTGATATTAAGCTGGTAAAACATAATAACGATGAATTTGGCGGACTGGTAGATGAATATACGAAAGTAATTGAAAATATCAAGTATCAGGCGGACATTGCAGAAGAAGTTGCGAACGGAAATCTGACCGTGCAGGTAACGCCAAAATCAGTCGATGATCTTTTGGGGAATTCCCTGAAAAAACTGGTAGAAGATAACCAGCATGCAATGAGCAACATCAACGATGCAGCTGCCCAGGTAACGGTTGGTGCATCTCAGGTAGCGGATGCCAGCCAGTCTCTGGCACAGGGTTCTACCGAGCAGGCAAGTGCGATCCAGCAGATCACAGCTTCCATTGATGAAATCGCCGATAAGACAAGACAGAACGCAGAGCAGGCAAATTCTGCTACTGAATTAGTAGTCCAAGCGATTGCTGACGTTAAAATGGGAAATAAACAGATGCAGGATATGATGGAAGCCATGAAAGATATCAATAAGTCTTCCGAGAGTATTTCTAAGATTATCAAGGTAATCGATGACATTGCATTCCAGACCAATATTCTTGCTTTGAACGCAGCAGTTGAGGCAGCGAGAGCTGGTGAAGCAGGAAAAGGTTTTGCTGTCGTAGCAGAAGAGGTTAGAAGCCTTGCCGCTAAAAGTGCAGCAGCAGCAGCAGAGACAGCAGAGCTTATTGAGGATTCCATCGTGAAGGTGGGAGCAGGCTCTAAGATCGCAGATGATACAGCAAAGGCGTTGGATATTATTACAAATGTAGTTGAGAAGAGTGAAGTGATCATCAATGGTATTGCTGAGTCTTCCAACTATCAGACGACTGCTGTAGTGCAGATCGAGCAGGCTATATCTCAGGTTTCTCAGGTAGTACAGACCAACTCTGCTACCAGTGAGCAGTGTGCGGCAGCCAGTGAAGAGTTATCCAATCAGGCGACACGCATGCGTGATTTGCTTTCTATCTACAATACAGGTTCTGATTCAGGAGCTACTAGTTTCCGTGGGGACAGTTCCATGTCATCATCAAAGATCAATATGAATGAGCAGATCATTTCCCTTGGGGATGGATTTGACAAATATTGATGATTATCAAGCATATTGCTTTTTATATGTAAAAAGGATACGGTCAGGTGTGGGAAAACCACACCTGATCTGATCCCTTATTATTAGCGGCATGATAAAAAATTTTCTAAAAAATGAAAAAAGGGATTGCAATATAGGTCCTGATTTAGTAAAATAATATAGTAGACGGAGCATGGCGTAGTTTGGTAGCGCGCACGGCTGGGGGCCGTGAGGTCGCAGGTTCAAATCCTGTTGCTCCGATTAATAATATGAGAAGAATAACAGACTGTTTGATATTAGATGGTCTGTTTTTTTTGAAGAAAAGAAAGACATTATAGGAGGTTTTTAATGGAATTATATTTCGAAGATTACGAAGGGGATTATCGTCATTTAAATAAATGTGATATTATGAAAATTAGTAGGATTGATTTATGTCGACATACTATGCAAGTTGGATATAAAAATAAGTCATTATTTTTAAGTGCTTCATTATATAAACACTTGGAATTATTTTTTATGGTTATGGCAAACGTTGAATATAATGCCGGAAATTTATTGCTTAAAGATGAATATTATTCATTAGATCAATCAGAGAAAGTGTGTATATCTTACCAAATTGGACAAGGTCTTACAAAAGCTATTGCGGAAAGATATTTAAAGGTTCCATGGGTTGCTCATGTAAAAACTATGAAAAATATGAGATATCATTTTGAACATGGGGGTGTGATTAAAAAAATTATCAATGAGAATGAACAAAGCGGAACAGAACCGGATCTTATAGGATTTGATTTAAAATGTAGGGCGCATTTGTTTGAATCCAAAGGCTCTTTTTTGGAATCTATGAACAGTAAAATCATTCAAAAGGCGATTAATCAAGTATCGAATTATGATTATTTTATTGATCCATATGGGAATATGCAATCTTTTACCACACGCAATGCCTGCCTTTTTAATTTTAAACCTCAATTTCATGGTACAATAATAGACCCTCCTGGAAATGAAAATGAGAAAATATCTAGTGGACTTTTACATTGTTTATACAATCAGTATTATCTTTTTTTGCATAGCGAAATGGATCAGCTTAAAACTTTAAAACTATTTGATAAGAACTGGAGCGGATATAAATTTTCATTTGGTGATGAAAGCTATTTTTGGGGCATAAATACAACGTATAAAGAGTTTTTACAAGAACAATTTGCTAATGAAAATTTTAATAGCTTAGATTATTTTTTTGTACAAAATGAGGAAGAAAATAAACTGAAAGTGCAGAAGATTTCAAATTTTTTTGCGGAGCACGGTTTTTATGATATGAATAATAATGATGAGTATGTTTCAGTTGGAGTAGATGGATACATATTGTGTAATTTAAATAAAATTTGAATTGATTCGTAGTTATGAAATAATAAATGCAAAAAAGGAGGAAAAAAATGATAAAACTAGATCAAAAGAACAAGAGACTGATCTTCCAGAGGAGGGATGAACTGACCATAATCGAGCCTTATGGGGAGAACTGCCTTCGCTGCCGGATGACTCGAAATGGGATGGTTTCAGATGAGAAATGGACCCTGCAGGATGCCGTCACCAAAGATTCCTGCAAGCTGGAGGGGGATGCAATGTTTGCGACGATCACCAATGGTGATATGTCTGCTACCGTTGAGACAGGGCAGCCCTGGTATGGTGGTATCATCAGTTATTATAAAAAGGGAAAAATGATCTTACATACTAAGTTTGAGGGAGACTATGTGAATCGTTTCGTTCATGTGGAAGGGGATAATTATCAGATCAAGGTGATCTTTGATGCGAATGAGGGCGAACATTTTTATGGTCTAGGTCAGGAAACGGAGGATGCTTTTGACCGGAAAGGGAGTACGAGCAATCTGGTTCATTACAATACGAAATCCACGATTCCCTTTTTATATTCTTCTCTGGGATACGGTTTTTTCTGGAACAACCCGTCTCCAGGAAGGTGTGAGACTACGAGAAACCATACGCTCTGGTGCGCCGATAGTGCTTATCAGGCAGACTATTTGGTGTTTGCAGGAGATACGCCTGGGGATGTCATGAAGATTTACAGTGATCTGACAGGCTATGCGCCCAAATTCCCGGCATGGGCGGCGGGCTTTTGGCAGTGCAAGCTGCGCTACGAAAGCCAGGATGAACTACTGGAGATTGCCAGAGAGTATAAAAGGCGGGGAATTCCGATATCCGCCATTGTGATCGACTATTTTCACTGGACAGAACAGGGAGAGTGGAAATTTGATCCAAAGTACTGGCCGGATCCGCAAAAAATGTGCCGGGAATTGGCGGAGATGGACATCAAGCCCGTTGTTTCTATCTGGCCGACCATCAATCCCGACAGTGAGAACTATAACAAAATGAATGATGCGAACATGCTCGTCCGAACGGAAAACGGACAGTATGGTACATTTTCCTTCTATGGACAACAGACCTTTATCGATGCTATGAATCCGGACACCAGGGAGTATGTGTGGGATATTGTGAAAAACAACTATTATGATAAGGGCATACGAAATTTTTGGCTGGATGAGGCAGAGCCGGAAGTGCATCCACAGCAGTTTGGACACTTAAAGTTCTATCTTGGAAATGGGGCACAGACAGCGATGCTCTATCCGTATTATTATGCCAAAATGTTTTATGATGGATTGAGAGCTCAGGGGGAGGAAGAGATCATTCTTCTGACCAGGGCGGCCTATCCGGGAAGCCAGAAGTTTGGCGCTGCTGTCTGGAATGGGGATATTTTGTCAGACTGGGCAGCTCTCCGTCAGAGTGTGACCAGCGGCTTGTCTATGGGAATGTGCGGCATACCGTGGTGGAACAGTGACATCGGTGGATTTTTAAATGGGGATACCGAGAGCGAGGATTTTAGGGAGCTTATTGTCCGTTGGTTCCAGTTCGGGCTGTTTTCTCCGATCATGCGGCTTCACGGCGTGCGAAAAAGGGTGGAGGGTCAGCCGGAACCGAATCCGGGGATTATCGAGAGAAGCGGCGGGCCTAATGAAATATGGTGTTTTGGTGAGGAAAATTATAACATCATCAAATCCCTGATCGAGCTGCGGGAGAAACTCCGTCCCTATATTCTAAAGTATATGGAGATCGCCAGTCAGACAGGAGCACCTTTGATGCGTCCTATGTTTTTTGATTATTATGAGGATGCCCACTGCTATACCTTAGAGGAACAGTATATGTTTGGTGAGGACATTTTGTTTGCCCCGGTTATGCAGAAGGGACAGAGAAACTGCAAGGTATATCTGCCAGAAGGAAAGTGGGTCAGTGTGATCGACAAAAAGGAGTATGAGGGGAGGCAGACGATAGAAGTGCAGGTGGAATTGGATCAGTTTGCTGCTTTTGTAAAGCAGGGAAGCAGTATCATTGATATTTTTTAATTGTATTAAACGAAGAAATGCTTCAAAGAGCCGCGGAGACTGACTGCAGCTCTTTGTGATTGATAAGGAAGTTATTTGGAGATACCGGTTATCCGGCTTTCACCTGCCTCCCCTCATGATTGATCGTATATCCATCTTTCATGATGAGTTCTGAGATTGGCACAAAGGAAAACCCTTTTTCTTTCAGTGTCTTGATCATGGTATCCAATGCCTCTGCTGTGTGTTTGGCGCCGTTGTGGCAGAGAATGATGGTGCCATTGCCCAGATGTTTGTGTTCTGTTACTTTTTTGATAATGGTATTCGCGTCATAGTCTTTCCAATCCAGGGAATCCACATCCCACTGGATGGGATAATATCCGATCTCCCGGCAGACATTGATCAGATTGTCATTGTAGTCTCCATAGGGCGGCCGGAACAGGCACATGTCCTTGCCTGTGAGCTGTTTTACTTTTTCATGGGGTTTCATGATCTCATCCTTGCATTGTTCAGCAGAGAGCTGGGACATCTGCTTGTGATTTTCGCTGTGGTTTCCGAGATCATGTCCTCCGGCGGCGATGGCTTTTACGTCATCGGGATATTTTTCGATCCATCCTCCTGTCATGAAAAAAGTGGCGCGGACGTCGTTTTGTTTTAAGATCTCCAATAGTTTCGGTGTGTCCTCATTTCCCCAGGCAGCATCAAACGAAATCGATATTTTTGCCTCGTCTCCCTTGTCGACACAATAGATGGGAAGCTCTTTCTGACTTGTATTGACATGAGAGCTGATGGTGGCGGCGGTTTGTGGGTAAAAATAAATACTTGTTACCAGAAGAAGAAGTGAGGTGAGTACGATGGCTCCTACCTTTGTAAAAATGATGAGATTCTCTTTTTCTTTTTCGATATCATTCATAAAATTATTCCCGGCGGATTTTTTATCATTTTATTTTTAAATTGTGGTTTTTATACCCGGCTGGGTGAAAAATAGATGAAATAATGATAAAATAAGTCCTGACAGACTTAACAAAATTATGTATTGGAGGAGATAGCATAATGAATATCACAGAATGGATAGAAATACAGGATTACTGTATGGCAAAGCCTTGTGTTTATGAAAGCCGGCCTTTTGGAGAGTTTCCGATCTGTTACCGTGTGGCAGGAAAGATTTTCGCCCAGCTTATAATAAAAGATGACTGGTTTAAGATTACTCTTAAGACAAATCCAGAAGCTGCAGAATTTTATCGAAGGGCTTATCCGGGAATCGTCGTAAGGGGTTATCACTGCCCTCCCGTGCAACAGCCCTATTGGAACACGATTTCATTGGAAGAGTTTGAGAAGGACAAACTTTGGGAAATGATTGATGAGGCATATGATGAGATCCTGGCCAAATTGACTAGAAAAGAACGGTCTCGGCTTCCCGAGCTGGCAAAGCTGCAATTTGTAAAAACAGATGGTACAGATCCAGATTTTATCCGCCTTTGCGCATGTCTTGATTCAAATCTGGAGGAGTTGGTAGGTGCCCAGATTGACCGAAGTAAATATACCATCTATAATCAGTTGGATAAAATTTATGATGTCATTGTTATCTATCGGGACGGCGAAGCGATTGCCGGTGGTGCGTACCGGGTTTATGATGAAGATACTGTTGAAATAAAGAGGGTTTATCTGGATCAGAGCTTTCGGGGGCAGGGCATCGGAAAAGAACTTTTACGCAGACTGGAAGCGGATGCCAGAATAAAAGGATTTCGTTATGCCATTTTGGAGACAGGAGAATTATTAGAAGCGGCAACTGGTCTGTATAAAAAAACCGGTTATAAAGTGATCCCCAATTATGGCCCATATACTGATATGCCGGAGTCCCTATGTATGAAGAAAAAATTGTAAAAAAATTCATTTGACAAAAGCAACAGTTTTTGTTATTGTATAATTACAGTACGAAAACTTCGGGCTTGTACTGGTTTCGACAGGCCGGCTGAAGATGGAGAAGCTATCCGTGGACTGTGACCACGTTAAAACGCAGAAAAAATTAAACGCTGACGATAATAGATTAGCATACGCAGCCTAAGTGCTGCTGTCTGACCTAGAGCACCTACACTCTGGGAGCCAGGCATCAATGATGTAGGAAACGACGTATATTAAGCTTTGCGTATACGGGCGTATTATGAAGCTACTAAAGCTTGAAGGATGTTCATTTTCGTCAGGTGGAGGGAACGCAAAAGAATGAACTATGATAGTAGAAGTACATGGGATTCCGGTTTGGACGCGGGTTCGATTCCCGCCAGGTCCATTTAGGGGGTTTGGTCCAACAGCGGTGGAGGGCTATAAGAAGGATGTCTCTAAGGCGATAGGGGACATCCTTCTTACTTTATAAAAAGGTTGATTTTTTGAAAGCAAAAGAATGGCTAATGGCTATTTCATTCAGGCCCTTTTTACACATATCTTTTTTGGTACATTTTTACTCATAAAATGATTCTACCACACTATTTTTCAAAATCAGAGGTCTTTTCTTTTTTTTTTCACATTTTTGTGCTACAATCGGTATGAAATGAATATTAGGAGTCTGCGGGCTCGTTAAAATGGAGGAAACGATGAACAAAGGAAATAGTAAAAAAATAATAATCATCTGTATTGTGTGTGCTCTTCTGGGAGGAGTGCTGATTGGCGGTGTGGGTGTGATGATCTACAATGACCTGAGCCGTTCTGAGTCTAAGAAAAATGACCAAACAGCGGATTCATCTCAGGGTACCGACGGCAACACAGAGGCAGACCAGCTTGAGGATGGAGAAGCATATGACTTTGAAAAGGCTGGGTTTATGAAGCTGGGAGAGTATAAAGGGCTAGAGGCACAAGTTCAGCCGGAACAGGATGATATCTATTCTGGAATGCTTGCGGCAGCAGAAGAGGTGAAGCTAAAGGAGGTGAAGCTAAAGGAGGATGATGGAATTGTCAAAGACGGTGAGCTGGTAAATGTTGATTTTACCGCTAGCCTCAATGGAAAAGATCTGGAAGAAGCGGCTGGTGAAGATACTTATATAAGAATTGGCAAGGGGGAATATATCGATGACTTTGAGAAAGGAATCATAGGTATAAAAAAAGGAAAGAAGAAGACCGTCGATTGTACCTTCCCAGCAGATTATGACGACGAGGAACTGGCAGGTAAGACCGTTCAGTTTACGATCAAAGTAAATGAAAGATTCAGTGATAAGACCGCCCAGGTGCTCTCCGAAGGAAAATGCAAGACCATTGACGAATACTATGAATATGAAAAGCAATTGCAACTGAAGGACAATCAGGAAAATAAAGGGGATCTGGTATGGGATTCCTTAAAGGAAGAGACGGAAATAACGTCTGTTTCGGAGACTATGTTGTCCAGAACGACAGAGGATGTTACGAATATGTATAAAAATTTCGCTGAATTGTCAGGGACGACCATGGAAGAGCTGTTGGAGAGCTTTGGTATGGGAGAAGACGGAATCGGCGAGATTGCCCAGGATACGGTGGCAGATCAAATGATAGCGAAGACCATCGCGGCCAGAGAGGGTATTACGCTGGACGATACCTATTATAAGCAGACACTATGGGAGCTGCTTGGCTATGAGGAAGGCGATGATGAAAAAACCCTGGAGGAGCTGGAGAAGGAATATAAGGAAAGTCAGGGCAGCCGTCCCAAAGATGATGTGTTAGTTGAACGTGTCAGAGAGTATGTGGGAGAGCAGTCCAAGGAAATGTAATTCCGTCTTGGTGATGCGAGCAGATGAGGAGATAGTGTGAAAAATAATGCTGATGCGATTATTTTTCACACGGCTATTTGTGAGAAGAACCTTTGGTTCTTTGGAGCGCTCACAAATAAGCCTTGATGGCAGATGAGAAATCGCCTGCGCGAATTTCTCATCGCCCCGTCGCATACGCTCCGGAATGGAGTTAAAATGTCAGAAAAATATGTTGTGGAGCACTATCGTTTCGAAGATAAGGCGGCTTATGAGCGGGCACAAAAGGAAGCCAGGCTGATCGGAACGATGCGAAAAAAATATAAGCTGTCCAACGGAACGATTGCCTTGAAGGTGTATCAAAAGGCATTGGAAGAGGACGTATTTATGACTGTAGTAGGGTATTCTTTTTTAAGAGAGCTGCGTATCATTGCGTTAAAGACAAAAGCGGCAGCAGCAGAAGAGCTTCCGGAGATACCCATTCGGACTGAGGATGGTGCAGGGAAAAACGATCTTGTCCAAGGTGCTGGGGCATCTGATTATTCTCCCAAACGGCTTCGGGAGCTCTCAAGATTTGAACGATTGTATGAGGGACAGAGGCTGTTAAATAAAAAGTTAAAATTTGTGGTGGTGGCGCTGTTGGTGCTGGTGATCGCTTTTATCGTCATCGATTTTAAAAGTGAGTATTCGGTATTTACTTATTTTACGGATTATAAGGCGAAGATGGAAGAAGAACTGATCCATAAATATGAGGGGTGGGAGAACGAACTGAAGGCAAGAGAGGATGCGCTGGAGCAGAGTCCATAGATATGAAAGAAAGGAGACAGGCGTTATGCTGGGGCAGAAAATACTCGTTGTGGACGATGAGAAGAGAATGCGGAAACTGGTAAAGGATTTTCTTGTTAGGGAAGACTTTACGGTACTGGAGGCCGGGGACGGGGAGGAAGCAGTGGACCTTTTTCTGGAGGAAAAGGATATCTCGCTGGTGATCTTGGACGTAATGATGCCGAAGATGGATGGATGGCAGGTGTGCCGGGAGATCCGACAGTACTCCAGAGTACCGATCATCATGCTCACGGCGAGAGGCTCTGAAAACGATGAGCTCCGGGGGTTTGAGTTGGGAGTGGATGAGTATATTTCCAAACCTTTCAGCCCGAAGATCCTGGTGGCGAGAGTGCTGGCGATCCTGAGGCGGGCCAATGCGTCTGCAGAGGATGTGATCGAGTATGGTGGGATTTCTTTGAACCGTTCGGCTCACGAGGTCATTATAGACGGCGAAAAGGTGGATCTCAGTTTTAAGGAGTTTGAACTGCTGGCATACTTCATGGAAAATAAGGATATCGCCCTCTCACGGGAGAGAATTCTGAACCATGTGTGGGATTATGATTATTTTGGAGATGCCAGAACCATTGATACCCATGTTAAGAAACTTCGGAGTAAGATGGGAGAAAAATGCGGTAAATACATTAAGACCATCTGGGGGATGGGATATAAATTTGAGATATAATGTGGCAAATATATTCATACAATCAGGGGAATGGGGGATCTTGTCCCTTATGACAGACAGGAGAGGAGCTGATCTTTTTTATGAAACAGTCTCTTCGGACCAGACTGGTATTCATATCCGCGGGCATGCTTATCCTGAGTATTGTGATCTGCTGGATTATGAATCTGTTTCTGCTTCCGGGTTATTATGAGAGTTCCAAAATAAAACAGATGAATAACGTATATTCCCAGGTGGAAGAGCTCTTTGAGCAGAAGGACTGGAACAATAGTACCACAGAGCAGCAGGAGGAGATGTATGACTCCGTGGACAAGATCAGTGCCAATATCGGAGTCAGTCTGTATATTATGGAGATAAAGGTAAGTGTCGGCAGTGGAATGATTAGCGATGTTTCTTATCTTTATCCAAGTATGAGCGGAAGGATGCAGGAACTGAATCGCAGCCAGTTGAGTAAATATGTGCTTTTTAAGCAGTTGGGTGACATTTTTGACGACAATTATCAGCTTTTGAAAAAAACAAATCAATATGAGCTTTTCAAAGTGTATGATGAGCGGATGGATTCCAACTATATCGAACTGATAGGTGGCATCGAGGGGGATTACTGGATCTATGTTCGCTCGAACTATCAGAGTATCCGGGAAAGTGCGGCGATTTCCAACGAATTTCTTGCCTATGCCGGTGCCACTGTGGTCATCCTTTGCATTTTGATTATGATCTACGTGAGCAACCGTTATACAAAGCCGGTTCTCGCTCTGGCAAGGCTGGCGCAGAAGATGGAAGAGCTGAACTTCAATGTTCGCTACGAAGAAGATCGGAAAGATGAGATCGGAGTACTGGGGCATAGTATGAATTCTCTGTCGGATAAGCTGCAGGAGACCATATCTGAGCTTAAGACGGCCAATAATGAGCTTCAGTTAGATCTTCAACGGCGTTCCGAGCAGGAGGAGATGCGTAGAGAATTTTTGGCAAATGTATCCCACGAGTTAAAGACGCCCATTGCCTTAATTCAAGGGTACGCCGAGGGGTTGCAGGAGAATGTAAATGATGATCCAGAGAGCCGTGATTTCTATTGTGAGGTGATTGTGGACGAAGCGGACAAAATGAACAAGATGGTGAAAAAACTCCTGAGCCTGAACCAACTGGAATTTGGAAACGGGCAGGTGCACCTGGAGCATTTTGACGTACAGGAGATCATCAAATCAGTCATAGCAGCTTCGGATATCCTTTTCAAACAAAAAGACATTACACTGTCCTTTCAAGAGGGAGAACCGACCTATGTCTGGGCGGATGAATACATGACAGAAGAGGTCATTATGAACTATGTGAGCAATGCGGTGAATCATATTGACGGCGAGCGGATCATAGAGATTAAGATGTCTGAGTCAAAGGGAAAAGTTAGGATTAGTGTATTCAATACGGGAGAGAAGATCCCGGAGGAGGAACTGGATAAAATCTGGGGCAAGTTTTACAAAGTAGACAAAGCGAGAACCCGTGAATATGGCGGAAATGGCATTGGTCTCTCCATCGTAAAGGCGATTATGGAAGCTCACAATCAGAAGTATGGAGTGAGAAATTATGACAATGGGGTAGAATTTTGGTTTGAATTGGATGAAAAGGCGGAAAATTGATTGAAGTTTTTCTTCAAATGTGATAAGATATAGATACTAATTATTGAAGACAAAGAATTCACAGGAGGGGAAGATGATCAACAGAAAATGTATTCTTTCAGTTTGCCTTTGTCTGGTTATGCTTATGCTGGCAGGATGTGTTCAGGCGAGGAAGCTGACAGAAGAAAAGCAGGATATCATTGCGGAGTATTCGGCAGGAATCGTACTGCAACATGCAGACAACTATAAAAAAAGGTTGGAAAAACAGGAGAATCCAGAGACGCCAGAATCCTCCCAGCCGCCGCAGGTGACAGCAGCACCGGAGAATCCATCGGAGCCGGCACAGGCAGCAGGATCTGAGGAAGAGCCGGCATTAGCCCAGGTTTCCCTAAACGATCTGTATCAGGTTTCGGGAATGAATGCTGAGTATATGTCTTATAAGTCCTGCAGTAAATATACGAACCAGATTGCAGCCCATAAAGGGGAATGGCTTTATATCGTCGATTTTCGTGTGAGTAATTCTACGAAAAAGCCGTTGAAGGTAGATCTTTCAAAACGTGGGATAAAATATTTGCTCAATGTGGATGGCAGTGAATACCAGGCACATCCTTCATTTTTGGAAAATGGGGGCATGAATTTTTTAAAAACGACGATTCCGCCTGGCGCATCGAAAAAAGCGGTGGTTGTCTTCCGTGTTCCAGAGAAAGCGAAAAATCCAGGTTCTGCAACAGTTACCGTCCGGGATGAAGGAAAATGTGAGACAGAGATTCGTTTGAAATAGTGGTATTATAAAAAAGGAAGGGCGACATGGACTTTAAAGAAGAATATAAAGAAAGAAAAAGAAGTTTGTTTTTTGGATTGCCGCTGTCATTTACTACCTATACATTGACGGAAAAAAAGATCAATATAAAAAAGGGGTTATTAAAAACGGTAGAAGATGATACCCTTATGTATAAAGTACAGGATGTGACATTGGTCAGAGGACTTTTTGAGCGGATATTCGGACTGGGGACAGTGATTTGTTATTCCAGCGATGTGACCGATTCTAAGCTGATGCTTACCCATATCCGCAATTCCTCCGAGGTGAAGGAATTTATTCTCCAGACAGCAGAGATGGAGAGACGTAAGGTACGTACGGTACATACGATGGGTCTGGATGCTTCCGAATATTCAGATTATCTAGAAACTGAGGATCTGCAGTGATTTTGTGACTTTTTGTCGGGGGGTGGCAGTCTGGCAGGCAGTTACAGATTTTCTATTTATAAAAGGAGGAGATTATTTTGGCTGAGGAAACATTTAATGATACGGGGATATTGTTAGAGAGTGGTACGAATGAATTAGAACTTTTAGAGTTTGTTGTGGGAAATCAGCATTATGGAATAAATGTGGCGAAGATCCGCGAGCTGTGTCCTTATCAGCCGCCAACCCCGGTGCCGAATGCCCATGAATATATTGAGGGAATATTCATGCCGCGAGATATGCTTATGACGGTGGTGGATCTGTCAAAGGCTCTGGGATTGCCGCCGACGGGGGATATGTCAGGAGATATGTACATAATTACGAATTTTAACCGTCTCCACACCGCATTCCATGTTCAGAAGGTTTTGGGGATTCACCGGGTTTCCTGGGAGGATATCGCCAAACCAGATTCCACGATCGCTGCTTCCGGAAAAGGTGTGGCTACTGGAATCGCCAAAGTGGCCGGAAAGATTATTATTGTTCTTGATTTTGAGAAGATTGTGGCAGAGATCAATCCAGAGACGGGGCTTAAATTGTCAGAGATCGAAAGTATGGGAGAACGTTCCAGACGTGATTGCACCATTCTTCTGGCAGAGGATTCACCACTCTTGTTGGAGATGCTCAAAAAATGCCTGACCCGTGCGGGCTATGACCATTTGATACCAACGACCAATGGCCAGGATGCATGGAATACTCTGGATCGTATGATCAAAGACGGAGGTAAAGTGGGTGTGGACATTTCCTGTGTCATCACGGATATCGAGATGCCTCAGATGGATGGGCACCGGCTTGCTAAACTGATCAAGACAGATTCTAGATTTGAGGGGCTTCCTGTTGTGATTTTCTCATCTCTGGTAAACGAAGAAATGAAACGCAAGGGAGAGGCACTGGGTGTAGATGCACAGCTGTCAAAACCTGAGATTGGAAGACTAGTAAGACAGCTTGACCTGTTGTTAAATTAGTTTGATAACCTGAGGAGGATGTATGTCGGCGTTGTTAAGCTAAAAGAATTTGTGAGAAAAGGAAAAGCTGCGTTTGTTTATTTGCCAGACGCAGTTTTTTTTAGAAAGTTTGTGACTGTGTGCTGCCAGCACAAAAAAATTATAAATTAAGTTTTGGGCCTTTTGACGTCAGGCCAAACTGTCAAATACATAATGTATTGTAGTTTTAATATTAAAAATGCAGCGCAGAAATGAGGGTAATTATGGCAAGTTCAGAAAAAGAGGGAGAAAATTATCTGGATACACTTTTGAATACAGTTGCGCCAGACTGGGAGGAAACATCGGAATCACCGGCGCAGGCGGATTCTACCGATTCAAAATCGGATCAGGGGGATTCCACAGCGGATAAAACTCTGGAGGATGCCATTGCGATCTTGAATGATCTTCCAGATATGGATGGCGCATTGGAACTCTCCGAGAATCCAGAAGAGGATATGGATGAGCTGTTTGGACTTTTGGCGGATCTCGGGGTTGACCCGGATGCGGATGAACAGGAGCCGGAAGCGTCAAGCGATGAAGTTCCAGAAGCTATGCTGCCAGACCTAGACAATGTAGAAGGGTTCTCTGACGATATGGAAACAGAAGAAATGATGGAGGACCCTGTCATGACGGAGGACATATTGGCAGATGAAGGCAGTGAACAAGAGGAGTCTCAAGAGATACCACAGGAAGAACAAGAAGAGGAGCCTCAGGCACAGGAAGATGATATTCCTTTTTCCATCGACAGTTTTCCTGAGGAAGAGTCAAAAGAGATACAGGATTTTGATGGTGTTGACATACCAGACATATCGGAACCGTCAGAAGAACCGGCCGAAGATGTCGGGGTGGAAGAATCTTTTATAGATATGTCGGCGGATCTTTTCCAGGATTTTTCCGAAGAGCCACAGCCAGATGAAGAGGTATCAATTTCAGAGGATTCATTGGCAGTTGACGATATTTTCCAAGATGCCCTGGCGGCAGTTGGTTATAGTGAAAATGAAAGGGAAGAAGAGGGAGCAGGAGACGATGTTTTCGCCATGGATGACATGGGTGGTCTCACGGATCAGGAGGAGGAAGGTGTATCTTCTGTTCCAGCAGCCGAGCCGGTTGTCAAGAAGGAGAAAAAGGGACCGGGATTCTTTCAGAAGATATTCGGCAATGTGATTACAGATTCAACGGCGGATGAGGAAGAAAAAGAGCGTCAGAGAGAAGCGGAGCTGAAACAGAAGAAAGAAGAAAAGAAGGCAGAAAAGAAACAGCAGGCGGAAGTGACAAAAGAAGAAAAGGCACAGGCCGCCCAGGAGAAGAAGGAACATAAAAAGCAGCTAAAGGCAGAACAGGCGGCGAAGAAGGCAGAAGAAAAGAAACGCAAAAAAGAAGAGCGTCTGGCCAGAGCTGCTCAGGAAACAGAAGTGGTGGGCAAGATCAATCCCGTGGGCGCCACTATTGTTGTTATTCTTTTTGTGACGATCGGAATGATTGCCATTCTGGGAACTAATATGTTAGGACGCATGAGTAATCTTGGCAATGCGGAGAACTATTTTGCCAATGAGGATTACATCCGGGCATACGATGCCATCAACCGTGTGAAACTGAAAGAAAAGGACGAGACGCTGTTCCGCAGAATTCGTATCTGCTGTCAGCTTCAAAAAGAGGTCCGCTCATTTTCGAATTACAACACCATGGGAATGAAGGTAGAGGCGCTGGACTCCTTGTTAAAAGGCATGAGATTGTATGAAGAAAATGCTTCGGAGGCGCAGGAACTACAGATTCAGCCTGCTTATGAAAAACTGAAAAATGAACTTCTGGCTGGGCTCAGAGAGAATTTCGCTATGGGAGAAAAAGAGGTCAGTGAACTTCTTGCGATTCCAGATCAGGCACAGTATACCCAGAGGCTTCAGCAGATTACAGGAGCATAGTTTGGAGGAAAGACAGAATGATAGCGATCGTAGATTATGATGCTGGAAATATCAAAAGTGTTGAGAAGGCGTTACAGTATTTGGGAGAGGAGCCGGTGGTGACTAGAGATGCCGGAATTCTTAACCAGGCGGATAAAGTTATCGTGCCGGGAGTGGGTGCTTTTGGAGAGGCTATGGGAAAGATGTGCCAGTATGATCTGGTGGATGTTCTCCGAAATATTGCTGCCAGGGAGACACCAATCCTTGGGATCTGTCTGGGACTGCATTTGTTTTTTCAGAGCAGCGAGGAATCTACAGGAGTAGAAGGACTGTCTCTTCTTCCTGGCAGGATCGTGAAAATTCCTGATCAAGAGGGGATCAAGATTCCCCATATGGGCTGGAATTCCATACAGATCAATCCGAAATCAAAGCTGTTTCAGGGGATTCCACAGGATTCTTATGTATATTTTGTCCATTCCTATTATTTGAGAGCAGAAAGACCAGAAGATGTAGCGGCGACGACGAACTATGTGGTAAATATTCATGCCGCGGCAGAGCATGGTAATGTATTTGCCACCCAGTTTCATCCAGAAAAGAGCGGAGAAGTGGGCCTGCAGATCTTGAAAAATTTTATTGATTTTTGAGAAAGGAATGGTGGCATAGATGTTTACAAAACGAATTATTCCCTGTCTGGATGTAAAAGACGGACGGGTTGTGAAGGGAATAAACTTTGTGGATCTCCGGGATGCTGGAGATCCTGTGTCAGTAGCGGAAGTTTATGATAAGGCGGGGGCGGACGAGTTGGTTTTTCTTGATATCACTGCTTCGAGCGATGCCAGGGATATCAAAGTAAATATGGTTAGAAAGGTAGCAGAGACCGTATTTATCCCTTTTACCGTGGGAGGGGGGATACGGACCATAGAGGATTTTAAAATGATATTGCGAGAAGGTGCCGATAAGGTATCTGTGAACTCGGCGGCGATTTTGAATCCAGAGCTCGTCTCTGAGGCGGCGGATAAATTTGGCAGCCAGTGCGTCGTGGTTGCCATTGATGCTAAGCGGAGGACAGAGGGAAGTGGATGGTCCATCTATAAAAATGGTGGACGTGTAGATATGGGGATCGACGCCGTCGAGTGGGCGATGGAGGCAGAACGTCTTGGCGCCGGTGAGATCCTTCTTACAAGCATGGATTGCGATGGCACAAAGGATGGATATGATGTTGAATTGACACGGACGATCTCTGAAAATGTATCCATTCCGGTGATCGCTTCCGGAGGGGCTGGGAAAAAAGAACATTTTCTGGAGGTATTGACAGAGGGAAAGGCGGATGCCGTGTTGGCGGCGTCGCTGTTTCATTTTAATGAGCTTCAGATCAGAGATTTGAAACAATATTTGTCAGAACAAAAGATCAGTGTCAGGTTGTAGAGTGAAGCAAAGGAGAAAAAGATGGCTGGTTTATCAGGAGAATGGGAAAAAGCCCTTTCAGAAGAATTTACAAAAGAATATTATAAGAATCTATTTTTATTCATTCGGCAGGAGTATGCAAAAGTGCCGGTATATCCGAAGGCAGGAGACATTTTTAACGCGTTTCACCTGACTCCTTTGGAGAAAGTAAAGGTGGTTATCATCGGTCAGGATCCGTACCACAATCCGGGACAGGCTCATGGGCTTTGTTTTTCCGTGAAGCCAGGAGTGGATATTCCGCCCTCTCTTGTCAATATTTATCAGGAGCTGCACGACGATTTGGGATGTCAGATTCCCAACAACGGGTATCTGAACGAGTGGGCGGAGCAGGGGGTTCTGTTGTTGAATACGGTGCTTACAGTACAGGCGCATAAACCGATGTCTCACCGGGGGGTGGGTTGGGAAGAGTTTACCAATGCGGTGATTAAAAAAGTCAATGAGATCGATCGGCCGGTGGTATTTATTCTCTGGGGGAAACCGGCGCAGGAAAAGGCAAAAATGCTTGACAATCCCAATCATCTGATTCTGAAGGCGCCGCATCCGAGTCCACTGTCTGCATACCGAGGATTTTTTGGGAGCCGTCCCTTTAGTCAGACCAATGCGTTTTTGGAGCAGCACGGGGTAGATCCAGTGAACTGGCAGATATCAGATCGGTAAAAGGAGAAGGAAAAAAGATGCAGAACAAGCTGGAAAAAGTTTTAGAGGAAGTAGGGAAAGTGATCAAGGGAAAAGCTGCCGAAAAAGAGATGATTTTAGCAGCCATTCTTGCAGAAGGACATATTTTGCTGGATGATATACCGGGAGTGGGAAAGACAAGCCTTGCCATGGCATTTTCCAAGGCGATGGAGATGCAGGCAAACCGTATGCAGTTTACGTCGGATGTACTTCCCTCCGATGTGGTGGGATTTAATCTTATAAAACCAGATGGTTCCAAAGAGTATCAGAGGGGGATTATTCTTTGCAATTTATTTTTAGCCGATGAGATCAATCGAGCTTCTTCGAAAACCCAGTCGGCGCTGTTAGAGGTGATGGAGGAGGGAAAAGTGACGGTAGATGGTATTACCACGCCGGCGCCAAAGCCCTTTGTGGTGATGGCCACTGAAAATCCAGCGGGTTCTGTAGGGACCCAAATGCTGCCGGATTCCCAGGTGGATCGTTTTATGATCTGTCTGACCCTGGGATATCCATCCCATAGCGAAGAAGTGTTGATCCTAAAAGAACGACAGGGGATCCATCCGATAGATTCAGTAATTCAGGTTGTAGATCGTCAGGAACTTTTGGAGATGCAGCAGATGGTAAAAACCATTTATCTGAACGAGGAGATCTACGATTATATTGTGAAGCTGGCAAGTGAGACCAGAACCCATTCTCTGCTTACGCAGGGACTCAGCCCAAGGGGGACCATTGCCCTGATGGATCTTAGCAAAGCGGTGGCTTTTATGGAAGGCAGAGATTGTGTGTTTCCAGAGGATGTCAGAAAGGCATTTCCTTATGTGGCGAGACACCGCATCTATCTTACAGCAAGGGCGAAGATGGAGAAAAATGACAAAGATCAGATCATAAAAGAAGTATTAAAAAGTGTGAAGGCGGTAGAAAAATAAGAACACTGCCTGGAGACTTTTATGGCAAAACAAGGGAGATTATTATGTGGAAAAACTGGCTGATCTATATTGTGAGCCTTGTGGTGTATTTTCTGTTTACGATTCTATATGGTAAACGGAGTGCATTTATCATACTGTTTGTGATCGTTCTAGTTCCGCTGTTCTATTCACTGTTTTCATGGTTTCTCGCAAAGAGAGGTTTCAGAGCGTATTTTGAGACGAACTCGATGACTCTGGAAAAGAATAAAAAGGCAGAGATTAAGGTGAAACTGGAGTGTTTATCGAAGACCTGTGCGGGGAATCGGGTACGGGTATTTATTTCTATATACAATGGAATGGGAAAACGGATTTTTAGGGGTCGGAAAAAATTATATCTAACATTAGAAAAGCAGACAGCCTTGTTTGAATTCATGCCAAAATACAGTGGAGTCCATAAAATAGTTCTGGAAAAAGTCAGAGTGTACAGTGGTTTCTCTCTTTTTTGTTCTACGGTTCATCCAGAGGATCAATTATCTTTTATGATCATGCCGGAATACAAAGAATTTCCGGTTCAGACAGGAATTTTCTATGAAGAAAAGGAAGGGGAGAGTGAACAGTTTTCGGTGAGGAAGTCGGGGAATGATCCATCGGAACTTTATGATATCCGTTTGTATCGTCCCGGAGATAAAATGAATCGGATCAACTGGAAATTTTCTGCGAAAAACAATGAGCTTATGGTACAGGATTATGGGTTTCCTATCGCTTGTGATCTGGCAGTTTTTTTTGATGTGTCGGCGGAAAAGGATCTTCAAAAGATCGAGAGTGCATTGGAAATACTGTATTACCTAATGGTACATTTTACCCTGGAGAAAAAATTATTTTATGTGATCTGGAAGGATTGTAAGGAGCAGGTGAAGCGCACAATGATTTCTGGGAGCGAAGATATTTATGAGGCCTTTCAGAAATTATTCCGTGCGGATATGACAGATGGAAAGACTGGGATCGAAGACATGTATGATGCGCAGTTCGAGAGTGAATTTTTATCCAATAGTATCTTTATTTATGCGGGTAGAAATGATCTGGAGGATGAGATTCTGCGAATGAAACTTCGGACGGATATGCTGGAGCTGATACATGTGTGACCAGTGTTTAAACAGAGGGGGATATGAATCGTGGGTAAAAGACTACAGCTCATACCATTGGTGCTGCTTCTGTTGTGCAGCGGAACGAGCATGTCCAGTGGTCTCTATTATTATGAAGTAAAGGATATTATTTATCTCATTCATGTGCTTTTAGTGGCATTGGTATTTTATTATGTCAGACATTTTATCGGTATGCGCAGGCATAGGGAACTATACAGCCTGGGAGCATGTTTGGGGGCGTTGTGCGTGTGCTTTTTCGCCCTAAGAAGATTTTTGCTGCCGGGGTTTCGGGCGCTGTATAATCAGATGTCTGACAATGTATATTTGACTGTTGGCATAGAACTTGGACAGTGGAACAATACAGATAGTGAATACGTGGGCTTGGCAATTTGTCAGATCGTAGCTTTAATCACAGCCCTGACCCTCTATTTTTATGAGACGAAAAAGCCTGTGGCAGTTACATTGTTGCCCTCCTTTATAGTGTTTATGCTGCCTATTCTTATCGATGGCGTGCCCTATGAAACGTGCGTGATCCTATATGGAATGTCATTTATTATATTTGTGGGGATGGGGCGCTATGGTGGGAATGCTATAAAATTGCTCTTTTTGGTGGGAACTGTTTTTCTGGCATGTGGAATAGCAGTAACTTCTTTTTCCTGGAAGGATGTGGACCCGGTATTACAGGAGTACAGAGATAAGATTATGGTTGGGGGAAGTGGAGTTCGTCAACAGGGAAGTGAAAAGATAGAAGAAAAGAAGGAACAGAGGATCCATTTTGGACAGTTTAGCCAGGCAGGATCCATTCACTATAATGGAACCGTGGAACTTTTTGTGACGACGAATGCTTATTTTAACAAGGACAAGTTATATCTCCGGGGATTTATTGGGAATACCTTTAAGGATAATTTGTGGTATGGACCGCATATGAAAGATTCTTATGATCTTCGGGGAATGGCATGTAAAAGGGAACGCAGTATTGAAATAGAAAATGCTTATGATAAGGGAAATTATGTAGCCTATGCGGCGGACGAAGGGGGCTTGCCTTTTTTTTCCTACTATGGTGATGACATTCCTGATCGTTACAAAGGAAAGTTTAATAAGAAGACGTTAAAGGTAGAAAAAAAACTTAAGAGCCGGATTCAAAAAGAAATTATTGGAAAAAATGCTAAAAGTGTCAAAAATCAGTTCCAGAATAGAATGATTGGAGGTCTTTCGGTATATGGCGCAATTGATTTTACGAAGGATTATTTAAACAAAAACTATCGATATACTTTAAGGCCGGGAATGGTACAGGATGGTGAAAATGAGATTGAGACGTTTTTGTTTGAGAGAAAAACTGGGTATTGTACTCATTTTGCCTCATCGGCGGTTATGATCCTGAGGACATTGGGGATTCCGGCACGGTTGGCACAGGGTTATATGATCAGTGGATACCGGGTGAATGCCAATAAGAAAACCAGCGTGCGCGACAGCAACGCCCACGCCTGGGTGGAACTTTATATTGATGATGATGGATGGGTACCAGTGGATTTCACTCCCAGTTCTACGGATGCAGGTGTTCTGGCTGGGCGGAATCCCGATGACGGACAATCCGAGTGGGATGAAGAAGAAAATGTGAGGGAAGAGCCAGAGGTGACAGAACAGCCGGATGAGACAGAGAAAGACAAAAAGGAGGAAGATGATGCGTCTGAGGAGGATGGAGATGAAATAGAGAACAAAACGGATAAAGTTCCCCCCAGCGAATCTCGCATCGTTTTCAGAATGGTGCTGGTTGTCCTGTGTCTTGCGTGTCTCTTTTTGACAGGTAGGTGGCTTCGTTATGTATGGAGATATCGCTGCATGAAAAGAACTTTTGCGGAAGGGGATGCCCGCCGGAAGTTAGTGTGTCTCAATGATAATATGAGAGGAATCTGGCGGAGGCTGGGAGTGAGGTGGGAGTATACCGACAGCAAGGGGCTGATGAAGCAGATCTTACATAATACACAGAGGTATTATGTTTTTAGTGATGCCAGGGAATTAGCAGAACTTCAAGAAGAGATTCGCGGGTATGTGCTGAGTGTATACAGAAGCCGATATAGTGCAGACGAGATACTGGATGAAGAATATACCAGGTGTCAGAAATTCATCACACTGCTTCTACTGAATATAAGGCAACGGGGAGAAGTGAAGTTGTGGAGAAAAATGAAAAGACAGAATATAGTCAAAATTTTAGGAAAGAGAGGGAGACGGAATGGATCAAAATAAATTAGCGGCAAGAAAAAACCTTGCTGAGACGATGATCAAAAATCTGGCAAAGCGGAATATGGAAGGATTTTTTGCGGAGACAAAGGAAGAGGCCGTGCAGCTTATCATGGAAAAATTCCTCACGACAGGAAAGACTGTATGTTTTGGCGGTTCCATGAGTTTGACAGAATCGGGGCTTATGGCTGCGATTGCGGAGGGAGACTGTGTCCTCTATGACCGGACGAAGGCGGTGACACCAGAAGAGTTAAAGGATATGAAGGCAAAAATGATCAACAGTGATTATTTTCTTATGAGCACCAATGCCATTACGGTGGAGGGAGAGCTGATTAATATCGATGGAAGAGGAAACCGTGTTTCCTATCTGTGTTATGGTCCGGAACATGTCATCATCCTTGCGGGGATGAATAAAGTGGTGAGTACAGTGGAAGATGGATTCCGCCGGGTGAGGGATATTGCCTCCCCGCCCAATACGGTTCGCCTCAATAAAAATACTCCCTGTGCCGAAACTGGGCGATGCGGTGACTGTTACAGTGAGGATTGTATCTGTTCTCAGATTGTGGTCACCCGGAGAAGTGGAGAAAAGAACCGGATCAAGGTAATGCTGGTAGCCGAAGAGCTGGGATACTGATCTTATGGGAAAACGATTATTTATCGCAGAGAAGCCTAGTGTGGCCCAGGAATTCGCGCGGGTACTCGGTGTCCGAGGAAGAAGAGGAGATGGATTTATCGAATCGGAGGATACGGTGGTTACCTGGTGTGTGGGACATCTGGTGACGATGAGTTATCCTGAGGTTTACGATCCGGTATATGCCAGATGGGCTTTTGAAACTCTGCCCTTTTTGCCAGAGGATTTTCGGTATGAAGTCATCCCCAATGTGAAAAAGCAGTTTGAGACCGTGAAGGGACTTCTTCTCCGAGCAGATGTGGAAGAGATCTATGTCTGTACCGATTCTGGGCGTGAGGGCGAATATATATACCGGTTGGTGGACCAGATGTCTCAGGTTCCGAATACAAAAAAGAAATACCGGGTATGGATCGATTCCCAGACAGAAGATGAAATTTTGCGGGGGGTCCGGGAGGCAAAGTCTCTGACGGAATACGATAATCTCAGTGCTTCCGCTTACTTGAGGGCAAAGGAAGATTATCTTATGGGGATTAATTTTTCCAGGGTGCTATCTCTCAAATATGGAGGCTGGCTCAATGATAGTGTAGAGGGAAAAAAGTGGACTTCCGTATCGGTGGGACGGGTGATGACCTGTGTCCTCGGAATGGTGGTCACGAGAGAATGGGAGATCCGCAAATTTGTGAAGACGCCATTTTATCGTGTGATCGGCAGCTTTGCGCCCCAGTTGCCACAGCAGGAAGACGATCAGATGGCGGAGGAAGAAAAAGCTCTGCCGGCGCTGGAGGGGGAGTGGAGAGTGACGGAAGAGTCGAGATATTTCCAGTCTCCCAAGCTCTATAAAGAAAATGGTTTCCGGGAAGAGGAGACGGCAAAGGAGCTCTCTTCATCCATGACGGACCAGGACAGACAAGCTGTTTTGGAAAAGATCGAAAAAAAGAAAGAAAAGAAAAACCCGCCGCTTCTGTTTAACCTAGCGGAGCTGCAGAACCTGTCTTCTAAATTGTTCAAGATCAGTCCAGACGAAACACTCCAGGTGGTGCAGGAACTATATGAGAAGAAACTGGTCACCTATCCCCGTACTGACGCCAGAGTGCTGAGTAGTGCAGTGGCGAAAGAGATCACTAAAAATCTCAAAGGATTGCAGGGCTATGATCTGGCGCTTCCCTATCTTCGCCAGATTGCAGAGATGAAAAGCCATGAGAAGCTTGTGAAGACCAGATATGTGGACGATAAGAAGATCACGGACCACTATGCCATCATTCCGACGGGGCAGGGACTAGGCGCTCTCAAATCATTGAAACCTGTGGCGGCAAAGATGTATGAGGTGATTGTCCGTCGTTTTTTAAGCATTTTTTATCCACCAGCGGTGTATCAGAAGATCAACGTGGTGTTGGCAGTGGAAAATCCCCAGAAAGAAAAGGTATATACGGAGCGATTTTATACATCGGCAAAAGTTCTAATTGAGGAAGGATTTTTAGCGGTGACGGAATATTCCTTTTCCAACAAAAAAAAGAACGGAAACTCCGAAGGCGGTGACGAGGAATCGCCAGGCAGTACGGAAGCTCTCCGAATGCTTCTTCCCTATCTCAAAAAGGGGATGAAACTGCCGGTGGTTTCCATGAAGATCAAGGAGGGAGAGACCTCCCCGCCGAAGCGCTATAATTCCGGTTCCATGATCCTTGCCATGGAGAATGCGGGGCAGCTCATCGAGGATGAGGAGCTGCGAGCGCTGATCAAAAGCAGCGGCATCGGAACCAGTGCTACCAGGGCGGAGATTCTGAAAAAATTGTTTCACATCTCGTATCTGAAGCTGAACAAAAAGACTCAGATCATAACGCCTACCCTAAAGGGGGAGCTGGTGTGTGGAATTGTGAGATATGCTATTCCTGCTATGCTGAGCCCCAAGCTGACAGCCAGTTGGGAGAAAGGGCTGGGAGGCGTGGCGGAAGGCGACATCGGTGAGGAGGAGTATATGGATAAACTCACCAGTTTTGTCAAGCAGCAGGTGGGAAAAGTAAAAGAGACAAACAATATGACACAGCTTCGCTCATATTATAATATGGCGAAGGAATATTATCCTTTACCAAAAAAATGAAAGGATGCAGAGCATGAAAGAATTGACAAATCAGCAACTGTTTGAAGATAAAAATACCATTGCATGGGAGCTGATCACTCGGTATGAATACCCCTTTGAGGTACTTCCGGCGATCAGTGAGTATATTGTGACCCTGGGAGAGAGCCTTCCCGAAGACCGCTACGAAAAATGGGGAGAAAATATCTGGATCGCCCGCAGCGCTTCCGTGGCAAAGAGTGCTAGCATCACAGGACCTGTGATCATCGATGAGGAGGCGGAGATAAGGCACTGTGCCTTTATCCGTGGCAATGCCATTGTGGGCAAGGGCGCTGTGGTGGGAAATTCCACGGAGCTTAAAAATGTCATCCTTTTTGATGGGGTCCAGGTACCTCATTATAATTATGTGGGGGATTCCATCCTCGGTTACCGATCCCATATGGGGGCAGGTTCCATCACCTCTAATGTAAAGTCAGATAAGACGCTGGTGGAGATCCACTGCGGGGAGGATAAGATAAAGACTGGATTGAAAAAGATGGGCGCTGTTCTCGGCAGCTTTGTAGAGGTTGGCTGTGGCAGCATTTTGAATCCGGGGACGGTGATCGGGAGCCATACGAATGTATATCCTCTTTCCTCCGTCCGCGGGTATGTGCCAGGGGCAAGTATCTATAAAAGACTGGGAGAAGTGGTGGAGAAGAGATAGAATAGGGTGTTGGCTATTCAAATTGCGGAAACTCCAGGATATCCGACGTTGACATTTTTATCAAAATATTGTACGATAATGAGAGAAAATGACGAATAAGAAAGGAGTTACTATCGACATGATTTATTCACAGGAAGTAGAAAACATGTGCCCAGTTGCTCAGGGTGTCAACCATGGTTGTGCACCGATTCCAGAAGAAGCAAAATGGGTAAAAGCAAAAGAAGTTAAAGATATCTCTGGTTTTACACATGGTGTAGGCTGGTGTGCACCTCAGCAGGGGGCATGTAAGTTGACTTTGAATGTAAAAGAAGGTATCATTCAGGAAGCACTGGTAGAGACGATCGGTTGTTCCGGCATGACACACTCCGCAGCGATGGCAGCAGAGATTCTTCCGGGCCGTACCGTTATGGAAGCTTTGAATACAGACCTTGTATGTGACGCCATCAACACGGCAATGAGAGAATTGTTCCTTCAGATCGTATATGGACGTTCCCAGAGTGCATTCTCTGAGGATGGACTTGCGATCGGAGCGGGACTTGAGGATCTGGGAAAAGGACTTCGTTCTCAGGTTGGTACGATGTACGGTACACTGAAAAAGGGTCCACGTTATCTGGAGATGGCAGAGGGATACGTAACAGCAATCGCTTTGGATGAAAATGATCTGATCATTGGTTATAAATTCGTTAGCCTTGGTAAAATGACTGACTTTATCAAAAAGGGTGATGACCCGAACACTGCTTACGAAAAAGCATGTGGTCAGTACGGTCGTGTAGACGACGCTGTCAAACTCATCGATCCGAGAACGGATGAAGAAGTCGCAAAATAATAAAAGGAGGTAGCGAATAATGGCTTTATTTGAATCATATGAAAGAAGAATTGATAAGATCAACAGCGTATTGAATGAGTACGGCATCTCCTCCATCGAAGAGGCAGAGAAGATCACTAAAGATGCGGGCTTAAATGTATACGATCAGATCAAAGGCATTCAGCCGATCTGTTTTGAAAATGCGTGCTGGGCTTACATAGTAGGTGCTGCGATCGCGATCAAGAAGGGCTGCAAAAGAGCAGCGGATGCAGCAGCAGCAATCGGTGAGGGACTTCAGGCATTTTGTATCCCTGGTTCTGTGGCAGATACCCGTAAGGTAGGTCTGGGACATGGAAACCTTGGAAAGATGCTCCTTGAGGAAGAGACAGAGTGCTTCTGTTTCCTGGCTGGACATGAGTCCTTCGCAGCAGCAGAGGGTGCCATCGGTATCGCCGAGAAGGCAAACAAGGTTCGTAAGAATCCCCTCCGCGTTATTCTGAATGGTCTTGGAAAAGATGCTGCACAGATCATTTCCCGTATCAATGGATTTACTTTTGTAGAGACAGAGTATGATCCATATACAAATACTGTAAAAGAAGTATCCCGTATCTCCTATTCTGAGGGTCTCCGCTCCAAAGTAAACTGCTATGGTGCTAATGATGTTCAGGAAGGCGTTGCGATCATGCATAAGGAAGGTGTAGATGTATCCATTACCGGTAACTCCACGAATCCTACACGTTTCCAGCATCCCGTCGCAGGTACATATAAAAAGGAATGTCTGGAGCAGGGCAAAAAATACTTCTCCGTGGCATCCGGCGGTGGTACAGGACGTACTCTTCACCCGGATAACATGGCAGCGGGTCCTGCATCCTACGGCATGACAGATACCCTCGGACGTATGCACAGCGACGCACAGTTTGCAGGTTCCTCTTCTGTGCCAGCACACGTTGAGATGATGGGTCTGATCGGCGCAGGTAACAACCCAATGGTTGGTATGACAGTTGCAGTGGCTGTTTCCATCCAGGAAGCAGCAGACAATGGAAATTTCTAATTTCCATGTCAAGTTCTAAGAATATACTTTCATAGAAATACAGAAAGTACCGCAGTTCTAGGGAATTGCGGTACTTTTTTTGCATCAGGAGAAAAAATGAAAGATTGGCTGTAAGACGTGGTGAAATGCCAAGAAATTTTCTACGAAGGTAACGAGAAGGTAACAGGTAGGTAACAAAAAAGGGAACATAAAAGATACCGTATCTTCCTGTCTACGGTATCTTTTCGAGCTCTTCTCTGAGCCATTCTACATCTCGTTCTGTATAAGCAGCCTCTGTGATGTCAGTGATCCTATGACCAATCAGGCGTTTTATCACATATTCATCCACCCCGGCTTTTTTCGCCATCGTGATAAATGTCTTTCTGGGATCATGTGGTCTGTGGTCTTTGTGGAGGTTCAGGGCAGAAATGATCTTGTCAAACCGGCCGGCGTATTTGTCATAGGTTATGTTCATGCCGCCTCTGATAGCAGAGGGATCGTTGAAAAGATATTCACTTCCTAATTCTATAGCAGTTATGTAGTTTTTCTTTACTAGGTCGAAAATCCGGGGGTGAATGGGAACAATTCTGTTTTTTCCGGCTTCTGTTTTCATTCCCCCTGTGATATAGCGTTCATCAAGATGTACATTTTCTATCTTTAATTTTGCCAGTTCTTGCGGCCGCCATCCCATATAACATTGAATCAGAATCCAGTCAGCGAAACGAAGGGTTTCTACATTGTTCCATAAAGCCTGCATTTCTACATCTGTAAAAATAATATGTCCGCGAGTAGTTGCCTCTTTTTCCATGATAATGTCGTTTGGCAAATCAAAAGTCCGGGCATAGTTGGTATCAACCAGTTCATACTCCAGGGCATAGTCTAGCATGAGGTTGAACATGGATTTGATACGGGATTTTGTGCCGGCGGATGCTTTTACTTTTTCTCCCACATTTTTTCCACGCTCTGAAATGATATACCCATCTTCCATGATCCCCTTGATATGCCTTGCCCGGAGATCCTTGACCCGCATACCGTGGATCGCATGGCAATATCTCCATGCAGACATAATAATCCGCCTGGATGATTCACCTCTGAGGGTGGGAAAATAAGCCTCCGTCCATCTCTGGTATAACTCAGCAAGAGTAAGGTTGTCCTTTTTTATATCGTAAGGATTAGCTGTGTACTCAGAAAGTGCCTGAAGAGCCTCTTTTTTCGTTTTAAAAGTTCCAATTTGAACACGGTTTTGAATCATTTTCCCGGATTTTTCGTCATGGACCCATCCCAGTGTAACCCTAGCTACATATGGTTTACGGCGATTGCCAGATAATTTGGTTACGCTACCATAGCCATTTGGCAGTTTCATGGTATCACTTCCTTCTTTTCGTTTGTCCAGCAGAGAATTCTTCTAAGCTGTGTCAGGAAAAATGATATCAGGTTATACAGATACCTTTTTCTCCTGGTCTAGGTATTTTTGTGACTCTTGAAGCGCTTTTAGGAAACCCTTAAGTTCTCCGATGGTTTCGTATTTTTTGCGTTCTGGTAATTTTCTGTAGAGAGCTAATAGATCGTTCTCATCTTCGCTTAATTCATGATTATCAATCGGAAGAGTTTGTTCCAGCTCTTCTCCTGTAAGTAGCCACTCCAATGAGACGCCCAGAAAAATAGAGATTTTCTTCATATATTTTGCAGGAGGGTCTTTCTTTCTTGTTTTCCAAGTTGACATTGTGGAAGACTGGATATCAAGAAATTTACATAGATCAGCCGCCATCATGTCTTTTTTGTCAAGAGTACTAAAAATCCGGTCACATATTTCCATAGCATACCTCCATATAAATTTATCGCATTTGCGAGATTTTATGCTTTACAAACTCGCATAAACGTATTATAATGTACGCAAGAGATTCAAATTATTCCTATTTGCGAGCCAGAGTGTTATCTCTTGTTTATTATGCGAGTTTGTATGTGTTTGTCTTTATTATAGCACTCAATCTCGTAAAAATAAACAATAAATACGAGAGGAGGTGTAAAAATGCCAAAAAAAATTGCATCACCCTGGAATAAAGAGGTAAAAAAGGCCTTGATTGACAGGGATATGACGATCAAACAGCTTTCCGCTGAGCTGGGGTACCCTTCAACGGTGAT
Source organism: uncultured Roseburia sp. (assembly GCA_947644305.1). GTDB lineage: Bacteria > Bacillota > Clostridia > Lachnospirales > Lachnospiraceae > Eubacterium_F. The sequence continues at coordinate 137,140 of CANRYS010000008.1, forward strand.
TTCAAAACTGTTGAATGGAAGATATGCCAGTAATGAGTACGAAGATATTGTAACAAGGATAAACGATATGCTTGGCACAGACGGAATCCCAGAAAGACTCGATACGCCGTCAGAGGAATGGTGTAAAGAAGTTCGCAAATGTTTGATTGATAAGAAAATGACGATCAAACAGCTCTCGGAGGAAATTGGTTTTACACGGGATCAGGTATCATTGGTTATCAATGGGCACTGGTTGCAGGAAGAGATCGTGGCAGCGATCAATAAACTGCTTGGCATTAAGCAGGTGGTGTAAGGAGGAATGTTGTGAGACGAATCAAAAAATGCTTCATATTGTTTTTCACAGTGGCTTTGTTATGGATGATGGTATTGATTTTTGAGTCTGTAAGGGAAGTTAAGAAATCGAAGATTACGAATAAAGAGTTTGTTTCAGATTACTTTAAGCCGATGGTAGAGCTAGTGACAACAGTTCCGAAGCGGCTTCCGAAACCAAGCCATACCCCACGGCCAAGCCCTTTTCCGCAGTCAACCCAGATTCCCTCCGCAAAAGGGGTGACAATAAAAAAGATTTACCGGCTGGCGCAGTTGATGTACGCGGAAAATGGGGGAGCGAAGGAGGATGACTGTGTGTTTCTAACGGGGATCGTCGTTGTAAAGAGGATGAAGTCAAAGAAATATCCTGATACGTTGGAAGGAGTAATATCACAGAAAGGCCAATATTCAACGTATCAGACAGGAAAAATTAATTGCAAACCTGACGAAAGATGCCTGGAATTTGCAGAAGAGATCCTACGATTTAATCTTGAAAAGGATTACCCGGATAATCTGGTATTTCAGGCAGAGTTTCCTCAGGGTAGAAAAATATATAAGCGTTTCGGTCACGAATATTTCTGTTTGGAGTAGTAGGTCAGGGAAATAAAGCAGTAAAAAAGTATTAGAACTGTGCGGTGTAACTCTCACAGTGACATGAAAGGAGTAAAGAGGAGGTCCAGGATGTGGAAAAAAAATACTATTGGCTCAAACTAGGGGACGATTTCTTCAAGTCGAAAGAAATCAAAAAACTTCGGAAAGTTGCTGGAGGTGACAGTTATACGGTTGTCTATCTAAAAATGCTTTTACTGGCGATACGACAGAATAATCGTCTTTATTTCGAGGGAATCGAAGATACTTTTGTGAAAGAGCTGGCACTGGAGCTTGATGAGACCGTCGAAAATGTAGAGGTTACGGTCTCCTTCTTGCAAAGAACGGGGTTATTGGTTGTCACAGACGAATCCCAGTATGAGTACATGCTTACCCAGTGTGATGAGATGGTTGGGTCTGAAACAGATGCTGCCAGGAGAAAGAGAAGGAGCAGGCAGAAAAAGCTGATGGAAGAGAGGCAGAAGACTCTCCCGGATGAGAAAAGATCCGAAGGACAACTTCTACTGACAAAAGAAAAGAAGGAAAATTCCTATACGAAGGATTTTGAAGATTTCTGGAGGATCTATCCAAGAAAAAGGGAAAAGGGGAGCGCCTATAAAAAATATACGGCGAGATTGAATGAAGGGTATCGTTCTGAAGAACTACTGAAGGCGGCAAAAGCGTATGCAGATGAAGTCAGTAAGAGGCATACGGAAGAAAAATTCATTAAGCATCCTAAGACTTTTTTGTCCGATGCATTACCATTCCTGGATTATCTTAATACAGCCCAGGAAGATGGCAGTAACGAAGTGATTGAGGATGGCACAAACCCATTCAAAGGAAGGTGAACAGATTGCGAGATATTATAAATGAAATATTTTCGGAAATAAGTAGATCAGAGCCCTTAGAAAATGATTTTGTGGGGGAGGATGGTCTGCTCCATTGTGGAAAATGCCGAACAAAGAAGGAAACCAGGATACGTTTTCCAACGGCAGGCGGGAATATGGAGATGAAAACAGTTCCATGTGTGTGCAAATGCCGTCAGGAAGAATTAGAAGAAGAGAGGAGGGCAGATGAATACAGGGAAAGGCAGCAAAGAATTTGCTCCCTCCGCCAGAGCAGCCTAATTGAGACAAAATTCAAAAAAGCCAGGCTATCGGATTACATGGTGACGGATGACAATCACAAAGTATTTGAGCTGGCAAATAGATATGTAAATGGTTTTAAGGAAATGTACCAAAAAAATCAAGGCATATTGTTCTGGGGAGAGGTAGGGACAGGGAAAAGCTATACGGCAGCGTGCATTGCCAATGAATTGATTGAAAATATGCACACGGTGATCATGACGTCTTTTGTCAAAATCCTGCAGGACATTCAGACTATGAAGGTAGACGAAAGTGTCTGGATAAAAAAGCTTCAGGAGGCAGAATTGTTAGTTATAGACGATCTGGGAACAGAACGTAACACAGAATATGCTCTGGAAAAAGTCTACAATGTGATCGACAGCCGTTACCGGTCAGGAAAACCGCTTATTTTAACTACGAATCTGGTTTTAAAGGATATGATACAGACGACAGATATCCGTTATCGGCGGATATATGACCGTATTTTTGAAATGTGTTATCCAGTTCATGTTAGAGGAAGATCATACCGGGAAGCAGAAGCGGCCAGACGCTTTGATAATATGCAGAAATTGTTGGAGAGCTGACAAAATAGAAAGAAATGGAGATGGTATCGTAATGATAGGGGATAATGTCACACAGAAAAAAGTGCTTACGGAAACAGAAATAGCCAAGATCGCCGCGAGAGAAGCTGTTAAGGTCTTTATGAAAGAAAGCAAGAAACATGACCTGGCATCTGAGAAGGAGCGGGATAAGATCAAAAATACCAAACGTTTACTAGGCTCATACCGGAGGGCAAAGGCAAAACTGATCGAGGAGGTCGAATTTTCGGAAGATGAAAAGATGGATTTAAGATGGCGGTTTGTTGAAGATCTGATGGGAAGTGCCAGCAGTGTGGTGAACAGATCGGAAATGACAATGATCAGCGATGAAAAGAGAAGGAAGGAGGATGCGTATCTGATTCGTTGCATTGAAAAAGCTGTGGAAATGTATGAGAAGGAGTGCCAGGAAATCGGAAGTGAAGAGGTAAAACGACGGTTCCGCGAACTCCAAATGATGTATCTAGAGGAAAAGATCTATACTGTACAGCAGATCGCAGAGGCGGAGAATATAAGTGAAAAGACCGTCTATAAAGATATTGGGATTGCCTGTAAGGTACTTGCGGTTTATCTGCTTGGAATATGACTTTCTAGCGCGTTTTATTTCAGAGATCCGGCAGGATAGCATGGGTAGAAAAAGAGTAGAGTGACAAGGGAATGGATACATGTTATTATGGTATTAGTAATAATTCCATATGTCACCTTAAAAAGCCATATTTTTAAAAAGCTGTGAGATGATTTTCAATATCGGACCGCCGGAGAAGTATGAAACCTACTTGTTCGGCGGTTCTTTTTGCAGAATTGGAGAGGAGATATGGGAAAACGTATTGATAGGAGGCAATTATGAGTTTAGTGGCAGAAAAACCAACGGCGATTTTCGATCTAACACAGATTTTTCCCGGCTTTATTTGCTTTGGCAAGCATTATACGTGGCCTGAGGGAAAAACAGGAATTGTAACATCGGTCACAGAAACACAGATGACAGTACAATATCATCCTGGCATTGGAAATGTTACGAATCATTTTATTATCCCCATTTCTGAAGTGGCAGCACAGGATTGGGAGATCAGATGGTCTGCAGATCTATCGGAAGTTTACGAATATAGGATTGCAGAACCGGAACAGGAGGAGACAGGTGAATCTGGAGCAACTGATTTATAAGAGACTTTCCAGTTCCCAAGAGCTGACACAGCATTTGGCATCTTTTGCCGGGGGTCCGGCGGTGTTCAGCACACAATCCCCGGATCTCGATCGCGAGGAATGGGGCGGAAACACACAATACCCACAAGTTATTTACAATATCGACATGCAGGCAAACGAAGAGAGGGAAAGCGCGGGAACCCTGATGGTGACATTGATCTGTCAAAACACGATGGAGATTCTTCCAGAGGCCATCGTACCAGAAGTAAAAAAATGTCTCAGGGATGTTCTGTTGAAACCAGAAGAGGGTTCACTGTATGTATTTGCAGAGGCAGGAACAGAGAATTTTTCTATGGAAGAAAAAGAGAATGGTACGGTCATCGGAAAAAAAATGCGATTTGATATGTTTGAATATCCAAATCAGGAAACAACTGACCCTGACCCCATCGTGGCAGTAAACGGATACATCAAAGAGCTTAATTCGGATTGCCTTGTCATTGGTATGGATAGGATAGATGATATCAACGAGATCTCCAAAGCAGTTCCGATCATTTATTGCCAGAATGTCTCTATGGATAAGGGGGCAGAAACGAATACGGTTGTATGGATGGATAGTAAGATCTCCATCCATATTTTTTGCCCGGATAGCGAGAAGCGCATTAAAATAGTGGCTGCCATTGCGAACCAGTTGTCGCTTGCGGGAGAGATTGCCATGCTAGATTACTCCCCTATGACAATCAAGCAACTGCAGGCGAACTACAAATCGGATATTCTCAAAGATGGCCAGATTTTAACCACGGTTCATTTTGGTTTGTTGAAATACCGGCAGAAAAAACATCGTATTGTCGAGATTGTAAATAATATTCATCAGGAGGTGTAAAAATGGCTTCAGCGAAAAATGAAACCAAAAAGACAGCAGAGAATGAATCTGTCACTTCGACAAAAAACTCTGTTGCAAAACAGGAATCTGTTTACACAATTGACGAGTTCTGCAGAAATGCTCAGGTACTTTTTTCTACAATGCCTGAGTGTGTCTGGGCAGCACTGAAAGAAAAAGGCATAAAAGAGTGTGAAAAGACAGAGGCAGAAAAAATCGTTCATCAATTTATGAAAAAGGAGGTTGAGTAAATATGGCAGGATATTTTCTTGTTGGAGAAACAAAAGTGAGACCAGGGGCATATTTCAACATCGGCAAAAATGGTGATGCTTCAACGACGGATGTGATCAATGGCGTTACGGCTGTTATTTTCCGTTCTGATTTTGGGCCGGTTGGATATGCAGTAGAACTGAGTGCAGAGGAAGGATATGAAACGACCTATGGCACGGGGGGAACTACAGACGCCATCCGTCAGGCGTTAAATGGCGGAGCACAGACGATCATAGCATGCAGGCTGGGAACCGGAGGTACAGTGGCAACGATCACACTCAAAAACGGGGATGAGGAGGAAGCTGTAAAAATATCCGCAAAATATCCCGGAGCAAAGGAATTTTCTGTGACGATCAAAGAAAAATTGACGGATCCAACCGCAAAGCAGTGTATCATCTATTCTGGGACAAAAGCAGTTGAAACAATTGACTTCACTGCTGGGGAGGGGGAAGCACAATCCCTTGTGGAAGCAATATCAAAAGGCAGTAATTTTGTAGCAGAACTGATGGAAGGGAAGGGAGATTCTATTCTTGCGAACGTACAGCAGAGTAAGATGAATCCTGGTACAGATCCAACTATTACGACGGAAGATTATTCCAACGCCTTTGCAGCGATAGAGCCGTATATGTTCAATACGATCTGTGTAGATACAGAAGATACATCAGTTCATCTTCTGCTGGCGGGATTTGTGGACCGGATCTTTGAATCCGGCAATCTCACCCAGGCAGTGGTGGCAGAGAAAAGCAGCGTTGACCTTGAAACAAGAATGGCGAGGGCAGCAGCGTTCAATAATGAAAAAATGAATTACGTTCTCAATTCCAAAGTGGATGTTTCAGGAGAGACCCTGGAAGGATATCAGACTGCGGCACGGATCGCTGGTATGATCAGTTCAGTATCTTCTAGATTGTCGCTGACACATAAAGTTGTGCCAGGTTTTACAGACTTATATGAGAGACTGACAAATACAAACGTTATCAAAGCAGAGAAAAATGGCTGTATTGTTCTTACGATGAATACGAAAAATCAGGTATGGATCGATTCCGCCATCAATACACTGATCACACCACCGGATAATAAAGATGCCGGATGGAAAAAGATCAGGCGTACAAAGACTCGTTTTGAGCTTCTTAGACGCTGTAATCAGGTAACGGATGAGATTATTGGCAAAGTGGACAACGATTCAAATGGTCGAAAGACCATCATAGGTCAGTTGTTGGGAGTTGGTTCCGATATGATCGCTGAGGGAAAACTGGTATCATTTAATGCAACCGAAAGCGATCTGTATGTATCAGATGGTGATTCTTGTTGGTTCAACCTTGATGTCATAGACAAGGATTCGGCAGAACATATTTATCTGTTCTATAATTTTCAGTTCAGCACAAACGCAGAGTAAGGAGGTAAAAATTCATGAGAAATACACAGGCCGCCGGCGATTCCAGATTTGCCAGAACAGGAAAAGATGGTGCGTTCTACGATATGGATGGAACAATGCTGGCAACGGTAGAAACTTTTACATCAAATGTCTCGTTTAATAATGCACAGTACCAGGTACTGGGGGATGCACAGGAACACGAGGCGCCAAATACGTTCAAGGTAACGCTTACAATGTCCCAGGTAGTGGTAGAAGATGACAAGTTTATTGCGGATCTTATGGAATCCCTTGATACACAGATCATGCCGGTATGGAACTTCCAAGGTTCTCTTCTTGGACGCAATGGATCTGAGGAACGCATCACATATTATGAGTGTATTCCATCTGGTCAGGTGGATCTACAAAATGTGGCTGTGGGCGATGTTGTAAAGCGTAACTGGAATTTCCACGTAAATAAGGCGCCAAAATTGACGCAATTTTTACAAGTAGATAGAGGTTAAGACAACAGAACAAGGTAGATGATTAGAGGGAATCTGATGTGAGGTTCCCTCTTTATCTTCTCTAAATGGAATGGAGGAAATAATATGTCGCAGGAAAAAAATATCAAACCGGAGATCAAGATGGTACATACGAATACCACAGAAAAAAACGAGGGGACGAACCGGGAAAATATTGAGGAAAGAGAATTTACGCCAGAGCAAAATGGGAACCAATTGAAAGTCCACGAAGAGGATTTCCTCCAGGGTCTGATCGATGCTGCCGGATACGTGGAAGAAGAAAAACAGCGAATTGAGATTGCCAGGGAGGGCAGACTATTGTTTGCTTTCAGTATCCGGCCGCTCTCTGAATCGGAGTACAATAGCTGCAAAAAGAAACATACAAAATTCGTCCGTAACCGTAGTCTTGGAGTGAAAATGCCGGAAGATACGGACAATGTGAAATACAGGGCAGATCTTATCTATAGAGCGACGGTTGAAGAGGACAAGAAAAATTTATGGGACAACAAAAAGGTTTGGGAAGCATTGAGAAATAAAGGAATGCAGATCGTCTCTGCCCTGGATGTGATTGAGTATTCACTGAAAGCAGGTGAAAAGGATCAGGTTGTTGATTGCATTGACAAACTCAGCGGCTATCATGACAATCTTGAGGAAGTGACAAAAAACTAATCAAGTCTGGCGGAAAGACTTGTCTGCTGCATCAGATCTTTCAGCAGACAGGAATCACGCCAGATGAGTTTTATCAGAAACCCAAAAAGATACAGACTTTTATGCTTGCATCCATGCAGGTATATCTGGAACCGCAGAGAGGAGGTGAGGATTAGTGGCACAAACGGTAAGAATTGAAATGGACCAAATGAGCAGTGCAGCAAAAAAAGCAGGTGATGCTGTGGAGCGTGCCAGAGAGAAGGTTACAAAGTTTGATAAATCGGTTGAAAAGACACAGAAGAGCCTGGCAAAATGGGCGAAAGAAAAATACAAAGTTTTGCTGGAAGTGGAAGAGCAAATCACACCTGTATTATGGGCACTGGGAAGCCGTATTGAGAATCTTTCAGGAAGAACATGGAATGTAACAATGAAAGCTGTGGATCTGGCCACAGCCCCATTGCAAGGCATATCGGATATCCTCAAGAATTCTGTTTTCCAGATGGGGGAAGCTGCTTCTGCGGCAGAAGCGATGCAGTACAACATCGGAGATGCTACCCAGGAACTAGGGCGGATGGCGAAATCCAGTGAAAAGAATTACAATAATCTGACAAAAGCTATTAAAAATGCGATGAATGTTTCAACAGAGATGGAAAGAACAGTGGCGGAAGACCTGACAGGTGCTGGATTAGATGGTGGAATCGTGACATTAGCAGGTCCAGATATGTCCGGTATTTGGGATGAGTTTTCAGGAATTGGTGCGGCCTTCGCGGATGGACTTTTTAAAAGTTTTGATTTTGAGACGATTCGTACGAAACTGTTTGAGGCGTTCAATACAATCCTCAGCAACGTAGCTGAGCTGGTTCAAGGTGGTGAGTCATCAGAGACATCCTCTTTTGATTCCGTGATGGGAGTGGCAAAGAATGTGTCAACGCTGCTTAGTATCGTTTCTAGCAGTATCAATATAAAAAAAGCACTAAGCGGATCTGGTGGTACTGCAGCTACAGGTTCACTTATAAAAACTATTATAGGGTCTGCAAACAAGGGAACCGGAATACTTGGTTTTGGGGCTTATAGGGCGATTGATTTGGGAGCTGGCAACCTGGCAGGAGGTGGCTCATTGAGTGCGGGCGCATTAAGTGCGATAGGACTCGGCTCGACGGCAGGAGCTGTGGCAGGAGCTGCTGGTCTGATACATGGCGCAATGGATTTGTACGAAGGTTTTACCACGGAAAATAAGGAAAAGAGAAAAGCTTATATAACGGCAGGTGGCGTTGAGATGGGAGGAGTTGGTGTAGGTGCCGCCACAGGAGCTGCCATAGGCTACATTTTTGGTGGAGTGGGTGCCGTGCCAGGAGCCCTTATCGGAGCGGGAATTGGTGTGATCGGAAGCTGGATCGCCGGAAATAAGATCAAAGACGATTATGAAAAGGAAGAGGCAGAGAGGCAGAAGGCACTGATAAATCAGCAGAAGGCATATGATGTGCTTGGAATGGATATCGATGATGTCAAATTCAAAACAGAAGAATTGAATGAGGCTTTACACGATTCTGAAACCAGCACGGAGGAATTTGCCCAAATGTACCAGGAGGCAGTTGCGAATAACCTGAAAAACCACTTTGGTGAAGTGACCCTGAGTCTGAGAGAGATCCAAAAGATAGCGGAAAACGTTGTTTTTTCCAAAGATGTAAAAAAACTTAAAAATTTTTCAGAAGCTGCTGAAAGGACATCTTCATCCCAGACAAATTTTGATGGCAGTATTTCAGAATTAAATAGACAGAATTGGAAAGTCGGCCTTGGGATAGAACTGGATGAATCAGGCAAGGCGGAGTATCGGACAGCCATTGATAATTATGTGGAAGATGCCGAGTCATATCTGGAAAATAGTCATTATCAGGCCACGTTGTCTGTGGAACTTCTTTTGGGAAAAAGAGGAGGAAAAGGCATTACAGAGGATCTTAACAGCGCGTATTCAGAGATGGATGCAGAGCTTCACGAGTTCACTGAAAAATATTATAACATGCGGGATTCTGCCCTTGAAGATGGAAAGATCGATGATGAAGAACAGAAAAAACTTTCCAGCATTCAGAGAGATATCTTATCGGTAACAAATAAAGTATCCGATGCCAAAGAAAGAGCGTCGATGAACTCTCTAAAGACAAAATATTCGATGGGACATATCTCTGCTGACTCATTCAGTTCTATGCAGGAGGAACTGACAGCACGCAATCAGAGTATATCGCAGGAGTATGAAAACGCCATGCAGGATGCTTTTGCTTCCCTTGAATTGATGAAAGGTGATATCTCAAAAAAAGAATATAAAGACAGATATAATAAGATCCAAGATTCCTATTACGATAAAATGGAGTCTCTTTCGGAAGACACGTTAAATTTCCAGTTTGATATTCTAAAAGATAACTACAGTGATGAGCTGAAAGGGATGACAACAGAAGATATGAAACAGGCATTGGAGAATGGGCTAGTTTCTAAACCGGATGTATCACTTTGGAGAGAGGGAGATATTAGCAGATGGTTTGGATTGGATCAACTTGATAATCTGGACGGAGAAACCAGGGGAGCTATCCTATCTGTAATTCGAGGAATCGCACATTCAGTCCCAGAAGGTCAAAAGTACATACTTGGGGAAAAGTTTAAGGATACGATCCCTACGGTGGAAGAAATCAAGGATCATATTGATTTTACTAAAATATCAGCTCTTGATTTGTTTAAAATAGATAAATTTGCGTTTATGGATAAAATGATTCCAATAATCGGACAAAAGAATGATTTAATGGCGCCAATATTGACAGGAGAGGAAGAAAACTATGATGAACAAGCGACCCAATATGCTGAAAGGATTCACGGAACACTAGAAAACAGCAGAGATGCAGAGTATGTTCAGTCATTTATGAGACACTATATGTTAGATCCTTCTCAAATACCACTTCGAGAGGTGATAGAATATGATATATCGAAAGCTACGTCAGATCCTTTTTCAACCGATGTAAACGTTTTTCTAAAATATAATGTGAAGGATTCTGCTTCTGACTCGTCTAATAGTAGGGGAAATAAGCTTACTAATAAGATTAATAAATACCTCCCTATAGATTTGAATCCAATGCTACATGCTGATGGTGAATATGCCACCGGCGGATATGCTGCTGGAAAGCAACTGTCCTGGCTGGCGGAAGAGGGGTATGGCGAGTGGATCATACCGACAAATCCAAGTAGAAGAGCCAGGGCGCTAGATCTTTACGAGCTGGCAGGCAAGTCACTGGGGGTTGAAGAGCATGCTAAAGGCGGTTATGTATCTCCCTATGGGGCAGCTTTTGGGATGCGTGCAGCCGATCCAGACTCAGATGTGGGAAATATTCCTTATGTATCCCACAATGGAGACAGTGGTTTGGATAAAAATACTACCATCGAGCTGAATGTATCCGTAAACCCAGAGTTTACAGTCAACGGAGCAGAAGGCCAGAATTCGGAGGATGTTGTCGGGGTTATCCGAAGGCACATCCGGGATCTCGCTGATGAACTAGGTGGTGAGATTGCATCGCAGCTAGAAGCGTCATTTTCTAACAGACCATTGAAGGAGGCATAATGTATGAAAATATCACTGAGATCTGCCGACGGAAATAAGTTTGTTTTTGCTCTTATGCCGGAAATCATCCGTGCTGGTTATGCTGCTAAATGCCAGAGTTTTGATCTGATTTCCCAAGGGACTGTCAGGGTTCCTAAGGGAAGGGAGGTGCCTGAGATCTCCTGGAATGGAGAGTTCTTTGGACCCTCCAGAAAAAAATTAGCTGGCATTGATCAAGATAACTGGCAGAATCCAAATGACTGTGTGAGGATACTGAGAGACTGGATGAACAAGAAAACCGAGCTGACACTTATTATTTCTGGTACATGGATCAATATGGAAGTCAGGATCATTTCTTTCAAAACAGAACTTCATGGAGGATTTGGGGATGTATCGTATTCCATCGTCTTTGAAAAAGTTCGGGAACTGAAGATATGTAATACCAAAGAGTCAAAAATCAGCAGGAAGAAAAAAACAAAGTTCCGGTCGAAGAAAAAGGGAAGAGGAAAGGATGCTGGTACATACACAGTAAAGAAAGGTGATACACTGATTGGCATTGGCAGAAAAAAAAATACTTCCTGGCAGAAATTATATAACAAGAATAAAGCGGTAATTGAGAAAACTGCCAGGAAGCATGGCAAGGCAAATTCAGACCACGGACATTGGATATGGCCGGGAACCAAATTAGTAATTCCGTAGGGGGTATGTTTTATGATCGATATCTCTACTTTAAGGTACCGGATTGTTGTAGTAGATAACAAAAAGAACAAATACAACATTACGGATTATCTTGAAAATCTTGGCTGGCAAGAAAATGAAGGTGAAATTTCTACGCAGATTTCTTTTACAGTAAGGAATGATAAGACATCCCAAGGCTATTTAACGAAATTGATAAAGCCGGGTGTCCTTATTCTTATTTCTGCAAAACACAGTGACAAGAAATTTCAGGAAGTAGCACGGGGGAATGTTGTCACATGGAGCCCAACCAATCAGAATAGCGCCCACGATTTACAATGTGTTTGTTTTGACGAGCTGTATAATCTTCAGAAAAGTCAAGACGATTTTTATTTTCGCAAAGGGATGGGGACAAAGGCAAGAATCCTAAAAGTATTAAAAAAGTGGAAGATACCTGTCGGTTCCTATCAGGGGCCAAATAAGGCACAAGGCAAAAAGAAGTATCAAGGCAGCTATTTATCGGATATTCTTCTCGATATACTGGATGATGCGGAGAAAAAAGGCGGAAAAAAATGTGTGATCCAGATGAAAAAAGGCAAGGTAACGATTGCCCCCAGAGGAAGTAATAACGATATTTTTGTTTTTGAGACGAAAAATACAAAAGTAGTAAATAGCAACATGAGCACAGCGAATCTGATCACAAGGGTTAAAGTAATCGGCACGCCAAAGAAGAAAGGAACCTCTAAAGTTGTTGCTACACTGAATGGCAAAACCAAATATGGAGTGCGCCAGAGGATTTACACCAGGGGTTCGGATGAAACGCTGAAGCAGGCGAAGAAAGCAGCAAAGCAGATTCTTGAAGAATCCGGTGATATCCAGCGGAATATTTCTGTAAAGAGTCCGGATGTCCCCTATGTCCGAAAGGGAGATATGGTATACATGAAAGTTGGCATGATCAATGGATATCATTATGTGAAGAGCGTACAACACGATGCTGACACGATGAGTATGACAATGAATCTGGAAGCTGCTGAGAAAAAATCTAAAAGCCAAAAAACAGAAAGTGACGCAACAGAGACCGACCACACAAAATCTGACAAATCTTCTTATAAATTGGGCGATATAGTTGATTTCAAAGGCGGAACGCATTATGTTTCTTCTACTGGTTCCAAAGGGTACCCTGCAAAGGCTGGGAAAGCGGAGATAACAAAGAAAAATACTTCTGGTAAACACCCATATCATCTGATTCATACAAACAGCAAAAGCAATGTGTACGGCTGGGTAGACGAGGGCACATTCAGTTAGGAGGGACAGTTTGGCAGCAAAAACGGGTAAAGGAATATCAAAATTGGCGAAAGTCATGGACAACCGCATGAGGAGACAGTCAGAAAAACCGCTTTCCTTAGATTTTGGCCTGATAAAGAAGAATGGAAGTCTGATTACGAATACTTTTCAAAAGGCGATTACCAAAGAAGACTACACGGTCCTGGAGGGTTTCGAACACAAAGGAAAGGACACCAGGGTATTGGTGGCATGGGTGGAAGATGAGGCGGTGGTCATTGGTAAACTGGATGAATCATAAGGAGGGATAGAGTGGCAGATGAATTGTTTCCAATCTTTGATGTTCCAGATGTGGACGCGGAGGAAGAAGAGGAAGAATATGATGTCGACTACAAACGAAGCATCCGATGGGATCCGGAACTTGGTGATTTTGTCAGAGACAGTTCCAATCGGTTAGTTGAGAGTGATGGATATGAGGCATATGTGATCTGGTGCTGCAAAATGCTGCAGACGGAAAGGGACAGCCATCTGGCATACATCGAGGAGTTTTCCGGTGCGGACCTGGGTGTGGAGATGGAGGCAGTCGCTCAAGAAGACGACCACAAAACGGTGGAATCCATGATTGAACGTACAGTGACAGAAGCACTTGAGGTCAACCCAAGGACGGAATATGTAGGCAATTTCTCATTTTTATGGGAGGGCGATGATGTGCATTGTCAGTTTGAGGTCAAGGGTATCCATTGGGATGAAACCATACAAATTAAGTTTTAGGAGGTGAGGCAGGTGGCACAGCCAGAATTTATGGCCCCGGATTTTATAGATGACAATGACCCGGACAGTATACACGAAAGAATGATGGAAAATCTGCCGGACGATATTGATGATACACCAGGAGGTTTTCCTTCAGATCTTACAATGCCGTCCGCAATTGAAAAATCAGAACTGATCGAGTTTCATTTAGTCCGGGCATTGATGATCGCATTTCCCCAGTACGCCTGGGATGAATGGCTGGATATGCATGGCCAGCAGGTTCATGTGATCCGGCATAAGGCGTCAAAAGCCACAGGGGTTCTTTGTTTGGAGGGAGAACCCGATGCAGAGATTGCAGCAGGTACGATATTTTGCGTACCTGCCATAGACGATCTTCCAGCAGTTGAGTTCGAAACAGATGAAGATTGCATCATTGGTGAAGATGGAACTGTGGAGGTAGCCATTACAGCGGTAGAGGCGGGACCGGATGGCAATGTAAAGGCATATTCAATCTCTATCATGGATGAACCGATGGATGAGATCACAGGCATTTCGAATCCTCAAGATGTTACGGGAGGCGCCGAGGCAGAGTCGGATGATGATTATTATGACAGGATTGCCGCAGAGTATGAAAACAGCAGAACATATCTTGGCAACGATAGGGATTATAAGAGGTGGGCTCAGGAGGCCGGGGCCGGGGATTGTATTGTCGATCCGGCAGCTGAGGGTCCGGGAACGGTCAAGCTGGTTCTGGTAGATGCTAACGGTGAGCCAGCGAGTGAGGAACTGAGGGATCAGGTGTATAACCACATTGCTTCCCCAAATGACAGGTCGGCCAGACTTATGCCCACGGCATGTGCCGATTTGATTTGTGTGCCGGCGGAGAAAGTACCAGTCACTTATTCATGTACAGGGTTGACATATGATGAGAATACGACGAGCATGGAGCAGATCAAGTCAGAATTTACAGAAAAATTAAAACTTGTTTATTCCACTGTGAAAAGCAAGGGAATGCTGAGATATAACGATGTCCGGCCTCTCATCAGCTCTATTGAGGGGGTTCAGGATTTTAATACGTTCCTAATGAACGGCAGCACATCCAATATTACCTTTACCAGTGAACAATATCCTTATACCGAAAAATGCGAGTTTAGTTAGGGGGTGGTTTGATTGTCAGACTTTGATATTGAAAACTTCCCTTCCAGTGAAGCGGCAAAGCGTATGTTGAGCGCTATTTCCGAGGAGTTTTACCAAAATTCCTATGTTATGAAATGGCTGCAGCAGGTCATAGGGATGGAATGGGATGATGCGGTGGGGATCATAGAAGAGGAGCTGCCAAAGCAGTTTGCACCGGAGACAGCCACATGGGGACTGCGCTATCATGAGATAAAATGGCAGCTTCCAGTCCGGGAAAATCTCAGTTATGAGGAACGTAGAAAACGGATCTATCAAAAACGAGATTTTAATACGGCGATGACACCGTACTGGATGGAAAAATACCTTCAGAAAATAATCGGCGCTGAGGTCCATGTGATGGACTGTCATGATCCCGGAAAATTTGGATATGTGGCGAAACATCCCAATATATTTAAAGTTATTTTTATAAAAGAAGGGACCCTTGACGCCAAGGCGGTATTTTATGAGCTGAATAGGATCAAACAGTCCCACACGGTATACGATACGATCGAGGACAGGGTAATTATCATTGTGGATTGCAGAGAAATTGAGAGAGTATTTGCGCGAATGGTAGGAATTAAGACCTCGGTTTCCTTCTGGAGAGGTCCTATATTTGATGGAACGGACTACTTTGATGGTTCTCTGGTAATGGATGGAGAACGACAGTATAACCTTATTTTAGGCTTGCAGTGTAATGGGATAAAGTTTATCACGCAGGAGGTACTTTGCCTTAGTGTATTGACAGTACATAGTAGAATAGCTACAAAAGAACATATAGAAGCAGGAAGTGTGAGAGTGAAAATGAAATTCCGAAATTTGCTTTGCTCGGATGGAAATATAAATATCGATCACATTCTGCAGATTGAGGAAAAAGAAGAATCGATTGGCAATGTCACGATGACAAGAACAAGGAATTTATGTTTTTTTGATGGTTCCGTCTGTTTTGATGGTTCGCAAACGATGAATTCCATAAATCAAAAGGAGGTTTTGTAAGAATGGCAAACAATGTAATCATTACAAAAAAAGCGAGAGAAAACATGGTAAAGGCAAGAGCCGGGGCGATTACTCTTCCTAAAATTGTTGGGATGGCTTTTGGAGAGGGAGGAGTGGATTCCTCCGGAAGTGTGGTAGCACCGACAGTAGATCAGAAAGAACTCAAGCAGGAATTACTCCGCAAGGAGATAAAAAGTTACTCATTTCCGGCAGAAACAACCTGTCAGTATGTGTGTGCGCTGACAGAAAATGAGTTGGCCGGGAAGGATATCAGCGAAATTGGATTATATGATGAAAATGGTGATATTGCCTGTATCAAAACATTTAAGAGCAAAGGAAAGGATGCGGATATTCAGATGACTTTTACTCTGGATGATGTATTTTAAGGAGGCAGATTATGAAAGATTATACAAACAGCAGTGCAGAATTTAGTAACACGATCAAAATTCTTGAGACATCCGACACAAATCATGCGGATAATATAAATACGACGACCAAGCAACTGTTGGATAACACCATTGCCAACAACAGGGAGATCACAAGCGCTAAAAATAAGCTGGAGACCATAGAAGAAGGTGCCGAGGTTAATGTGCAGCCGGATTGGAATGAGACGAATCAAAATTCGGATGCGTACATCAAAAATAAACCTTCTACATATCCAGCAAGTGCTCACACCCACGATGATAAGTATTATCCGAAAACCACGATGGACACTAAACTTTCTGAAAAGGCCAATAGTACGCATACCCATAACTATGCGGCGGCATCACACACCCACGATGATAAGTATTATCCGAAAACCACGATGGACACTAAACTTTCTG
>CANRYS010000009.1 GCA_947644305.1 uncultured Roseburia sp.
TATACTTGTTATCATCCTCTCCCCTCCCGATAATCATCTATTATCGTTACCAGCCTCCCACCCTCATCTGATTCCTGGGATGCTTGGTTTTCAGTATCTCCATCTGCTTCCGGCTGGCAACCTCCGTATAGATCTGGGTCGTCAGGATGGAAGAATGCCCCAGCATTTTCTGGATATAACGGATGTCCACATCCTCTTCCAGAAGCAGGGTGGCAAAGGTGTGCCGGAACATGTGAGGGGTTATGTTCAGACAGATTCCGGCCTGTCTGGCATACTTTTTGATCATCTTGCGGGCAGACTGCTCTGAGTAACGTTTTCCGTATCGGTTGAGAAAAAAGAACTGCTCAGTCTGGATCTCCTTCTTCCAGTGGGCGCGGTACTTCTTCATCTGATGAAGTACTGCGGTATTTCCGATCTGGATATAGCGCTCTTTGGAGCCTTTGCCACGGATGCACAGAATCCCCTGCTCCAGATCCACCCGGTCTGGTCTCAGATGGCAAAGCTCGGAAATTCTCAGACCTGTGGCAAATAATAGTTCAACTACTGCCAGATCCCGCTCCACAGTTATTCTCTGCCAGGGAGTCAGATCTTTGTCATTTTGAAGCGAATACATAAACGCTAACAGCTGCTCCACCTGAACTGCAGGTATGGTTCGGGGAAGCACTTTTTCCTCCCGGAAATCCATACGGATCCTGCGCAAAGGATTTGCCTCTATCTTCTCCTCCATTTCGAGGTAATTGTAAAATGCCTTCAGGCTTGCAATCTTGCGCTTGACCGTTTTCTGTTTATACCTCTGATGAAGTCCGATCACATAGCTCTCCAATGTCTTTTTGGGAACCATAAGGGATTCCTCCTGACAGAACGCTTTAAACTGCAGCAGATCATTGGCATAGGCACGTATCGTCTTTTCATCCAGTCTGCGTTGGTTGGTACAAAAATATAAATATTCCTGAATTGCCTCATCCATTGTTTTCATTTGTATGCTCTCCTTTTTTATTCAAGGATACCATACTTCTCACGTTTAAGGCATAAATATCTGAATCTATTCTTGTCCAACTAATGCTACGGATTGCTTCGTTGTTAGTACTATTATAGCATCTTTTTTTCCTCTTGTGTTGAAAATGCCGTGAACGACATAAACTTGCGACAAACGACATAATTGTATACGATTTTCCGAGATTTAAAAAATAATTTTTTTTGATTTTTGAACCTGGAAGCAGTTCATTTCTGGAAAAATATGTATCCCCTCAGCATTATATTAATGAAGATATATTAAACCGCGAGCGTCACGTTTCGCAAGACCGCTCAGGTTCGCGGGTACGCTCGAATTCCTTGCGAGTAAGCTCGCAGGTATTCTCACTTTACCTTCGCGTAAAAAAATTCAGCCACCCCGGGAACACACCCGACTGGCGGCTGAACTTATTGTTGGAAACATTTTTAATTTTCATCCGGTAATTCATCTAGTGCCTGTTTAAAACGCTCCACGATTGCTTCCTGAAGTAAGTTCCTCATCTCAGCGTTGATGGGATGGGCAATATCCCTATACTCGTCACCGTGAGTCTTCTTACTTGGCATCGCAATAAAAAAACCTCTTTCGCCCTCGATGACCTTGATATCGTGAACGACAAATGAATCATCAAATGTAACTGACGCTACCGCCTTCATCTTGGACTCGTTACTAACAACTCGAATGCGAATATCTGTTATTTGCATCCTTTGTTCCTCCTTACTGTTTTTACAGTACGTAACGCGCATTCTTTTCCAACACTATTTTAATTTTTTCCGGTTCTCCAACATAGTTGGAGTTTGCTCGAATGGTATCATGGCTCTCAACGATGCAATTCTCAATGTAAGTATTATCGCCAATATACACATCATTTAAAATGATGGAATTGCGAATGGTACAGTTATTACCTACGTACACTTCTTTAAACAAAATGGAATTACTTACCTCACCATTGATAATACATCCACTTGAAATCAGACTGTTTGTCACCTTGGACCCGGCATTGTATTTCGCTGGTGGCAAGTCCTCAATCTTGGAGGCAACCATTGGGTACTGATTAAAGAAATAGTCCCTTGTCTCCCGATTCAGGAAATCCATATTGGTCTTATAATATGAATCAACTGTTGTGATATTACTCCAATAGGAGTCCATCTGATATGCATACAGCTTTTTCAAGCCTCTGTAACGGATAAATATATCCTTCACCAGATCAAAACCGCCTTCATTGCCTGCCTTTTCGATTAGTTCGATCAATTGCCTGCGGCGTATCACATAAATACCTGTGGATACCGTTGTCTTTGATGTAACGATCGGTTTCTCCTCGTACTCTGTCACCAGTCCAGATTCGTCGATCGATACCACACCAAATCTACTAGGGTCATCCCGTTCCCCGAGATCCTTTGTTACGATGGTGATGTCCGCATTCTTCTCTACATGAAACTCCAGCACCTTATTCAGATCCAGTTTATACACACAGTCTCCCGAGGCAATCACCACATAAGGCTCATGGCTTGATTTCAGAAAATCAATATTCTGGGCAATGGCATCTGCTGTGCCCCGATACCAGTAACTGTTATCCTGAGTCTGAGTAGGTGTAAATACGAACAGCCCACCCTGTTTTCTACCAAAGTCCCACCATTTAGATGAACTCAAATGCTGGGTCAATGATTTTGAATTATACTGGGTAAATACAGCAACTTTACTGATGTGAGAGTTTGACATACTGCTAAGCGCAAAGTCAATACTGCGATAACCTCCTGCAATCGGCAGCGCAGAAGTGGCTCTCTTTGTCGTAAGTTCCGTCATGCGTGTGCTGCTTCCACCAGCTAAAATAATCCCTATCGCTCTCATAATATGTCACCTGCCTTTATCAAAGTTCCGCCGCCTTCGAGTACATTATCTGGATAGTCCTCTTTCGTTGTGACCCCTGATATGGCAGTGTTTTTACCGATTGTAACACCATCCGGTATTACCGTATCATCCCCAACTGTAACAAGATTGAATGCATAAACATCCGGTTTCACCTGATTCACGGCACCGTCTTCTCCTGCCCCCAATTTGCAGTTGTCTCCGATGACCGTATCCTCTGCTACAATGGTCTTGTCTAACACCGTGTTCTTACCAATCCTGGTAGAATTCATAATAATAGAATCCCTGACGATCGCCCCCTCTTCAATAATAACGTTCGATCCGATCACTGAGTTATGTACCTCACCGTACACTTCACAGCCATCTCCCATGATTGCCTTGTCTATGATGGCTGAATCCGCAATATACTGCGGGCGCAACCACTCATTCTTAGTATAAATCTTCCAGAATTCCTCGTACAAATTAAATACAGGAATCAGGTCGATCAGCTCCATATTGGACTCCCAATAAGATCCCAGAGTCCCCACATCCTTCCAATAGCCATTAAACTCATAAGCAAAAATCCGGTCTCCCCGTTCATGACAGTATGGAATGATGTGCTTTCCAAAATCACAGCCCGGCTGATCCCTAAGCGTGATCAGAGCCTCTTTGAGCACTGGCCAGGAGAAAATGTAAATCCCCATGGAGGCAAGATTACTTCTTGGCTGCTCCGGTTTCTCCTGAAACTCCAAAATCCTCCGGCTGTCATCCGTAATACACACCCCAAACCGATTTGCCTCTTCAATCGGCACTGGAATCGTAGCCAAAGTAACATCCGCATTGTTTGACTTATGAAAGTCAAGCATTACCTGATAATCCATCTTGTAAATATGATCTCCACCCAATATCAGAACATAGTCTGGATTATAATAGTCCATATATTTTAAGTTCTGATAAATCGCATTCGCGGTACCGGTATACCATTCACTGCTATTACTTTTCTCATAAGGAGGGAGAATAGAGACACCTCCCACATTCCTGTCCAGATCCCATGGAATACCAATCCCAATATGAGTATTCAGTTTGAGAGGCTGATACTGTGTCAATACTCCCACAGTGTCAACTCCTGAATTAATACAGTTACTCAATGGAAAATCAATGATACGATACTTTCCCCCAAAAGCAACAGCAGGTTTTGCTACATTGGCGGTCAGAACACCAAGGCGGGATCCCTGGCCTCCAGCCAGCAACATAGCTATCATTTCTTTCTTTATCATGTAATCACCCCTGTTGTAGTTAGTACCTGCCGGAGACGTGAATCCCGCAGGCCGTATTTGTATAAAAAGATTATAACACACATGATACAAAAAATAAATAATTTTCATAAAAATTTTTTGTTTTTTTTTACTTTTTTGGTAATTTTGCACAAACCAAAAAGAGTGCGCTCATACATTTTCACCTTTCCCTTGTAATTTCTGTATATTCGATTTATACTTATAGCAGTTTCAACATATTCTTATTAATAATGAAAAGAAGGGATGGTTTCAGAGCTATGTATAATATTGACTTTAGTGTTCCACAAACGGCATATTTTATCGGTATTGGCGGTATCAGTATGAGTGGTTTTGCGGAGCTTCTTCAGACCATGGGATTTACGGTAACAGGTTCTGACCGGACAGAGTCAAAAATCACCAGACATCTGGAAGGGCTTGGGATAAAAGTAGTATATGAACAAAAGCGTGAAAATATAACCTCTAATATAGATTTTATTGTTTATACGGCGGCAATTTCAGAGGACAATCCAGAATATGTCCGCGCAAAAGAATTAGGGATTCCCATGATGGAGCGGGCTTCCATGGTCGGTCAGGTGATGAAAAATTATCCTACCGCCATCGCCGTTGCCGGCACCCATGGCAAAACTTCCACCACCTCTATTGCCTCTCATATCCTTTTGGAAGCAGATATGGATCCTACCATCTCTGTAGGTGGCATTCTGCCAGAGATCGGAGGAAACATTCGAGTTGGGAGATCCAAAAATTTTATCACTGAGGCATGTGAATACACCAACAGCTTTCTCAAATTTTTCCCCACCATCGGAATCGTTCTTAATATAGAAGCAGAACACCTGGATTTTTTCAAAGATCTGCAAGATATCCGAGACAGCTTTCGACGTTTTTCAGAGCTTATTCCCGCTGAAGGCACTTTGATCATTAATGCAGACATTGAAAATTATGAGGAGATCACCAAGGGACTTGCCTGCCAAGTCATCACCTATTCTGTGGACAATAAAGAGGCTGATTTTTCAGCTTCTGATATTGAATTTGACAAAATGGGCTGCGGCAGCTTTACACTTCTACACAATGGCACAAAAACAGACCACTATACCCTTGGCATCGTCGGAAAACACAATATTTCCAACACCCTCGCCTGCCTAGCTTTGGCCTCCCTTTTTGGCATCTCTCCAGAAGTGTGTCAGGGTGGTCTATCCAAATATAAAGGAACAGAACGCCGCTTTGAGCTCAAAGGAGAATACAACGGCGCCACAATTATTGACGACTATGCACACCACCCGACAGAAGTACGCGCCACATTGACTTCCGCTAAGAACTACCCTCATAAGACATTATGGGTCGCTTTCCAGCCCCACACCTATTCACGCACCAAAAACTTCCTAACAGACTTCAGCGATGCGCTCTCCCTCGCTGATAAAATCGTCTTGGCCGATATCTATGCCGCCAGGGAAAAAGACCCCGGCGATATTTCCTCCAAAGACCTGGCAGATCAGCTCAAAAAGTTGGGCAAAGAAGTCTTCTACATCGGTAGTTTAAATGAGATAAAAAACTTTTTTGAGAAAAATTTAATGAACGATGATTTGTTGATAACTATGGGAGCAGGAAACATAGTGGAAGTTGGGGAAGAATTGCTCAAGCAATAAGTTATCCACATTATTCACAGTCTTATCAACAATGAGTAGAAAAGACAGGCTGTGGATACTTTTTTTCTTTTTTAATTTTGTGAATAACTATATTTTTCTTACAAACCCAAATAAAGGGCGAAAAATAGTCGTTTTTAAGATTTTTTTCTACATGAATAGTATGTCCAATTATTAGTTATCCACACTATACACATTATCCACAGCTTTTGTTCTACTGAAAAAGTACATTTTTTTGCCTATTTACAGATTCAAAAAATTAGGGTATTATCTAGAGTGCAAAGCAAGTATTTGTCACAATTAACTTGCAGTTAACTTACATTTCAGAAATTTCAGGAGGCAGTACAGAGCATGGGGGTAACATTAACAAATCATTTTTTAGAATGCAGCACACAGGTTCCGAATCGGTTTATCGATGAATATATGCCCCACGCGAATGGCAGTTTCGTGAAAGTGTATCTGTATCTACTAAGACAGATGAGCTCCGGCACAACCGCACTGACCATCGAAAGCATGGCGGATATGCTCTCCAATACAGAGGCGGATATCCTGCGCGCATTACATTATTGGGAAAAACAAGGGCTTTTATCCATTTCGTTAAAAGATGGACAACCGGATGGCATCTGCCTTCTTCCCTTTCCAGAGAATGACAACTTTGTCAGACATGTCGTTAGACCTGCTTCTACTAAGGATTCGATCCCTTACAGACAGCCAGAGAGTAAGGCAGAACAGGAGATAGCCGCCGCCAAAGATACGTATCCAGAACGTATTTACGAGCCGGAATTTCAACCAGTTTCTCAGCCAGACTTTCAACATACTTCCGAGTCAGACTTAAATTATACTTCCGAGCCAGACTTAAATTATACTTCGGAGCCAGAACTTCCCAAACGCCATACCTATTCTCCTCTTCAGGCAGAGGCATTGAAAAAAGACGAAGAAATCGACGCCTGCCTGAGTATGGTAGAAGCCCTATTGGGCACTACCATGGGAGATGCCCATATGCAGCTAGTTCTCTATCTCATGTCAGATCTCGGTTTTTCTTCCGAACTTGTGATCACATTATACGAGACCGCATTGTCACGGGGAAAGAGTAAGACCGCTTACCTTGAAACCATTGCCCTAGACTGGGCAAAAAAGGGGATACATACAGCAAAAGAAGCGCTGGAAGAAGCTTCTTCCTTTAACGGTACATATAAGCTCGTGTCAAGTGCTTTAGGAATCCGACGCGCCCTGGCTCCCGCCGAAAAACGTATTATAGACAAATGGGAAGATTACCATTTTGCAGATCCTATTATTGAAGAGGCATGTAGCCGCACAGTTCTGCAATCAGGAGACACCAATTTAAACTATACTTCTAAAATACTGGAAGATTGGCATCAAAAAGGTGTAACCTGTTTAAAAGATATTGATGACTGTGATAAATCATATTTCCGGCAAAAAACCATTACTGCCCAAAACAATAGCCGGACTTCTACAGCGGCAAAAAATAAATTCCAGAATTTTCCACAAAGAGATTATTCCCAGGAGGATTATGCTGATCTGGAAAAACAGCTACTGCATCCGTAATATATAAAGACTGACACATCGATTTGAACCAACACAAATATAATTTCTTTGCCGACAGCAACATATATCCTGTGTGATTGGAGAAAAATATGCTATGCAGCTATTAAACGAACAATTTAATTCTATCTATTTGGAATACAATGAAACCCAGTTGCGGAACAGCCGCCTTCTTTTGGAGCGTCAGAAGGAAATTCATGCCAAAATTCCTGAAATCGCAGAGCTGGACCGCCGGATTTCTGAACTATCTCTCAACGCCGCAAAGCTGGCGCTGGATGGATCTACGACAGATTCATCAAATTTGAATCATGACATTAAAACGATTTCTCAGAAAAAAGCGGTACTTCTCTCACAGCATGGCTATCCGAAAAACTACCTGCAGCCTATCTATAGTTGTCCAGACTGCCAGGATACTGGGTATATTGGTGACGAAAAATGTCACTGCTTCCGCAAACGGATCGTCTCGTATCTCTATGAACAATCCAATCTTCAAGACGTTTTTAAAACAGAGAATTTTTCACAATTTAATGAAGAATATTATCCAGATGACTATGTAGAGAATTCTACCGGAATGACGCCTCGGGATAACATTCGCAGGATACGGGAAACTGCTCTGTCTTTCAGCCAAAATTTTCATCAAACCCACGACAACCTTTTATTATATGGTAACACCGGTGTCGGAAAAACTTTTCTGACTCATTGTATCGCTGGAGAGGCTCTGCAGCACTCTCACACCGTTGTCTACTTAACCTCTCTCGGTCTATTTGATATTTTAGAGAAGAACAAGTTCGATAAGAATCTGACTTCTGTGGAAAAAAGCGCGACAGTCTCCTATATTCTTGACTGTGATCTTCTGATCATTGATGACCTCGGCACAGAACTGAACAACGGCTTTACCTCTTCACAGCTCTATCAGGTGATCGACACCCGCTTGATCCATAAGAGATCTACGATCATCTCTACGAATCTTTCCTTTGATGATCTTAGGGAACAGTACAGCGAGCGAATTTTCTCAAGGTTAACTAGCAGTTACACTCTACTGAAACTGACTGGAGACGATATCCGTCTCAAAAAGGCGATTACCGCCAGACATACATAGGCCTTCTATTGCCATACTGGCATTAGTACATAAATAACACTATACATTTGGAGGAAACATTCATGAGTTCGAACAATTTTGCAGACATCATCCCCTATGGAGATCTGGGAATCATAGCATTGGAGAGCAGCCGGGAAATCGGTAAGAAGGTTGACAGCTACATTTCTTCCTGGCGTACCAGAAGTGAAAATGACGAAGAATCTATTCACTTTGCCAGCTACAAAAAGGATTCCTACCTGTTGGATGCATCCTGCCCACGTTTTGGTTCTGGGGAGGCAAAGGGCATTCTCAACGAATCCGTCCGGGGCAAGGACTTATATATCCTGGTGGATGTATGCAACTACAGCCTCACTTACAAGCTATGTGGTCAGATCAACCGAATGTCGCCAGATGACCACTACCAAGATCTCAAAAGAATGATCGCGGCAGTCAGCGGCAAGGCAAGACGTATCACTGTTATCATGCCATTTATGTATGAAAGCCGCCAGCACAAGAGAAGCTCCAGAGAATCCCTGGACTGTGCTCTGGCACTCCAAGAGCTTGTTAATATGGGAGTAGACAGCATTATTACCTTTGATGCCCACGATCCCCGTGTTCAGAACGCGATTCCTCTGAATACTTTTGAGACGGTACAGCCCACGTACCAATTTATCAAGGCAATGCTGAAAAATGTACCAGATATCAAGATGAATCCGAAAAATATGATGATCATCAGCCCGGATGAGGGTGCCACAGGACGCGCTATTTACTTTGCCGGCGTCGCTGGTGTGGACATGGGAATGTTCTATAAACGCCGCGATTATACGAAGATTGTGGAGGGAAGAAATCCCATCGTGGCTCATGAATTTCTTGGATCGGACGTTGAGGGAAAAGATGTAGTTGTCATTGATGACATGATCTCCTCCGGGGAAAGTATGATCGACGTCGCTACCGAATTAAAGCGCCGCAAAGCAAATCGTATCTTTGTAGCCTCGACCTTCGGTCTTTTCACCAATGGCCTTGAGAAATTTGATAAAGCCTTTAGCAGCGGACTGATCTACCGTCTTATGACCACTAATCTGGTTTACCAGCCAGAAGAACTTTTGAAAAAAGAGTACTACATCAACGTGGATATGAGCAAATATATCGCCCTTCTCATCAACACGCTGAACCATGACGCTTCCATCGCAGGTCTTTTGGATCCATCAGAACGGATACAGAGGATTCTGAAAAAATACGAAAAGAATAAATAGTTCGACGACCTAATAAGCCGATCAATCAGTGCCATCGAGCTATGACAATAAACGGCTTCGCCTTTCGCAAAAATCATAAGCGAAGGGCGAAGCCGTTTATTTATTTTTTAATCAATTATTTGAACTATGGTTGAACTACCCCATTTTCGTCTTTAAAGGTGGTATCATCTGGAGAATAACTGGTATCGTCATTGGATGAGTTTCCTGTACCATCTCCTGGATTCGTTCCCGGATCTGCTCCCTGATTTCCACTGTCCTGTGTACCCCCTCCATTCGGATCGGTGACAGGCGGCTGAGGCTCCTCCTCTTCGGGTAGCGATGTATCATCATCCTCATCAGGAGTTTTCGTCGCCTTGGGCTTTTTCGTCTTCTTCGGTTTTTGCTTCTTATCATCCTCCTCGTCGTCCTTATCCTTCTTTTTATCATCGGGATCAGGCTGATAATCCGGTTTCTGATCCGAAGAGGTTTTATTTTTCCAGTCGTCCCGGCTCTCGTAGGCAAACTCTTTCGGTTCCAGGTCCTTGTGGATCTCATTCATAAATGCCTTCCACGTACGTCCTGGATAGGTTGCACCATACAGATCTGGAATCGAGACAGGGTTGTCACATCCTACCCATACTGCTGTTGTAAAATATGGTGTAAAACCGCAGAACCAACCATCCTTTTTATCATTGGTAGTTCCTGTCTTACCAGCAGCAGTCATTCCATTATCCAGCGAAAGTGCCGAACCAGTACCTCTCACGAGAACACCTTTCAGTATATCCACCATCGTATTCGCCGCATGGGCATCATAGATGTATTTTTCGTCCACATCATCATCCAATATGGTATTTCCATCTGAATCTAATATCTTTACGATACAAGTCGGCTCACGGTACTTCCCGTCATTCTCTATAGTCGCATAAGCCGACGCCATCTCCAACGGACTGCACCCATAGGTCAGACCACCTAAGGATGAGGCGCTGAAATAATCATTCTTCACAATCTTGGAAAAATTCATATTCAGTAGATACTGAAGCCCTATTTCCGGCGTCAACTCCTCAAAGAGCTGCCAGGCAATGGTATTCAATGACTGCTCCACTGCATACCGCAGGGTAACACGTCCGTGATACTTTCCGTTGGAATTGGAAGGACCTCCTTCGAATTTATGGTCATCCACTATGGTATCCGGCGTATAATCCCTCTCCAGAGAAGGCGTATACACAAGCACAGGCTTAATGCTACTGCCCGGCTGCCGGTATGACTGATAGGCACGGTTCAAGGTATAACCACTGGTCTTCTGGCTCCTTCCTCCCACTACTGCCACGACTCTACCGGTCTTATTATCAATACAAACGCCGGCACCCTGCATCTTATATATGCCATTTGTCCCCTTCTCGGTAAATCCAGCCAAATTCGTATTGATCGCCTGCTGCAGAGCTTTCTGTTTTTTCAAGTCAATGGATGTATAAATCCGGTATCCATTGTTTAAAAGCTGTTTTTGCGCCGAGGCATAAGCTTCGTTGTATTCTTCTTTGTATGCCTCTTCTTCCTTTTTTGAATCAAATCCATTGCGGAACTTAAATCCATTCAATTCCATCAGCTTTCTAGTAGAACAATAGGTCACAAAGGTCTGAATAAAATTTCGTTTTACTGGCTCAGTGATATTAAGTTTTATCTTCTCATCCACCGCCAGATCATATTCTGCCTGGGTGATCGCCTTATCCTCTAACATCTGTTTAAGGATTCGATCACGCCTCTTTAGCGTATTTTCCATGCGCTCCACCGGATCATAAAGTGTCGGGTTATTCGGAATCGCACAGAGGAAACAAAGCTGGGACAGACTCAGCTCTTTGCAACTGGCACTGAAATACCCTTTTGCCGCCGCTTCTATACCGTAGTAGCCATTGGAAAAACAAATATTGTTCAGATAAAACTCGAAAATCTGCCGTTTGTTGTATTTCTTTTCCAGCTCCATGGCTATAAATATTTCTTTGATCTTTCTCTCATAGGTTTTTTCCGTAGTCAGGAAAATACCTCTTGCCAACTGTTGGGTGATCGTACTGGCTCCCTGACTGATCTCACCCTTATTCTGGATCTGAACCCACACGGCACGAATAATTCCTTCCGCATCGATTCCATTGTGAGAATAAAACTTCTTATCCTCCGTCACAACAAAGGCATCCTGCACATACTCAGGAATCTCATCAATTGGAAGATAATATGAATCCTTATCTCCCTTGAGCACAGCGATCTGCTTTCCCTTGGAATTATAGGCGATGGACGTTTCGGAGCTGCGAAAGGTTTCCAGTGTGGAGTTTTTCACCAACTGGATCGCCTGATCCTGTGCGGCAAAAATATCCCTCCCGTACATCACATAAAATATAATTCCTGCTACAAGTAGAGCGACTAGGAACAGCAAAATAAATATTTTAAAGCCAAGCCAGAACTTCGGATGCTTTCTCTGCTTTTTCTTTTTTACTTTATTCTTAGCCATAACAGCCTCCCATCAAATACTAAGTTACTTATTTTTAGTCCGCCAGCACTTATTTTAACATAGTTTGTGGTATCTTGCAAAGAATTTCTGTATGGAGAAACCGCGCCCTGTGTGCCCATGTATGCCCTCTGTTCGCCATACGGTATCCCTGTTCAACCAAATATTCCCATTTCTCTTTGTCTGCGAGGATCTGCTCTGCTTTACTCGGAAGCTCTTCCAGTTTTGTCAAATCATACCGGACAAAGTGTCTTCCATCCTCAAGTATTTCATCCATATAGCGGGAACTGTCGCTGAGACTGGCTGCCCCATTCAGCATAGAATTGAATACCCGGTCGTGAGCGCCGTCTTTAAACCAGGGCATAACATTCAAAGATAACCGGCTGCGGCTAATCTGCTGGAGACACCCCAGAGAATCCAGCACATTGCCGTTTACAATATTTTCTGGATGTTGGCAATCCAACTGATCCCAGCCCGATCCAAAGCAATGTACCCGAAAACCATGATCCACCAATTTCTTCACCACTTCGCCGCGAAAATAGTGACGTACGTACAGATCGATAAAGATCATATTGGGCATAGTCTCTTTCAGTCCCTTTTCATCGATATCCTCCACATCACGGTTCAGATGTTCCATGATCGTGGCATCCATCGATTTCCAGGGATGACGAATCAGATCATGGATAATATCATAATAAAACTCCGCATATTCGTCTCCATGGCGATGAATCGCCTCATGAAATATCGTTGGCGGATTATAATTGCCCGTAAACACAATATCATATTTTCTGTCATTAAATCCAGGGAATTTCCCGTTTTCCCACAAACTTGTTCCTCCCAGTGGCATAAATGGCCCCCGGCGCATCTCTGGGAAAAACCGTCTGAGATAGGCTTCGTGTTCCCTGTCAATCGAAATCTGTATATATTTCTTAGGCAGATAAGGAAGAAACTTATGATAATAAAATGGATGATCCACCACGATATTGATAAACAGCACATCCCTGGCGTCAAAAAAAGACACGCCCTCTGAATCAATAAAATAATCTTCCCCAGCACAGCCGTCAAAATTGAAACTGATCGCGGCCGTCACTCCGGGCTCACAAAACCAGATCAGGTCGCTTAAACTCCGGTACTCTTTGCACTGGTCAAAGTAGAACACTTCATATCCCAGCAGTTCAAAAGTCTTTCCCATCTGTTCGGAGAAAAACCACAAAGTCTCAATCCCCTTTGTAAATAGTATAATTTTTTTGATCATATTTTACCTCATTCGCGTTCGCACAAACTTGTAGAGGGGAAAAAATTTTTTTCCCTTTTTTTCTGTTTTTATCTTACCTCTAAATTCTTTGAATCTCAAGGTTAAGTTTTAAATATTTGGTCCGATATATATACTAAATAAGGATTTATGTCCGTAAATTAAAACCAAGGAGGGGAAAAAAATGAGTGTTAACGGAATTTCTAATTCTCAGTCCACAGCCTACAGTCCGGTATCTAGCAAAACCACAACGGCTGCAGACAAAACAAAGAGCGAATCTGTTTCTTCTAAAGATGCAGGTGTTGTTTATGAACCATCTAAAGCTACGGAGAGCGCCGGTTCAAAAGTAAAAGATTATTCCAGTATTGCAAAGAAGATGAAAGGTGAGCTGAATACAAAAAATCAGCAGCTACAGAATCTGGTAAATCAGCTTCTGAGCAAACAGGCAAACAAATACACCAAGCTTTCACAGCTATTTGAGGATGTCAAAAACGGAAGAATCAGCGTGGACCCAAGTACGGTAGCTCAGGCACAGAAAGACATTGCCGATGATGGTTACTGGGGCATCGAGCAGACCAGCGACCGTCTGGTTTCCATGGCTCAGGCTCTTAGCGGCGGGGATGCTTCCAAGGCAGATAAAATGATCGCTGCGATTAAAAAAGGTTTTGACCAGGCAGCTAAAGCATGGGGAGGCAAACTTCCAGATATCTGTCAGAAAACGATTGACGCAGCTACAAAGAAAATGGAAGACTGGCGAGATGGCCTTTCTACTCCAAAGACCGAGGAATAATAAACAACATATTCGTTTAGGGGCATCTGCACGAGAGATTCATATCCCCCTTGCAGATGCCCCTGTTTTTGTATATTTTAATTTTCATAATAATGTATCCATTCTGTTTCATTGCCATCATTTGTCTTATAGGTTTGCACATAGAAATCTAAGTCGTCACCATTCACTTTTAACCACCCAGGAAAAGCAACTATTGGGTCATCTTTAAACACACTATCTTTTTTATTATAATACATTTTGCTTATGGGCAGCATAACATTCCACTCTTTGTCTGTAATTTTACCACTGTATATTCCATGATTTGAAATGAAGTAACCGTTTTCTGAATCTACGATTAAATCAGACATCGCGCTTATACCACTGATACCATTACATTTTATAACACGTTGTGGCATAGTATCATCTATGGAAAAACACTGAATATATTGCTGTGAATTTGACAAACTATAATAATTTCCTTTTTCATCAAATATTATATTGGAAGAGATCGTGGTTCCCATTTTAGTGCATTCCTCCGTAAAAGGGTTAAAGAAAAATATATTACATTTTTCATCTTCACTATCCTTCTCCCCATATAACAGTGCTAATATGGAATCATTTATTATGTCAAAATTCACTAAAATCTTATTATCATTGATTGCTAGGGAATCGATCTCTTTGATGTCAATATTGCGAAATTCACCCTCATCACTGATAGAATAAATTAAAACATCTCCCTCATCTCCCAAAACAGAACAATACTTTCTTCCAAGCTGATCCACTTGATAACTTATCAATCCCGTCGGAGCAATTTTTTTAATTTCCGTGCTCCAATTCGGAATACTTATTTTCCATTCCATCTCCTGGGTCAATTCATATTCTAAATAATTTATTTTATCGTTTACATCAAGAAAACAACATATCAGGCTAGGATAATCCCGTCCTCCCACTTCTCCAAATGCTGGCGGCAACTCCGAATATTCCTCTTTCAGTTTTATTTTATTCCTTTTAATATATTCAGAAAATTTTTCTGGTGGTGGAATAATATCATAACTTATGTCTTTTTCTCTATGAGTTATGACTTTTGTTTGTAACTCTGTCGCTTCATGAGTTACTCCCGAACCACAGCCAGTGCAGCATATGACTAAACTTAAAAATATTATTAATTTTTTGATCATTTTTATCATTTCGTGATCTCCCCATTTAAAAATAATATAACAGCACTATACATCTCTGGCACCATCAGAAATGCCAATTCAACATAGTAGGTTCCCTTACTAAGTTATAAATCCCCCGATTTGTTCAAAACAACTCCAAAGACACAAAAAAGGTATTCCTCAGTCACATAATAACTTGAAAAATACCTTTTTATTATCTGATTGATGCTATTCTATCAATACCCCCGTTCCACGGATTTCACAATGATAGAAGCGTCTGGCTCCAGATCTACGGTAACTTTCCCGTCTTTCACCACATAGATTCGCGCATTAACATCAAACCCACCGTTGTCGCTGTAAATCATGGAAGCCATGGTCTCGCCATCATGCATCTCCAGGCGCCATACCGGCACCTCTACCTGACGTCTTTCTCCGCCCGCCTGCACCAGCACAAAGGCTTTGTCTTTCTCATCGAAACGACCATAACCGATCAGATTTCTCTCATTGACAAGGTAAATCAGCCCACCGGAGCGAAATGCATCATAGTCTTTGTGAATGCGAATGGCCTCCTTGTGAAAAAGAATCAGTTCATGATCCTCTTTGCCCCATGGATAGGTCCGCCGATTATCAGGATCGGTCCAGCCGCGGACTCCCGCTTCATCACCATAGTAGACGGTGGGAGCGCCCAGCCAGGTCATCTGAATGATCACTGCTGCCATCATGGCAGCCTTGCGCACTCCGTAGTTCGCCGACTCCGGTCCAGCGGAGGCTGTTCTTCCAACACGCCCGTTGGTTCTAGTCAAAAACCGGGAATGATCGTGATTGGATAACTCGTTCATCGCCACCATAAGGGACTGCATGCTGAACTTAGCTGTGAATTCTGTCATTCGCGCAAAAAACAGATCGCCGTTTCCTTTTAAGTCGGGACGGCTCACATCGCTGTGCTTCTCCATTCCCGTTAAAAACCAGCTCACCGGCTCCATAAAGGCATCGTAGTTCATCACCGTGTCCCATTGGTCCCCTTCCAGCCAGGATGAGGGATCTCCGTAATGCTCTGCCAGTATGATCGCTTCTGGATTTGCTTCCTTCACATTTTTTCGGAAATCCCGCCAGAACTTATGGTTAAATTCCTGGGAGTGTCCCAGATCTGCCGCCACATCCAGACGCCATCCGTCCACATTATAAGGCGCAGATACCCATTTTCTCGCAATACGCATTATATATTCATAAAGTTTATCCGAATCTTCGTAATTCAGTTTCGGCAGGGTGTCATGCCCCCACCAGCCGTCATAGTGGGTATTCCGGGGCCAGGTACCATCTGGAAAAAATTTGAAGAAATCATGATAGGGACTCTGTTCTTCTATAAATGCTCCTTTTTTATAGGAAGCATCCGTCTCATAGATTCCCTCTCTGTCGATCCATTTATTAAAGGAACCGCAATGGTTAAACACACCGTCCAGAATGACCTTCATTCCACGCTCGTGTACTTTCTCCATAAAATAGGCAAAAAATTTATTGGACGCCTCCAGATTCTTTTTGTCCACAACACGCTTTATATATTTGGATGCATGGCTATTGTCATGATCCCCTTCTTCCAAAGTCTCTCCGCCATCCTCCTGAATAACTGTAAAATGCGGATCGATATAATCATAGTCCTGTGTATCGTATTTGTGGTTGGAAGGAGAGACAAAGATAGGATTCAGGTAGAGCACCTCCACGCCTAAATCCTGAAGATAATCCAGCTTATCCAAAACTCCCTGAAGATCTCCACCATAAAATTCCCGCACTCCCATAGACGCGGGATATTTACTCCAGTTCGACACACCTTTTACATGCTCACCAATGTAAGAATACTCATCATTCACCACATCGTTGGTGCGGTCTCCGTTGTTAAACCGGTCCACATAGATCTGATAAAACACCGCACCCTTCGCCCAGTCCGGCGTCTTGTAGCCTGGAAAAATACGATAGTAAAATCTCTGCTCCGGCTGATCCACGTCGCCTTTCTTCGTAAAATAAACCTTTTCCTCCCCCCGCTGGACAAGAAAACAGTACCCAAAACTTTCTGTACCCAACTGTACCGTAGTTTTGTAATAATCAAATAGCTCTCCAGAATTCTCTTTTTCCATCTGGATCTTCCCGTTCTCTGTCACAAGATATACCATATCAGCATTATCTTTTCCTGTGCGGCAACGAATCACTACCTGCTCATTGATCCCAGGTTCCATCGGTGAGACATACTGTTCCGTGCCTGAACTAAATATTGCTTCCCGAATTAATTTTCCTGTTTTCATAGTCATACTCCTCATTTTTATGATTCCAAATAGTCAAAAGGACAGCTTCACGTCGGCTGTCCTTTTGGGAGAAGGTATTTTTGTTACTTATGGGGTGTAGCAAAAACTATATAATGTATTGGGGTTTACGATAAGAAGTATAGCACCTTATCGCAAATAAGTGTGCACAAACATTGATTAATTTTGAAAAATTATTTGTGAGTATTGCCCAATCATTTCTCCTCTTTTGAGAACCTGCACAATCGCTTAAGCATTTTCTACGGTTTCATCGTCATTTTGCTCAAAAAGCAACTCGAACTCATCTCTGGTAATCCTCTCCTTTTCTATCAGGAGTTTCGCCAACCGGTCAAGAATATCCTGGTTTGCTTTTAAAATGCTGGTTGCTTTCTCATGACAGCTATTGATAATCTTTTTGACCTCTCTGTCAATGATCTCTGCAGTGCCCTCACTAAAGGTTTTGGTGTGGGCGATATCCCTTCCTATAAACACTTCATCATCCGAGGTATCGTAATTTATCATTCCCAGTTCCTCTGAGAATCCATACCGGGTAACCATATCTCTGGCCGCTTCTGTCGCCTGTTTGATATCCTGGACAGCGCCGGTTGTCACATCATCAAAGGCAATACTTTCTGCGATGCGTCCGCCAAGACATACCGTGATGTCCTGGAGCATCTTGCCCTTCGTCAAATGCAGCTCATCCTTTTCTGGCAGCGGCATCGTGTATCCTGCGGCTCCCTGGCCGGTAGGAATAATGGAAACGGTGTATACCGGTCCTACATCCGGCAGGAGATGAAACAGGATCGCATGCCCCGCTTCATGATAGGCGGTGATCCGCTTATCTTTGTCAGAAATGACCTTGCTTCTTTTCTCCGCTCCGATGCCTACCTTGATAAAGGATTTCTTGATATCTTCTTCTACAATAAATACCCGATTATCTCTGGCCGCCGCGATCGCCGCCTCATTCAGAAGATTTTCCAGGTCAGCCCCCACAAAACCTGCCGTGGTTCTGGCGATATCTTCCAGATTTACGTCATCCGACAGCGGTTTATCCTTTGCGTGAACCTTCAGGATCTCTTCCCTTCCCCGCACGTCCGGTCTACCTACTGTGATCTTCCGATCAAATCTTCCCGGTCTCAGGATCGCCGGATCAAGTATATCTACACGGTTTGTCGCCGCCATAACGATGATTCCCTCATTGATGCCGAAACCATCCATCTCCACCAGCATCTGATTCAGAGTCTGCTCTCTCTCGTCATGACCACCGCCCAGGCCGCTACCTCGGCGTCTCGCCACCGCGTCAATTTCATCGATAAATACGATACACGGTGCATTTTTCTTTGCCTCTGCAAAGAGGTCACGTACTCTGGAAGCCCCCACACCGACAAACATTTCCACAAAGTCAGAACCGGAAATGCTGAAAAAGGGAACACCTGCTTCTCCGGCAACCGCCTTCGCCAGCAAGGTTTTTCCAGTACCTGGGGGACCCACCATAATGACTCCCTTTGGAATCCTGGCACCGAGCTTTGTATATTTTCCAGGTGCTGAAAGAAAATCTACGATCTCCTCCAACTGCTCTTTTTCCTCCACCAGACCTGCCACATCCTGAAAGGTTTTCACCTTATCGTCCGGCATCGTAAGTTTGGCACGGCTCTTTCCAAAATTCATCATCTTTCCGCCGCCACCGCCTCCGTTGGCATTGGAGGACATCATGCTAAACAGCAGCAGGATCAACACTACTCCGATGATATATGGCAGAACTTCCAGATACCATGGAGTTCTCGCTACATCCCCCACTCTCACATGGGTGAAGTTTTTTTCATCTAGAAACTGCAGGATCTGGTTGACGTCCGATACATAGACCCGCTTTTCACCATTGGAGTACTTAGCGGTCAATTCACCCGTAGGCACCTCTGCATTCTGTCTCACTTCCACACTCTGGATCTTTTCCTCCATGATGTCCTGCTTAAACTGTGTCACCGAATAATTGTCCCGGTTTGAATTTATAAAATATTCATTGGCGATAAACACTAACGCCAGTACCAGAAGCATCAGCACAAAAAAGCCATAGCCCTTAAATGTCTTCATTATTTGCCCTCCTTAAAGACCAGTTCACCGATATATGGCAGATTCCTATATTTCTGCGCATAATCCATCCCAAACCCAACAACAAAAACGTCTGGGACTTCGAAGCCCACATAATCCACTGCCACTTCTGTCACACGGCTTCCCGGTTTGTCAAGAAGTGTACACAGCCGCAGGCTTTCCGGTTTGCGTTTCGCCAGCATATGAAGCAAAAATGCGAGGGTTCTTCCGCTATCCACAATGTCCTCCACCACGATAACATTTTTCCCCTTTACATCCAGGTCTACATCATTGCTCAACTCCACTGCCCCGGAACTGGTCATTCCGTCCCCGTAGCTGGACACACTTAAAAATCCAAGCTTTACAGGAACTTTTATATATTTGGAAAGTTCACAAGTAAAATATACACTGCCCTTCAGGATACAGAGCAGATATACTTCCTTTCCTTCATAATCCCGGTTGATCTGATCTGCGATCTCCCGAATCTTTGACATAAGCTGTTCTTCTTTGAATAATACATTTACTTCTTCTTTCATCGTTCTCTCCTTATCATCCCCATGCCAGCACAACCACTAGAACTAATCTGGTCTCTTTAGTAACTTTATATGCATTACTGATCCGTCCCGGAACTGCCCAGATCACATGATTTTCTTCAGCCAGCACAATCTCTTTTGCTCTTTCTGACGCAGGAATTTTTTTATCAATAAAATATCGGGAAAGCTTTTTTCGGTTTCCCGCTGCATCCATGATAAAATAGTCACCCTTTTTTGGGTTCCTAAGACATAAGTTACCCTTTATTTTATCATAATCCAACCATTTCGTATAGTCTTTTTCTGGAATTTCTTCCGGGAGTTTCCTTCTGGGAACTACATCCATGGCGATTCGCATTCTGTCTTTTCGTATTTTCACCAGTCCTTCATAGGGAAGCAGGCATTTCTGATAAAACATTTCTCCATTCTGATCGGTTATATTACGGTACCAGACACATCCATACCTCCGCTCAACGCATACTTTTCCTGGCAGACTGACCTGTTTGCCCACCTCCATTCTAGACATGGCGATCAATTTTTTATAGTGGGTCTCGCTGATATCCTTTACCGATTCCCGAAAATTTTTCAACACGAGACGGATGATCTCGATCTGTATGACGAGATCCAACCGGTCAAATTCATCACAATTATAATAATACTGTCCCTGGTCCGCATGGACCACCCGCATATACTCTTTTTTTGCCTGCTTCTCCACATATGCATTCTGGAGGGCAATTTTCTGTGCAGCCTTTGCTACATGGGCCTTCGCTCTGTTATTTATTTCCCGTTCTACATAAGGAAATACCCGAAGCCGCAATTTATTTCTGGAATACTCCTCAGAATAATTGGTCTGATCCTCGCAGTATGCCAGTTTGTTCTCCCGCACATATTCTTCGATCTCCCGTCCCTCCGCAAATAAGATCGGGCGAATCACATATTCCCGCTTGGGATGAATCCCTGACAATCCTCTGGGACCGCTTCCTCGAAACATTTGAAAAAGTACCGTCTCCGCCACGTCATCCTGATGGTGCGCCACGGCGATCTTATCAAAACTCTTTTCCATGCACACATGACGCATGATCTGATACCGAAGAAAACGCCCTGCCTCCTCTTCTGTCATTTTCCGCTCCTTGGCAACCTGACGGACATTCACACGCTCACTGTAACATTCCAGTCCCCGGTCTGCTGCCATATCCTTCACGAATTGTTCATCCCTGTCTGCCGCCTCGCCGCGAATCCCGTGGTTGACATGAACCACCAGTAGCGTCAGGTCAAACTCCTCCCGACACCGGTCCAATACATCCAGCAAGCAGACGGAATCCTTGCCTCCAGATACTCCCACGACGATCCGGTCCCCTCTATGAAAAAGTTTATTCCGTTTGTTGTACTTTAGTACTTTATCCTTAAACACTATTGTTCTCCATTCATTTTTTCCATATTCCTGCCACCAGCACGCTCATATCATCCGACGCCTCCCTAGCATTTCTGGCAAGCGCCTGCATCAGCACGCCATTTGCTACCTCTGACGGATTGTTGCTGTCTATATTCTCCAGTATGTTTTCTACATAAAATTCTTTGTCCTCTCCCGGAAATGCATCGATGATACCGTCCGATACCATAACTACCATATCGCCATCATTCAGGCTTGTCCGGGTAGATTCCGGCGCTGCCTCCATATCGATGCCCATAGGAAGAGTTTTAGCAAAAATAGTCTCCACACCCTCGGAGCGTTTGATAAATGTGGCAGCCGCGCCATTTTTAACCGTCTCACATTCTCCACTATAAAGGTCTATCGCTGTCATGTCAAGGGTTGTAAACTTTTTTCCCTCATAAGACATAACAAATAGCGTATTCATGAGACGAATCGCCGATTCTTTGCGGAACCCTGCCTCGATGAGACTCTCCAGTACCTCTACCAGATTTTCACTGTCCTGGCATGCCCGGCTTCCACTGCCCATCCCATCCGAGAGCACCATAACCAGTTCCCCAGTGGAGAGCTCCATAAAAGAGAAATTATCACCGGATACCGTCTCACCGCTTTTCGCCACTCTGGCAAGACCGGTGAGCGTCTTATAATTCATATCCCGCACAAAGGAAACTGCCTCGTATTCTTTGGGGATAACATTTCTCATGTACCTGCCGGGACACATCCGCTGATCCAGCGCATGCTCCAGCGCCACGCACACATCCTTCTTTGTGATACAGGCATTTCCTTTGGCCTTCGCCACAAAACAGATCTCCAGATTCCCTTTTCGGTCGGTTTTGAAAGACAGATTTTTCACCCGGATCCCCAGACTTCGCAGGGCAAAGAGAACCTTTTTCTTCGTCTCCACCGGCACCTCGGTCGTCTGATTCAGCTCCATCGTAAATTCTTTCAGCGCCTCGGCGATCTCCATCATCTGACCTGCCATCGCCTCCCGGCTCTCCGCCATTTTATTGCGCCAGCTCAGGTTCATCCTGGCCACCGCCATACGCTCATTGATCTTTTCGATGTATTCATCCAGTCTCAGGCAGCGGTTTAAAAATTTCTCACTGATGTTCTCTTCTTCCACCACGCCCTGTTCACTTGCCGCCGCAAGAATGTTTTTTATGTTCTCATAGGTCTCTTCGTAATTCGTCTCCCAACAGTAGTGACAGTTCACACACTGCCGACAGACTTTGCCAGACAGGTCGTCGAAGATCTCCTGGATCTCATCGCCGGATATCTGTCGTTCCTTTTCCGTAAAATCACTGAAGGATTTTGCCAGCCGTTTAAATGCCGTGGCGAACCCGTCGATCTTATAATTGGCAAGGGTTCGCAGATCCTCCTTGGCAAAAGGATTTTCCTGATCTTTCGTCAGATCATTTTCGATGGTTCGAATGAAGGAACCGGGGATGGATAGAAAAATGATTGCCGCAGATACCATTCCTCGCAACTCTACGATTCCCAGCACCTCATTTCTTATGACATATGCCATAATGATCCCCATCACAAGAAATGCCACGGTACTCATAATACGCCCAATCTCTCGGAAAATTCCCACGCCGATGCCGAGGAGGCAGTATACCCCCACCAGAACCATACCACTGCCGGAGGCCGCTGCCAGGATGCCCCCAGCTGCACCTGCCATCGCCCCCGGCGCCGCCCCATAACGGTATCCCACAAACAATACAAGAAGATAGCTGAGAGTCTCGATAAAGGAGTACACCCCCTCAAAAGTCCGGGGCATTCCATAGACAACCAGGGCCGCCAGGGATATAAGACTGATCATCTCCTCATTTCCAAGAATCTTTGCCCAGTCCTCATATAATAAGAACCGCACTCCCCACTGAAATACATTTGCCATGGCAACGATACACAGGCTCTCCAACAAGCTCAGCCAGACCGCTTCCATCGTATTGTTGTTTACTACACCCGTAGTGAATCCAAGAATAAAATTGAGTATCCCACTGACACACGCCACCGCAAGGACACTCCCCTCCTTGCCATCGATCCGCCGCATGACATACTGCACAAACCCAGTCAACAAGATTAGAAAGGTATACTGCAGAAAATTCAACCCTCTCGCCTGAGTCAACACACCTCCCAGGACAGATACCATCACCAGCATCCGACTGCCAGGATAGACTCCTGCCGCACACAGATAGGCGGGGGCAAAGGGATTGATGGAAAACATCCACACCCGCCCAAGCATAAATCCTAGTACTGCCTGTAATATCCACCTTTTTTTTGAAACCGCACCTTGTATCATCATTTCCTCCATTCTGAGACGCTCTCCAAAGCAGCGGCATAACCAAACCGCTGCCTGCGTCCCGCCTCAACAAATTACACTTGTAGTACAAATAAGTATAGACAAAGTGGGTATCAAATTTTGTCAAAAAAAGAATCATGCCAAAAAAACTTTTCGACACGATTCTCACTCTGCTTTGAAAATTATCTCATCATCATATACGAGGCCAAATTTTTCCCTGGCCGCGTTCTCTATGTATTCATCTGTCTGCATGTATGCCTTCTGCTCCTGAATGGACTTCTTTTCCTTCTGAAGCTCGTCTTTTTTCTGCTGCAGTTCCTGTTTCTGCTTTTGCAGCTCAAGACAGTTCGCCTTCAAAGAAATACTATGAATCCCAAGGGTAGCGCAAAACAGCAGAACCACCGTCATCACCAGAAAAAGCCCGGTGCGGTTTCTTCGCCTTCTTCTTCTCATATATTTCCTCATTTCTACGGGGGAAGCTTGTTTCCCCTTCACTTAGTTTTCTATAGCTGTAGACTGCTGTGTAATTGATATTATAATGCGTTTTTTAGCAAATATCAAGAGTTTTTTTCTCTTTTTTTTATGATTTTTCTGAATTGCTTACAAAGAAATAAAAGGGGACGGGTAAGCAGCCGAAATGTCTTTTGGACGGCCCTCACGCAGAGGTTGGATATCTTTGTTCCAAAGGTCTTCCGAAACAAGATCGCCCCTGCCCCAAAGGCAAAGATGAAAAAGCTCCGTATCGTTCCGTTGTTGCACAGAAAGATCATCTGGAATACACATATTCCACTGACTGTAAAAAACACCACGTCCAGAAACAATTTGCCCACGATCCCCGGCCGGAACAGTCCCCGTATAATATTAATAATCTCATAGGCAAGCATCACCGCCACGCCGCTTATAAAGGAACCCAGAAGAAAAATAACCTGACTTTTTATCTCATCCATTATTTAAACAGCTTTCCAAAAAATGTGCCGGCATCCTTCACAGAATGGGTATCTGAATATTTTAACTCACAGATATTTCCCTCCAGATCCACCTCACCCTTTTCCAAGGTCAACCGCTTGACATGAAGATCCTCTCCCCGAAATGAAAGCATTCCTCTGGTGGTTTCAAGCAGGATCTCATTGCTGTCAAAGGAGATTACCTCCTTCACGCCGGACACCGCTGCTTTCCTGCGGTCGAACATGTTTACATCCTGCCTTCCCGTCAGCCCCTCATTCCTCGTCTCCGCATACTGGTTGTATCTGCTTTTCTGGGAATCCTGCAATTTGCCCACCTCAAAAATCCATTTAACATAATATATGCGGCAGCTTGGGCAGATATGACAGATCGTTAATTTGTCCGTTTCTTCCTACAGATAGCGGTACAGTTCCTTTGCCTCATCTTTTTTGTAGGTTTCTTCAATGCTGAGCACTTCCACCTTCGTATTCTTATTTCCAAACTGTATCTCAATAACATCACCCGGTTTTACATTAAGGGAAGCCTTTGCCACCTTATCATTTACCAGGATTCGCCCGGCATCACACGCCTCATTGGCCACCGGTCTCCTCTTAATTAATCTGGATACTTTTAAATATTTGTCTAATCTCATATGATCCTCCATTCTGTTTCTCACGTTCGCGGGCGGCGCTATGGCTTTGCCTTACGCGCAAAAACGCCGATCCTGACAGCATCCAGAATCGACGTTATATTTAACAATTCAAAATCCCATAAAAACGCTTAATTATGCGTTAACAGCATCCTTCAATGCTTTACCAGCTTTGAATTTCGGTGCCTTAGATGCAGGAATGCTCATCGGCTTCTTCGTAAGTGGGTTGATTCCCTCTCTTGCTGCTCTCTCAGTTACTTCAAAAGAACCGAATCCAACAAGCTGAATCTTTTCACCCTTCTTCAATTCATCCGTAATAACGTCAACAAATGCTTTTAATGCTTTCTCAGCATCTTTCTTTGACAAATCTGCCTGATCAGCAATAGCCGCAACTAATTCTGTCTTGTTCATGGAATATATCCTCCTCGTGATTTTACATTATTTTTTCGTAAACCTACAATCCCTGTAAACCTACTAAACATATTTATAACCTTTTTTCAGCCATTTGTCAAGGTTTTTTGCAGTTTTTGGCATTTTAAAGCCAACATTTTAGCTCTACAGGTTCTATCTGACACCGTCATCAGACTAGCTTTCCATCTGTCTGCCCAGAAAGTTTGCACCACACAATGCCATTTTCTCTTCAAACTCCCCAAATTTTAATTTATCATCCCCGGAGACCAGAATTACCGCGCCAATGGCATCTCCTTCCGATACAATGGTTCCCACCGCCTGGTTCACCTCGGTTTCCCCATCTTCCGTTATCCTGCAGCGAGATTCCTTTTTGTTTGTGGATAATATATTAGTCCGCTCATCTATACACTGCTTTAATTCTTTATGAATATCTTTTCCCGAATAGTTTTTCTTGTCTGGACCGGCTGCTGCCACGATCTGATCCCTGTCCGCCACACAGACCGTACATTTGGCTACATTCGCCACAGACTCCACATATTCTTTTGCCAACTCTCCCAATTCTCCGATAGGGGAATATTTTTTGAGAATGATCCCTCCCTCATGGTTGGTGAATATCTCCAAGGGATCCCCTTCACGGATTCTCAATGTCCTTCGTATCTCTTTTGGTATCACGATTCGTCCAAGTTCGTCGATCCGACGCACAATTCCTGTTGCTTTCATATATTTTTTCCTCCATAGCCATTTTTCTTGTTTGTTACAAAGATTTGCTTTCCAAATCATTGCTATGGAGTTAGTATGTGGAAAAGATGGGGATTTATTCGCGAAATGAAAGGTACTTTTTTATTCTGTCTGCCCACAGGCAGCCAGAGCAGCCACCGCGCCATCTGCCGCCGCTGTCACCAATTGATGAACTTGCTTCGTGCGGCAATCCCCTGCTGCATAGATTCCTGGCACACTGCTACAGCAGCTCTCATCCGCCTTTATATAACCACTGGAATCCAATTCCACCACATCCCGGAATCGTTCGTTTTCCGGCATTTGTCCCACCGCCACAAACAAGCCATTGACGGACAGTTCACTGACGATACCCGAAACCCTGTTTTTTATGATAATGCCCGAAAGCTGCTCTTTTCCCCTCAGTTCTGTCACCACACTATCCAGAACAAATTCTACATTTTTTGTCTGAAGCAGCTTGTTTACCATGGCATTTTCTCCTCGAAAACGGTCTCTGCGGTGAATCAGATAGACCTTGCGACAGATCTCAGAAAGATAGAGGGCATCCTCTAAAGCCGTGTTGCCACCTCCCACCACCGCCGTGTCTTTACCCCGAAAAAATGCACCATCACACACGGCGCAGTAGGAAACACCCTTTCCTGTCAAGTGCTCCTCCTGCTCCAGCCCAAGCTTCCGGTACACCATGCCGGTGGCGAGAATAATCGAATTACACGCCAACTCCTCATCGCCGCATCTCACCAGCTTTTTTTCTCCCTCACACCGGATGGCTTCCGCAGGAGCATACTGAAACTGAGCCCCTGCTTCCTCTGCCTGCTCCTGCAATCCCTGAATAAATTCAAAACCAGAGATATGCTTGATGCCCGGATAATTATCAACCTCCGGTGAGTTCACGATCTGACCACCTGCGTTTTTCTGCTCCAGAACGAGCACACGTTTCCCGGCTCTCGCCCCGTACACCGCCGCAGAAAGCCCCGCTGTTCCGGCACCGACCACAATAATATCATACATCTCCTGTCTGCTCCCTTATGCCCATGCCTTCTGACCATCAGTAAATGGGGAGAGACTTACCCGGATAAAGTATCCTTTGTCATGGTCACACACCGGACATTTTTCCGGCACTTTTTCACCCTCAAAAATGTAACCACAGTTCAGACACATCCAGCCCGCCTTCACATCGGATACATAGAGCTTATTCTGCTCCAGATACTCTGCGAACCGTCCAAAACGGTCACCGTGCACTTTCTCGATCTCTGCGATCATTCGGAAGGAATTTGCCACTTTCGTAAATCCTTCCTCCATCGCTTTTTCACCGAATTTTTTATATACGTCGTCATGCTCTTCATATTCATTATGCTGCGCCATTCTCAAAAGCTGGCCCAGATCCTCTGAG
This sequence comes from uncultured Roseburia sp., assembly GCA_947644305.1. Classification (GTDB taxonomy): domain Bacteria; phylum Bacillota; class Clostridia; order Lachnospirales; family Lachnospiraceae; genus Eubacterium_F. The sequence goes on from CANRYS010000009.1 coordinate 28,096, forward strand.
ATATCCACTGGATAGCCCCCATCTACATGAATCGTCTCTCCAGAGAGTTCTTTCAGATGATGATAAAAAATCTCCGCATGTTCTTTTTCCTGCTCTGCCGTAAAAAGAAATGCCATGGAGATAACCTGCTGATTCTGTTCCTGCGCCTTCTGTGCTGCGAACGTATAACGGTTTCTCGCCTGGCTTTCACCGGCAAATGCACGCATCAAATTGTCCTTTGTCTCGCTGTTCTTAAATTCCACTGCCATGTTAGATTCCTCCTTGCAAACTTAATTTTCCCATAGCATTACCAGAATTTACATAGAATATACGAATTTTTTCCAAAAGAACTTTTAAATTAATTTTAAATGTATGTTTTTATACTACTCCATTTCTTCTTCATCCTCTGGACGCCATGCCTGACCAAATTTTACATCCCGAAACAGCGCTGAGAGGCCAGTGATCTGCTTTAGTCTCAGTATTTCATCCCGATCCATACCCAAATGCCTGCTGATCCAGGCATCGGACCGTCCAATCTCATGAAGTTCTTTGACGATATTACTCATAAGGTCCACATTGTGACTTCCTCTGGCGCGGTTGTGACGAATGGTGCTTGCCATTCGGTGGTCAATGGGTTTATCAATAACCGATACCGGAATCATTCCCTTTTCTCGTTCGTAGATATCCGGGAATTCCATCATGATACGATAGCGGTGGAATCCGTCCACGATCACGTATATATCTTTTTCTTTGGAATAATAGCACACGATGGGCATCGTGTAGCCATCCTCTTTTATACTTTCATATAGAAGTTTCATCTCCGGCGGCGCCACAGCGTTGGGGTTATATGTATTGGGTTTTACCTTTTCCACTGGTACAGATATCACATTGTAAACCGGACTTTTGTATGCCATTTGTTATTTCCCTCTTTTCATCCTAACTCTCTTACGTTTTTGTATTTCATCTTAATTATGTCAATACGCTTTTGTTGCTGCCTGGTCAAGCCGAATCCCATAAACCGGCAGATGTGATCATTTTTCAAAATGCAATAACACATTCTTTTCCAACTAGGTATATCTTTCGTGGATTTGATATCATCCGTATGATCGGGAATCTTTCCCTCAAAGACAACCCTAGATTTCTTATTCAGTGTGTAATTCGAGACTCCATTGCGCCGGATCTTATAACCATGGGCCAAAAGCTCTTCGATCGTCTCCTCATCCAAACCTCCTCCCGTGTTATGCCAGAACTTAATGGAAGTGTTAAATTTTTTTACATAATTATTTCTGAGACGAACCGGCAGTGTGTCCAACAGAAATTTTGTATAAGATTCCCATGTATGCCCTTCGGGAAGCGTCACATTGCGGTAGCCCATCGCCTTGCTCCTTCCATAGATACATGCGAAGTTGGCCCCCTGGACCCGGCCGATCAGCTTCGCCCAGATCTCAGGATCGATCACCCGGTATAAGTTCAAGCTGTCCTTCGAGTAGTCGTTAAAGGGCGAGGCCACCCTCATCTGGGAAGCGCTCAGACCCGCCATATAGTACAGATCATAGAGATGGTTATAATCATAATCAAACAGATAATTGGCATGCCAGACGTCGCTGGTGGACCAGTCATAAATAGGAGAAGCACACCATACATCCTTAAACTGCCTGCTGATCCAGCACTCATCCTGATACCCATATTTTTTATTTAGAAAGCCACTGTACCTCTGCATGGACTCATCCGCACGCATACCCAGCAGACACACTGTTTTCTTCCCCTCGTGGGACATACTGTACCACCTGCCAAACTGCTTCGCCAAGTCCTCCTGGTGCATCCGGTATTTATAGGTAGTCATCGGATTATTTTCCAGGTTTATCACATAATCATGATTTGGCATCGGGCGCACCCAAGCCTCCTGCTTCTTATCATCCCAGGGATACCAGAACATCTCATAGCTGCTCAGGGCAGTCCGCGTCGCCATGGGAAGGCATACCCAGTATGGCTCCACGTCCTTTTCAATGCGTTTAAAAGTTCGCTCAATATATTCTGTAGTCACCGTGTACTGCGCTTCAAAATCCTGATGAAACACACCGATCTTCTTCTCCGGCGCGTATTTCTTCTGATAATCCAGTACTAGATTTAAAAGAAGTCCGCTGTCTTTTCCTCCCGAAAATGAAACATATATATTGTCAAATTCCTCAAAAATAAACTTTAACCGCTCCTGCAAAGCGTCAAATACATTTTTTTGTACATAAGAACGTATCATGTGTTACCTCCATGCGCGCACAAACATTTTTGTGAAGGGAGTAACGTGCCGTAATCGGCGCGTTACGAGAGATTGTCTGGTGAGGTTTTAATGCCTCCAACGGAGGCATTGGAACCGACAATCTCCTTTACACTTATGTCACTTTATGGTAAATATACCACATTATGGTATTTATTTCAACTGGCACCTTGAAGTCGGTTGAGAGAATACCATACTGAAAAATATGAGACCTGTCCTATAATTTAGAACTTTACTTAAAGACAAAAGAAGAGTACCAATCTGTACTCTTCTTTTCAATAATTATATATTTCTCCCAAGTCCTTTTTTAAACCGGTGTAATGACACTGTCCAAATATAGAAATCCCTGATGCAATACATTAAGGCCCCTGCATTTCCTTCATGTATTTCCGAAAACGTTTTGGCAGCATCTGCATCTGAAGCCTGGGATTGATCCTCTCTTTAATGGCGATGGAATCCACAAAGCGTTTCCACAGTCTCTGCCACAATTCTTCACTAGCTGAGACACTTAATTCCAATGCCTCCAAGTCCACGTCAGACATCTCCGCTAGGGAGCATCCCTTTCCGCTCTCGTGGATGAGCACCATCCGATGAACTGTATCGGCGATCACCCAATTCTCTCCGGAAAAGCGGTCTGCAAAATGCTCGGCCATATAAGGAAGGACAGCATTTTTCGGATTGATCTTTCCAAACAACACTCCATTTTCCAATTCCTCAAACCGGAGAAACTGAAGTTCATGCTGTATCTCATTGACAATATGGCGCTCCAGCTCCATCAGATACTGAATCTCCGGCCGGGTTAAATGATCCATCACCTTCCCTCCCATGTGCAGAGCCAGAATAACCCCCCGATAAATCCCATCTGCCTTTCCTGGATCATAAGAGACAGAACATTTTTTCAGCCATTCATAGACCGGAATGGATACCTTATTCCGCAGGGTACGCGCCACCTTCTCAGCCCGTTCATAGTCGGTCTCCACTGGGATATATCTGGCAAACAACTCCTGATGATACATCCTGTCACAGATCTGAATGCGGTTGGCGGCGTGGGGGTGATGTTCCTCATAAGCCTGGTACACTGCGGTAAATATCCCATCCAGGGAATCTTCGCAAAGATAAATCCATGTCTCATCCATATCTCCCCACCCCCTGCGTTCCTGAGGTTGTCACAGCACCAGGATACAGATCCAGAAGTGACATCTGTTCAAACCGGTTTTCCCCAGTGACAGAGGCCGGAAGCCGCTCTCTGAGCCCCAACAGATTGGTCAAAATAAAGCCCTCGTTCATGCGAAGGGGAACCATCGTCTTCCCACCACAGGTGATAAAATACATCGCCCGCTTTAATACCACTCCAAACTTTTTCAGTGCCTGATAGTCCAGACTGCCAAGCCGCCTCGCTGCCATAATGCGCTTGGCTGATTTGACGCCCACTCCCGGAATACGAAGCAGTGTGTGATAATCTGCCGTCTGTACCTCAACTGGAAAAAATCCCAAATGATTCAGCGCCCAGTTGCATTTTGGGTCCAGATGAACATTTAAAAAAGGATTCTCCGCTGAAATGATTTCTTCTGCCCGAAACTGGTAAAACCGCATCAAAAAATCTGCCTGATAGAGCCGGTGCTCCCGAAGCAGCGGCGGCCCTTCTCTTCCCTCCGGCAGCGCTGGATCTTTCGTCGTATTTACAAACGCTGAATAAAAAACCCGTTTCAGATCAAACTTCCGGTACATCGCCTCCGCCATGTGTACGATCTCATAATCGCTTTCTCCCGAAGCCCCCACGATCATCTGCGTGCTCTGTCCCGCTGGCACAAAACTGGCATCCGGATGAAATTCCTGCAGGGCAAAATTCTGGTTTACCGCCGGCAAAGCTTCCTGCCGTGCAGAACTTTTTCCTTCACTCCTCACCTTTTGTTCCACTCCCAGCTTCCCACTAGTCTCTCCCGGCAGGGCATTCGGCTGTGAAAAGCTTTTTCCAGTTCCCGGCACACTTTGGTTAGCACCTGGTAGTTCAGGCATACTGCCTCCTCCCAGCAACAGCCGGCTCTCCCGGCGCCCCATCTGAATCTGGCGCATGGGAGTCAATATCGTCTTCCTGGACTTCTGGGGAGCCAGTGATCTCAAGCCATCAGCTGTGGGCAGTTCCAAATTCGCACTCATCCTATCTACTAGCCATCCCGTCTTCTCGATCAGCAGAGGATCCGCCCCAGGAATGGCTTTGACATGGATATATCCATTAAAGCGGTATTGAACCCGCAGAAGATGCACCGCCTGATAAATCTGTTCCATGGTAAAATCCGGGTTCTTTCGTATCCCGGAACTCAAAAATAAGCCCTCGATATAATTCCGCCGGTAAAAGGAGATGGTGAGCTCCGCTACCTCCTCCGGGGTAAAGGAAGCGCGAGGGACATCATTGGAGAGACGGTTCAGACAGTATTTACAGTCGTATACACATTCATTTGTCAGTAATATCTTTAACAGTGAAATACACCTTCCGTCCGCGGAGAAGCAGTGGCAAAGGCCCGCAGCCACGGCATTTCCCATACTTCCCTTCACTCCTTTGCGGCTGGAACCACTGGAAGTACATGCCACATCATACTTCGCCGCGTCCGAAAGAATCTCTAATTTTGAAAAAATATCCGCTGTCAGTTCCATCCTCCCACCTCCGAACATCTGTTTTATATTATTATAACACACATGTTCGAAAATATCAAACATTTGTTTGTATTTTTTTATTCATTTATAATTTTCCGACTGCAGCGGTATGTGATCGTAAAATAAATGGCATATACCGCAAGAAGCACCGCTGACGTAGCTACGATGGAAAACAGCATTCCTGTTGTACCAAATGACTCCATAATATACATGCTCACCTGAATGCCAAAGATGGAATGTATGATGGCAAGGAGAAGTGGTGTGCTGAAAAAGATCAGGTTCTGCCGGAACAGAGAGCGATGTATCATCCCTTCATCTACTCCGATCCTTCGCAAAGTCCGATATTTTTCCCGACTGTCCGCTGCCTGAGACAGCTCCTTGAGCGAGAGCAGGGCAAAACTGGAAAGTACGAAGATAATGCCCAGATATAGGCCCAGAAAAACGATCAGAGCGGTAAGCCCGATGCTCCTCTGATGTATCTCCGTTTTGGTGGACACATAGATCCCTGTCTTTTCCCCAAACTCTTTATTGTTTAGAAGCCGATCCATCTCCTCCACACTTTTTTTATTTGTATCATAATTGGCAATGTAATATATATGATCTGGATGAAGGTTTTCATCCGTCGGAATATCATCAGGAACAACGGTAAAACCTAGCTCAGAACGACTTGATGACATTTGCAGAAAACCATCCTGACAATTTTTATATTTTGGATGATACTCCTTTCCTCCAAGCCGGATCACATGGCCTTTTTGCAGATATTGTTCATTATACATTCTTAATGTGTAATCATAATTTGAAACGACCATATATTCATCCGATGCTAATGTGTACTGCTTTAATCCATAAATCTCCGCCACTTTATTGTAATCACTTAGTTTTATCACACCAGAATTGGCAAAGATATTTTCACCGTCAACAATACCTGTTTCCTCTTTTTCATCCCATCTATAATAAGCAAAACCTGTGAGTTCTACCACATCTTCAAACAAATCCGTATCCATTCCCTGGTTCTGCAGTTTTTCAGTAATGGTCTGCTTTTCACTGTCATAAGGGAGGCCCTGGTCATACGTATACATAAGATTTGCGTCCGCCGGCACAAGGGTTTTGAGATTATCATTTATGGATTTATTAATCGAAAAACTCGTGGAAAATATACATATGGCTATAAACAACAAAAGGCAGATGATGCTCCCCGCAAAAACGTTTGTATTTACCCGGCTACTGATCTCCTTTGTCGTAAAGGCATTGATCCCCTTCAAGTAGTTTTTCTTTCTGATTTTTGACAAAAATATTAATAAGCCGGACAGCGACCAGAAGATCAAAAAGGTAGCTATGATTCCTTTTACAATCTGAAGTAATACCTGACTCTGCTCCGTAAGATTCTCGGCATTTCCCGTCACCATCCAATAAGCATGACCGAGCACCACTGCTGCCACCACAAATACCACCAGACAGATCCATGGATTCTTCGCAATATTTTTTTCTGACTTCTTCTCCGCATTTAAAAGATTTATCAGCCGCGATTTGCCCACTACGAATAGATCCAACAAAAGGACCAAGGCATACATAATGAGAAAATAAATAACGGTCTTCCCAAGAGCTTCCCCTGACACATCAAAGGTAAACTGTGACATATCCGCCTCAAAGAGTTTTGCTACCAGCAAACTCATTCCCTGAGACAAAATGATCCCCACTCCCATTCCTATCAGCAGGGAAAATACTCCGATAATCACAGTCTCTGCCATAAGGACTCCTGCTATTTTTTTCTTTCCCATGCCAAGGAGCATATAGATTCCAAACTCCTTCTTCCTCCGTTTCATAAGATAGCTGCTGGCATACACGATAAGAAATGCCAGTACCACCGACACGATCACACTTGCCACCGAAAGAGTGCTTTTCATCAGATCGAGGATATCATATTCTTTTGTAAATATTTTTGTCACTACCGTCTGGTCTGAGATGGCATTGAATATATAAAACACGGAAATACCAATGATAAGTGTCACGAAATATACAGCATAATCCGACATGCTTTTTTTCATATTCCGAAAAGCAAGTTTAAAAATCATTGAGATCACCACCCATCAGCGTAACAACGTCCATTATCTTATCAAAAAATTCTTTTCTCGTATCCGATCCCTTTCTCACCTCATTAAAGATCTTCCCATCCTTCAAAAAGATGACTCGTGTGGCAAAGCTCGCAGCAAATGCATCGTGTGTCACCATAAGAATGGTGGCATCGTAATTTTGGTTCATCCCCTCCATGCTCTCCAAAAGGCTCTTGGCTGATCTGGAATCCAAGGCCCCTGTAGGCTCATCCGCTAGCACCATCGCCGGGTCTGTGATCAGAGCACGCGCCGCCGCCACCCTCTGCTTCTGTCCTCCACTCATCTGATAGGGATACTTTTTCATCACATCACTGATGCCAAGGATCTCCGAAATATCATCAATCTTAGCGTCGATCTTCAAAGGCGCCATATTTTGGATAGACAGTGGCAGCGCAATGTTTTCATATGCCGTCAGCGTATTTAAAAGATTAAATTCTTGAAAGATAAATCCAAGTTTTTCCCGACGAAAACGGTTCAAGGCATTTCCTTTTATCCCGGTGATGTCCTTTCCTTCTACATAAATCCTGCCGCTGGTCACTTTATCAATCGTGGAGATGCAGTTCAGCAGAGTGGTCTTTCCTGAACCGCTGGCTCCCATGATGCCTACAAATTCTCCCGTCTCCACCTCGAAGGAGATCTGATCTACCGCCTTGGTGAGATTGGAAGTATTTCCATAATATTTTTCTACGTTTTCAAGTTTTAATATTGTGCTCATTGTGTATCGCTCCTTTCTAGTACAACGGAAATTAAGTTTTTGATACATTCACGCAGGATAATTGTTTCAGATGCAAGGAAGAAAATCGACGGTGTAGCGTGTGGCTACAGCTAGATTTTCTGACGAAGCAGCTGGACAATTAGGCAAGTGAATGTGTCAATTATTTAATATTCGTTGTACTAGTCAGAGCATATCGCAAATGAGGGGATTTATCCATCGAATTTTCTTACAGAGGCTTACGAAATTGTAAGATTCTAAAGTTTAGGGTATCTTTCCGAATGTCTACAAAAGCCTGTAAATAGAGGGGTTCTGAGAGATTATGCTTCTCAATCTCATCCCGTATACGCTTGTCATCCACATGATTTTATACTTTCGGCATAATTCCTGCGGATATAGTCTTCTGAAACAGCATGATTGAACATAGACGATAAAACTTTATGGATCAGTGTAATGCTTGCATTCCCTACGCCATCCTCCTGCATTTCCTGATAACAGTCCAGAATATGCGTCTTTCGTACTACCTGTATGGGTATTCCGGCAAACTTCCGTTTACGCATGTTCTTATTCAACATTTTTGTATAATTCTCAATGGTATGGACACTGATTTTCCCACGCTTTTGTTTCATCTTGACATAGAAATCAAACAATTCATTGACCGTCATGCTGCCATACGAGGTAGCAATCATATCGAATCTGTCCCGCTCAATCAAGGTTGAGCAATTTCTTTTTGAAATGTTGGATTTTCCAAATGCCCATGCCCCTTTCCTAATCTGGATTAAGCATAGCAGGAAAGCAGGAGATGAACCTTTGACTGATATGGTACTTTTTACTGGATTACTACCATGACATGGTATTATTTGACGGCTGCACAATCCGACAGACAGAACGAATAAAGAAAAATTTTTACACCAAAATCATGATTTTATAAAGAAACGTGGTGTAGGAAGGATACACCAAAATGGCAAAATGATGTAGAGATCCTACACCATTTTGTAAATATCATGTAAGATAGGGGGATTTTTCTCAAAAAATATAGGTTCAGTCAAATGTTCATTTTGACCCTTTGTAATTTTTATTTCTGGCACATTGGCACTTTGAAGTGCATTATATTTAAGCATAATATCCCCACCATGGACAATATATTCTGTTTCATCCGCACCAAGCGTTTTACAGGCATCACATATTTTTTGAATGCCACGCCCCCAACATTCAATGTAACCAGCCCGATAAAAAACTCTCGCAATATCAGGATAAAAAGGCTTTGAAGAATGGGAATGCATCAATGTTTCTGCAGTCCAGCCAAAGGGTAGCATACTGCTGTTGCTGATATACATCACATCTTCTTCAATTCGAATCTGTATAGGGATATTATCTGCCCAATTAGAATGAATCAGTGCATTAAACACAGCTTCCCTCACTGCCTCCCGTGCAAATGGTATGTCTCCACTCTTGTTTCCTTGTGGTAGGATATCGCTGCTTTCGATAAATTAAATCAATCACCCTGTCTGCAATAATAAGCAGAGAACCTCTTACTTTATCCTGATACAATAAGTCACTACCTTCAAACTTGCCGATTTTCACATAACATCCGCTAATAACTTTTTCTGCCTTACGGTAAAAACACAATGCACCCGCACGTTTTAGCTTTCCATCTTCTATTAAATCTAATTTTTCGAGGAGTTCTGTATTTGAAATTTCCAAATCTTTATCTCTCCAACATATATCTTTCCCCCCTGTGCGTTTGCAAATCCGCAAATCCACTTAAGAAACTCGTCATGCCAAGGTTCCTTCCATTCTATCGTTTGACGTTCTGGTATATATACCTGACTTCCCTTTTAATTAATATGCCTTGTCAAAAAATACTTCTGATTGCTTGATATAATAATTGCTCTTCATATTGATCCAAATCATCTGTCATTCTTTGTAAATTATCCCTGACAAACTTTTTTGTCTCATCGGCTCCATATCTAACAAGATTTTCATTTCTTTCCTCAATCCTTCTAATAGCATCTACCGGATATCCATATTCTATTAACTGCTCTCCAAAATAACTTTTCACTCCTGTTTCATAAAATCTTATTACTTTTGAAAGTGAAAAATTTTCTAATACCATATTTTTCATAGAACATGCGTGAACAAAAATACTTTCAAATAGTGCTAACATTTTTGGAATTTTGTGTTCCAGTATTTCCTTTTGTGTTTTAAATGCCGCCATATATGCATTATCGACTGTTTGAACATTACCATATTTATCCGGGATTTTAGTTCTCTTCAATTCATACTTTAATATTCCTACAAATCCTTCTCCACAATAACTTCTACTAATAGCTTTATATCTTTTCATTATTGGTTCTTCTATTAATTTCGCGTTAAAAAAAATATCTAGGATGGCGTTTATCGCTTGATATTTTGTGAATTGAAGCAATATATCCGCATACTTTGTTTTCTTATAAAATTTATTAAATAATTCTTTATCATTCAACAGATAACGCAACAAAGTTTCTTGATTTTCTTTTTTTATCAATCTATTTTTCTGAAACACATTCTCTGGCAATAGATATTCTTTTTGCTTTTCTATACGAGTTTCTTTTATCTCTTTATTAGCACTTAAAAGGTCATCCATATTTGCATTATCTATATCAATAGCATCTAACTTTTTCTCACTATATGTAATGAAATCCAACATCAAATTTTCATTATCTTCAAGTTCTTTTAACTCTTTGTCTACCAAAAAATATCTTCCTATAAAATTATGATAATATCTTCCTGCTCGTCCTATAATATTTTTTAAATCAAAAGTTGTGAGTGGAACACTTCCCTTTGTATGATTCAATACTACCATATTCTTTGCATCCGTATTAACCCCTTCCACAATTGTTGAGGTACAAAATAGCAAATCAAATACACCCCGATTAAACAAATCTAATACTTCTTTTTGAATATACTTTGGCAATTTCCCATGATGCATTCCAAAGCCCTTTTCCAAAACGCTAACAAAACTCCACTCGTTAATTATATTGTAAATATTATAATTTCGCTTTAGATGCCTTAAAAACATCTCAAACTTCTCATCAATTATGACTTTTCCCTGATGATTATTGGATAATTCTTTTGCATACTCATTTGCTTTTCCCGGAGTTGTACAATATAATAAAGTGGCACCATATTTCTTATCTGCTATGTATTTAACAATATCACAAATTCTATCATTCTTTTTTGTGCTTATAGTCTTTGGCTGAGGATTATCCAAATATTCCATTCCTAAATAATTCTCGTTTATTTTTGTTCCATATGCCTCAACTTGAATGCGCTTTGTAGGTTCAAATTCTATTTCAACCACCGAGATATTGTTATTCTTAATGTATGCTTGCATACCGTAACCAAATTGCTTTTTCTTTAAATTGGGTCCTGCCAAATAATAATCTTCTACTTGTCTTGAAAGCAAATATAAACAAATACGGAAAGTCTTGGCCCTTGCCTCATCTAAGAAAGATACACTGCCTTTAAACGTATTTTTCTTATCCTCATCCTCCTGCTCATCCAATTCATCAACACACAAATCTTCATCAATTTTATACATTTCATCATAAAAGAAAAAATCAATTTTTATGTCTGCATAATTTGCAATCAATTGCATTGCTCTTTCAGGAGTAAAAACAAAGATATTTCGTCCTTTTACATCTATCTCACTATCTATTGATTTTATTACATGATATCCCATTTCACATTCACAATTCATTTCCTCCATATTTAAAGCATTTTCTCTAAGCAAAGCCACTGTTGGAAACACTAACAAAACATTTCTGTATTTTTTATGGTTAAGAAATAATATTTCACGCATGATAAATGTTTTTCCATAAGATGTAGGGGCACTAACTAACATCCTCCTTTTCTCTAATGACTGGAAATGGTCTATAACATCCTTCTGTGATTTATCCAAAAAATTATTAGGTCTAACTTTCGATCGATATTGTTGTAAAATTGCGGCATCACTTAACAAACTTATACTTGATGCTGTTATATTAACGGAATTTCCTTTTCTATAAAATCCATTCTGAACATTATATCCAAATACTCTCATTTTCTGCGATGCGATATATAGAAGTTCTCTAATAACAGGGTCGTCTTTCTGTTTCTCATCATCTGATATTATACATACCAAATCTCTCAATTCCATTTTACTTTTATCATCGTTATCATTATAATTATTTATTGCCCTTGATAACAAATTAATGTAATCCTTCATAGAAACCTCCATTACCCCTTAACCCCATTAAGTTTTCAATAGGGAATACAAAAAACAATAAATTGGGCTGAAATCCACTGAAAACATATTTATGCGAATCAAAATATTTTTCTATTCTTTCTATCTCTCTATTTATTTGGTCCTCTACATCTGATACACTCTGATAAATACTGTCTTTTCCATATGCTAACAAGCAAGGGATATTAATAGAAATATTTTTCTGTAACAAAAAATCAACGAATGCTTTTGCTCTATTTTGTTCATTTTGTTCAATTGTAATCATATTTAATTGATTTATTATATCGGTTAATTGTATCCCCTCATCCGATAAACCTACTTGTTTTTCTGCTATAAAAAATATTTGCTTACTTAAATACTCTGTATCAAACTTTGATGTCAAATCCTGATTTATGCCAGATTTACAGTAAGTTTCATCGCCCAATTTAGCCTGACCAAGCCATAATGTTATCCGCCCATTTTTATTGGTAAAATAGGTCAAATCATACCCTTTAATCTCATTATTATCATTTTGTCTGAGTATCGCCCTAACTGCTAACTTATAGGCATCGGGCAAAAGACTTTGTATTAGCAAATCAAACAACACTTCACTCGGCAATCCATCTTGAGTAGGCATTCTTTTAGGAAGGCGGTTCTTATATGCATATTTTATAGCATTTTCAAGATTAAAAAACAGACCGCTCTTATACTTTTTAACAACCTCTTCTTCCCCATAACAGTAAAACACAAGATTTTTTCTCATCAATTCACCAAGTGTTTTATAACAATCATGGGAACAGGCACTACATTTCCCCTTACAATTATGGCTTAATGGAACTATAGTCTTTTTATCATCATGTAACGGATAAACAGCTATTTCTGTGTCAAACATATCTTCAATTTGATTTTTGTATATATCTTTATACTCTTTATAAATTGCCATTATTTCACCTTTTACTATTTTCTATGGTATCAAAAGCACTAATCAATCAACCGATTTTCTTTTAATGCCGTATTCCCTTTCTTTGTTACCAGCTCCCAGTTAATCAACGTCACACTTCCCGGTTGAAACCCTGAAGGCATAGAGTGTCGGTGCCTGACTGTAATAACCTGTTTGCTGTTTATATCAACCGTCTTATCTATCAAAATCCCACACACTCATTTTGAAATTCATAATCTTTCATACCATTTACCATAATTCTCTTGCCTCCCAAAGTTTAAAATCAAATGTTACCCTACATGCAGAAACGGGGTTTTCATCACACTTATTGTTGTAGCTTGCTCGTTTCGTTTTTTATTGCCCATATATATCTTTTTCTTCTTTACCGACTTCTGCAACTTCTTCTATTACATTCGTAACAACAGTATTAAGTTCTGCTGCGTTTTTCGATGTGATTACCGATGTGCCTGTTCGAGATTCCACCGCTTTTCTCGCTTCGGCAGCCGCCTCTCCGCCTGAACGAGCCACTTCCATATTTTCAGCAAAAGTAGAAGGCTTTTCCTGTTTCGATATCTCCGTTGAAGTGGATTCTGCAAGCATATTCAAAATCAATTCCATATCCGACATATTGTCGCGGAGATTTTCTTTCTTCAACCCTTTGAGATTTTTATACTGTCTCGTACTCATGCCCGACCATGCTTTTGTTATCTCATCAGTAAGAATAGCATACTCCCTGCCCTGCTGGACTCCGTTTTTCTGCCATTCATCCGTAAGGGCATTTCTGACACGGATAGAAAGAATCCTTTGATGAATCCACTCATCACTGTATCCTTTTTTTTGGTATGTATCGAGTGCACGGTCGATTGCCTGTTCCGGGTCAATCGTCTCCTCAATTCGCTCTCTTCCAACTTTAGCAAGCCATAGTTTAAACGGTTCTGCCTTTGGTGAAGGAATTGACTGGATGATACGCAAAAGCTGTTCTGTCGTTGTAACATCGGTAATTCTTTTCTTGCCATCTGCTGCGGTCATTTTCAAACCGTGACAATTTGTCACGGTTTCATTTCCCTCTTCCTTCAAACGCTGTTTCAGTTTTCTCCAATATGCTGCTGGGTCTTTACTTTCCGTAAGCACTGCAACAACATCAACAACAGAAAAATACCATTCCTCTTTTTCTTCGTCCCAAGCGGTTCTGATTTTTTGGTCTTCAAAAAGCTGTATGTTATCTTTCCCCATTTTCCTGATACCTCCGTACCTCCCATCTTTTTTCCTTCTAGCACAATTATCCTATGTAAAAGGCCTTTCAGCCTTACTCAGACACAAATAGTTAAAATGACATTTGCTGCAATTCTCTTTATCACATTTCCTTGGTAAATGATTCCTCCATATATTTGTTGCCGCATCTTTTATGTCTGTCGGAATCATCTCCTTACTTTTCGGATTCTTCCTGACTATATTATATACATTTATTTTTCGCCTTACAATAGAAAAAACAACAAATTCTTAATTTACCTCTGCCCCCATCTCCTCCCTCCATCACAGCCCCAGCGCGTCCATCTGCTCTCTGATCTCCTCCCCAGTGCGCATGGTATAGATCCGCGTCGTCTCCAGGGAATTATGCCCCAGGATATTTGCCAACGCCGTGATATCTCCGCACTTATTGATGTATGTCTTAGCAAAAAAATGGCGGAAGGAGTGGGGATGCGCCTTTGCCTTGTCCACCCCCGCCCTGTCGGCGATCTTCATAAGCATCTGCCACACAGCGCTGCGGGACAAGACGCTACCTTTCGTTCCGGTGAAGATAGTCCCCTGGCAGATATCTCTCTGTCGGCAGTACTCCATTAAAAGCTCTTGAAGCCCCGGAGAAATAAAGATCTCCCGGTATTTTCCCTTGTTGTATACGACTCCACGCCCACGCTTTACATTTTCCACCGTTATATACCTCAGTTCTCCCACCCGTATCCCCGTCCCAGCCAGCACTTTCATTATATAGTAATATTTTTCACGCCCTGTCTCCCTGGCATAGTCTAACATCATCCTGTAATCCTCATCGGAAATGACGTTGTCCAGCACAAACATTTTTTTTAGTTTCTTTGTATGTATTTTCATGTCCTCATTTCCACTCCATTTCAGATAACTGTTAATGGCGATCGCATACAAATTTACCGTAGCTGGTTTATACTGCCTTTTCAACATCTCCACATAATGCTCCACCACGCTTCTGTTTTCCGGGTGTTTTCCACAAACCGCCACAAACCGCTGCGCTTGACGTATATAAGTAGAAATTGTACTATTTGCTTTATCCTCTCCAACCAGGAACTCCCTATACACTTTCATCGTTTTATCTTTCATTGTACACGCCCCATTTCTTGACTAAAATGTATAATAACATGAACAAAAACCTGCATATTTTCCGTATACTCAAGGTGCATATCTTTTATGACAAAAGCAGGAAAAAGGCTGGTACAGCCCTGTTTCTAAACGGCACCAGCCTTTCTTCCTTACGAATCCCCTTTATGTATCATATTTAGGACGTATGATGCACCGGATCAAGCTTGTGCTGCGAGTCCGTTTCATCACCATACCGCCATTGCTGTTATTCCCAGTACCGGTATTTCCCTCGATCGTTGTATAGGTTCCGTCATTGTTATTCTTTATTATAATCCCTATGTGGCAGGCCCTTCCACTGTGTGTAAAGTCAAAGATTACAAGATCGCCTTTTTTCCCTTTGCTCTTATTACTGATGGCCAGATGCTTGTTTTTTCCCCAGCTCTCCACAGCAGCACAAAGGGCTGTTTTCTGCCCGTCATAAAATAATTTAGAAGCTCCGCACATTCGGAACACGTCCCAAACAAAGGCACAGCACCACGGATACGCTGCTCCTTTCACCTCATGTCCATAATAATGTGTATTAAAAATTACATTATTGCTATTTGCTGGGGACTCTTTTACTCCCTCAAATTTCTTCGCCTGTGCAATGATCATGTCGGGCGTTATTTTTTTCTTTTCTCCCATGCTTCTCCTCCTTTTTCTTTTTCAGTCTCTTTCCCTCTTCCTGCTCCTCTTCGATCGGGGCAATATCGTCTTCCTGTCTTTTCAGTTCCAGTTGGGACCAGCCCTCATTTTCCTTTGCGGCGATATCTTCTATCTTCTCAAGAAAATTGCTGTCCCGCAACTCAGGATCACTGTAATCCCCGATCTCCGCCATGTAATAAACCGCCTCGCATTTAATCTGTTCAGTACAACTGCGGTACCCCACTGATTTTTCATGCCACTTGTAAAGGCTCCCGAGTCCATTGGCGATGGCGGCGACAGCAGAAATAACCGAAATCGTAACTTTACAGAAAACATGCATCCCTTCAAAATCCTGAATATCATTAAATACAATGACAAATGTGGGAAGAATAAGCCCAAGCAAACTGATTACATGATAGCGGAATTTATATTTGTGGTACATAACCATGTACCATTCCAGGCTTCCAAGAAGGCACCTTCTTACGTAATCGTCAGTGACGTATTC
Organism: uncultured Roseburia sp.; assembly: GCA_947644305.1. Lineage (GTDB taxonomy): Bacteria > Bacillota > Clostridia > Lachnospirales > Lachnospiraceae > Eubacterium_F. The sequence continues at coordinate 44,525 of CANRYS010000009.1, forward strand.
ATCCACCATATCCAGAAATTCCATATCGTTGTTATAACTAAAACTTCTCATAACATTTCCTTTCGTTGTAACATCTGCAGAGCGTGTCAGTGCGCTAACCATGGAGGCTTTCTGGCGAAGCCCACATGGTACACCACATACTGCATGACCACTTGATGTTCCCCGATGTTTAGGATATAAAAATTTTTCTCCTGGGCGATGATCTTCCCTTTCGGGAACTCATTCAAACAACGGTTCAAAAGCTCCGTCTGCTTCCTGTAATGCTCTTCATCCGGCTGTTTTTCCGGATTGTCGTTACCCACTATGATCCGGTGAACGTACCCTACATCCGCCACAGAAAATGTCTCCGCCATACAATCCCTCCATTTGCGCCTCATTTACTTATTAATTCTTACCGGAATGTCCGCCGGACGAGCCTCCTGATGTACTGCTGCCCGATGAACCGCCGCTGGATGTGCCACTTCCTGGCGTCGTACCACCCGTTGTGCTGCCCGCCTTGTTGTCAGGTATCCTTTCATTTTTCACTGCCTCGATCTGAGCCGGTGCACTTGCTGTGGAAAGAATATCCAGCACCTTAGCCAGTCCCTCCGGCATTCCCGAATCCTTGGCATGCACTTCTACATGATACTTCGCTGAATTATCGCTCTTCCTCGTATTGCTCTCATGAGCAGAAACAGAACCCTTTATGCTCACATCTGCGCTAAAGGGGCCAAGTTTCAAGCCCATCTTGGCATCCAGTGATCCCGACTTATCGGAAGTCTTTTCACTGCTGACAGAAGATTTTACCTCCATATCAAAAGTCACATTGACATCGTCTACTGAGAGGGCAGGTATCTTCACAATAGATAAGAGGGGAACGCTTAAATTTACCTTTTCCATGCCGATTCCATTTCCATCTCCCGCCGTAGACGGTCTTTGGAAAGAAAAATCTACCGTTCTTACCTTTCTAACCCCACTGGCATCCACATCATCCATACCCACATGCTGGATAAAATCAGATGTCGCTTTTGCCATCATGATCTGGGCGTCGCACGCCGCTTTCAACGGCCCGCCGATCAATGCTCCCATGTCCAGTCCACTGAACTGATCCTGCATCTTCACCAATTCATCTGCCATAATAGCCTCCTTTCCTGCACATATACCTGTGCATATCATTATTTATAGAAAAGACTCTCCCACCAACCCACTACAGCGATACCCGAATGAGCTCGTCCTGAATGCGCATGATCCCCTCCGGGGGATCCTGGGAAGTAAACTGTAACGTGATATTAGCAAAATCCTCCGAATTTCTTTTGACCCCTCCACCTGGAAGATAACCGAGATAAGAACGTCCCCTTTTGTCCGTTCCGTTTTCAGCGTCTTCGCCTGCCTTTTCTTTAAGTGCAACCTCCCCCGTAAGCTTAACTTTAAAATCTACTTTGATTCCGTCCAGTTTCAGTGATGATATGGGAACAAGGCACAGTTTGGGAATGGATACATCTTTATACGTTACATTTCCACTGTCATCGAACTGAGGCATACTAAGAGGTATACTAACTGGTTTATTCTCCGAATCAAAGAATCCCGATAACATTTCGATATGTTGTTTCTCTGCGAGTCGGCTGCACTGCAAAAAAGACTTCTGGATAGCCGCTACTAATTCATCAAAATTCTGCTGTCTCACTCTCATTACTCCTTTCGGACTGCTCTTGTACAGCCGGGCGGCATCGCCCCGGCGCACCGGCAGAAAAGTCTGTTTCTAACCCATTTAAACTTTTAATACTTCCCTGTCACAATTCTTCTCAGTTCATAGGTCGCCTGATTGAACAGATAAAAAATAATTTCATTTTCAAAACGATAAATCGGAACACCATTCACATTTCCCGCCACTGCCTGTCCAAATAAACTCTGAGTACTGTACTCAAGCCAGGCCATCTTATCCTGATCATGGAAATAATTTGCCGCCCATACTGCTGCAAGTTCCTCGGCATGGGTTACATCATCCATCTCACTGGTGATAAGACATGCCGTCTCCATAAGGGGCTCCCTAATCTGGTTCCATCTGGCTGCGGTTTGATCCTGTGCCCTGGACAGCTTCATAAACCACTCAAAAATATACTTTGCGCACTGCTCGAACACAATGCGGTTACAACGGCATTTTTCCTTGGAAAAATCATCATTTTCCTGGGCCTTATACCGATACCAGAAGGTGGCGCTGCATACATCCGGCAAATGTGCTAACTGCCCATGCCCGCATGCAGTAAGACTTCCAAGACGGTCTGAAAAATGCTCGATCCCCTCCCGTCCTCTCTCCTGAAGCCCCGCATCGAAAATATTGATGATCTTTGCCTCGTTTTCCCATCCCAGAGAGCCACTGAAACCATCATGGGCGAAAGTGTCTGCAAACACGTGAAGAAGCATTCCGAATTGAACTAAGTCCCCAAGTCTCTTCGAGTCATCCCCCGCTTCCTGGTCTTGAACCATACTGTCTACGATAGCATCAATGGCGTTATACAGATAACTTCCCCGCAATGCCGGCTTTGTCCGCAGAATACTGCGGTCCTCTGGATTCTCTGTATAATTTTTCACAAAAAAATGGAAAGGCGTCACACTTTCGAGCTGGTGGAATTCTTTTCTCGCATCCAGCAGTCCAAATGATGTGATGGAAGGCAGGAATTCATAATAATGGTCCCCTGCCTCCCCTACCATGGCATTTTCCTGAAAATATTTCGGGGGTTGGTTTTCTACATAGATTTTCAGCATCTTTCCCTTCTGCGTCGGAAACTGCTCTCCTTTGAAAAAATCCGGTGTCACATCGTCCACCATCTGGGAAGTCAGCGCTATGATCTGTGCCTCATCCTCACTTAATCCTGCCTCGATCGCCATGGCTTTAACCAAATAATAATGAAAATTAATGTTCATGTTATTCTCTCCTCTCTTGCGTTGCTTGCTACAAACTTTTTCCCGGCTTTATATACATATTACAATATTGTGTTAAGTGCCCATAGGCGGAAAAAGGGGAAAACTTCCAACAAAAAAAGAAGCGTTCATTGGAATTCATTCCAATGATTCGCTTCTTCTTAAAATAATTGCACTTTTATCTTGACAAAGTATTCATATTATTGTATTGCGTTAAGTATAAAGCCGTCCTACTTAGCCTGACGGTGCCAGCCTTTTTGCGCCGCGTGTTTGAGGGCGAAGCTGGCGATAAGACAAATCCCAAAAGAGAGTAGTCCGTACTGTATATGAAGCAGCTTTGTCTGGATCTCATTCTCTTCTGTGATCACCACCTCCTTATTTTCAATCCCATACCCCATTTTTCTTAACTGTTCTACATGAAGCCCATCCAGGTCGTGCTTGTCAAACAACACCCTCAGACTAAAAGCCTCTTTTAGCAATCGCCCCTCTGCTTCGGCAGTACATGCCAGGGCTTTCTCATCCTGCCCATCGTCTTTCGCCACGATCAGCTTCGCCGACTTATAACTCTCTGCCACGGAATAGCGGATATCCACCCCGGTACTGCTAGCTGCCAGCTTCAGACTTTCTACATCCGTCAAATCCTCATTCTCTTCTGAGATCCCCTGCAACATCTCAGAAAATGCCGTCTCATTCATATAAATCCGCTTTGTGCCAATGGGAAGTTTTATATCAAACAATTTCTCCATATAGTCCTGAGACAGAAGATTGCAGTTGATCACGGCGCTCATTCCCCGGTACATCACCGTGATGGAAACTTCCATCTGACGACTCACTCCTGCCACATCCCCCATCTGCGCCAGTTCATCCATCCGTTTTTGGGAAATCGTCCCCTCTCCCGTCAGCACATATTCCGCCGGCGTATTGACAAAACGGTAGATATCCCATGTATGGTATATCACGCTGGCAAAAAAAGCAGCTGCTGCCAATGCAAAAAGACAGATCACCTTTACCGTATCGCTCTGTTTTCTAAGTCTTAGAAAGCCACGGATCTTATTATTCATTCACATCCCCGCCTCCGGTCTGTTTCCCTTTTGATCTTCTCATAAAGAATATCACTGCTGCCAAAATCAGAAATCCCACGATCACAGCCATGATCACCCACCACTGCCTGGTATCGTCCTCTGACTCTTCCTCGTTTTCACCACTCAGCGGAGATAAAATATCCGTCTCAAAGCTCTGCTCCTGAGTCATCTCATTTCCCGCCTCGTCTGCATAATAAAATGTGATCTTTCCCTGGGTGCTACCGTACAGATTCGTACCCGTCAACCCCTCCGCTGTAATCTCCATACTTCCCGCTATGGAAGTGCCTGCCTCGATATCCCCAATAAATGCAGCACCCGAAGGAGTAAGTCCATCCGCCTCCAGCGTGGCACGGACATTGTACAGTTTTCCCTTCCCGAGATTCATCACCTGGGTCTGCAGCTCCACCGTCTCCCCCAGTTGTATCGTTTTGGGCACACTCACCGCAGGTATCTGAATCTGTACCGACTGCTCAGCGGATACTTTCATCGAGCCCTCCGCCGTATGGGTTCCTCCTCTGGCATCCGCATAATCCATGGCAACTCCAATACTGTACTGTCCCCGGGGGGCCGCAGCATTTATCCGAAAGCGAAAGGATAGATCACAACTGCCGCCGGCTGCCAGCTCCTGCACATAACTGTTGCCCGTCCTGCCAAGGAGTTCTACATTCTCCCCTGGAGTGACGGAAACCATCATGTTCTTCACAGGTTCCGAATTGCTGGTATTATGAAGAGTAATCCTCGCAGTAAATTTTTCTCCGCACAGAATCTTTTTCTTGGAAAATCGATAAGAATCTATCATCACCTTGGGCGCAAATTTTGTGGTAGAATCCTCCCCCTCCTGGGCGCCCTCTGCCCCCCCTGCCTTCTTTCCATCTGTAATGGTGACATACACCGTAAATTCCTGACTGATTTCACTTCCAGATTCATCCTGTCCGCTGACAGTCACGATCACAGGGTAGCTTCCATTGTAACGATCGTTCTTTAACTTTAGATGAAATGAAATAAGATAGCGCCCTGCCTTTTTTCCCTGTCTTCCTGTCTTATAATTCCTCAACTTTACCGCCTTTTCGTAATTCTTATGAACAAAGGGAAGATTTTCTCCCTCCCCGAATTTGAGGGCGGCCCTCACCCGATTTCCGGAGATCTTATGTTTTGCCTGCAGCGGCAATATAAGAACCGCACTGTCATTCTCGATCTTTGGAACATATCCTCTAGAGTAGGACTTCTCCATTCCCTTGTAGACATTCTGATTGTCGATAACAAACCCCGCCGCATCACCTCCTTCAGCCGCATCTCCCTTTGCGTCACCCTCTGCCTTTTTTCCATCTGAAATAGTGACATACACCGTAAATTCCTGAAGGATGTCATTTCCGGCTTCATCCTGTGCACTAGCGGACAATGTGACAGGGTAACTTCCATTGTAGCGCTCCTTCTTTAGATCCAGTTGAAAGGACACAAGATAACAACCTGTGGTTTGTCCCTGTTTTCCTGTCTTATGGTATCCAAAGGAAACCGCCTTTTCATAATTCTTATACACAAAGGGGTGATTTTCCGATTCCCCAAAGCGGAGGGTGACCGTCATCTTATTTCCTGACAGTTTTCTTTTTGCCTGCAACGGCAATACAATCACCGCTTTGTTTTTTTCAATCTTCGGAACATACCCTCCAGCATAGGAATTTTCCATTCCTTCGTATATATTTTGGTTATCTATGCTAAAACCAGATATTCCTTCGGTATCGGACACGCCCTGTTTGCTGTCTCCCTCCGAAGATTCCGCCCCGGAACTGCCTGTTTTCTCCTGTCCTGCAGCACAGATCTGGGAAACTTCTGGACTTGTATCCAATACGAGACAGCTCATCAGACACAATATAGCTGCTGCTTTTTTCCATCTACTACTCATTTATCTCATTCCTTTCCAACATCAGATCCTTTACATGGTCGCAAAGCTCTTCGATATCCTGTGCATTATGGCTTGCTAGCAGAATGGATTTTCCATCGGCTTTCAAGTCCTTGAGCAGCGCCCGGATTTCCACCACCCCGTACCGGTCTAGCCCGTTGAATGGCTCATCCAGGATAAGCACATCTGGATCTTCCATGATTGCCTGAGCGATCCCGAGCCTTTGACGCATTCCCAGAGAGTACTTTGATACCGGCTTTTTCATGTCTGGATCAAGCCCCACTCTCTGTAGCGTCTCCCGAATCTCTGATTTTCCAATCCTTCCCTTTAGTGCAGCAAGAATCTTAAGGTTTTTGTATCCAGTCAGATTGGGGATAAAACCCGGCGTCTCGATGATCACGCCTAGCCGGTCCGGAAAATCTACTTCCCTCCCCACCTGCCTGCCATTTACAACAATCTTTCCTCTGTCACATTTCATAAAGCCGCATATACATTTCATAAGTACCGTCTTACCGCTTCCATTATTTCCCACTACCCCGTATATACTTCCCGGTGGGATCGAGAAATTTACATCGATCAACACCTGCTCTTTTCCAAATGATTTATATACATGATCTACTTCGATTCCAATATTTTCTTCCATGATCAATCTCCCTCCTTGTTAGCCTGACGATACCATTGTGCTTTAATTCGACGCTGCCTGGCTGCCAGTAAAGGAAAATGGATAATTCTTTATTTTCATAAGCGAAACCACAAAAAGCAACATACTAAACAGCGAAAAGAACAGATAAGACTGCCACAGTTTGGGCAGATTGTCATAGCCAAAGCTGTGCATATAATAGGTGGCATGGTTCAGAGGCGAAATCCAGCCGCTTATAATATTGGCGAAGCGGATCTTCTCCATGGAGATTCCAAACCATTCCGCCACGATATCCGGATTCATCAGGAGGCCGAATCCACTAAAGATCACACCACCTATCATTCCGCCATTACTCCTAAAAAGATTTAATAACAAAATGACTCCCGCCATGGAGACCGCATAGCCCGTCATCAATAAAAAGATGTGCAACGTACAGCGATAAGGATCCGTCAGCTCTAGAACCTTTACAAAGGAAGGCACTGCGATCTTTTCCCCAATGCCTGAATATCCTAAGATTGCCGCCGTGTCACTCCACAGATTTGCCGGATATGCCCTTCCCGCCGACAAGAGCACCGTCGCCAGAAGGATAAAGACCATAAAACAAAAAGTTGCAGATATCAAATATACGATCTGTCCCAGCATCCATATCCTTCGGTCCGTTCTTACCATAAAATAGGGCACTTCATTGGATAGGTTGGGCATATCTGAAAAAAGAAGAAGCAGCAGAATCGAGATGGCGAGTACCGACTGTGCGTCACCAAACGTCCATATAAAAGCTTCCATCCCCTGCAGATACGTTCCATGTTCCTGTGCAAACTGCATCACCTTATCGGACAACAGAAAACAGAATATAAAGGCGAGGAGAAAGCACATTATGATCTGCGGATTTCTGTGCCATTTCCTAAAGTTAGAGCGGGCAATGTACAGAATCTGTCTGACCTTATACACTTTCGATACACCTCCTTAGTATTTCGTAATAGAAAACGCCAATGAGCAGGATCATCCCAGCCAGCAACAGCACGACCCCCGTATCCCCCAACACCCACGTATGTTCCGGGGCATACCATTCCACCGGATACAGGCAGTACAATGTCTTAAAATAGCGCTCATACAATATGACTAGCATATAAAACAGTACAAACGCACCACCGTAGGCGACATACCTGCTATTTGCAGCGGCGGCGAGGGTAGCCGCCACAACCGCCCACAGCATCCCAGATAGGAAGATTAAGAGAAGCTTCCATTTCATATCCTCCCCGCCGGTCAGAAGACCGAATAAACATGCCGCTGTGAGCAGACCGCCTCCGCTTATGCCACAGGCGAGGAATTTTCCCAGTATATAGGATGTTCTTCCACACCGAGGCAGGTATTCTTTAATGTAGCCACTCTGGTAATCGCCAAGCCATGCCGTGGAATAAGGCAGGGAGGCCAAAACCGGCACACTGATCTGGAACAGTTCCGACTCAAACCCTGCACGCCATAGAATGATACACTCGATCAGTAGCCCCGCTAGAAAATTTACACTGCCAAATGCCCGTTTTATATCTGTTTCAAAACTATTCATAGCCGCAATCCTTCCTCTAGTCAGCCCCTTGATATTCGTGTACTGATATCATATACTAGTACCCCAGTTCCTGGTTTATAACGGAACCGTCGATGGCATTTATGGAAAGGATAATGCCTGTCTTTTTGCCCGCCTTTCCACCTCCGTATTCGTCCACCACTGTCCCCTCAAAATTCCAGACAGGAACTACCAGTCCCGTGTCAAAACTGTCCTTCTCACTGATCCTGGTATATACGAGGTTTACATCTGTCACCTTGACAGATACGCTTCCCTCTGCCTCCTTATCCTGTGCTGCATTTTCTATGACAACCATTTTCTCAAAGGTCTCTTTAATCTCGTCGAATGGCTTTATGCGGCTGTCTTTCACCACCGTTTCACTTATGGAAAGCGGGGAAAGATAATGGAAACCTACGATGCCACTGTCATTTACAGCCACTGCCACTGCTTCGCTTCCCCACATTTTTTTCACATAATCTTTGCCCTGCCAGCCATCCGTCAGCTTGTAACCAGCCTGATTGTTAACAAACACGTTATCCAATTTTCTCAGACACAGAAAACGATATACATTCCTATACTTATCTGTCACGTCTCCATTCTGTAAAAGCTGCGAGTATACCCCCTGTTCATAACATTTGTAATCATCAAGTCCCAGTTGTTCAAGGAGAGTATTCACCTTCTGTTCTGCCTCTTCCTGAGACAGAGTCAAAGGTTCATTGTCGGCACAAGTTAAAGATCCCCCTGGATCAACCATTGGAAATTCCGGTTCCTGACCATCTTTTTTCGGTGTGATCATTTGAAAATCATTCTCCACAACGGCAGAACTCAGATTATCACTATACCCGTTTTTGCTGCACTCGTACCGCAGACAGTTGCCATAATTTTCAGAATTCTGCACAAACAGCGTATGATAGTTTCCATCTTTTCCATCGCTCAATCCATAATACATCTCCCCATCCCCGTGCAAATCATGTAGCCAACTATAGAACGTATCCTGCGGGTCACTGTCATACAGACTCTTTATGCTGAGAATCTTGTTCTGGGAGGGATAATCGGTAAGCTTCACATGATCTGGCGCTTCTTCATATTCCTTTTTCAGATCCGCTATACTGCCTTCATACTCTTCAGCCATGACAGTATCTCCTGATTTTTTAGCATCATTCAATGCTTTCTTACAGTCTCTTATTTCTTTGGCAACATCAGATTTTATGCGGGTCTTCGCTTTACTGCCGTCATAATAGGTCATCCCTGGTGTCAGCGTTTTTTGAACGCGGTCCAAAAAATCCTGCTTGATCTTTTGTGCCCGCACCCGGTATACCGAAAGCTTTTCTACCTCTGGCACCTCTACTTTTGCATCCACATCGACAACAACCTTTAATTTGTTATCCTCGATACGGGTCTTGTAGGTCTCATACTTTTTCACTTCTTCCTTGATCTGATCAAACGTATTTGTATCATCTGTTTTTTGGGCCTCCTGCAGCATTTTATCCATATTCTTTTCTTTGACCACTGATTTCTCAGGATTGCTGGCACATCCGGCCAGTGTAAAAACCATCATTCCTGATAACATCAATGCCATGCATTTTTTTCTCATGCTTGTTCCCTCCTTCAAAACGAACGTCCATGTTGAAATCATTCTAACATGGACGCATTCACCAAGTATTCATCGTTTTTTAAACAAATTGTAAAATCATCTGAGTCCCCTGTCCCACTTCGCTCTCAATCTGGATGCGGCAGTTGTGCCTTTTTAATATCAGCGCTGTGATAGCAAGTCCAAGTCCGGCGCCGCCGCTTTTTCTGCTCCTCGACTTGTCGATCATATAAAATGGTTCCAGGATCCTCTCCCTCTCCTCTTCTGGAATACCAGTTCCAAAATCCCTGACACAGATCCTACTTCCAGAAGCGGAGAGCAAGATCCGATCTCCCCTCTGGCTCGCCTTTCTGGCGTTGTCAATCAGATTGATCAATACCTCGGTAAACAGGTCAGCATCCACCAGAAAAACTTCACCCTCTTCCTGGCATTCCAAGCGGATACCGTCCTGCTCCAGACTTTGGCTACAGGCCTCCGCTGCTCTATGGAATAATACACCTGCCGCTATCTCTTCCAAATAAATGTTGTCATTTTCCTCCAACAGCAGCAGATCCATCATCTTTCGTGAGAGCCGCTCCAGCCGGCAGCTTTCTTCATATATATAAGAAAGCGCCTCCTCTTTATCCTCTTCCGAGAGCTTTACTGTCAGGAGTGTTCTGGCATACCCAGAGATGGCTGTCATAGGAGTTTTTAGTTCATGAGTCAGATTTCCCATAAATAATGTCCGCTTCCACTCTGCCTCCTTTAGCTTTTCGATGCGAAACTGCACCGCCTCTGCCATCTGGTTAAAGTTCTCACTTAATTCTCCGATCTCATCCTTTCTCTCCACCTGAATCCTCTCATCGTACTGACCCCTGGCGATCTGTTTTGCCCCGTCATTTAGCTGCTGCAGAGGAAAAAGCACCTTATTTAATACCATAAAAAGCAGCAGGCAGACCACCATCGTAATAATACAGGTGAGAACAACCAGCCCAAATCCCAGCAGTCTCATGCGCTCCCACACATAGGTGATATCCTCCAGTTTATAAAGAGTACACTTGTCCCCTATTTGTGTGTTATAAACAAAAAAATGCTGATCCTCCCACTCCATCTGTGCCATCTTCAGATCAGGATCAGAAATATCACTATACTCTAAAGCATTCAGCTCCTTCTGTTCAAACACCGTTTCATTATAGATCTCCTCCCCATCCTTTTCTGAGGAAAAGCAGACCATCAGATCATCATTATGCTGTTTGAGAATGTATTGCAGCACCTCTGTATCCAGAGAAAATCTCATGTCGTCACTAATCGCATTGATGCGATCTTCCAGTTGTGAGATCCCCTCCGTCACATTTTTAAGACTCTGTCCTTCCGCTGCCTCTAGAGAAATTCTTTTTACCAGACCATAGACCGCCACACTGCAGAACGAACATGAGAACAACGTACTGATACAGCATATAAGAATGATCTTTGTCTTTAATCTCATAAGCTATTCCTCCAGCCTGTAACCCATCTTAGAGACAGTTTTTATATTGTCATTTAAAGAAAGCTTTTTTCGGAGCTGCCCGATATGCACATCCACCGTTCTCGTCTCTCCGAGGTAATCCACTCCCCACACTCGCCGCAGTAGCTCTTCTCTAGAAATGGCAATATTTTTATTCCGCGCCAGCACACAGAGGAGGTCAAACTCCATGGGCTTCAATAATACCTCCTCGCCATTTTTCCTGACAGAATGCTCCAGAAAATTGATCTCCACATCCAAAATGCGGATGACATCTCCGAGTTTCTTCGTTCTCTCCAGCACCTTTTCCATCCGCACCATAAGCTCCAACATATCGAAGGGCTTTACAATATAATCTTCCGCCCCGCCCTGCAGCCCCTGTATCTTTGAGTTAATATCGTCTTTCGCAGTCAAAAATATGACCGGTATCTCATAGGTCCTGACGATCTCAAACAGATCAAATCCATCCATTCCGGGCAGCATGACATCCAGCAGGGCGATATCATAGGCGTGCTCTTCTTCTAACGCCTCTGCCGCTTCCCTGCCATCATGAAACATTTTCGTCTCGTACCCCGCCACTTTAAGATTCATCGCTATCATCTTTGCAATGGAGATCTCATCCTCCACGATCAATACCCTGTTCTGAGCCATCTTTGTACTCATACAGCCAGCCCCCTTTGCGAATAACTACACTTTAATTATTATAGCAACTTACAAAAACAATATCAATTGAGTAAATGTGATATTTTCATGTCTTGTAGATTTTGCCTTTATGATATATAATGGTACCAGGGTCAAAGTACTTTAACTATGTATGAGGTGAAAACATGAAAAATAAAACATCCCGCTTTCTTATAGGAAGCTTTATTCTGGTATTTATATTAAGTGCATGCATATTTATCTTCCTTATGAACCGCATGGCAGACAAGAGCAGGGAAACGTCCGCCAAGATCGGAAATTTTTATATGGAGAGAATGAGCACAGAAATCACCAAGCACTTTGAGACAACGATGGATATCAAGTTGTCCCAGGTGGAAGGCATGATCAACGCAACACCACCTGACGGAGACCTGAAAGGCGATAAACTGATAGAAGCTATGGCAGCAAGCGCTGCCTCCAGAAATTTTAACTTTCTGGGGCTTTATGCGGAAGACGGCAGTGTGGAACTGATCCTCGGCGACGATGTAACCATCGCCGACTCCGAACCTTTTTTCTCTTCCTTAAAAAACGGGGATAAAAAGATAGCCATCGCAAGTACCCCTGATCCAAAATTAGAACTTGTACTGCTGGGTGTTCCCTGCGAGTATGAAATGAACGACGGGAAAAAAAGTATTGCACTGGTTGGCGGCATAGATATCAAATTTATAAGCGATACACTTTCTCTTGATGATGAAAATACCGAGACATATTCACATATTATAAGAAGAAACGGCGATTTTGTCATAAAGAGTGGTTCAGCAGTTTTAAATAATTATTATGAACGCCTAAATAAAATGGTACTGGATACAGATGAGCGGGGCGCGGATTACTATATAAAGAATTTTCAGAACGCGATAGATAATAGGGTTTTGTACTCCGATATCCTCTCCACCAATGAGGGTATAAGGTGTGTGTACTGTACACCGCTATCATATTCTGAATGGTATCTGGTGACCGCTATGTCCTATGATTCTCTGGAAGATATTATACTAGAACTGGACGAACAGAGACTGACCTCCTTTTTGATGGCATTATCGATGATGTACATTATCTTTATGGTGGTATTTGTGATATTTTATAAACTGGCGAAAAAACAACTGATGGAAGTGAAGCAGGCGCGAAATGAGGCCATCAAGGCAAACCAGGCAAAGAGTGAGTTCCTGTCAAATATGAGCCACGATATCCGTACTCCTATGAATGCCATTGTGGGTATGACCACCATCGCCACAACGAATATCGATAACAAAGAACAGTTAATGAACTGCCTGAAGAAAATAACACTGTCCAGTCGGCATCTGCTCGGTCTTATCAATGACATTCTGGATATGTCTAAAATCGAGAGCGGGAAAATGACGCTGAACATAGAGCTGATCTCACTGCGGGAGGCCATGGAGAGCATTGTAAGCGTGATTCAGCCACAGGTGAAAGCGAAAAATCAAAAATTTGATATATTTATATCCAACATTTTGTCTGAGAATGTGTACTGTGACAGCGTCCGGTTAAATCAGGTTTTGATCAACTTCATGTCCAATGCCTTCAAGTTCACACCAGAGGGTGGCGAGATCCATATCTATGTAGATCAGGAAGAATCACCAAAGGGCGATAATTTTGTCCGTGTCAACTTCCGTATTAAAGACAGTGGTATCGGTATGACGCCGGAATTTCAGGAAAAAATATTTGACGCCTTTGTGCGGGAGGACAATCTAAGAGTACACAAAACAGAAGGAACCGGTCTTGGTATGGCTATCAACAAACACATCATCGATGCCATGGAGGGAACGATAGAAGTCCACAGTGAACCTCAAAAGGGAACCGAATTCCATGTCATCCTCGATCTGGAAAGGGCTACGGTCTCAGAGGCAGATATGATTCTTCCCGCCTGGAATATGCTTCTTGTGGATGATGATGAGCAGCTTTGCAAAGATACCGCAGCGAATCTAAAAGAAATGTCCGTCACATGTGACTGGACCCTTGATGGAGAGTCCGCCATCGAGATGGTGGAAGAACATTTAAGAAAACACAATGACTATCAGATCGTATTGCTAGACTGGAAAATGGAAGGGATGAGCGGCATCGAAACAGCTAGGGAGCTGCGTAAGCGCTTTGGAAGTGACATTCCAATCCTTCTCATATCCGCTTACGACTGGAGCGATATTGAAGAAGATGCCAAAGGCGCAGGCATCAGTGGATTCATTGGCAAACCACTATTCAAATCCACCCTTTACCATGGACTTATGCAGTTTATGGATCCGATCCAGGGCAAGCAGCAGGAGCAGTCACAAAAGAGAAGGGACTTTAACGGTGTTAAAATACTACTGGCAGAGGATAATGACCTCAACTATGAAATTGCCAATGAACTTCTTACCAGCATAGGTATGGAAGTTGAATGGGCGCAAAATGGCCAGATCTGCGTCGAAATGTTCCAGAACTCAGAAGAAGGTTATTATGATGCGGTGCTCATGGATATCCGTATGCCGATTATGACAGGATATGAGGCAAGTGCAAAGATTCGTACCCTCGACCGCTCCGATGCCGATCTACCGATAATCGCGATGACAGCAGACGCATTTTCCGAGGACGTGAAAAAATGCCTGGATCACGGGATGAACGCCCACACTTCCAAACCGATTGATATGGACGTTCTGACGCGGGTATTGGCACGTTTCCTGCCAGAAAAAGAATAAAACCATCCATAAAAGTAGATGTTTTATGGGAATCGTATATAAAAAACCGGAATACTCTGTCAGTTTTCCGGTTTTTTTATATGTTTTTCCCTGTTGCATGATCTCATAAATAATAATCATCCCTGCCAAACTCTATCGTAACCCTTGTGTATTTTCCTTCCTCTGACTCCAGCCAGATCCGGTGTCCCAGTTTCTCACACATCTTGCGACAGATATACAATCCCATACCAGTAGAAGCGGACACCTTTCTTCCATTCTCTCCGGTAAAAGATTTTTCAAAAACTCTCTGGACATCCCCGGAACAGATGCCAAGACCATGATCTTCCACAGACAGTCTCACCATGTCACAGTCCTCCTCCACAGAAAAGCCAATATAAGGCTTCGATGGTTTTTGATATTTCACACTATTACTTATGATCTGCCCCAGCATAAATTTGATCCACTTGGCATCAGATACGACGGTTACTTCCGTATTCTCCTTCGAAATCTTAAAATGACCTTCGATCAGCTCTTCCTTATGTTCCAGAAGAACCTCATTGATCAACTGGTCCAGCCGGCATTTTTTCATTAGATAATCCTTCTGGGGCGCATCTGCACGTACATAATACAGGATCTGCTCCACATATTGGGAAATCTTCGCTACCTGCACGCGGTAACTTCCGATATCTATCTTTTCATTATAATTCATGAGAGACAACGCTGAGATTGGAATCTTGATCTCATGAATCCACATCTCCACATAATCCTTAAATTCCCTGACCAGGCGCCCCATATCTCCTACCCGCTCATTCATGGACTTGTCAATATCGTACAACGCATCATAAAAAAGCTGTCCCTCCAGAAACTCCGGCCTGCGTACCATCTCTGTGATCAGATACTTTTTATCCAGCTCTTCCAGGTTATGAAACAACTCCCCATAAAATGCATGTTTTTTCTGGTATTCACTCACCCACATGAAAGCAAGAACCACAGCCTCCAGGAATACAACACTCCCCCAGAAAAAGGGGTGAACTTCCAATGCAAAACCGATGAGTGCCACCAGCAGCATCTGCAACGACAGGATGGCGATCCATCCCGCCCTTTCTTTTAAAAAATCTCTTCCTCTCATCCCATCACATACCCGATCCCTCTCTTGGTCCGGATCAGATCTTCCACACCATATTCCTTTAGTTTTGCCCGGACACGGTTTACATTCACCGTCAAAGTATTATCATCCACAAATTCTTCCGTATCCCAAAGATAGCTGATCAGTTCCTCCCTTGTCACGATCTTTCCCTGATGTTTCATCAGATAAATGAGTATCTTCATCTCATTTTTTGTCAAATCCACCTCTTCCTCTCCGATGTGAAGGGTTCCTCGCTCTTTGTCCAGACTCAGGCAGCCACAGGTAAGCACCGTCTGTTCTGCCAGGTGGGTAAGCCGCTTAAATACCGCCTCTATATGCAGTAAAAGAATCGCTGGATTGTAGGGTTTCGCAATAAAATCATCCGCGCCATAACTCATGCAGATCACTTCGTCCATCTCCGTATTTTTACTTGTCACGATGATGACAGGCACCTCTGAGTCCTGCCTCACCTTTTTTAAGATCGCAGTCCCATCCGCCCCTGGCAGTGTCAGATCCAGGAGAACCATATCCGCCCCCGCCGAAAGGATTTGTCCTGAACAATCCCCATAGTCTGTCACAATGCTGCATTTATATCCGTTGTTTACTAAAAAGTCCGCCAGTTGGCCACGGATCACTGGATCATCCTCGACAATCGCTATTTTCTTCATGCCATCCTCCCATCATTAAGCTAGGCGATACCAAGCTGCATTCTTTGCTGTCTTTTTCTTTTTATGATATTATATTATTATACTTATTTTCTTTTTTCAATATAAAATCAAAATTATGTAATTGCCACGCAGCGGATTTCTATGATAAAATGTCTATAATTATGACCATTTGGAGGAAAAGCAAATGCAGAGCTACAGTGAAAAATTTCAAAAAGAAATTGTAAAGTACCTTAGAATCAGTATCATATCCATTCTTACGCTGGCACTGGTCCTGATAGGCTGGCTTGAAATCACTTCCTTTCAGGATAAACATGCAATGCTGAAATCCCAGAGCCACCATAATGTAGAAAGCTGGTTTAATGACAGAATTAGTATTCTCGATTCATTCATGTCCTATATCAGCTATGATACAGATATCATGAATGATTATGAGGCAACGCAAAAATATCTGGAAACCACTGCAAAGAAACACACAGATCTTCTGAGCGTATACATCGGATCTCCTTCCTTTCATACAAAATTGATTTGCAGCGACAACTGGATTCCTGAAGATGACTACGTCGTGGCAGAACGGGACTGGTATTCCGGCGCCACAAAAAATGATGGGCTTTTTGTATCCGAGCCCTATGTGGATGCCACCTACGGTGAACTTTGTATCACGATATCCAAACCGGTCCCCGGCACCGATGCTGTCATCGCCATTGATATCACGCTGACTACCCTTCAAGAAGCCATAAACAGCTTCTGCACCAATCTTCAGATGGTCAGTCTAATCTCCTCTGAAGGCACTATCGTAACATGCCCTCTGGAGAACTATGCCATGACAGATAAAAATTCTGTAAAAACAGTGGACACCCCCTTTGGCTCTGTCCGGGAAAATAAAAGTTCATTGATCCGCACCTCTGGTCTTCGTTATTATTTTACAGCGGCTGTGCCATTGGAAAAGATCTCCTATCAGCTCTATGTCAGTACCGGAACAAGGACCATTATGTTCCAGTTTACTCTGCTGATCTTTGCCTATGTGCTGATCCTGTTTCTCTATATCATCGGATTCAAAAAGCTGATTACCAGAGTGATCACCGAAGGCTTCCAACCCTTTGAGCACATCAAAGAAAAAATCCTGGCGCTTTCCGACTGCCAGCTAGACGTTCATTTTGGAGAAGATACGAACATCAAAGACATCAAGGAATTACAGGATGCTCTGGACACCATGACCTCAACCTTACGAAGTTACATTCAGGACATTCGGCAGATCTTATCCCAGGTGTCTGACAACGATCTCAGCGCTAAAAGTGAGATCACCTACCGCGGGGATTTTGTGGAGATTCAGTCAGCCATCAACCAGATCATAGAAAAATTTAGAAACATTATAGGAGACATCAATACTGTCTCCGCAGACTTGAATACCTCTTCTGGACAAATTGCCGCCGTGGCAGAAGAAATCGCCGGCAACAGTTCGGATCAAACCCGTTCCATGGGAGAACTCCGCCAGGAATTTGACCAGTTCCGCCAGGACATGACGCAGATCCACGAACAGATCACCAACACCAATGAGGCGATAGCAGTCAATAGCGAAGCACTGAATGATATTGGAAGCAACGGAATGAAAAAACTGACAAAAAGCATAAGCCAGATCCAGACGAGTTCCGAGTCCATCTCCGAATTTGTAAATAAGATAGAAAGTATTTCTTCCCAGACCCAGATGCTATCGCTGAATGCTTCCATCGAGGCAGCACGGGCAGGAGATGCCGGAAAAGGATTTGCTGTGGTAGCTGGCGAGATCAGCAAACTCAGCGAGGATACCATGAGGGCAAACCTTGAAATCGCCCAGATCATCAACGACAATAATTCCTACGTTAGAGAAGGTATCGAGATCGCAGACTCCACAAGAGAAACCCTTCTTGCCTCCCTGAGTGATAACCGTAAAATGGCAGAAAAGATGGAACAGATCACCAACATCCTGGATTCCCTGCTGGATCAGACCCAGCAGATTGAATCAGAACTCCTGATCTCCGTAAAGCTTGGCGAAGAAAATGTATCCATGACAGATACCTGCTGTTCCAGCACAGAAGAACTCCTTACCAGTTCGAATACCTTAAAAGGAAATGTAGAAAAGTATATATTATAGGAAAACTTGTCTTAATGGTAGTCAAAGTTCTTTCCTAATCTGACACAAATCCGGGGGAGGGGCTGTCGGGAAATAAGACAGTTCAACTCAGGGACCAGTATTAACCGACAGCCCCTCCCCCCAAATTATTAGACTTCCTTTCGCATCTTAGAAGGAGAGACACCATACGCTTTTTTAAAGAGTTTACTAAAATGATAAGCATCTTCATAACCAACTCTCTCAGCGATCTCTCCTATGGACAGGGAAGTCCCCGATTCCAGGAGCGCTTTCGCCTTCTCCATCCTCACACGAATGAGATAATGAATTGGAGATTCCCCTATCTCTGATTTAAAGATCTTCGAGATATAAAATGGGCTAAGATACATATTTTCTGCGATCTGGTCCAGCGAGATCTTATTGGCATAATGTTCCTCCAGATAATCAGCGATCTTTTCTGCGGTATCTTTCTTTCCCGCATAGTCAAATTCCTTTCCCTCTGTCAATTCCACCTGTCCTGTCTGCTCTCTGACGATATTTAATAAGAGCTGTACAAGGAATGACTTGAGCATAAAATAGCGCCCCGGCATCCTTGTCTGATTCTCCTTCACCATCTCTTCACAGATGCGGAAGATTTTCCTCTGTGTCTTTCCTTTGGTATGCAAAACATTTCCGCCGTCTCTCAAGTCGATATGATTCGGTCTCATGCCGCAAAATTTTATATCGGTAAAACCGAAAAAAAATTCCACCCGCCCTTTATCGCTATCGCCGATGATGCTCTGATGTCTCGTTCCCGGATTGAAGATGAGTACATCCCCGGTTCTCACCGGTATGTATTCATCATCCAAATGATAGAGCCCCTCACCCTCCAAAATAATTCCAATTTCCGGGAAATCATGGCTGTGGTAATTATTTTCACTTTCTTTGCGATCAATCTTCACCCCAAATAAAAAGGTAGGATTTAATTCCTCCGTAACCAGATCAAATTGTATATTTTCCATCCGTCGTCTCTCCTAATAACTGCATTCTGCATAATATAGCCAGATACTTATTATTCTTAGTTCTCTCTAGAACTTATCTTCTGATTATATTAGGCAATAAAATTATCGATGAGCCTCGTCTTTCCAATATAGACAGCCACTGCCGCCAAAACTTCTCCCTGGATCTGATCTACGGGTTTCAATGTATTCCAGTCCACCACCTCGACGTAGTCGATTCTTGCCAGCGCTTCACTCTCTATGGTTCCCCGGATCGCCGCCACGATCTTCTCTGCGCTCTTTTCGCCATCCCGCAGAAGCTTTTCTCCCTCTGCTAAGCCCTTGTGAAGAATCACCGCCGCTTTCCTCTCCTCTTCATCCAAATAGGTGTTGCGGGAACTCTTCGCCAGTCCGTCCGCTTCTCTCACGATAGGGCAGCCCACGATCTCCAGGTCAAAATTCAGATCTCTTACCATGCGGCGGATCACAGCCAATTGCTGGGCGTCCTTCTGGCCAAAATATGCCCGGTCCGGCGCTACGATGTGGAACAGCTTTGACACCACGGTACACACACCTCGGAAATGGGTAGGTCTGGACTTGCCACAAAGCCCTTTCGTGAGGTCATCCATATCCACGAAGGTACAAAAATCCTCAAAGTACATTTCTCCCTCTGCCGGATGAAAAACCAGATCTGCTCCCGCCTCTTCGCAGATCTTTCCATCCCGTTCCAGGTCCCGGGGATAGCTTGCCAGATCCTCGCTGGGACCGAACTGGATCGGATTTACAAACACACTGACCACTACCCGGTCATTTTCCTCCACAGCCTTGTCGATCAGACTTTTATGCCCCTCGTGAAGATATCCCATGGTGGGTACCAGCCCCACAGACAAGCCTTCCCTTCTCCATTCCTTTACCTGTTCTCTGACATCCTTTATCGTCTCTGCAATTTGCATCTTAATTTCCCCTTCCATCAATACAATTTCTCGATCACACTGTCATCTACTGTGTACTCGTGTTCCTCCGCCGGAAACGCCCCGCTCTGCACTTCCTCGATATACTGCTTCACTGCTGTTTTCATCACCTCACCGATATTGGCAAACCGCTTCACAAACTTTGGCGTGAAATCAGAAAACATTCCCAGCATGTCCTGATAGACAAGTACTTGTCCATCACATCCATTTCCTGCGCCGATGCCAATAGTCGGAATCCTGAGCTGTTCCGTAATCATATCTGCCAGCTTCCTCGGTACCCCCTCGATCACCACGGCAAAGGCACCCGCTTTCTCTACCTCCCTGGCATCTTCCAAAAGTTTTCTCGCTGCCTTCTCACTTTTTCCCTGAACCTTAAAACCACCGAATGCATTGATGGACTGCGGAGTCAGACCGATATGGGCACAGACCGGAATCCCCGCTTCTACGATGGCTTTGATCTGGGGACACACCTCTACTCCCCCTTCAAGCTTCACAGCATCCGCCCGTCCCTCCTTCATCAGTCGCCCGGCATTCACCAAGGCATCATATACGGAAGTCTGATAGGACATAAATGGCATGTCAATGATGACCAGAGCCTCCTTCGCCCCCCTAGCCACCGCTGCTCCGTGATGGATCATATCCTCCATCGTCACACTAATGGTATCTTCATAACCTAAAATCACATTTCCCAGGGAATCTCCCACCAAAATACTATTTACTCCCACCTCATCAAACAGCTTTGCGGTGGAATAATCATAGGCGGTGAGCATCGTCAGCTTGTTCCCCTCATCCTTTGCCTTCTGAAATGTCATTACAGTATTTTTCATGATTATTGCCTCCATCGAGTCACACTTTATCCAGTGTGCTCCCTATTATTATATTTTTTATAGCCTCATAATCCCTCTCGGGATTTTTTTCTTCCGCCACTGCCAACACCTTTTGCCCCAGCAACCGGTAAATCTGTGCATCCGACTCTCCAAGCACCGACAGATGCTTTTGAACCGTCCCCGCATCTCCCCGCTCGATCGGACCGGTCAGCGCTTCCACCGCTCCGTCCCACAGCATCTGATGCACATTTTTCTCCACCAATGGCTGAAAAAGCTCTTCTCCTTCTTTTTCGCCGATTCCACATTCCTCTAGCAAATTCAATCCCATTTGATAGAGACCGATCATAAAATTGCTCACAAGGGAGGCGGCGCAATGATACAAGGACTTCTTCCCCGGCTCGATCTGCAAAACCTTATTTCCCAATAGAGAAAAAACCCCCGTCATAACACGGCACGCCTCGGGCTGGCCTTCCATGGTAAAGATCACTTCTTTTAATTTATAATGCGATGTAAATCTGTCACTGAATGCGGACATAGGATGAATCGAACAGCCGGAAGCTCCCGTGCTGTCAATCCCAGAAAATACCTCAGATGATAATGAGCCACTGAAATGGCATAATACCTTGTGTTCCAATGAGCATGTCTCCGGAAATTCTTCTGATATCCTTCGTATCTCTGCCCACACCTGCGCGATGGCGTCATCCGGCGTGGCGATGCAGAGCATATCACATGCCATTATAATGCTTTCTAAATCTTCAAATACCTTTGTATCCGTAAAAATCCCGGCTTCTTCCGAGCTTTCGATACTTCTGCTATAATATCCCACCAAAAAGAGTCCATGTTCCCGCATATACCTGCCCATAGAACACCCTACTTTTCCTGCTCCAATTATACCTATCTGCATGCTATCACCTTCCGTTCTTTCAGAATGCAGTGACAACACATAATCATCTGATGCAGTTTCCTACGAATACCGCTCAAAGCATAGAATACCACATCAGACAAAAAAATGCAAATCCATGTCTTTTAATTGTTTTTCCTCTGTTCGACTTTTTTCGACAATTTCTGCACATATCACATGATATACTATAAAAATAGACGATTTACTGTAAACGGAGGAATATTATGAAGCACACAGAAAAGCTGGGTATGGGAAAAAGAATTTATAGTTTAAGAAAACATAAGGGGTACACACGGGAACTACTGTCGACCAGAACGGGAATATCTTCTAAATTTCTATACGAGATAGAAATGAAAGATAAAGGCTTTTCTGCCCAGACACTAGTTAAACTATGCCAGGCTTTAAACGTTACGTCAGACTACATCCTGTTTGGACGTGAAATAAACAGGTATGATCAGGAACTGACAGCCACAATCGAAAAATTTACCCCAGATACCATCGAGCTAATTAAACACTTGATGGAGATCGCCGGAGAACTGGCAAAAAACAATCTGCAAAAGTAGACAAAACTAGTAGCGTATATTATGGAACAATGAGAGATAATAGCTTAATAGACATGTAGCGGCAGGAAAATTTTTCTGCCGCCTTTTTATAAAAAAATCTTGACAGCCCTGCTACTCCGTGTTACGATATAGCAGTACTAAGTAATACTTGATATCTATTATACAGAGTAGGAGGTGGCTGTCACGGATAACTTAACAGAAATGCTAAAGGGTATACTTGAAGGCTGTGTTCTTGAAATTATTAGCCGAACAGAAACTTATGGTTATGAGATTACCCGTCAACTAAATGCCCTTGGGTTTACAGATGTGGTGGAGGGAACTGTTTATACGATCCTAATCCGATTGGAAAAAAACAACTTGGTGAACATAACAAAAAAACCATCTGATATAGGGCCCCCGCGCAAGTTTTTTTCCTTAAACGATGCCGGGCGTAAGGAACTTCAAAAATTTTGGCAAAAATGGGATTTTATCGTCTCAAAACTCGATCAGTTAAAGGAGGGGGCACGATGAACAAATCAATACTTGAAGTTGTTTTAGGTGATCTGGATGAAAAAAGCGCCTATCGCCAAAAAATGAAACGGATTAAAGCACTGCCGGAAAATTACCGTACTGCATTTAGGAAAATCCAAAAATACCTGTATCATTACGGTGAAGAAGGATGGAATATGATGATTTTCGATGATTTAATCGATCTGTTTGAAAGCAGTGTCGCCGACCAAAAAGATTTATCCGATGTTATAGGAAATGACGCCGCAAAATTTTGTGACGAACTAATTCTCGCTGCAAACACAAACCGAAATACGCGGCGCGATAAATTGAACCAGGAGATCGCAGAATATTTTGACAGGAAGGGGTCAAGCCATGTTCAGTAAAATTTATAAAATTCGCCAGGACAAAAAAATCTATCGGAAACAGATGGAAAAAGTAAGCACTTTACCCAAAGATTATCAGTTCGTATTCGAAAAAATGTCAGATTATATATGGAGTTTTGCCGGTGGCGATGGCATGGATACTCTGGAAACACAATATAAGCTGATCGATCTTTTTGCAGAAGCCGCTGCCGACGGCCTTGAAGTCCTGGATGTCACAGGAAATGACGTCGCCGGATTTTGTGATGAACTGATCCGTGGAAATAAGTCATGGCTGGATAACCCCCGCAAAAGATTGAATCGTTCGATTGGGCGGCAGTAGGGTGGGAGGTAACGGAGGGGAATCAACGTGAGTCATTCCCTCCCACTCCAAAAGAGACAACATACTGCTGCCTCTTTTGCATAATTTATTATTATAGGTATTTGGTTCTTATTTCTTTAATTTCTTTCGGAAGTTTACCTCTCAATTCCATGTTATGAGCTAATACATTCGCCGCTTTTTCTGATGCATGCTCATAATCCAATGATTTAATAAGATCTTCCATATATGGTATCTTTTCAGGTTCAGATATATCATATGCTTCTACTGTTTTAGCCAGCAGTTCTTTATCCAATCCCCATTTTACTGCCAGCCGCCCAACTAATTCCTTCGCTTTCTCGCCACACCATTGTTCAAATGCTGCATCAAAGGGTGTAGAGGACAAAACTTTTCCCTGTAGCAATTCCTCATCTACAAAACGCTTTAACAGTTCAGACTTTACACTGTCTCCCATATCACTGACTTCCTGGATCTGCTCATAAATAATCCTTAATGTTTCATCATCCACGCATTGAACTTCTCCAACGGTGTAAGTCTTATTGCCAATTAATTTTAAAATATAATCTGCGTTTATCACTTCGGCGTCTATCAATTTGGTCTTTCCCAAAGGTCTGACAATTACCGTTCCCGGATCTTGATCTTCTCCCGCTGGATTCAGGTTTTTATATGCACCTACATATTTTCTCCATGTATGCTCATCTATCCCAAATGTATCATCACTCCAGGCATATTCATAATACTGTTGCAAACGATTCCATTGCATCACAGCCGCCATGTAAGCTTTATCAAATGCCCGTTTTTCCTTCGGATTGTTCTCAAATTCTTTCCATTTCGATGGTTCAGGTAGTATCTCCACCATCTCTATTATGAAGTTCTTAAATTTTTCTGTCGCAATCGAATATGTATCAACCAATACTTTTGAACTCTTCCCACCACTTCCATATAATTTTAGTGCGTCTTCTACGCATTCCTTTGTCATGGCAGGATATTGAAAGTTGATGATAGTTCCAAATTCCTTTTCTTTTCCAAACAGTCGGTTTGTTCGAGAATACGCTTGAATTAAACTCTGTAGTTCCAACATTCTGTCCACATACAAGGTATTCAATCTCTTGGAGTCATATCCCGTCAGCAATTGGTCGGCGACAATCACTAAATCTATATTTTTTTTGTTTATGCCACTGCCGCCACGCTTTGTTCTCTCAATCAAATCTTCAAAGTACTCATTCTTTCTTCCGGATTTGATGTCCTCCACATTTAAAGACAGATTTGTATATGCTCTGTAATCCTCAAGCATTTCTTCTAATATTTCGTCCGGCACTACCTGCATATGATCCTCAGAATCATCACCATTTTCATTTCCAATACTAAACGTCATCGCAATATTAAACTGCATTCCTCTACTTTTTATCTGCTTCTTAAACTCATGATAATATGCAATTACTCTTGTCTTAAACTTCGCAGTTAAAATCGCATTAAAATATCTGTCCTGCGACTGCACCTCCCAGTTATCAAGAATTTCACTTACCACTTTTGGAATATGGGTTTCGTCTTGATATAGAAAAATCCCTCTCTTGACGGTTTCTTTTTCTACTTCTAATTCACTAAGTTTCATAACCTCTCTTTCAATGTCTCTTTCCGCCATCTCTGGATTCTCTATTACTTTGGCTTCTATTAATTGTTCCTTAAGTTTATCATAACTTTCAAATTCCCCAGTATTAATATAATCCACGTGAAAACCAAGGACATTTCCATCTGCAATCGCTGAATCAATCGTATATTCATGAAGCTTGGGTCCGAATAAACCTTCTGTCGTCCGAATCAATTCATTATACTCATTAATCCGTCCTTTCACACTATTTTCATCAAATAGAGGAGTCCCTGTAAAACCGAAAAATAAACTATTTTTTTTGAAATAATTCTTGATGTTCTGCATCATTTCCCCCATCGTGGTACGATGGGCCTCGTCAATAATAAATATAATTTTTTTATCTGCAACCTGATAATCTTTTTGATCCTGATAGTGTTTCACCAAAGCACTTAATTTATGTGTCGTTGTAACAATTATGGAACCTGCTTTGCTTTCCAATCGTTTCATAAGATTATACGTGTATGGTGTATCATCCACGTCTACCGGCTCATACTTTGAATATTCCTTAAACTTTTTACTGGTATTACTATCCAATTCTTTTCTATCAACCAAAAAAACAACCTTATCAAACCCTGCACGTGTAGAAAGAAATAATGCCGTTTTAAAACTGGTAATGGTTTTACCCGATCCTGTCGTATGCCACACAAAACCGCCATGAGGAATACGCTCTTCATTGTCATATCCCATAGCCGCCTTTTCAATCGCTCTTAAAGCATATACCTGATACGGACGGAGTAACAGATGTCGTCTCTCTTCTTCCCGCTCTGCTTCATCGATCACGAGATAATCACCTACCATCTGATGCGCCATAGGAATCATCAAAAAGGATTGTACAATCTCTTTGTAATCATTTATGGGCTTATTTTTCTCGTCTGCCCAATGGAAAACAAAGGCAGGGTTAAATTCCTCGATGGACTTCGGCGTTGCGAAATACCTTGTTTCTATCTCCGTAGTAACAATCATCATCTGTGAAAATGCCATAAAATTATTGCAGTATTCACCATCCCTATAATATCTTTTAAATTGAAAATATGCTTCTTCCAAGTCTTTATCTACACGTTTTTGCTCAATATTTATCAGTGGCAGGCCATTGATCAAAAGCACAATGTCAAATCGGTTATTCTTCGAAGTTCTTACCTCTCTGGCAATTCTATAACTGGAGTCGCCGCCCCGCACCTCTGCTTTTCGAAATATGGTAAGTGTAATCTGCTTCCTTGTTACCTTGGGATTATCATCCCGGTAAATGCCATCTATCTTTCCCACCGAATTTTCCGCCGAAAGAATCTTGGCTGCCTCATAACTATTATCAATCTGATTTACTTTTGCCATTACCTGTTGAAACTCATGATCCGTCAATTCTACGCCTTCTAATTGGTCCGCATTGATACGGTTTAATTCTTTTCTCCAGAAGGTAATGAGATCATCCACCGTAACTTCATGAGTATTTCCATTCAGCTCTTCTGGTGCTTTCCATTTATACTTCTCCAGTTCCCTGACAAAATTATCCTGATATGCTTTTTCTGATGCACTTTTCACTGTATTACTCATTCATGCCTCCTATCTGCTGTACAAATACCATCACGAACTATCATCAACGTATACCCCAGCAAATTCTTTCCCTGCCATTTCGTTCTGTCAAAGCGATTGGGATTTTGCATGGACATTCCGATACCCCATATTCGGTCTTTCACAGCACACTCTGCTAAAATTGCAGTTTTCGTAGCCAATAGCAATTTTCTCAAGTCGGCATTTTGGGAAAATTTAGCCAGCAGTCCCTCATAGACTACAATCTGCCTTATTCCATTCCAGTAATTATCATCATATCCTGACACAAGCCGCCCTAATTCTTTAATACGGGAAACATCATCTGTATCTAGTATCTGCACTGCAATATGTTGGTCCTTAAAATACATAGCTTTCTGATACATCATAAACTGTTCCATTGATGAAAATTCTGTTTTTGCTATTGTAAAGCGGGAAGGATACCAATTACTCAAGTATCCGTTTTCTTCATCCGGGTTATGAAAACATACTACCTGCATTTAAATCTCACCCACCTTTTTTACTGCCAAATCAAGTTCCAAATCATGAAGCCCGTTATAGGCTTTTATCAAAAATTCTACTGGAATCTTATCAACAACTTCCGAACTCGGCACATCATAATACCACTGATAATAAGCATAAAATTCACCAATCCAATCGGGCATAAAACCATCAAGCGCTTCACCGGATTTCAAAGTATAATTTTCAGTTGTTACAAAATATTTCCACAACTCCTCAGCATCCATTGTATTAACATACGCCTTCGCTTCATCAATGCTCTTCCTCGTCTTACTTGTCATATATGTTTTGATAAAATCTTTTGTATCCTTGTCTGGAAAAGTTTGTGCCACAAAATCAAAGAGTTTTCCTTGATTTTCCACAACATCATCCAAATATGCCTCTGAATATGCCTGCATTATGATCACCTCATAACTCAAATTTCATTTACCATGCATGTTTGCCACTCGCAAGTAAACAATCAATATCTATAAATGCATTTTCAATTCGTTCCGTATGATATTGCCAATAACAGTCGTAAATTTTTTGTGTGATGCCATGGCTGTCCCATTCTTTCAAGACTTCGCCCGCCGTCATTCCCCTATATGTAGCATACTTTTCCAGAAGATAATTCATAAATAAAAATTTATCACTCAATTTCATCCCCCCTTAAATATAATGAATTTCCAGGGTCCCCTGTTCTTACTTCATTTTCCCACATATCATATATCGCCAATGGACTAAATTCCCATAAATCTAATTCATCGTCACATAGCATCCTATATGTTTTAGAGTTAAGAAAAACACGCAGTCCATCCATGGAAGAAATTTTTCGGCTTTCAGCAATTTAAGTGGCAACTTCAGCATTGATATAATGTCGCATATGTTCTTTTAATCTTTTATCCAACATTTACTATCGCCTCCTTAAATTTCAATGTTTGCAAGCCTGCATAAGTGAAAAATGCATACTGATCTGTCAATTTACTTGGTTTTAATAAAATGAGGGCAGTTTCTTCAGAAATTGCACCTGAAATATAGTCATTGATCGTTAAAATTGTCTTATCATTTGCTACAGGTCAAAATTTAAAAACCTCTATTTGTGGTGATAATACGAGGTTTTTGCACTTCCACATTACTCCCATGATATAATATCATATTACTTACCCCCCTTCTTATACAAACATTTCTTTTAGGTATGCCTGCTTAATGTTTTTTAGCTTTTGCAACTTACGCTGATGAAGGGTGATAAGGTGGTCGAGATGTTCAAAATACATTCCTATTACTTGTTGCTCTGCTTTAGTTGGCATTACAACTGGAAAGTCAACAAGTATGTTTTGGTTAAGGTGTTTTATCGTACCACCCGTCGCTTTTTTATCTACATAGTCCATTAAAAACGGAGCTTTCAGGTATTGGAAAAGGTACTTATTATCCACCTCTGTTTCATCTTTAATTTTCACATTAAAGACCCCCGCATTAAGGGTTGCAGGCATTGATAAACCTTGAACATAAGCCACTTTTCCGAGTGTTCCGTCTTTTGTAATTAAAATACTTCCATTTTTAATCTGGATGTGCTTATCCTGTTCATACCGTTCCCGTTCGACATAATGGCAAGTAGAATAATTTATTACTCCATCTTTAAAATCTGTTCCAGTAATAAGCATATACTTTCCACTATTCAAAAACTCAGATGTTCTCAAATTTTGCCATCCAATTCGTGCATGCATTGTTGCCACCTCTGAAAACTTACGCTGTTCCCAATCATCAGTAAAACCTTTAAATCTTCGTTTCGGTTTTTTTTCACCTTCTTGTGGAAACATCTCTGAAAGATATGATTTTTTTATAAAATTTAACTTATCAAGCTTACGCTGATGAAGGGTGATAAGGTGGTCGAGGTTACAGAAATAGGCTGCAATATTAATTTGTTCATCTATTGTAGGATAATCAACAATAAAGTTTTCTACAGAAGATTTAGAAATATTTAATTGTGATGAACCTGCCCCTTCACGCTTAAAATACAGTTGATTCTTGTTAATAATGGAAAATAAAAAATACGGAATTGTCTTATCTGTTATTCTCAACAATGCAACTCTTTGATTTAACACAAATCTATTATTTTCAGGGATTATAGCTACTTTTCCGAGTAAATCTCCGTGTCCAACATCGCTCAAAACCATTACTAAATCATTTTTTTGAAGAGTGTCAATAGCATCTTCTATAAATTTGCCAGACGGTTTTAGTCCACCATCTATAGAAACTGAATTTAAGTTTACCAGTTCGAATGTTCCTTCATCTAATTGATTTTCTTCATGTCCTTTTCCGTTTCTGTATGTTGTGATATCGGATAGCTTACGCTCTTCCCAATCATCGGTAAACTCGGCAAATCTTCTCTTCGGCGTTTTCCTCTTCTTATTTTCCATTACATCACCACCAAATCCTGTTGCAATAAACTAAAGGTATTCATCAATTCTTTGATTTCCTCATCTATGCTATCCATCGTTTGATCATACCTATTATGAAGCATTTTCAATGTTTCAATCTCGTCCTTCAATTTATACGTTGCTAACTCAGCGATATCCTCCACAAAAGTACCAAACCACTTCACATACATCAATTCATCAATCTCAGCATCCGTTAGTTTCTCTATCCGGTCCTCAATTTCCTTTGCGAGACTAATTTCTGCATCTTTAATCTTTTTCGCCAGCGTCGTCTTTTTTGAAATAAGGGCCTCCACCTTTTTCAATAATTCATACTTTTGTGTATGTTTATCACATAGCTTTAATTCAGATTTTACAGCCTTGCTTTCAAATATTGCCTGCGCATCCCCATCCGCATTTTTCTTCAATGTCTCAAACAACGCCTCATTTTCCAACGTGTCTTCTTCCATTGCCGACTCCGCTAACTGTATCAGTTCATCCTCTGTTTCCTGTAGTCTGTTTTTATCTTTATTTATCAGGTCGACAGCATCCTTATACAAGCATTTTTTAATAATCTCATTAGGTACGATTACACCCTTCCAGCCATCCTGCTCTTCCCGCTTATTTTTCCCGCTGCCTTTGGTTACCATATGTGGTTCTCTCATTCTCCCCACATGATAAAAACCTGCGGTCGCGATCATTTCACTATCATGTGTCAGACTTCCGATCCAAATATCTGCTACCCTCTGGTATCCATCGTATTCATCGATAAACTCATAATCATGTAGCATGGATAATATTTCTGCATGCATTTTATCCTTAACTGCAATAATATCATTTATGTCACTCAAATCTCTTATTGTGCCCATATATTTCTCTGTGAACACACCCGCCTTTTGCTTTGTTTCTGCAATAATCGAAACCAGCTTTTCACTGGACAATATTTCTTCTTCCAAAATGGTAATATCCGAATCGATCTCTACATACCCATCTCTGATATATTTGAGATGATTTTTAAACACATCACCGCTCAATGTATTTATAGCCTTTAACGCTTTTACATTTTCTTCCGGTATGCCGCCAAGGAGATGAGCATCCACATCATGTGCTATTTCATGATCTATCCTTTCTACATAACGAGGAATATTCAAATTATAGTCATTACGAATAATGTCCTCTCGTCTTGCTGCGAAACTATACCCAGAAATGACTTTTCTATCACGATATGTATGGATAATCCTTGCAATGTCCTTTTCCTGAAGCACATTTTGTTTTCCAACTTTAATAAAACTGCTTGAAGCATCGATGATAAGAACTGAATCATCGTTCTTTCTATTCTTTTTTAAAACCATTACTACCACCGGAATACCTGTGTTGGTAAATAAATTATTAGGCAATCCAATGATCGTATCTATACGATTTTTATCCAGCAGTTTCTTTCGGATTTCACCTTCTGTACCACCTCGAAACAGCACACCATGAGGCAGTACAATAGACATGGTTCCTTCTGTTTCCAGATGATATAACCCATGTAGCAGAAAGGCATAATCACCTTTTGAATCTGGTGGAAGACATCCGACAGATTCAAATCGGGGATCACTTACTTTTAATCCGGCTTTATTCCATTTTGACAAAGAATAAGGCGGATTCATCACTACTGCATCAAACTGAACTCCTTCATCCGGATTTTGTGGATCTTCCGGCCAGTCTTCTGCCAACGTATCCCCATTTTTAATCGTCATCTTATCTGGTTTGACACCATGTAAAAGTAAATTCATTCGAGTCAGGTTATATGTCGCCGTATTTTTCTCTTGTCCATAATACTCCAGATCCCGCTTTCTCTCCTCACTCAAATGTTTTCCTACGGTCAACAAAAGCGACCCTGAGCCCACACAAGGGTCATAGATGGATGATATATCTGATGTCTGTACGACAGTTTGCGCTAAAATCTCACTTACCTGTCTCGGTGTATAGAATTCCCCTGCCTTTTTACCAGACTCCATCGCAAACTGACCGATCAAATATTCATATGCATCGCCGAGAATATCATTTTTTTGTAACGCGATCATATCCAGATCAGCAAAGAGTAAAATAAGCGCCTTAATATTTTTACTCCGATCATTCAAATTGCTGCCTAATGCCGTATCTGTCAGATCCATATTACTATTTGCAAAAAGCCCCTTAAATTCCGTCGACTCATCCGAAACAGCAATGGTTCGCTCAAAATGATTCAAAGAATCCGTAACTTTTTGTAATTCAAAATTGCCCTCATTAATATCAATGAGCCATGATTGATATAAATACTCTGGTGCGACATAATACCCCAAAGTGCCCTGTATCATATTTTCAACCTCTTTCCCATATGTCTCCTTTGCTTTTTTGTATTCTTCAACTAATTCTCTTTCTGTCACATCTTTTGAACCATTAGCTATGCTAAAAATGTACAATGTTTTGTCACTTAAAAATTTATAAAACATTAACCCCAACATATAGTCTTTATATCTGCTTGCATCCATAGAACCTCTCAGTTCATTTGCTCCATCCCATAAACGCCTCTTAATATCCTCAATTGATACCATAATTACCGCTCCATTTCTATTCTTTATCTCTTGTGCATTCTATCACAAACTGTACATATAACAAACAAAAGAAGCAATCCTACTACCTGTAAGACCACTTCTTCCATCCTTTCTGATGCATACAAGAGTATTATAGCATAATATATTACTCCCACCAAACATTTTGTTACTTATTTTCATTTTACACAGAGCCTGATACGGCGTTGAAACTTTCCAGCAGCTTAAATATTTGATTGTCATAACCCCAGCAAAAAAACTTCAATTGTCCCGCTGGCTGAAATGCGTGCTAAACTTGTCCACACCTCGATTCCCTATATTATAAGGCTTGTTTTTTTATTTCATAAAAAGTCATATTGCTATTCTCATCACTTGTTGTCAAATAAAAAAAGAAATCTTCATTCTTTGCCATCGCCCGATAATATAAATACTCTTCCTCTTTTATCAGTCCATTTTTTTCATAAATCTTTTGAAATGCATCATCCGAACCCAGCTTTGCTTCATAAATACTATCCTGCGCCAATATAAATATCATTTCATCAACCACATCCACGGCAACCGCCTTGCGGATCCCCGGTAACATCAATTCTTCTGGTTCTTCCATTCCCAGCTTTAAAAAACTGATCTGTGTGGTATCTGACGAATTGATTCCATAGATCCCATCCTCCGTAATACATACATTTTTTAATGAGACATCCTCCCAGCTTTCTGCGACCTCTTGATTTACAAAATCATAAGCATACATTATTTCATTCTCAATATCATAAAAAATAGAATACTGATCTTTGATAACCCCCTCCCACTCTAAGTTATCAATAAATTCGATTCCTTTCCACTTTTTAATTGGGATTTTTTCAGCAGATCCGTCTTCTTCATTAATAACATATAAAAAAGCCTCTTCAAACTCTTCACTGTCTCTTCGGTTACCTTCCTCATCAGCAGCATATACTTTTGTTGTTCTGTTCACGACTCTGCCATACAATTTCCCAGATTGGCTTTTGTAAAATGCCGACAAAATATCCTCTCCCGTTGTCACAAGAATCTGTGACTTATCCCATTTACCTGATAAATATTCATATTTGGTACAATGGCTTACACCTGCTGCCGGGAATGCCCCTGTCATAATGCTAAACGAATTGGAACTATTTATCATTGATTCCCCCCATCCCAAATCACTCACTTTATTATTTTTAGGATGTGCAATTTCCCGGCACACATAGATATCTTTTTCCAATGCCGTTGTAGTTGAAGTTGTAGAAGTTTCCTCATTCGAGGCACATGAAGTACATAAGATTATAACTAATACAAACACAAATACGAATACTTTATTATGACAACTCATGTTTAACCCCCGTTCATGCAATCTTTAAAATGATAATTAATTCAAATAATTTTGAAGACCCGTAAAATGGAAAGAGATCCGAGGCATAATTATAAACATGACTATTTACATAAAATGTCCGAGTGTAATAATAATACCTATAATGATGCCAAGTAATATGTAAATCACTCTGGAAAAAAGACCGAATGACATTTTAGACATGGATTCTTGTGTATCATCAACAGGTATTAAAATAGATGTGGGCGAATCATAATTCTCAGACAATCTTCCTGTTTTTGAATTTATGGGTGGCTCAATAGGTTTTTTGCTGCTTGCAAAATCAGTGGATTTATCATCTAAGGAATCAAACGTATCTTTTTGGGACTGCTCAAAATATTCGTATGCCGGTTTTATATTGGAAGCATCAAATCCTTTTAATTTATTACCAGCCCACAGATAAGCAGCATCGTGATGATCTATATATACTAGAAGAACGGTATTTCCTGACTGGGTAAATATTACCCTAAAATCCTGTGTCACTCTGGCACTTTTAAAATCAAGCCTGGTATTGAGCTTTTCTATTTTTAAACTGTCACTTCTTAGGCTCCGACGCATAAGCCGGATAGTTTCAAGCGACTTTTTCTGTGTTTTCTTATCTAATCTTGAAAATGCGTCTATGTAAGTGTCAGAGCAAACTACGTTTGTTGTCATGCGTATTCTCCTATATCTAAAACATTTGTTATAATAATTTTTAAAACGATTTGGTAAAAATTTATTTTTTTATTTCATAAAAAGTCTTATTGCTATTCTCATCACTTCTTGTCAGATAAAAAACGAAACCGCCATCTTTTTCCACTGCCTGATAATATAAATATTCATCCTCTTTTATAAGTCCATCTTTTTCATAAATCTTTTCAAATGCTTCATCCGAACCCAGCTTTGCTTCATAAATGCCATCCTGCGCCAACACAAATATCATTCCATCAACCACATTCACAGCAATCGCTTTGCGGATCCCCGGTAACATCAGTTCTTCTGGTTCTTCCACTCCCAGCTTCAAAAAACTGATCTGCGTGGCATCTGACGAATTGATTCCATAGATCCCATCATCCGTGGCGCACACGTCTTTTAATGAAACATCTTCCCAGCTTTCCGCCATTTCCTGATTCACAAAGTCATAAGCATACATTATTTTATTATCATAATCATAAAAAATGGAATACTGGTCTTTGATAACCCCCTCCCACTCTAAGTTATCAATAAATTCGATTCCTTTCCACTTTTTAATTGGGATTTTTTCAGCAGATCCGTCTTCTTCATTAATAACATATAAAAAAACCTCTTCTATCTCTTCATAATCTGTTTGGTCACCTTCTGCAGTAGTATTTATATTGATATTTGTTTCTCTGCTCACAACCCTGCCATACAGTTTCCCAGATTCACTTTTGTAAAAAGCCGTCAAAATATCCTCTCCCGTTGCCACAAGAATTTGTAATTTATCCCATTTACCTGATAAATACTCATATTTAGTACAATGGCTTACACCTGCTGCCGGGAATGCCCCTGTCATAATAGTAAATGAACCAGGACTATTTACCATAGATTCCCCCCAGCCCAAATCACTCGCTTTATTATTTTTAGGATGTGCAATTTCCCGGCACACATAGGTATCTTTTTTCAATGCCGTTTTATTTGGAGCTGTAGAAGTTTCCTCATTCGAGGCACATGAAGTACATAAGATTATAACTAATACAGACACAAATGCGAATACTTTATTTTGATACCTCATGATATACCTCCGGTTATACTCTTTAGTTCACCTGTATCTTCTTCTTCCCCATCCAGGAATCTCTTTCAAATTCCCGCTCTTCCCTTGTCTTAAATTCAAAGTAGTACACTTTCCCCCTTTGCATATTTGTTATTTCCATTACTGTTTTTTTATTCCTGACATCCAGGAGAGATTCACTATACGCAGATGACATATCTTCAAATTCAGAATACTGCACCTCATACATTACAATGGGAATTCGATTTTTACTGCCATCCAGGGTAATCTGGACCGTTCCCTCTTTATTGTTAAGCAGCTCGAATTTAAACCAACAGGGAGTTAATTTGATTTTTTTTAACTTTATCCTGTCATCCTCACCATTTGTATACTCGAAAGTATCCTGGTCTATATAATATAAAGTGGTTAAAAGTCTATTATCTTCTCCATACCATCCAAAAAATTCATAGCCATTTCTTTTCACCGTATCGGGAAGCTTCAGCTTTGTACCATACTCATAATATTTTGGCAGTTTCCCCGTTCTTTTACCCCCTGCCAAATCATATGTGATAGGTATTTTCTTTCCCCTGGCTCTGGCTGTTTTCTTTTTGGGGAGCACCCTGGTCTTTTTTCCGTTCACCTTCCAGATACGCCACCCTTCGCAGTTGTCAAGATGACAGGTCACTTTGGAGCGGTTTTTGATCGTGCTGAGGCTGGGGCAGTCCTGCGCAATGCCCTTTTTCCATGATTTCAGAGAGGCTGGAAGAACCAGCTTTTTTAGAGAATCACAGTCACTAAATGCACCTTTTCCGATAATTGTTACCGAATCTGGTATCTCAATTGTCTTTAAGGATTCCATATAACAAAATGAATTTTCTCCGATCCTTTTCAATGAAGAGGGAAGAATGACCTTCTTTGCATTCCAATAATGTGAAATACCTTCTTTTTTTATTGCGGTGATTCCCTGACCAATAACAATCATTTTAACACTTTCTTTTTGCTCATAATTAATTAAGTGATCAATACTTTTTAATTCCCCTTTCCCATAAAAGGAAAGAACTCCATCCTCCGATAAATTATATCGAATATGTCCTTTTGCATCGGCGGTTTGTTTTATGTTTAGCGTAAAGCAGACACCAAACAGCAAACATAAAAATATCAATATGCTCTTTTTCATAATAGCTCCATTCCAAAAGCATGAGACGAGACGAAGAGAAAAAAGCTGCTGAAGCAGTCAGCTAAAGCATTTTCCTCTTCCCTCGTTCATGCCATCTTTTATTGCGTGTTTCTCTATTCCAAATATATATTTTATTTTTCTTTTAACGGTCTCTGAACTGCACTTAATGGAACATAGGCAATATATTGTTTGACTTCAGACCCATTTTTTGCTACGACTCCAAAGTCTAAATTATTTCCCACCACATGGCATCCCTCTAACTCAAATTTAGGAATACCTGAGTTATTTAACCCCGAAAGAGCTGGCAGGGAAATAAACTCCCGAAAAGCATTGTACTGAATGCCTTTCCCCTTTTTTCTGACATCCATTCTAGTGATAGTCAATGGAATATTTGATTTTTCACATCCTCCAGTTATATAAATCTTCCATCCGCTTCCATTTTTCTCTATATCCAGCGACTGAAAAGATGTATAGGGATGTAACAGACGTTTTGATATATCATCCTGGTAGTAATGTTTTTGAATTGAACCAATGCAGGCTTTTTTTAACTCTTTTTTCAATTTTCCACCAAAGGACAAGATCTTCTCAAATTTACCTCCAATGATCTTTCTGATTTTCTTCATATCATAGAGGCTAAGTTCCATTCGCTTTCCCTTTTTTTCAGTCAACTGTTTCCACATAACTAGAGTAGAACCATCCGCCGTAAGTGCCCCTACCACCCGGGTTACTGACTT
Organism: uncultured Roseburia sp.; assembly: GCA_947644305.1. GTDB lineage: Bacteria > Bacillota > Clostridia > Lachnospirales > Lachnospiraceae > Eubacterium_F. Next base: position 82,036 of record CANRYS010000009.1, read on the forward strand.
GCCATTGTTTCTGCCACTCTTATTCGCATACCCCAATTTAGCCATCTGAAGATACATCTTACTATTTTTTATAAATTCAAATTTTTTTCTTTTAATGTTTTTATCAAAATTCTTTTTCGAGATAATTAATAGATTTCTCCCAAACCCTTTGTAAGCATTTCCCGCGATAAGATAGTATTCTTTCCCCTTTACAAAGAATTGCTCAAAACTATCACCATGGGCAAATCCAGTCATATCTGTCTGTTTTACAAAGGAACTATACCCCTTTTCTTCCAGTTTCCCTTTCCTTAATACCACATCGTCACCATTGCGCTGCATTGTATAAATTCCATTTGATAATGGAAGATAATTCTGAACAGCTTTATTTCCCTCGGTACCATTAAACATCAATTCATGTTTTATAGTAGCTGATATAGGTGTCGGAGTTGGCGCTAATGACGTTGCTGGTGTTGACTGCGGTGTTATTTCCGGGACCGCCTGCAGAGATCTACTTTTAACAGATGACTTTTTCTTTGGCATGATATTGTTCAAATAAGCATAATATTCTTCAAGGGAATCAAAGAAGTCCGCATCGTATACAAATTCATCATCTCCATATTCCGGTTCATCTTCTAGCTCGACGGCGCCAATTTGAACCCTGCCTCCGTTTGTGATTTTTCAATTTGCTACGTCAACGTCAATCAACGTACATCCAGTACGTTTCATTCCGTTTCCTTGCAAATTAGAAAATCACAAACGGAGGTCGAAGATTTCGGATTGTGATAGCACCAAAATAGCTAGGCGCTTGAATGAGGCGATGCGGTGGTATCGCCGAATGAAAGCAACAACGCTATTTTGGCGCTAGCGCAGGACGAAACAGGGTTCAAATTGGCGCCGTCGAGCTAGGTCTTCTTCCATATAATCTTCTGAAATCATTCCCATTTCAAACAATTCATGATTTGTAATCTCAACTTTATCCTGACATTTTATGATAAATCCAAATTCGACACTCTGCCCGGCTTCGATATTTTGGTTATGCACGGCATTTTCAAGATCATAATAATATGTATCCTGCTCGTCTTCTTCCTCAAAACTTTCGGTAATGGCGGCATTCCAGATACTTTCGATCTCAAAATTACCATCCAGCATAAGGCTCCAATCCTCAATACGCTCATCACTTGTATTCTTGATTGTGATCTTTCCGTTAACTTTGTCATCCCAGTTGCTGTATTCCGTGTATTCCAATTTATAATTTTCTTCTTCTACACTTACACATATTCTGTTTACAGTACAATACTCCGGCAGTTTTATTTTTGCATCGCTTTGAATCGTCATTCCAAAAGACACGCTGCTTTTTACATCTATATCCTGGTTCCAGTCCGCATTATGTATCATATACTCATTATCCTGTTCAGAGACCACCTTGGCATTCCAGATATTTTCGATCTCAAAATCGGCAGGGATCTTTATTTCCCAATCCTCGATCTTTTCGTCCAGGATATTGGTAAGCTTTACCTCGACATTACTGTGACCATCCCATGTACCAGTGACATCATACGTCAGTTTTACATCATATTCCTCTGACATATCAGAGTCAGCACTCTCCCCTATCCTCTGCTCTGCTTTTACATCTCTTGCGCCGACTGCCACTATACTGTTAAACAGCAGACAAACAATCAATATAAAAGTGACTAACCTTTTCCATTGGTTTCTCATGATTTTTCTCCTTTTTCTTTTTTTAGTTCTAAAAAATACCAATATATTGCATGGAACAGTGTAACATATTCTTCCAATTTTTAAAACTTGTAAAAGGTAAGGTTTTATAGGAATTATTGGTATGGTTTCGATTTTTTCCGGCCGTTTCCAAATCTTCTCTGCGGAACTATACAAAAAATCCCCCGCTCCAATCACCTTCTGGTGACCAAACCGGGGGTAAATATATTTCTAAATTATATTAATGATGTTGGGGGCAAAAGGTGTTTTGCCCTCATGATATTACTCATCCAGTGGAATCAACTCTTCCTCTTCGGCAAGAATTCCTTCATCCATTTCTTCTGTCATAAAGAAGGCATCTGTTTCCTCTGTCATTGCTGCATCGTTTTCCATATCCTCATCGGTCTCCTTCACGACCTCTTCTTCAAAGACCGGTTCTGGTGGTTCCAGACTGTCTACCAGGTCACTGTGAAGTCCGATGTTGCGGTAACGTTTCATACCTGTTCCCGCCGGGATCAGCTTACCGATGATAACATTCTCTTTCAGACCGATCAGCGGATCTACTTTTCCTTTGATCGCTGCATCCGTGAGCACTTTCGTTGTTTCCTGGAAGGACGCTGCCGACAGGAAGGAATTTGTAGCAAGGGATGCTTTCGTGATACCGAGGATGATCTGCTTGCCCTCCGGCACTTCCAGTCCCTTTTCTCCCAGTTCCTCTACCTTATCATCAAATTCCAGGGTATCTACCAGTGTGCCCGGAAGGAAGTCCGAATCACCATTGTTCTCAACCCGAACCTTCTTAAGCATCTGGCGAACGATCACTTCGATATGCTTGTCATTGATCTCAACACCCTGCAGGCGGTATACACGCTGCACTTCACGGAGCATGTAATCCTGAACGGCGCGAACACCCTTGATCTTCAGGATGTCATGAGGATTGACACTACCCTCCGTCAGTTCGTCGCCAGCCTCTAACTCCTGACCATCCATTACCTTGATACGGGAACCGTATGGAATGAGGTATGCTTTTGTCTGGCCGGTCTTGTCATCACTGATGATAACTTCACGTTTCTTCTTGGTATCTCTTAGAGTTACCGTGCCACCAAATTCAGAAATGATCGCAAGTCCCTTTGGCTTTCTCGCCTCGAACAGCTCCTCCACACGGGGAAGACCCTGTGTGATATCGTCTCCTGCCACACCACCGGTATGGAAGGTACGCATCGTAAGCTGTGTACCTGGCTCACCGATGGACTGTGCGGCGATGATTCCCACGGCCTCGCCTACCTGCACCGGCTCACCGGTTGCCATGTTGGAGCCGTAGCATTTCGCACAGATACCGATATGGGATTTACAGGTAAGGATCGTTCGGATCTTCACCTTCGCCTTATCTCCAGCATCGATGATCGCCTTTGTATTTACAATTCTCGCCGCACGCTTTGGTGTGATCATATGATTTGCTTTCACGATCAGGTTGCCCTCATCATCGTACATACTTTCACAGGCATAGCGTCCGGTGATTCTTTCCTCTAATGTCTCGATAACTTCCTTTCCATCCATAAAGGCACTGATCCACATACCTGGGATCTCATCCTGGCCCTCACAGCAGTCTGTCTCACGAATGATCAGATCCTGAGATACGTCTACGAGACGTCTCGTCAGATATCCAGAGTCTGCTGTACGCAGCGCCGTATCGGAAAGTCCCTTGCGGGCGCCGTGGGCAGAAATGAAGTACTCCAGTACGTCAAGACCTTCACGGAAATTTGACTTGATGGGAAGCTCGATGGTACGTCCCGACGTATCCGCCATCAGTCCACGCATTCCGGCAAGCTGTTTGATCTGCTTGTCAGAACCACGGGCTCCGGAGTCCGCCATCATAAAGATATTGTTATATTCATCCAGGCCTGTCAGAAGCGCCTCTGTGATATCGTCATCGGCATTCTTCCAGGTCTCAATAACTGCCTTGTAGCGCTCTTCCTCGGTGAGAAGTCCACGCCGGAAATTTCTAGAAATATCCTCCACTGTCGCCTCAGCATCTGCCAAAATCGTCTTTTTCGCTTCCGGCACTTCCATATCCGAGATGGATACGGTCATCGCAGCCCTGGTGGAGAATTTATACCCCAGCGCCTTGATGGCATCCAGTGTTTCTGCTGTTCTTGTAGCGCCATGATTATTGATACATTTTTCAAGAATCTGCTTCAACTGTTTCTTTCCTACGTGGAAATCCACCTCCAGCTTCAGGAAATTCTCATCCTTTTCACGGTCCACAAATCCGAGATCCTGGGTAATGATCTCATTGAAAATAAACCGTCCGAGAGTGGACTCGATGATACGAGTCTCCTTCTCGCCCTTTTTATTGATACCCTCACGTCTTACCTTGATCTTGGCGTGAAGCGTGATTTCATGGTTTTCATAGGCAACAAGGGCCTCATTCATATTTCGGAATGCTTTTCCTTCTCCCTTTGCTCCCGGTCTCTCCTGGGTCAGATAATAGATACCAAGTACCATATCCTGAGAAGGCACTGCCACAGGACCGCCATCCGACGGTTTCAGCAGGTTATTTGGTGAGAGCAGCAGGAAACGACACTCCGCCTGAGCTTCCACTGAGAGCGGAAGATGCACAGCCATCTGGTCTCCGTCGAAGTCAGCATTAAACGCAGTACATACCAGCGGATGCAGTTTGATTGCCTTACCTTCTACCAATGTAGGCTCAAATGCCTGAATACCGAGACGGTGAAGTGTAGGAGCACGGTTCAGCATAACCGGATGCTCTTTGATCACCTGCTCTAAGATATCCCATACAGCCGGCTCCAATTTCTCTACCATTTTCTTAGCATTTTTAATATTGTGGGCGGTTCCATTTGCCACCAGTTCCTTCATAACAAAAGGCTTAAACAGCTCAATGGCCATTTCCTTCGGCAGACCACACTGATAGATCTTGAGCTCTGGACCTACCACGATAACGGAACGCCCGGAATAATCCACACGCTTACCAAGAAGGTTCTGACGGAAACGTCCCTGCTTTCCTTTGAGCATATCTGACAGGGATTTCAGAGCACGGTTACCCGGTCCTGTCACCGGACGTCCACGGCGTCCGTTGTCAATCAGTGCATCCACCGCTTCCTGAAGCATACGTTTCTCATTTCGCACGATGATATCCGGCGCGCCCAGCTCTAAGAGTCTTTTCAGACGGTTATTACGGTTGATGATACGACGATATAAATCATTCATATCTGAGGTGGCAAAACGTCCGCCGTCTAGCTGTACCATCGGACGGAGATCCGGCGGAATCACCGGAATCACCGTAAGAATCATCCAGTCCGGTTTGTTGCCGGACTCACGGAATGCCTCAATGACCTCCAGTCTCTTGATGATACGGGCACGTTTCTGTCCGGTGGAGGTCTTGAGATCTGTCTTCAGTTCCTTAGACTCCTCCTCCAGATCGATCCTCTGCAGAAGCTCCTGAATGGACTCTGCTCCCATACCCACACGGAACGTATCACCAAAATCCTCTCTAGCTTTCTGATATTCCTGCTCGGAGAGCACCTGCTTAACCTGTACTTCTTTCACATCGGATTCCAGTACGATATATGCTGCGAAATACAGCACCTTTTCTAATACCTTTGGAGAAATATCGAGTATCAACCCCATACGGCTTGGAATCCCTTTAAAATACCAGATATGGGATACCGGAGCTGCCAGCTCGATATGTCCCATGCGCTCCCTGCGGACACTGGACTTGGTTACCTCTACTCCACATCGGTCACAGACTACGCCTTTATAACGAACTTTTTTATATTTACCACAATGACATTCCCAGTCCTTACTTGGGCCGAAAATCTTCTCGCAGAACAAACCGTCTTTTTCCGGTTTCAGAGTTCTATAGTTGATGGTTTCCGGTTTTTTTACCTCTCCTCTGGACCACTCGCGAATCTTACTTGGAGAAGCAAGTTTAATCTTTATTTTATCGTATGTTAATGTTTCCTGTATAACATCACTTACCTGTGGCATATTCCTTCCTCCAATTCTTAAAACTCTTCTGCGACTCCAATGTTACTGTCATCATCCAGATCCTCCAGCTCAGCCTCTCTAAAGCCTGCGCTCTCAAAGGACTCTTCCTGAAGCTCAAACTTATCTCCCTCTATCAGACCAGATACATCTTCCACAGTACCTTCCTCTACGGTCTCTGTCATCTGAATTTCTTCGCCATTCTCATCCAGAACCGTCACATCCAGCGCCAGGGACTGAAGCTCCTTCAAAAGCACCTTAAAGGACTCCGGAATTCCCGGATCGGAAATATTATCTCCCTTGATGATCGCCTCATAGGTCTTCACACGTCCAACCACATCGTCGGATTTGACCGTAAGAATTTCCTGAAGCGTGTAGGCGGCACCATATGCCTCCAGCGCCCAAACCTCCATCTCTCCAAAACGCTGTCCCCCGAACTGCGCCTTACCACCCAGCGGCTGCTGGGTAACCAGTGAGTACGGTCCAGTAGAACGAGCATGGATCTTGTCATCTACCAGATGGTGGAGTTTGAGGTAATGCATGAATCCGATCGTTACCTCTCCATCAAAGAATTCTCCGGTCCGGCCATCACGAAGCTGAACCTTTCCGTCTTCCTTGATCGGCACGCCTGCCCACTCCTTGCGGTATTCCTCATTTTCAAGGAGGTACTGCATAACCTCTGGATCAAGAATGTCTTTGTATTTTTCTTCAAACTCATCCAGCGGAGTATTGACATAATCGTTGGCGAGCTTGAGCGTATCCATAATATCAATCTCGTTGGCTCCGTCAAATACCGGCGTCGCCACATTAAAGCCCAGCGCCTTGGCAGCAAGGCTCAGATGAATCTCCAGCACCTGTCCAATGTTCATTCGGGAAGGCACACCCAGCGGATTCAATACGATATCCAGGGGACGTCCATTTGGCAAAAATGGCATATCCTCTACCGGAAGCACGCGGGAAACCACACCTTTGTTTCCGTGACGTCCTGCCATCTTATCTCCTACCTGGATCTTTCTCTTCTGTGCAATATAGATACGGACGGTCTTATTGACCCCCGGTGAAAGTTCATCTCCATTGTCCCTGGTAAATACCTTGGCATCCACAACGATACCAAACTCACCGTGAGGAACACGCAGGGAAGTATCTCTTACCTCTCTCGCCTTTTCCCCGAAGATCGCACGGAGAAGTCTCTCCTCTGCGGTCAGCTCTGTCTCACCCTTTGGCGTCACCTTACCCACAAGGATGTCACCGGCACGAACCTCTGCACCGATACGGATGATACCCTGCTCATTCAGATCCTTCAGCGCGTCATCACCGACTCCCGGTACATCTCTGGTGATTTCTTCCGGTCCCAGTTTGGTATCCCTCGCCTCCGTCTCGTATTCTGTAATATGAACGGAAGTATAAACGTCCTCCTGTACCAGTCGCTCACTCAAGAGTACCGCATCCTCGTAGTTATAACCCTCCCAGGTCATAAATCCGATCAGAGGGTTCTTACCGAGGGCGATCTCACCGCCGGAAGTAGAAGGTCCGTCAGCGATAACCTGTCCTTTCTCAACCTGATCTCCCTTGGAAACGATCGGTCTCTGGTTCATACAGGTTCCCTGGTTACTGCGGACAAATTTAGCAAGCTTGTATTCATCTTTGTTTCCATCTTTTTTCTTAATCAGAATGCGGTTTGATTCGGCGCGCTCTATAATACCGCCTTCCTCTGCCACCACGCAGTTTCCGGAGTCCACCGCCGCTTTCATCTCCATACCTGTTCCCACGGCCGGCGCCTCTGTCACAAGAAGAGGAACTGCCTGACGCTGCATGTTGGAACCCATCAGGGCACGGTTCGCATCGTCGTTCTCCAGGAACGGGATCATCGCTGTCGCCACAGAAAATACCATCTTAGGCGACACATCCATATAATCAATTTTACTTCTCTGGAACTCAGAGGTTTCTTCTCTGAAACGTCCCGAAATATTTTTACGCACGAAATGTCCATCCTCATCCAGCGCCTCATTCGCCTGCGCCACATGATATCTGTCCTCTTCGTCTGCGGTCATATATATAACTTCATCGGTAACCACCGGATTCTCTGGATCACTCTTATCCACCTTGCGGTACGGCGCTTCTACAAATCCATACTCATTGATTCTCGCATAGGAAGCAAGGGAGTTAATCAATCCGATGTTTGGACCTTCCGGCGTCTCGATCGGACACATTCTTCCATAATGGGAATAATGCACGTCACGCACCTCAAATCCGGCACGGTCTCTGGAAAGACCACCCGGTCCTAGGGCGGACAGACGTCTCTTGTGGGTCAGCTCCGACAATGGATTGTTCTGATCCATGAACTGTGACAGCTGAGAACTTCCGAAAAACTCCTTCACTGCTGCCGTCACCGGCTTGATGTTGATCAGCGACTGGGCAGAGATCGTGGCCACATCCTGCGTCGTCATACGCTCACGAACCACTCTCTCCATACGAGACAGACCGATACGGTACTGATTCTGAAGAAGCTCTCCCACTGCACGAATACGGCGGTTGCCCAAATGGTCAATATCATCATCATTTCCCACACCATACTCAAGATGCATGTTATAATTGATCGAAGCAAAAATGTCTTCTTTCGTAATATGTTTCGGTATTAAATCTGCTATGTTCTTTTTGATTGCTTCGTATCTTTCTTCATCTGTCGTATACTCATCCATAATCTCTTTCAGACGTGGATAGTATACATCTTCTGTCACACCTAATTCTTTTTTATCTGCATTTGGTAAAAATGCATGTAAATCAACCATCATATTGGAGAGTATTTTTACAACCCGTTCCTCTGTCTGTATCATCACAAATGGAACCGCTGTGTTCTGGATCTCTGTCGCTTTTTCCTCAGAAATTATCATTCCTGCTTCAGCTACAACTTCACCCGTCATCACATCTACTACATCTTCTGCCAGAGTAAATCCGGTGATGCGGTTGCGGAACGCAAGCTTTTTATTGAATTTATAGCGTCCAACCTTCGCCAGATCATAACGTCTCACATCAAAAAACATGCTGTTAATCAGACTTTCTGCACTGTCCACAGACAATGGCTCACCGGGACGAAGCTTTTTATACAGCTCAAGAAGACCATCCTGATAATTTTCAGATGCATCCTTGGCAAAACTAGCAACAATCTTCGGCTCCTCACCAAACAGATCGAGAATCTCCTGATTGGTTCCCACACCAAGGGCACGGATCAGCACAGTGATCGGCACCTTACGGTTACGGTCTACACGCACATAAAAAATATCATTGGAGTCCGTCTCATATTCCAGCCATGCACCACGGTTTGGAATGACCGTGGAAGAATACAGTTCCTTACCAATTTTATCATGAGCAATTCCGTAATAAATACCAGGAGAACGAACGAGCTGGCTTACGATAACACGCTCCGCACCATTGATCACAAAGGTTCCCGTAGCAGTCATAAGCGGCAGATCACCCATGAAAATATCATGCTCACTGATTTCTTCTGTTTCTTTATTGTGAAGTCTTACCTTCACTTTCAGCGGAGCAGCGTATGTGGCATCCCGTTCCTTACAGGCCTCAATAGAATATTTCACATCATCTCTGCACAGCTCGAAACTTACAAATTCAAGGCTGAGATTCCCGTTGTAATCTGAAATCGGGGAAATATCACGAAAAACTTCATTTAAACCTTCTTCCAAAAACCATTTGTATGAATCTGTCTGAACCGCAATGAGGTTTGGCATCTCCAATACTTCTTTTTGCTTTGAGTAACTCATTCTGACGCCTTTGCCCACTTTGACAGGACGTATTCTGTTTTTCTCCATTGATGATTTCACTCCTTGTTTTTTTTACAGAACTGTGCTATAATGAATTTACATAGGGCTAATACTCCTAATTTACCACAATACTGTATATTCCATCTTACCACAGTTGTAGAGCGGTGTCAATATAAAATTGGCACTTTTTTTGTATTTAGAAAAGTTAAGCAGAAAAGAAAAAACCACAGCAGAAAGAGTGCGAAGCACTCCCCCCCACAGGACCAGGCATCGGGCAAATTCATTTGTACCGATGCCTGGTCCTGTGGGGGACATACTCCCATGTTTTCTGCTGTGGTTTTTTCTCTCCTCTATTTAACGCTCAACCCAAGCGAGATGCAGGCGGCTTGCCCGCCGGAATCGAGCTTGGCGCGCCATGCAAATTCATTTGCTTTGGCACCTGTTTCTCCAGGGGACATACTCCTGTGTTTTCTGCTGTGGTTTTTTCTCTCCTCTATTTAACGCTCAACCCAAGCGAGATGCAGGCGGCTTGCCCGCCGGAATCGAGCTTGGCGCGCCATGCAAATTCATTTGCTCTGGTTCCCTACTTCCTCACCATACACTCTTTCCGGTAAAAACTCACACCATATTTTTTTATATTGTCATACCCTTCGGCGCGAAGTTCTGCCTCATAATCCATTTCCTCGATCTGTTTCAATGCGTCATAACACTTCTGTTCCATTCCCTGAAAACAGTCCGATACTTTTAATTCCAGTATAATGGCCTCGCCGCGAACAGATGGTGTTTTTAATAGGATATCTGGTCGTCCAATCCCACTTTCACGATTCGACATAACAAGGTATTTTCCAGCTCCTTTCAAAATACCTGCCAGAAAACCGTGATAATAATTCTCTGCATAGTCATAAAAACTAATGGTCTCTAAAAGTTGTTTGTTAATAAATGTCTCAATCTTCTCGCAATCCCCCTTCTCCAAAGCAGATATCAATTCCGACCGCTCCAGATTCTTAACTCTTTTATCAAACCACGTAAGAATCGTTCTCTTATAAATCGTGCGGATTTCCGTATTAGGAATCATAAGTTTCATATAATTTGTATCATCCTCAAGACTTCCACCACCAGCTTTTAGATAGCCGGTAAAATAAAGAAAGTTCCAAAGGTTATCCTGCGAATCATAAATGGAATCATAGGTAATATCTTCATACACTGGTTTTTTGATCATCCCTCCGGCAATCAGCTTTTCAATTTCTTGACGCACCTCCGAATCCGCATTCTCTACCAGCTCTTTAACAATACTATTGGAAGAAGTATTAGACCAATATGGTCTGGGGATTGCATCCCGGTTTGCCAGAGAAACCTTTACATAATTTAAAATACTCCAGGGATTATAAATATCTGTTTCCCCAAAACGGTAACCATCATACCAATTTTTTACCTCAGCAAATTTATCTTCTAAATCATAAAAGGAAAGAATCTCTTTTACCTCTTTTTCTGTAAACCCAAAACTGTCTACATACCAAGGATTTAAAATGGAGTATATTTCCAAATTATTTAATCCAGTAAAAATACTCTCACGACTGATCCGAAGACACCCTGTTATAACGGAAAACTCCAGATTAGGATTTGTTTTTAACGCAGATTCAAATAGAGAGCGGATGTATCCTGTCATTTTTTCATAAAATCCCTCAAAGTAAGCATTCTCCAACGGTACATCATATTCATCCAGCAATATAATCGTCCGCACTCCATGATATTTTGTAAGGCAAGAGGATAAAAAATCCAGCGATTTCGCATATTCCACCTCCAGCGCCTTCTGATTCATTACCGCCTTAAACCGTGTTTTATCATTTTCAGAAATTCTTTCGCAGGACAGAATATATGCGTGCCGTTTATATTCCTTAGCAATCTCATCCACAAGACTTGCGACCGCCAGCTCAAATGTCGGCTGCTTCGCAGCTTTCAATGACAAATTGATCACTGGATATTTTCCCTGCTGGTCCATATACTCCCTGCCACACGCCGCAATTTCTAACCCATCAAACAAATAAGCATTTTGAATCTCTTCTCCGTCTTCATTCAGTTCTTTTTCAAAAAATCTCCTTATCATACTAAGGTTTAATGTCTTCCCAAAACGCCTTGGTCGTGTAAATAAATTAACACTTCCTTTATTATCTATTAAATGTTTCATCATGAATGACTTATCAACATAGTACATATTTCCATCGATAATCCGCTTAAAATCTTCAAAACCAATTGGCACTGATTTTTTCAAAATAATCACCTTCTCTCTTTCAGCAGCAATCGTTTTTATATACAAGTTATCTTACCATATCTTTTCAAAGATGCAAAGGAAATTCAAGGTTTCTTCGTACCACCTTCATCATATTTCCAACTTTCACCCATATAATATATCAATTGCTCTGCCCCTGGGGTGACTCCTATGAAAACGATCAGGCACAGCCTTCAAAAATTATTTTTTTCCATCCTTCTAGCCACCAGCCTTCTTCTTACAGCGTGTTCCACTGGCGGCAAAACCTCTCCAGAAAGCCCAACATCACAATCTACCGAAAGCAAAGAATTTACAGAATTTACAGACCAACTTTTCCGAGAAACCGTCTCTTCCGACGCCCTATCACTAAATTATACCCTGTCAAAGCCGGACAAATATGGTATCAGCCCAACCTGCGGTGGATTCACACCCATTTCCCTTGATTCTTTGAAAAATGCGGCGCCTGAGACAGAAAATCTTCTGTATTCCCTGAAAGAATTTGATAAGTCCGAACTCACACTGCCGCAGCAGCTTCTCTATGACTCCCTTACCTACACACTGGAAATGGACAAAAAAGGCGCTGATTTTATACTATTTTCCCGGCCGCTCTCTCCGGTCACGGGACTGCAGGCACAGCTTCCAGTACTTTTAGCGGAATATAATTTTGACTCTGTAGAAGATATTCAAAACTATTTTTCCCTCCTCGAATCCATCCCTGGATACTTTGAATCTGTGCTCTCTTTCTTAGAAATCCAGGCGAAAGAACATATGCTTCCAAGCCGGGACACGCTGGAAACGATCGCGGGGCAATGTCTTTCCTTCACCCAGAACAACGGAAGCAGAATCCTGCTCACTTCTTTCCGTTCCCGGACTAAATCCTGCACGTTTCTTGACAGTAATGCGAAGAAAAATTATCGCAAAAAAAATAAGGAACTGGTACGTTCCTGTATCACCCCTGCATATGAGCAGCTAATTCATGGTCTGACGGTCATCTCGGCCATGGCTGGAACGGATGGCGCCCTTTCTTCCTATCCAAAGGGAAAGGAATACTACAGCCATCTCTTCGCCCAGGAGTCCGGTTCCTCTGTCGGTGTGGAAGAGTACTTTCAGATTCTAAATGACAGGCTTAATAAATCTAGAAATACCCTGCTATCCTATGCAAAAAAAGATCCCACTCTTTTCAGTGGCCTGAGTACAAAAGCCTCAGGAAATCTCACTCCAGAAGAACGTCTGACTTCTCTTTCCACCGCCATCCTCAAAGACTTCCCACAGGCTGCTGACGTAAACTTTACTGTCTCCTATGTGGATAAATCGCTGGAAGATTATCTGAGCCCCGCCTTTTATCTGACCCCGCCCCTGGACGCATTTACGGAAAATGTCATCTATATCAACAATAGCAGCCGGTTTGCCGGCTCGGATATCTCCACCACCCTTGCCCATGAGGGATACCCTGGCCACCTTTATCAGAATGTCTTTCACCGCCAGCAAAATCACCCTCTCCTCTCCTACGCCCTGAATTTTAGCGGCTATACTGAGGGTTGGGCGACTTATGCTGAATTGTATTCCTACAAATATTTGGGGTATTCCAAGGACGAGGTGGGGATTCTGAGAAACAACATGATCGTTTCCCTGTGTATTTATGGGATCTGTGACATTGGAATTCATTACTATGGATGGGATGAAAAGAAAGTGCTGGAATTTTTGAATCAGAATGGGAATTATCCAGAAGACACGGCCCATTCCCTCTATAAAAATATTATTGACGAACCCGGCTCTTACCTAAAATACACCATTGGTTATATGGAATTTGCCAAATTAAAGGATGCCGCTAGAAAACAGATGGGAAAGAATTTCTCGGAAAAATCCTTTCACCAATATGTGCTGTCTGCCGGACCGGCACCCTTTCCTGTACTTGAGAGCTATATGAAACAATTCTGGCCAGTGCAAAATTAACCGATAAAATGTATTACCTTAGTTCAATTGCGCCATCGGGTTACGTAAACCACCGCCTGGCGATCCAGTCCCAGATATCCTCCTGGGTCGTCTCATAATCCAACTCATTCAGGAGCTCATGCCTTGCTCCTGGGTACAGGCGGCAGGTTATATCCCCAACGCCGGCGCGTTGATAACTTTGCGCCACCGCCTTGACACTCTTCCCATAATTTCCCACCGGGTCCTCCTGCCCCGCCACAAAAAACATGGGAAGGGAATGAGGCAGACGGCGAATATTATCCTTGTCCTGCACAAAAGAAATCACCTCAAATAAAGTGCGGTATCCATTTAATGTAAAAGTAAACTTACAATAGGGATGCGCCAGATACTTGTCCACTTCTTTCTCATCCCTCGACAGCCAGTCCGATGGTGTACGCGCCGGTCGGATGCGGATGTTATACAGTGCAAAACAAAGTTTTTCCAGAAGCCAACTGTGAGCCCGTTCTCCCTTTGTACGGATCAGTGCTCTCACAAGCGCTCTTCCCACCTTTAAGAGAAATTCCGGTTTGCTTCCTGTCCCCATAAGAATCAGACCATCCAGCTCTTTTCCATAGGTCATAGCATAACGTCTCGCCATAAAAGATCCCATACTGTGTCCCATGAGAATAAATGGTACATCCGTGTATTTTCTGCGGGCATACTGGCTCACCCGGTGCAGATCCCGTACTACATAGCCACTCCCATCTTTCGGGGCAAAATAACCATAATTCTTTTCTGCCGCTGTCTCACCGTGTCCCAGATGATCATTTCCGATCACCACAAATCCCTTTTCCGCCATAAATCTGGCAAAACGATCGTATCGGTCAATATATTCTATCATTCCGTGGGAAATCTGCAGGATTCCCCGTACCTCTTCCTCCGGCTTCCACTCCACCAGATGAAGCTTGTCTGTTCCGTTGGAAGATGACATATAATACTCTGTTTTTTGAACCATATCTCTTACCTGCACTTTGCCAATAGTTTCTTTAACAGACTTACGCCTTTACTCTATCTCCAGACCTGAAACAAAGACCGGCAACCTTTTCTGGAATTCTTCGTATACCAGTCCCGCCACCTCCCGCATCTGCGGATGTGCATGAGAATCCACACGCAGCCTGAAAAAATTCCTCCAGGAACGCAGATTCATTGTAACCACGATCTCCGTCTTCAATGAGTTTGGAAGCACCGACCGCGCTTCCTGAGGAGAAGCACCCAATTCAAGCATTCGGAAATATGCCTTTTCTGCATCTTCCATCGCCTTCGTCCAGACCTCGTATTTTGCCTTTTCATTTTCTTTGGACAGGTCATATTCAAAACCGCTGGCAAGATCGATCACTGTAATCTGATTGTCAAATTTGTCCCCAGCGTAGTTACAGTAACGAGTACTCTCTTGGCTATAACTGGCGATACGGTGCCGCACGATCTCATGACTCACTCCCCGGTCACAGATCATTCGGATGGTCACAGATTCATGCTCGATCACAGATTCATGCTGTCTTGTCAAAAGCGCCCGAATAAATTTCTCTGCCGAATCCTCTGTGATCCTCCCCTCGCTCTTATAGCATACACGACCAATCTTTTCTATCTTCCTTAAAATATTCTCATAACTGTCCATGTCAATGATTTCAATACTTGGTTTGATTACTTGCATCCCAATTTCCTCCTGCCTTCTTGTACGTCTCTCTTTCTCCTGATACGAGGGACAAAAAGCATTTTGACCTTTTGACCCTAGCATCATATTATTCGCTATAATTATACTCCAGTACCACCACTGACAGCGGCGGCAGATAACACTCGATTTCATACTCTGGTTCCTTAGAAACCGGAACTGGAGCTTTTCCACCACCTGACTTGGGCTGTGTTTTCTTTATTTTTGCGGTGACCGGTTTAGCATTGATTCTTCCCTCGCCGCCGTATTTTACATCATCTGAATTCAATATCTCCGTAAACTTACCTTTACACGGAGCCTTTACCCTGTACTTCCCGTGCTCCACTGGAGTAAAGTTTAAGATAAACATAAGCTGCTTTGTCTTTGTCTTTCCTCGGCGCACGAATGCCACCGTACTGGTCTCCGGTCTGGTACAATCCATCCATTCAAATCCCATGACGTCGCTGTCATTATACCAAAGTGCACCATATTCTTTATACAAATGGTTAAAATCATGAATAAACTGGTGAATCTGCCGATGGGGCGCTTCATCCATAAGATACCAGTCAAGGCTCCTCGCCTCACTCCACTCCCGCTGCTGAGCAAATTCCTGTCCCATAAACAAAAGCTTTTTGCCCGGATGACCATACATAAAACCAAAGGCAGCCTTCAGCGCTGCAAACTTGTCCCCTGTCAGTCCCGGCATCTTATTTAGCAGCGAACATTTTCCATGAACCACCTCATCGTGAGACAATACAAGGATATATTTTTCGCTGAGATGGTAGGAAAGACTGAAACAGAGCTGGTCGTGATGAAACTGTTTGAAATAAGGATCCAGCTTCATGTATTCCAGAAAATCATTCATCCATCCCATATTCCACTTAAAGGAGAAACCAAGTCCTCCCTTTTCTACATCACTCGTCACACCTGGCCATGCCGTAGACTCTTCTGCGATAATATACGCCCCAGGATGATCTTTATCCACCACCCTATTCAAATGTCGCAAAAATTCCACTGCCTCATAGTGTTCGTTTCCACCGTCTTTATTTGGCAGCCAGTCGCCGTCCTGTTTTCCATAATCCAGGTATAGCATGGACGCCACCGCATCTACACGAAGCCCGTCGATATGGAATTTCTCGATCCAGAACAGGGCGTTTGCCACGAGAAAATTCTGAACCTCTTTTCTTCCATAATCAAAGATATAGGTCCCCCAGTCGGGATGCTCTCCCCGCCGCCGGTCAGGATGCTCGTACACTGCCTTGCCGTCAAAGTTCCCCAGACAATGAGCATCCTTTGGAAAATGTGCCGGCACCCAGTCCAAAATCACTTCTATGCCCCGCCGATGCATCTCATCTACAAAATACATAAAATCCTTTGGGGTACCATACCTGCTGGTGGGTGCATAGTAACATCCAACCTGATATCCCCAGGAACCGTCGAAAGGGTATTCTGCAATTCCCATCAGCTCCACATGGGTGTACTCCATCTCTACCAGATAGTCTCCTAGCATCTGCGCCAGCTCTGGATAAGAATAAAATCCGTTGTCGTCATCTTCAATGCGCTTTTTCCAGGAACCAAGATGAACCTCATAAATATTCATGGGGTTCCGCTCCCTGACCTCTCTGGTCTTTTTCTCGTGTTCCTTCATATAGGAAGTATCGTTCCACTCATACCCCTCCAGAGAAGTAACCACAGAAGCATTTCCTGGACGGAGCTCGGCATAATTACCATAAGGGTCCGTTTTATAGACCAGCTCTCCGCTGCGGGTGGTGATCTGATATTTATATATACCGCCCTCTGCGACACCGGGGATAAACAATTCATAAACCCCCGTCGGTCCCAGCAACCTCATGGTGTGAAGCCGTCCATCCCACATATTGAAGCTTCCCACCACACTCACACTTCTGGCATCCGGCGCCCACACAGCAAATCTTGTCCCTTTGACACCATTGATGGTCTCAACATGAGCACCAAATTTCTCATAGATCTTATAATTTTTTCCCTCTCCAAAGATATAACAGTCAAAATCCGTTATAACCGGTGAAAAATTATAGGGATCTGCGGTCTCCACCACATCGTTCTCCCCATACTGGATCCTCACTCGGTAATCTTTCAATTGCTTTGTCTTTGCCGTGATCTCCAGACCGAAGAGCCCCAGCTCACTATCCAGCTCTTCCATCTCACCAGCTTCGTCACCCTCTACATTGGTGATCCATATTCTCTGCGCCTTCGGACGTCTCACGATGAATAACTGAATCCCATCATAATAATGCATACCCAGGAGATCCTGGGGTGCATTCAGCACCCCTTCTTCCATCTCCTCCAGCAAAGCAGGGTTCATCCATGCCTTTAATGTCTTATTTGTCATATTCGCGCCCCTTATCTCTATTTACATCAGTGTCTCCTTTACAATCTCAGCGAGTCCAGCAGATTTTTCATCAGCATCTGCCATACTTGTTCCCACTACCCCAAAATAAATCTTAATTTTCGGTTCTGTTCCCGATGGGCGGATACAGATCCACGCATCCGAAGTAAGTTCAAAATACAATACATTTGACTTCGGAAGTCCCGTAGCAGTAACTTCTCCGGTGCTGAGATTTTTCACCGTGTCCTTCTCATAATCTCTCACTGCCAGTACCTCATAATCCCCAAAGCGTACTGGAGGATCATTGCGCAGTCCCTCCATGATGGAGCGGATCTTCTCTAATCCCTCAATTCCTTTGTGGGTGATGGCAATCACATCATCTTTATAATAGCCATATTTATCATACATATCGATCATGGCATCCCAGATGGTCTTTCCCCGTTTTTTATAGTAAGCCGCCGCCTCACACAATGCCATCGATGCCACGATAGCATCCTTATCCCTGGCATGGGTACCGATCAGACAACCATAGCTCTCCTCTAATCCAAACAGATAACTTCCCTTGCCGGTGAGCTCTGTCTTTAAGATCTCTTTTCCAATCCACTTAAAGCCGGTGAGGCATTCCTTCACATCAATGTTATAAAACCCGGCAATGGCATCTACCAAATTCGTCGTAACAATCGTTTTTACAAGCATTCCATCACTGGGAAGCGCTCCCTCCAGTGCCAGTTTCTGGCCAATCTCATAATCTGCGAGAAATGCCCCAGACATATTTCCAGTGAGACAGATGTATTCTCCCGATTTGGTATCCTTTACATACACTCCGAGCCGATCGGCATCCGGATCTGTGGCAAGTACCAGATCAGCATCCTTTTCTTTGGCCAGCTTCAGTGCGAGTTCAAAAGCCTCCTTTGCTTCGGGATTCGGATAGCTCACTGTCGGGAATTCGCCATCTGGAAGTTCTTGTTCCGGTACTACATATACATTAGTAAATCCAAGCTCTTTTAATATTCTGCGGACCGGAAGATTTCCTGTACCGTGAAGCGGTGTGTAGACGATACGAAGATCCTTTTCAACCTCTTTGATGCATTTAGGATGAAGCACATTTTTCTTAAGCTCTTCCATATATCGGTCATCCACATCGGCACCGATGGTCACATACAAACCAGCTTTCACCGCTTCCTCTTTATCCATGGTCTTCACAGTAGCATAATCCGTCACTGCCTTTACCTCATCCATAATACCGGTATCATGCGGCGGTGTGATCTGGGCACCGTCCTCCCAGTACACCTTGTAACCATTGTATTCTGGGGGATTATGGCTGGCTGTGATGTTTATTCCAGATATACAGCCCAGCTCCCGTACTGCAAAAGACAGCTCCGGCGTCGGACGCAGGCTCTCAAATACATAAGCTTTAATGCCATTCGCCGCCAGACAGCATGCCGCTTCATCTGCAAATTCCGGTGACATACGCCTGGAATCAAAAGCGATCGCCACTCCTCTGTCCTGTCCCTTCTGGCTGATTATGTAATTTGCCAGTCCCTGGGTTGCTTTTCTGACCGTATAGATATTCATTCGGTTTGTACCTGCCCCGATAACACCTCGCAGACCGGCTGTCCCGAACTCAAGATCCGCATAAAAACGTTCTTTGATCTCAGCTTCATTTCCCTCGATCCCTTGTAATTCTTTCTTGGTCTCCTCATCAAAATAAGGATTGTCAATCCACTCCTTGTAAGTTTCCATGTAACCCATAGTCATATCCTCCTTTTTCACCTTTATTTCATAATCCTGCCATCCATCGATGGCAGGATTTAAATATCACTGCCGTATTCTATAAAAAATTACCATCTCATTAACCCACCGCCGTACTCACTAGATCGGGAAAACTCCATTCCACATCCTTGCTGTCATCCATCGTGGTAACTGTATAACTTTTCGTCACAAAACCATCCTTTGATAAAGTGATCGTCACGGTGCCGATCTTCTTCGCAAAACTGCAGGGCGCCTTTCCTTTATAGATGCCATCCATATACACACTGGCACCTACAGGGGTACTTACTTTAATCTCATGAAGATTGTCGTACTTGTCCGAATCTTGTGAATCCTGGGATGAGCCCTCTTTGGAAACACTGGTGTCTTTTGAATCACCCTTGACCTCCGCCTCTTCATCTGCCAGATTGATCTGTACTGTAGGATTTGCCGACTGCACATCCAGCACTCCCGTATAGGTAGTATATCCATCCAAAACAACCTTTATCGAATGTTTTCCATATTTTAGAGATACTGGTTTGGAATAATCTGCGGGAGATCCATTCACATATAACTCTGCCCCCTCTGGATTGATATCAAAGACAACCTGTCCCTTGTTTTTTTCCACACTCTTAAATAGTGACATATCCAGCACCAGTTGCTTGTCTCTCTCGATCTTTACCGACCGACCGCCGGTAAAATCTCCATTCTTCATAGTCACCTCATAAGTCCCTTCCGGTACCGGCACCAGCATATTTTCTGTGACTGGTAAGATCATCATGCCGCCTACCGTCATAGTTCCACCGATAAAATCCTTGTACTTGTCAGGCTTGATATATCCGTGTCCCCTGGTGACCACCAGCGAATACGCTTTTCCCTTCACTCCGCGAAAGGTAACCTCATCCGTGGGCGCGATCTCCTGGATATCGATGATCTCTCCCTCTGAAAAGACAGAAAAGCCGCTTCCATAACGATAGCGCACATCATTTAACTCGATATATTTCTCATCCGCATTTACCAGCAGTTTTTTGGCATTCTCAAACTGTAGAATATCTGAAGACAACTGTATCCTTGTCACCCGTTTCGTCGTCTCAGAAAGATATACATCGACGACCTGGCCTGCCTCCAGAGATTCTACAGATATTTGTTTTTCATTTGGGGTCAATATCTCCGTCCCACCGCTAAAATCACAGATCCGCTCTTCCTCTGTCCCTGTGTTGTAAAACGTGATCTTCTTCCCCGCCGTATCCACCTTTTTGACTACTCCCACAAAATCTTTTCCCTTTTCGTAGGTTACAGCGGCATTTGGATTCTGCTGCTGCACATGCTGTCCTTTGGTTTTTCCACATCCTGGCACCAGAAGGCATACTGCCAGAACCAACGCCATCATTCGGAACATTCTGTCTCTCATGCTGTTTTTCTCCCATCGTTCCTTACTTATAACGGCCGTATCCTAGGACCGTTATTATTTGATATATAGTATAACATGCAAGTGCTAAAACTTCCACTATTTTAGCTTTAAACGAAGAAAATTTTCCCTATTTTTTTCCAAACTTCTTACATCCTTTAGTTTTTCCAGACTTTTTGCAGAAAGCCATGATTTCTTTTTGTTATAATAATGATTCATAAGCTTCCAATATTTTTCTGGATACAGCAGTACAATGTATACAAATTCCAATTGTTCCTCCGTCAGAGGATTTTCCTTTTGATAGCCTTTGAGCACCGCTTCCCCGGCCTCCCGACGCCATCCATTTTTTTCTAATGTTTTTCTCATAAAGTAAGTCAGATCCAAAAGCTGAATTCCAGTTCCAGATTTCTCGAAACCAGTGGTGGCCACCCCGGAGCGGGTCATAACCAGATTGTGATAGTTATAGTCCCCATGGCATACCTCTCCGCCGCCTTCCTGTATTTGTTTGTAAAATGCACAATCCTCCAGGCGCTCCGCCGCCTCACATGCCTTCTCATAATAGTCTTTAAAGCAGTTGATGGCGTATATCTCAAATTCATTTTTACGCTTTTTATTTTTCAGATAACCGTTTACCCGTTTCAGCTCACGATTATGCTTCTGAAACTGATCCAAAAGCTCCCAGCGCTCTTCCTGCTGGTCCGTCTCCTCCCGCGGCTCTTCCTGGTTTCTGCGATAATCCAAAAGTATTTTGTGCAGCTTTCCCAGATTTTCACCCGCCGCCATCAGACAGTTTATTTCTTTCAGATTGCATTCATCCCCAGCAAACCATTGATAGAGGACATATTTCTCTCCAGATTCAAGTTCCGTCACTAGCATTCCCTCACGGTTTGCAATTACCTGGTCCACCTGGGCAAATCCCCGCTGGACTAGAAAATCTTTTATTTCATTTTCTACAGCAAAATGACCACTGATCGTCTCATATTCTCTCAAAAGTTTCAGCCCTGTATTCGTCTCCAGCATCCACCCTCCACGGGAACGGTACCTTTTTCGTACCGCCAGATCGTAGGCTGCGATTGCAGATTCCTGTCTATCCTCCACTGATACCCCTCCTTTATGCTTTATCATTCTATGAAGGAGAAAGTGGATGTATGCCTGGACACATACGAAATTTTGGGAAATCCGACCATTTTTAGTTAGCCAGGCCACGCTGCCATTTCAGCCAGACAACGTCACCAGGTTATCTGGAATTCGTTATACTGGTTTCCGCTGTAGTCTTCAAGATCGTGAGGCCGATGGGCCCAAGCAAAATCCCCCCGATACCGAATAATTTGATCCCCACATAGACGGATATCAGCATATATAAAGGCTTTAATCCCAGTTCCTTTCCCATCAGGCGAGGTTCCATTATCTCACGGATCAACATGGTGATCACATAAAGTGTCAGAAGCACTGCTCCCTGATAATAGTCTCTCTCCACCAACTGGAACACGGCCCAGGGCACGAAAATACTTCCACTTCCCAACACCGGAAAAGCATCCACCACCCCGATCACGATACCAAACAGAATCGCATAATTGCTTCCCATAATATACAGCCCCAGCGCACTCACTGTCGCCACGATAAAAATGATAATACCCTGAGCTTTGAGATAAGCAAAACCCGTCTCTTTCAACCGGCGGATATAGGGCATAAGGCTGCGGTAGCGCAGTACATTGTCCCGGTCAAAGGAAATCAACAAAGTTGCCATGATAAATACAACAAATCCCGCGCCCCACTCTCCCAGCGTCACCAACATTCCAGGAATATAACCTGTAAGTTTTGGAATATAGGTGGAAGATATCTGCGCATCCATATTAGAAATACAGCCTTCCACCCAGGCATAGGATTCTCCTGCACCCAGACCCAGAAGATTATCCATACCGGTGCAGGCCCTCCGACAAATCTGCATACAGCCTCCCATATGGGCAGGGGCATGCCTTAACATCTCTGTCAGTTGGCCGATGCAGATATATCCGATATAGAAAAGAAAACATCCTGCTGCCCCTAACATCAGGACCACGATCAGCACCGTGCACACTTTTTCATTGATATGGCTGAATCTATGTAGCTTTTCAACCACCGGACGAATGGCTCTGGCAAATACAAAAGCAAATACAAAGGGAACCACCAGAGGGAGCAGATAATAAAAGCTGATATATACTACTCCGGCAGTTCCCAGAATGATTAGAAGGTTTCTCCATCTTCCGTTATATCTCATGTGTTTATCCCCTTTCACAATACCATTTGTACATAAGACCCGGCTAAAAACTGCAAGCCTCCATAATAGTATTGTCAAAAAGGGCTGAATATTATTCCTTTACAATAAAACGATATCCCACTGCCCAGACAGTCTCGATATACTGTGGGTTCTGGGTATCCTTTTCAATCTTCTCCCGAATTTTTTTTATGTGCACTGTCACCGTGGCGATGTCCGCGCCAACCGGGCTGAGTTCCCACACCTCTTCAAGAAGTTCTTCTTTGGAAAAAACATGATTCGGATTCTTTGCCAGGAAAAACAAAAGGTCAAATTCCTTTGTGGTCAGAGATTTTTCCACGCCATCCACATAAACCCTTCTGGCCGTTCGGTCGATCTTAAGGCCGCCCGTCGTAATCACCTCATTTTCCACCTTAACGGCAGTTCCCACTAATTTATTGTAGCGCTCCAGATGAGCCTTCACCCTCGCCACCAGCTCACTCGGGCTAAAAGGTTTTGTCATATAATCGTTTGCCCCAAGTCCAAGTCCTCGGATCTTATCAATATCCTCTTTTTTTGCAGAAACCATAATGACTGGGATCTCTGTAAAATCTCGAAGCTTGCGGCAGATTTCAAAGCCATCCATATTTGGCAGCATAAGATCCAGGATAATCAAATTGAAATTCCCGTCTTTCGCCAGCTCATATCCCCGTTTTCCATCTGTCTCAATAACAACTTCAAAACCACTTAACTCAAGATAATCCTTTTCCAGCTCCGCAATAGGCAGCTCATCTTCTACGATCAATATCTTCTTCATTATATCCTCCATTCTGTCTGCTATTCCTCAACTTGGGAATGGTATATGGGAATGGTGAAATATATCGCTGTTCCTTGATCCAGCTCACTCTCTGCCCATATTTCTCCACCATGTTCGTCTACAATCTTCTTTGCAATGGCAAGTCCAAGACCACTTCCACCCGTTCGTGAATTCCTGGAACTGTCAGTCCGGTAAAACCGGTCAAATATATAGGGAAGCTCTTCTTTCGCAATTCCTTTTCCATTATCCCTGATCATTACATTGATCCAACCCCCTTCATCCGTGATGCGAATCAAAATAATACCCTGGGTGCGATTTATATATTTTACTGCATTCCCCACAATATTTGCGATCACCCTCTTTATCT
This sequence comes from uncultured Roseburia sp., assembly GCA_947644305.1. Lineage (GTDB taxonomy): Bacteria > Bacillota > Clostridia > Lachnospirales > Lachnospiraceae > Eubacterium_F. Next base: position 106,333 of record CANRYS010000009.1, read on the forward strand.
TATCCGTATCAAGCACGATCCGGGTGTCCTCATCCACATAACACTGATACAGCAGCTGAATCTCCCTAGTCTCAAGATCCAATACCATATCACTGATACACTCACCAAAATAGCGATTGACTTTAACCTCTGAAAAACGAAACGTTTCTTTCTTTTGATAAATCTTTGTAAAATAAGAAAGTTCATCCACAAGACCTGCCATATCAGAGGCTTTTGAATGTATCGTCCTGACATATCGTTCAACCCGGTCCGGTGTCGACGCCACTCCATCCAGAATTCCCTCTGCGTAGCCTTTGATCGCAGTCAATGGCGTCTTTAAATCATGGGAAATGTTTCCAATCACTTCCTTAGTCAACGCATCCGCTTTCTTTCTCTCTTCAATCGATTCCTTCAGGACCCGCCTCATCCCATCAAAGTCCTTGAACAATTCTGTAAACTCGTTGGTTTCCGTGGTCTGAATCTTATAATCCATCTCCCCGTTGGCGATGCGGATAACTGCTGCCTGTAATTTTCGGATGGGAATAACAATATTATAATAAGCATAACCGATAATTGCAATAATTACAAGTATAGAAATAATTACAACCATACAGATTAAGCCTACTGTAAAAATAGTAATATGAGGTAAATTTATATTCAGGTCAGTAACAATACATACGCTACCTATGCGCCCATCCGGGAGATAGAGTCCAAGTTTTTTTAAAAGAAAACGTTGAGAACCAGCATCTAAATATTGGGCATTATTTCCATAAACGTTATTTCTTCCCATAAGAATACCCATGCCTGTTTGGTCATAGTACTGTTCGTTACCAAAATAAGTGAATTCCCCATCCAAAACGACAGCAAGGAAAGAGTATTTATTTTTCAACATCTCATTTTCTTTTTTTAAAAATTCTTCGTCAAGAAAAACTGTTGGATTTCTAAGCGCGGTATCTTGCAACTCTAAAAAATCATATTTGGTGTAAGAATTCAATAACAATACTTTATCAAAGATTGTATAGGGAGAGTCAATCTTTTCAGAATCAATATGATAAGTAGCTTTTATGCCCTGAAGCTCACCGTACACAAAAAGGATCACCATTAAGATCATAGCAGCAATGGGAGCCACTGCTATCAAAACAAACATATTTCTGCTTTTCCGCAGTCTTAACGCCACAGAACTTTTCTTCATGTCCTTCCTCATTTCTGCATTCTTATATCATTTTAACATTATTTTTGTGCACGCTATTTGCACATTTAAGTTCGTTAAAACTTATTTTAACACAATTTTATATTTATTTCGATCTTTTTTTAAAAATCAGGAAATACGGGACTTTCCTTGACATCCGTCTGTTACAATGCTAGAATTGTTTGTGCCATGCCAGAGGCATGATGGGAAATGAGAAAGAAGGAAAATTATGAAAGTACTGAGAAATTTACCGAATCCTGATGAAATCAAAAAAGAATTTCCGATTTCAGAAAAGGCGAAAAAAATTAAAGCAGAAAAGGATCGTATTTTAAAAGATATATTGGCGGGCAGAAGTGATCTGTTTGCACTGATCATCGGCCCCTGCTCTGCCGACAATGAAGAGGCGCTGATTGATTACACCCTGCGTCTAACTGCGATTCAGGAAAAAGTAGCGGACAAGATATTTATCGTACCGCGGGTATATACGAACAAACCCCGGACAACAGGCAAGGGGTATAAGGGGATGGCAAGCCAGCCAGACCCCGAAAAAAAAGAAGATATGCTCGAAGGACTTCATCTTATCCGCCAAACCCATGTGGCAGTGGTAGAACAGACGGGAATGACTTGTGCCGATGAGATGCTCTATCCAGAAAATTATGAATATCTTTCCGATATCCTTTCCTATGTGGCGATCGGCGCTCGCTCTGTAGAAAATCAGCAGCATCGCCTCACCGCTAGCGGCATCTCCGTCCCCTGTGGAATGAAAAATCCAACCAGTGGATACCTAACGGTTATGCTAAACTCCATCGAGGCCGCCCAGTGCAGTCACCATTTTATTTACCGTCAGCAGGAAGTAGAGACGGAGGGCAACCCCTACACCCACGCGATCCTTCGAGGAAGTGTAAATAAACACGGAAAAAGTCTCCCGAACTATCACTATGAAGACCTTCTCCTGCTCCACGAGATATACTGCCAGCGCAACTTGGAGAATATGGCTGTGGTTATTGACACCAACCACAACAACTCCGGCAAACGCTTTAAGGAGCAGATCCGTATTTCCAAGGAGGTTTTGGAAAGCCGGCGTTTCTCCAGCGACATTAGAAATATGGTGAAAGGACTTATGATCGAGAGTTATATCGAAGATGGTTGCCAAAAAATTGGCGAAGGTGTTTATGGCCGATCCATTACAGATCCATGCCTGGGCTGGGAAAAGACAGAAAAATTGATCTATGAGATTGCTGATCTGTTATAATTAGGCTAGATTCAAAAGGTCAAAATGCTCTTCATGCTTAGCTCGACAGAACCATAACTTAAAGAAAAGGAATTATTATGCGAAACCCAATTATGAAATGTGACTACCCGGATCCCGATGTGATCCGGGTTAATGATACCTATTATATGCTCAGTACCACCATGCACTATTTTCCGGGTGGTGCCATTCTGCGTTCCTATGACCTGATGAACTGGGAACTCGTCAACTATCTGTATGATATTCTGGAAGGTACAGACGCTGCCCACCTGGCAGATAACAGGGGAATCTATGGACAGGGTATGTGGGCTCCCTGCCTGCGCTATCACGCCGGCATTTTTTATGTCTGCTTCGTGGCAAACGACGTCCACAAAACCTATCTTTTTTATACAACGGACATCGAAGGCTCTTGGAAACGCCAGGAGATCGAAGGCTTTTACCATGACGCCTCGCTTTTATTTGACAAAGACCGGGTATATATTGTCTATGGAAATACTGAGATTTACATAACAGAACTAAAATCGGATCTCAGTGGTCCACTGGATGGCGGCCTTCACCGATTGCTATTAAAGGATACTGGCAAGATCCGTCTGGGATACGAAGGTACCCATATTTACCATATCAATGGTAAATACTATCTCTTTTTTATCCATTGGCCGGACACTGGCAACCAGCGCCGTACTCAGGCATGTTTCGTCTCTGATTCCCTGACCGGCGAGTTCCAGGGCAGAGATGTTTTGGATGATGATATGGGCTTTCACAATCAGGGAATCGCCCAGGGTGGTATCGTGGATACCCCAGATGGCAGATGGTTTGCTATACTCTTTCAAGACAGTGGTGCAGTGGGGAGAATTCCGGTATTAATTCCCATAAATTTTGAAGATGATTTTCCGGTATTTGGCGAGCATGGTGCAGCACCAAGAGAGATTCATCTTCCTTCCCTTCGACCGGATCATTCCTATGAATCTCTTTTTACCAGTAATTTTTTGGATGAAAATGGGAACTTAAATCTTCAGTGGCAGTGGAACCATCTACCAGATCCCACGCTATATGAACTTTTATCCACAGCTTATACGATTCAGACCGACAAGTTATCCACAAATATTCCACAAGCTGTGAATACATTAACTCAAAGAGCACGTTTTCCACAGACAAAGGCCTCTGTAACACTCGACGCCTCCCAGTTAAAAGACGGAGATGTAGCTGGTCTGTGCGCCTTTCAGAGCAGTTATGCACATTTAGCTGTCACCAGGGAAAACCAGCAATATTATCTCATCCTCACAGAACGAAATGTGGGAGACATATCCCAGAACATGACGGACAAAGATACTCTTCCAGGAAATGAAACCTTTCGGATGCCGCTGAATGGTCCCATCGTCTCTCTCTGCATGACTGCAGATTTTTCCGACATGAAGGATGAAGTTCAGTTTTCTTATCTGAAAGATGACAACTGGTGCCCTGTAGGCGCCCCTCACAAGCTGGCCTTTACATTAGATCATTTTACAGGCTGCCGGGTAGCGCTTTTTATGTATAGTACGAAGACCACTGGCGGTCGCTGCACTTTTACAGATTTTCATTATTATTAATATGAAAGTAAAGCCAAGCGGCCGAGCATGTCGAATGCTTGCATATGAACATGCTCGGACATTTGGCGCACCACCTGAATGAGCAAATAAGGCAATAGCCTGGATTGCGAATGCAGGTGGCGATTGCAAGAGTGCATGGCACGGAGCAATCGACTTTCATATATGAAAGTAAAGCCAGAAAGATTTTCTCTATTTAGGGATTGACTAAATGCATGATTTTATTTAAAATAGAAGGGTAGTTATAAAGCTACCTGGCATGCTCTCATAGTTAAATGGATATAACAAGCCCCTCCTAAGGGCTAGTTGCAGGTTCGATTCCTGCTGGGAGTACTCGCGAAGATATTGAGGAGTGCAAGGAAGAAAAAATACAACAATGGGAGCTCGCTCACAAATTGTTGTATTTTTTCTTTCTTATAGGACGATAGTCCGTGGGATGACCGGCTCTGCCGGTCATCCCGCACGACGAAATATCGCAAATAATGAAGCAATGCAAAGTGAAAAATCCAGAAAAGGTTGAGTACTGTATCTTTTTCTCTGGAATAAACTTTAAAAATTGTGTTCTGTGTCCAACCAAGAAAGTTTTATAGACTTTTCTTCTCATTCGGGGTATAATATGGTTAAGATGAAATAGCATTATGGAGATGACTTAGTATGAATATGGTAACGGTTCAATTAGAAATACCAGAAGATATGAAACCATATGTAAATAACAATAATAAACTTCGTCAAAATGCAACTCTTTTATACCCTTATATTTTAGACAGAACGATTTCACACGGACGCGCTGCCGAAATTCTTGGCATATCCAAACTTGACTTGATTGATTTGTATGCCAGTTTGGGGTTTCCCTATTTTGATCTGGCTATGAATGAACTCGATAAAGACCTAGAAACTTTCCATTCATTAAAAGGAGATGCAAGATGATTGTTGTATCTGATACTACGCCTTTGATTACTCTCATGAAAATCGGTCATTTAGACTTATTAGAAAAAACCTTTGGAGAAATCCAGATAACAGAGCAGTTTATACCGAGCTGACTTCCAACTCAAGATTTCAGACAAAAATTAGGCAAATACAAAATTGTCCATTTATTTATATCCAAAAAATTTCGGATGTGCGCTCAGTAAATCTTTTTCGCAGGGCAACCGGACTAGACATCGGCGAAAGTGAGGCTATCATTTTGTCTGATGATATAATGCGGATTTATTGCTTATTGATGAAGTCAAAGGACGACAAGTGGCTGAACAGATGGGCATTAAAATCATAGGGACTATCGGATTTTTACTTGCTTCTTTTGAAGAAAAAAATATTTCCGAGTCAGAAATAATTGAAATCGTTGAATATTTATGTGATTCCAGCAGACACATTAGCGAACGATATCTTAATCTCTTGCTGGAAAGGATTTCAGAAAATAAATAACTTTTATAAGGAAGCTTGTCTAGACAACGATCTAAATGTAATAACAGCAGTATCTCATTTCAATATACCTGAGCAAGAGATCCCAATTTCAGGTTCTGAGCAACAATTTGAACTTAAATTACTAAAACAACTAGACCGCCAGATTCGATTAATTCGATTGGTATGCGACTGCACTCTTCATTTTTCAGAATTTAGATATATATTGACATCCTCTGAAAATATAAGGACCGTCGGAACTATTCCACATGTTGATCGTGTAATTAAGAAAACAAATTTATCATTCTCCATAAAAGACAGCCAACTTCAACTAATCGAAAATTGTCTTTCTACCCCTTATCCCTTTAAAAATAATTGGGTTTATAAAGTATATGATTTTTTTGATTCCACATTTTTATTAGATGATGAAAAAGCCCTCATTATACTTATCACCGCATTTGAAATGATTTTTCTGAAAAAAGACAGGTTTTACAAAAAAGAAATTCTGGCTAGACGTAGTGCTGTATACTTTGGCAATTCCGATGAAGAGATACTCGAAATATATAAAAAAATAAAATTATGTTATTCCGATCGCAGTAATTATGTACACGAGGGAAAATCAATTCAAGACTCAAAAAGTAAGATAACAAAGACACCGATGTGATAAAAAGCGTCTTAATCCAACAATTAAAATTAAAGGTGGAACTCTCTTCTTTGTTTCCAAACACACAGCCAAACCATAAGAAATATTCTCTTTATTCTTTTTTAGAGAAATGGTATACGATAATAAAAAAACACAAATAGATGTGTTACCATGACAGTAACTTCAGATATCATAGTGAAATTGGAATTCCTATAAATGATTTAGTAGAATCTCTTGGCGTCACAGGTATTCTACGCTTTCTTGAACAGTTCAATCATGAAGAAGTGGTGACTATATCGCAAAAAAATACGAAAATAAAGAAAGCGAACCTTTAAGTAAAAAATTCGGTTGCAATTCTTAAAAGAAAGGAGTCTCTCTTATGACAAAAACAATATTTTCTTTAGAGGAAATCAAAGAAAAATTAGCCCCTATTGCTATTGAATATGGTGTAATTTCTTTGTGAGGGGGTGGTAGTATTTGACAAATCGAGATAAAAGTAAGCATTCCCACCCCAAAAGACAAATCTCAGTCCTTATAAAGTTATGTAGAATGTTCGATTCTTGTCACCCCCCACATGACTCTTTTTATTCTCCTGAAAGCAATGCTCTCGGTGCAATTTTCTTTATTTTTAAAGACAACAGGCAGACCGTCACAAAGGCAAACAGCACAAGTCCGCCGCCGGCAGCCACGATCAATCCGACCGGTACTGTAAATGTACATTTTACAATTCCGATGCCACTTAAAAACAATGCAGTCAATGGGTTGATGATCAGACTGCTCAGTATCAGTCCGGCTATGGCAGATAACATAACAGCAGGCATAAATGATATAGCAGTCTGCAGGATCAGTTGGCCCGTCGTAAATCCTAGAGATTTCAGGATACCATAATCCATCTGTTTATTATTGAGCATTGTGCGCACAAGCAGATATAATACAAAAACGATAATAATCGCAGACAGTATAAGGATAACAATCACAATAATTGACATGAGCGAAACATAGACACCTCCTGTGCCCTCCATCGCTGCCTGAATATTAATAGCCGAGTTCACTTTTCCCTCATATATTTCCTTCATTTCAGAATTAAACGCATCGATATCCGTTCCCTCCAGAAGATTAAGATAATAGCTTGTGTACATAAGTGTTCCTAACCGTTCATAACCTTTTCGGGTAAATAAACAATCTCTGCCTAGATTGTTGCTGATCTGTGTAAAACCACAGATCAGATACTTTTCCTGTTTTCCGTTTGCTGTTATTTCAATCTCATCTCCGACTTTGAGCCCGCTTTCTTTTGCATATTTTGCAGCAATCGCGATTTCGTTATCGTATTTTGGGAATCTTCCCTCAAATACGACACTTTGATTGTTTGCTTTTGAAAAGTCGTCGCAAAGTGTCGCCATAAGCTCTGCGCCTCCCACATGGGATACCTTTAAAGAAGTATAAAGATAGAGTTTTTCCACACGGCTGTCTGCGTTCCTCTTGCGCAAAAAGTCATCTTCCGCTTCCGCCTGTACGCTGATACAGCTGTCTGCGGTTTCACCTACGATCAAATTAACAAATGGCTGCCTGTCCAGGATCACATTTTTTGTCATCAATCCAGAAAAAACTACAATAAGGGATAGCACAAGCATTGTGATACAGACAGTAACATTAAGTTTTACTCCTGAAAGCGCGGTCTTTAAAGCAAGGGCCAGGTTAAGAGGTGCTTTTGTCTTTTCAAGAGGAACACGATTGCTTTTAAAATTATGCGTATGAATACCGGAGCGAAGTGCAACGATCGGTTCGATCTTTTTGATTCTGCGTGACGCAAACCATACAGCAGAGGTGACAGCACCACCCAGAATGATAAGTGAAATCATAAAGGGTAGCGGCAGGAAGTGCATGGCATAGGGGATTCCCGTCTGTGCGATCATCATTGCGTTGACAGAGGGAAACAGAAGATATGACAATCCAATGCCGACTAGAGCCGACAAGAGAGTCAGACTTAAAAACTGTACTAATAATGAACAGATCAGCTGTCCTGATGTATAACCTGCGGCTTTCAGCACACCAAGATTTTTCATATTAACCTGAATATAATTTACGATATTCGATACGATCACCACAAGAGCGATTAGCAGCACAAAAAAAGCCATGGCGCTCATGATTCCCGAACATATCATCTGGGAAATATAGCGGGACTGCCAAACGATATCATAACAGTTGCTCACCATATTTATATTTGGCTGCTGTTCTGAAACTGCAGCTTTCAGCGACGCCTCATAATTGAGATTTTCCGATATATCTTTCAAACGCACTGAACACAACGTTGCCCGTGGCGCCCATTCGCTGCTTTCAAGCTCCGCATATTTATCTTCCGTAAGTATGATTTCTGTCAACGTGCAATTATGAGACCCCATCATAATACTGTTGAAAAAGCCACACACAGTATATGTCTCTTTATGGCTTCCAATGGAAATATCAATTGTCTTCCCTACCGCAATATCATCTGTTTTATAGAGCATGGGAAGATAAACGCCGCTTGTATATGTTCCCTCTTCAACAATCTCGGTTTTCCCAATAGAACGAGTTAAAGCCGCCTGTTTTTCTAGGAAAACAAACCAGCTGATGACCTCCCCGCCGTTGTAAGAAAACATTCCATCCATCTGCCTGCAGTGATCCAGGCTATATTCTGCGGTCCGGTCGTCACCTTCAAGCGTCTGCGACAAAAACCTTTGAAATTCAACCGTATCGCCGTCAACTGCTAAAGTGACGTGTTCCGCATTAAATTTATCATGATACCTTTCAAAGTTTTTCTTATAATCCATAGAAAGCATCAACCAGAGATTGAGCATCAATGAGGCGATTATAATCAGGACGATGATCGAAGCGGTCTGGCCTTTGTATCTGCGGATATTAGAGCGGGCAATCAAAACATTTTTTCTCATACTACCACCCCATATCTTTCAAAAATGCGGAAAGCTTTTCATGCCTCTGGCTGTCACCGTGGGCATATCTTCCCAGATTACATTCACCTAAAATAACACCATCCTTCAAGTACAGTATACGGTTGCCGCGGCGTGCAGAGCGCATATCATGTGTTACCATAACTACGCTCTGCTCCTGCTCATTAAAGCTTGTAAGAGTATCTAAAACATCAAGTCCCGTCTGGGAATTCAGGGCACCGGTGGGTTCATCGGCAAAGAGAATTTCAGGGCTGTTGATCAGCGCCCGGACAATTCCCACCCGCTGGGCCTCACCCCCAGAGATCTGTGTCGGGAATTTCTTTTGTGTTTCTTCAGAAATACCTACTGCCCCAAACAATTCTTTTGCCCTGGCAACAAGTTCATTTTTTTCTTTACTTACGAGAAGCCCCGCGGCAAGCACATTGTCCATAACGCTCATGCTGTCGATCAGATAAATCTGCTGGAACACAAAACCACAATGATCACGGCGGAATACAGCAAGTGCATCGGAATCCAGGTCAGAAATAACCCTTTTTCCAAAAGTAATCCTGCCGAGTGTGGGCGTATCCATTCCCGACAAGGCATACAAAAGCGTAGATTTCCCTGCGCCGCTTGCCCCCATGATAACAGTAAAATCACCTTTATACAGCTGTAAGTCAATATTCTTCAAAACATGCTGCAAAGCGCCGCTGTTTGAAAAAGATTTGCTTAATTTCTCAGTTTTTAACAAAATATCATTCATTGGACAGCCCTCCTTTTTACACGTTCTATTATATATTTTTAAATCTTAATGGTCTTTAGGCAATCCTTAAATATTTCTTAAACTATGAAAATCACGAAAATTCAATCCTTCATCGGGATCCAGACCGTTACCCGCAGTCCAGATGTTCCGTTTTCAATATCCAGCCGTCCATTCATCTTTTTCATACAATAATCAGAAATATATAGTCCCAGTCCTGCGCCTTCGATATCCTTTGTGTTACTTCCGCGCTTAAATTTCTCTTTCAGAAGCGGTAGTTCTGATCCCTCGACACCCCCACCGCAGTCCTCTATGGAAACCACAAGAAAGCAGTCCTCCGCGCTTACCGATACATTGATATTTGTGTCGGCATATTTATAAGAATTGGCAAAGATATTGTCAAACACCTGCTGCAGACGAAGCCTGTCCGCAAAAAGCATGCAGCCGGGGATATCAGGATGCCTGGCTCTGTGGAGATAATCTGCATTTTCCAACAATTCCCGCAGCTCTGCGCTTTTCATATCGATCGGCATCACGGAAAGTTCCTGAAGTTCTTCTAATGTAGCTGAGAACAGATTGGTAACCAGCGTGTTGATCTGATCTGCCTTTTGGATGATCTGCTCATAATTGCCCCTGCTTTTTTCATTCTCCGCCAGCGCTGATCCCACCTCCGAGGCAGCCTTAATACTTGCAACTGGTGTTTTTATATCATGGGACAGTTTCACCACCAGCTCCTTTTTACCCGCATTTGCCCGTGCCTCGGCGATTCGCGCTTTTTTCAGTTCCGAGCGCATAATATCAAAACTTTCGGTAAATGCACCGAACAGATTCTTCCGGTCCATTTCCAGCGGGATATCCAGATTTCCGTCTGCAACACGCTCCGCAAATTTTTTCAATTTCCGAAAAGGCCAGATTACCACATGATGTATATAGAAAAAATATCCCGCACAAATTCCACAATGCAAAAACAATGCTGCTATAACAGCAAAAATGACACTCTGCTTTTCAGATCGAAAAATCAGCGCGTCGTTATTATAAAGGATAAGTTTTCCAACCATTGATCCTTCTATTTCAATATCAAGAATAGTATCTTTATGTCTGACTGCCGTATTCAGGTTCTCACTCAGTCCCGATCTCGTTTTATACAAAACAGCACCATCCAAATCAATCACAACATAATCCATAGCTGTGGGATTAACATGATCCTCAAGGAAATCCCAACTGCTCCGCACTGTCTGTACTATTTCGTTAACCGCCACTGTGTCCTGTCGGTCCCCTGTTTTAGAACGGGCAAAAAGTATGAGTACAGCGAGCTCTATGATAAAAACAGTCAGCATTCCACAGAAAAAAACACGAGTTTTCATTGATTCCCTCCGATAAACTGGTAGCCGTCGCCCCAGACTGTAATAATATACTCAGGATTCCCCGGTTCCCGTTCAATTGCCTTGCGTAATTTGCGGATATGCACATTCAGCGTGCCATCGCCTGTATACTTATCCTCCCAGACTTTTTCAAAAAGCTCCTGCTTTGGGATCATCCGTCCTTCGTTTTGTATCAGATATGCCAGCAGCTTAAATTCGAGAGAGGTCAGTTTTACTGGAGTTCCATCAACTAAAACCTGCCTCGCATTAAAATCCACTACCAAACGTCCGCTGTCATATTTTACTGTCTCCCTGCTCCCATAGCGTTTGAGTACTGCTTTGACTTTTGCCAGCAAAACACTGAGAGAGCAGGGTTTTTGAATATAATCGTCGCCGCCAATGCTTAAGGCAATAATTTTATCATCATCACTTGTCCGCGCAGAGATAAACAGGATAGGAATATCTGTAGTTTCCCGGAGCTCTTTACACAGCTCAAAGCCGCTGCCATCACCAAGATTTATATCCAGCAGAAGCAGTTCCGCCCTATTTTCTTTGAAAAAATTCCTACAGTCTGAAACACTGTATGCAAGCGCAGTTTTCACGCCAAAAAGGTTGAAATATTCCGCTGTACTGTCTGCAAGCAGCTTTTCATCATCTATAATTAAACAATCGTATGTCATTTTCAATCACCTTTCTTGAATTTATCGATCTTTTTAATATATACATTATATCATTCATATATAAAACTTACTATCCATAATCTTGCTCTGTGCGTAATAGCAGACAAGAGGGTGAAAGCAACGAGTCTATACCTAAATGTATAAAAAAAACTTAAAAAGGAAAATTTTACTTGCTTTTTTATATATAGTAAAGATATAATAATCTAGAAAATTACAAATGAAATTAGGAGGAAAAAGTATGAAACAAATGAAAAGGTATTTAGTCTTAGTATTGATATTTGCCATGGGCATTTCTATTTTGCCGATGAATGCAAGTGCAGCCAAAAAACCAAGGCTAAGTAAAACAAAGGTAACAATGCAGGTAGGAAAAACAGTACAGCTTAAAGTAAAAAATAACAAGAAAAAAGTGAAATGGTCTTCATCAAATAAAAAAGTGGCTGCTGTTTCCAAAAAAGGAAAAGTTAAAGCGATAAACAGCGGTAATGCAAAAATTACTGCTAAGATATCGAAAAAGAAATTAGTATGTAGAGTTAAAGTAAAGAGAACTGTTACTGATAAAGATAATAATACCAATGGGGATACGTCACAAAGTAATGACGGAAAGATTAATCCAAATGTAACTTCCACAGAGCAGCCAACTATAACTGTACCGACCGCGACTCCAGCAGTAGCACCAACCGCAGCTTCAACAGCTCCACCGACCACGACTCCAACAGTAACACCGACCATAACTCCGACAGTAGCGCCAACCGTAACCCCAACAGTGGCGCCAGTAATCCAACCAACAACAACCCCTTTATCGACACCTACGTTGGATTCTATTGCTGCAAATTATAGAACCCTTAAAACTTACATACAAAACAATGGCAAAACGCAACAATCAGGAGAAAATAAATTTATTGTAAATTATATAGATGAATTTATGTATACGATTGAATATAACAATGAAGACGAAGCCTTTGTTTTTTCAACATATAGTGAAATAGATTTATCAAATGGGGGAGATTGTCGAAATTTGCTGACTGTGGAAATAAAAGAAAGCGATTTGAGGAATGGTGATTTGGAGTTTGTCACATTGTTTTCTAGTGGTGCATGCGCAATGCTTACCTTAACCGACAGTTTGGAAAAACTAGATTTTAACTCCCCGTTGGATTGGAAGGTTGTTGACTATATTGGGCTAGATGAAGACTCTTGGAAAGAGCAAGCGGATGTATATGGTGGATTATCCTATCTCGGTTGGAATCTTTTGCTTGAAAAAACCGTAAAAATGAATTTATCTGACTTGGGATTTGGAATTGCTATATAATCAGCCTACCCTTTTAGTTTAGACAGAGAATTATGGCCACCGGCTAAGCGCTTAGCCGGTGGTTTGTTTTTTCAAATCCATATACTTCTCTGAGCGAACATGATAATGGCAATCTGGTTCTTCCACTTAAGTACATTTATGTGTTATACTATATTGGAACATTATGTTAAAACATTAAGCAAATGGAGAAAACTTATGGGAATATCTACTATAGAAATTAAAAATTTTAAATCACTAAAAAGCATATACTATGATTTTTCAAGTAAATATGACGCTTTTTGTATATTGGGAGAAAATGGGGCAGGAAAATCAAATTTTTTAGATGCCATTCAATATTTTTATGAAAAGCTTTCATCGAGAAAATGTTTTGGTGATGATGTATTAGATAAAGTTAATACTTACTCACAAAAAATGCAAATTGAAGTAGTATATGATTTAAGACAATTATATAAAATTAGCTCTAACTCCTATTTAGATGATATGATTAATTTACTCCAGAATTATACAAAGGACTTTAAAATTGCTATTAAACTAATTCAGTATCGCTCTGGAGAGATAAAATGGTTTCCTAATAACTATAAAGTTCGACATGCTATAAGTAAAATATTTCCATTCTATATGATAGACACCAGATTTATCTCCTTACAAGAATGGTCGCAACTTTGGGAAGTAATGGCCGAATTAGGAATCAGTAAACCAGAAAAGAATGATAGTCAGGTCATCCAACTACTAGACACCTGTTTTGAAGATATATATAAAGAAAAATACACAAAATCAATGGAAAGAATTCAGGAAATTTTGTCTACAGAAAAGATTTATATAAATCATAAGGACTACAAAACAAAATTTATGAACGCTCTCCAATTGCGCTTAGGCGGTAATGAATTTATGCATGATGGTAATAATCTCTTTTATAATTCCGACGGTGTAAACTCATTGAAATACACAAAATTATTTTTGCATCTAATATCTTCACTAGCCGAAACAGGGTGGAAGGATCCATTAATTATTCTTGATGAGCCTGAAATGGGTTTACATATGAGTTACATTGATGAATTGGTAGAATGTATAAGCAGAGTGAGTAGCAAACGAGTAAATATCGCGTTTGCTACTCACTCTACATACCTGATTTCTAAACTTATAAAATACGATTTAGAGATATGTATTGATAGAGTTTTTAATTACAATGATTACTCTTATTTTGAGCGAATGCGTGATATTGTAGATGATGCAGATAAAAACATAATTAGTACTCGTGAAACAGAATGTTATTTTTCGAAAGGTATTGTATTTGTTGAGGGTAAGACAGAATTTCAAGTTTTTCATCATCAAAAACTTATAGAATTGTTTCCCCAATTAAAACATCTTCATTTTTATCAATCCTCGGATGGCGCTTGTATGAAGATCATTGATCCAAGCAACGGAAAATATACTGTACCATACTTAATTATTTCAGATATGGACAAGATACTCAAATATAAAAATAAACACTTTCACATAAAAGAAGATACTTCCATTAACCCTTTATCTATAGAAAAATTTAGTCAAGCAGAAAAATATATGTATTATCGCTTAAACGGAGCCAAAAGTCGAACATATGGTATGCGGAAAAAAATTATGAAGATATTGAAAGAAAAGGAGTTTATTATAAATAACTCCCACTATTGGCTTGATGGTATAGATTACAATTATCTGTTTTCTTCCATTAAACACTATTGCTATGAATATCGGGTTTACCCAGTACAAACAACTATTGAAGGAAGCCTCATAAATTCGAATAACCTAAATTATTTTGCTGATTGGTATCTTCAGAAATTTCCAAATAATGCAGACCGCTTCCAAAATGAGTTACTAAAACCTTCCTTTGATAATTTAACCTGTAAAACCCTTTTCATTAGACTAATTGCAAATGGAAAAACTGATTTTTTAATGACCAAAAAAGAAGCTTTTAGCCAAAAAATTTTGCCAACAGATCTAGTATCAGCGGTTAATGAATTATCTGTAGGTAATAAAGTAAATGGATGGATAAAAGAATATTTAGACTATGTTTTTACAATGGCTATTGATTGTTGTAGTAATATTTTGACAAAGAAAATAAAATTTGCAAAATTGTTTCCCGAATTAAATGACGTTTTACAAATCTTGTGTATTATGATAAAATAAACATGATGAGTAGAAATTGAATTTAAGTTTTTCTTAAATTCCCTTGATGTCACTGTAAAATTTGTTAGACAAACAAATTTTTGTTGTAAAGCCAAGGTTAAAGTCATTACATTTGCTCACCTGCAGAATTATCGCGAATAGCGACGCACTCGAATTCGCAATGCGAGATATGAGAAGTACTCATCAATAGAGCCTTCTTATCGTATTAAAGGGAGGCTCTTTTTTTGAAGGAGTATCACTATGAGAATTTGGAAAATAGAAAACAAAGATATGCTTTATGAAATAATTCTTGAAACTACATCTGAAAAACTTGAACTTGCACTAAGCAAAGAGAACAAGGAAAAATATTATGAGAAAACTTATGAGATTCCTAAGAAAAATGGCAAGAGAACTATTTGTTGTGTTGAAAAAGACAACTATTTGTACTACTTACAGAAGAATTTGACAGAAAGATTTTTAAATAACATCATGCTATCAGACGGGGCGTATGGTTTTGTTAAAGGGCTCAATTATTTGGATTTTCTCAATGAGCATACTAGCTTTTATGGTAACAAATCTTTTTTACGATTAGACATAAAATCCTTTTTTGATACAATTAGCAGAAAACGAATCGAAGAAGTATTACACTATTACATTTCCGACGAGTGTAATTCAAAATCAGTAATTCTGAATAAAATTGTAAATATCCTACTATATAAGGGAACCATTATGCAAGGTGCCCCTTCTTCTCCTGCCTTATCTAATGTTGTATTTCGCCAAATCGACATACGGATTCAAAAATATTGTAGTAAATGTGGCGTTGATTATAGTAGATATGCTGATGATATGTTGTTTTCTTCCCAAAACGATAATATTCTCCACTCTAGATTTATCTCAGGAATTTCACATATTTTATCCACATATGGATTTGAATTAAACTATAAAAAAACAATTAAAGCTAAAAACCAAATTTCCTTAGGTGGCTATGTTATCTCAACAGATATCAAACTTTCCCGCAAAAAATTAGAAAATTTGAAAAGAGTTTTGTATTTTTTAGACCACAATAAATTTGTTGATTCTGAAAAATATTTTAAACAATTGACAGATAAAATAAAAGAAGAACAAGGAACTCAAAGATTTGAAAGTAAATTTCAGTTAGAGAATTACCTGGCTGGATATAGAGCATTCCTTATTTGTGCAAAAAGATATTCAAGAAATGTAAATTATAAAAATCAACTTGAAAGAACAATAAAGCGTATTGAAAAAAATATTGATATAATAGAAAGTAACTCCTAAATATATTATCACATCCCAAAACAGGGCTGCTGCACCAATCCCGGTGCAGCAGCCCTGTTTGTTAATCTCTCATCTGTATCACTTATGGAGATGCCGCCGGCGTCTCCGACGATACAAGTTCTACTTTAATCTCCGAAATGATAAGATTTGTAATTTTAACGCCATATAATGGCTTTAATGTAATACGGTTACATTCCCTGTCCTTGGCAATAAGTTCAACCGTTCCTGTAAAAGATTTGTCTTCATTCACCGTCGGGTTGAGGAAGATAGAGTTATTTTGAACAAAGTCTCCTGAAGTTTCTCCACCCTGTGGTACCGTCCAGATCCTAAAGTCACTTGATCCCCAGGAAGTACCTGAGATGGTTACTTTCAGCTTCTGTCCGGGAGCAACCGTTACAGGAAGTGGCAAATGCATAAATGTTGAAGCACCAGGATCTGTTTGTGTATCATTGACTATGATGGTGTCACTATCCATGTCATAAGAACCGCACTTGCTGTCCATAACCACCTCGGACAAAGAAACCTTCTTCTCCGGACTTTCTGTCGGAACCGGTGTCGGTTCTAATTCTGAGGCTGAAGTAACTCTGATCTGACCCGCCTGTTTCCATGAGGCAGAAAGCAGATTCAAGTGCATGGCGGGACGAACACCGCCGCCTTCATTGACCACAATAAATCCTGAACAGTCTACAGCGCCCTCGCTTCCAGCATAAACAGCATTAAATGGAAAACTTCCCAGTGATCTCTGCCACCACCAGCCGTTTCCGGCGTCATCTGCCCATGCACCCTTTGCGCCAGCATATGCAGTGTTTTTCGCCTGTCTTGTCTGGGAATTCATCTCATGATACATCGCGAATCCATAACTCTTGTTGCGTACCTCTTCCGCAGACAGCAAATACAATTTATCCGTCGTATCTGCTCCATTTGTCGTGCCATACTGCGGATTATTTTCCGTCGAAACAGTAGTTGACAAAATAGCATTCTGCTCTTCCTCAATAAAGGCAGTCGAATAGAAATCATTATTTAGCCATTGACGAATACTGCTGCCTTCCCATGATATTTCACTACAATTCTGATTATGGAATGGCTGGGTATCCAGATTCTGGTCTGCCACGATAAGAGCATCGTTTCCATCCACTGACAATACACGCCATTTAATTGGCTCTTTCTTATAATACTTCCCACCTGCATACATCATACTGGTTCCATCCGAATCCTTGTACTCTGTATTTTCTACAGGATTTTGTGGAAGCTGTTTGGGTTCATACTGACTCTGGTAATAGGACCCAAAAGTAATACAATCCCAGACAACATCATCTCCCTCTGCTCCTGGACTGGTTATTCCCAAAGGACCTGGTTCCCGCGTTACAATTGGTCTCGGTGTCGCGGTTGGTGTTGGCGTTGGTGTCGCAGTCGGTGCCACCGTTGGCGTTGGATTTAAATCTTCCGGTTTTGGATCTTCTTTATCACTAAAGATCAAGGATTTTATTGTAATCGTGATCGGCTTTCCCGCTTCTATTATATCCGGATTAAAAATCTGGAATCCACGAATACAGCCTCCTACGCATTCATCTGTCACTTTAAAAATAAGTGATTTTTCTGTCTTAGATTCCACGATCTGTTTGCCCCAGTTCGGGTGTTTCCCCGCATTGGTATTTTTCTCTCCCTCCGCGTTTGCATCATACAACGCATGACCAAGGCCTCCACCCTCACTTGAATAGGTCAGGACAACCGACTTATAATTTCCTTTTGAAAGGTCCGGCAAAAAGAAATTAAGGGCTGCATACTGTTGCAGGAAAGTTACCGTAACAGAGCCATCTGGATTGTTGGTGATCGTAGCTCCAGATTTCATCTCGTTGTGAATCGCTCCCTCTTTTGTTAATTCAAAATGATAGGCAGGCGCTGCTGTCACTCCTGGAGTATTAGGCGTCTGCGACGGAGCCGCTGAAGATCCTCCTGGTTTTGTAGTTGGAGTTACCCCTGGCTTTGATGGCGTTACGGTCGGTGACGCCGACGGACTTAAAGATGAACCTGGTCCCGTGGGCCCTGGTGATTCAATTGGTCTCAGATCTTCCTCTGACGGATTCTCTTTGTCACTGAAAATCACGGATTTTATTGTTATTGTAATCGACTTTCCCTCTTCTAACAGATTCGGATTAAAAATCTGGAATCCACGGATACACCCGCCTTCACATTCATTAGAAACTTTCAAAATAAGTGTATTCTCTTCTTTTGATTCCTTGATCTGCTGACTCCAGTCTGGATGTTTGCCGGCATTGGAATCTGCAGGTCCTACCATCTGTGTATCGTACAACGCGTGTCCGAGATCTCCGCCCTCACTCGTATAAGTAATAACGACGGATTTATAATTGCTGTAATAATTCTGTGCATTATCCGGTAGAAAGAAATCAAGCGCCGCATACTGCTGTGAAAAAGTTACCGTGATAGAACCGTCTGGATTGTTGACAATATTTGCACCTGAGGCTGATTCATTGTGATAAGCTCCCTCTGCTGTCAGATCGATGTACTGAACCGACGGAGCTGGTACATCCGGTCTGTCATACTTCGGAGTCGAAGCCGGCGGTAAAGTAGGGGTCTGTGCCGTATTCTGCGGAGCATCCGGATTGTCTGACGGCGGCTGCGGTACGGGAACATTATTTATAGGTGAATCATTCGTAACATTTTTTTTGTCCACTTTATTCACAACTTGAATCTTACAGGTCGCTTTTTTCTTCGTTCCCTTTACTTTTGCAGTGATTGTTGTCTTGCCAATTTTCAGAGCCTTGACCACACCCTTTTTTGATACTTTGGCAATCTTCTTTTTGCTGCTTTTCCAGACAACCTTTTTCTGTGTTGTCTTTTTAGGTTTAAAAGAAGCTTTAAGTTTCAAACTTTTACCTTTTTGTAGTTTATATGTTGAATGGTTTAGTACTATTTTTTTTAGTTTTACATTCTTCTTTCGGGCAAAACTGACCGTCGTACCCATAGGAGAAATAAGCATTAGTACCATCAACATACTCAAGAACCATGCTATTTGTTTTTTCCCATATTTCATTGAGATACTCTCCATTCTGAAGCGTCCATTCGTGAAAAATACTTAATGCCAGCATTATTTGTGACGCCTCATCCAAATAATGTGCTGACACTGGTATACTGACATTTCAATACACCAGAAAGTTCAATAATTCTTTTTTTAAATTACCAATTTGACCATTTTATCTTTATTTATAGCATATTTTTGGAAATATAGCAATGCTTTATAGATCAATTTATTATAAATAATTTATAAATTATTTTTAATAAAAAATTGATTGTAAACAATATAGAAATCATATATAATTTGGGAAAGAAATAAATGCCATTTGACCATTTTGAAATCAAAAAATCAAGGAGGTTACATAAAAATGAGACTGAAGAAGTTATGCGCGGCATTTATGTCAGTTATCATGTCAGTTAACGTCTTTATGGGAGTCCCGCCATTTAATCCGAATAATGAATACGAACTCAGCTCTGTGAGTGATATGATGGAAACTTACTCCCTAAAGGCTGAGCCGCAGCCACTCGCGACGACTGCGTCGACAAGTAATATGCGCCGTCCTCTTTCGCCTGAACAACCCATGTGGATTGTCCACATTGATTCATGGAATTACGCGGATCCGGCGAAGATCATTGATTTGATTCCTGAAGATGTACTGCCTTATGTTGTTTTCAACATTTCCCTTTCTATTAATTGGGATGGTACAAATAAAAAATGGCTTATGGTAAAAGACGGATATGAAACTGCCAAATCTTGGATAAGGACCTGTGCTGAAAAAGGTGTATGGACAATGATTCAGCCATCCAGCGGCGGACAGACCCACTTCCCAGATTATGAAGCGGATGACGATCTAGAAGATACGATCTACGCTGAATTTTTCAGAGATTATCCAAACTTTATCGGATATAATTACTGTGAGCAGTTCTGGGGATTTTATGATAAGTACAATCCAGATCATTACCTTAATCCCAACTTTCCAGATTCAAAATGGGTCACCTGCGAAGAGCGGTACCGTCATTTTGCAGCACTGCTCAAACTTTGTAACAAATACGGCGGTTTCCTCGATATAAGCTGGTGTGCAAATCAGTGGAGCGCAAGTCTCAATCCCATTGCCATGCTCAAGGAAGTTCCTGAGTGGGAAGCGGCCTGCCGCCAATACTCACAGAACTATATTTTGGAAGAAAAATATACCCAGCTAAGTTATATCGCCGATGTGGAGAGTACCGTGTACGGCGCTTATCTCTCCGGATACTGCGGTAATTTTGGTATTCGATACGATGAATCCGGCTGGTCCGATTCCTCATGGGATGGTAACGGAGAACCATCAAAAGACCAGTACAGAGTAGCTACAGGACTACCAATGCATATCGAACGAATGGCAATGAACGGCATGACTGTTATCGACGGCCCAGAACTTGTATGGGCAGATGATTTTAAAGAACTTGGTGCTTCCACCGACAGCGATGGCTATAAAGTCCGTGGCTGGGATATGTACGACCAGTTCCAGAATGATATGCTGGATATGTTCCGAAAAGTCCTTGACGGCACGATCCGCATCCCATCCCGCAAGGAAGCCATTGACCGTACAAAGGTCGCTGTCATCCAAGATGTAAGTTCAGGAAACAACGATGATAAGTACAGTTCATATCCTTCTTTATTTGAGGGACTATACCGTATGACTGGGGATGGGAACCTGAAGGATAACCATAATCCATATAAGAGTACTGGACGTTATCCTACGATCCCAACCATGTTGGAACCTATAGATGCCCTAGGAAAAGCAATGCAGGTTCAGATCAACCAGTCAACTATTGCTACACGCTGGCCGACGATCGAAGCCAAACAAAATGAATTCAATAATCTTTTCCCAAATGAATACTGGGGAAATATTTATGCTGGTCGCAATGAAAACACCTGGGTTACCTACAATCCATATAAGGATGGAAGTGCAACTGGCGGTTATTTCATTCCAAAATATAATACCTGCAAGCAGGTTGAAGTATCCTATTCCCAGTATACGACAGGAGTTATAAATGAATATTCGGATCACATCGATTTTTATTTGAATAATTATGATGAAAAGGACCCTTCCACTTTAAGGACAAATACCATAAAGATCTATGGGGCTACCTCCAAACCTTCCTACACCTGCAAGAACAGAGGTGTTCGCCAGAAAAGAACGGAAGTGACAGAGAACTGGAGTAATGGTGTTTACACCCTGACAATCAAAGAAAATGGACCTGTTGACATCAAGATCAACTGTTCAGGAAAAGAGACTGGCCGTCTTACATCTTACAAGACAGCGACTTTGGTTGAGCCTGAATTTCCAGAGGCTTACACTGGTCCCCGTCAGTATGAAGCCGAATTCTTTGATCAGAAGAACGTAGAACAGAATGTTACAAATGCATGCTTAACCGATATTGATAAATGTCAGGGCCAGGGCTTCTTGAAATTTGGTACCAGAGCAGATGCTGCTGTAAAAGATACTGTAACCAATAAAACAGCAGGTACAGCCAATATGATCCTTCGCTACTCTGCCACATCTGATATCAACAATATTGATCTTTATGTGAATAATGTAAAAGTCAAAACTCTGTCTCTACCAAAAGGGGCATCTTACAGTGACTGGAAAACGGTTACTACACCGATCACATTAAAAGCAGGCGATAATAAGATCGAATTGAAAGCAAATTCAACCCTTCCAAGCAGCTTGTATCTGGACAATTTTGTGATTGAATAAGCAACTTGGCAAAGCAAAAGTTTATAGTCAATATGAAAAACCATGTCCGTAAGATAAGAGTAGTAGTCTTACAGACATGGTTTTTTAATTTATAACAAATTGAAAAGGAGATCCTAATGAATAAAAAGAAAGAAATACCTGTCTCTCCCCTTGCAAAAACCTGGATACTCGATCTGGACGGCACCATCGTAGTACACAATGGCCCTTACATATACGCTGAAGACCGCTTTTTACCTGGAGCCAAAGAATTTCTGGAAAATATTCCCGCACAGGATATGATCATTTTCCTTACTGCAAGAAATAATTATGAAAAATCCCACACCCTTCGTTTCCTCAAAGAAAATAACGTCCGCTATGACCATATTATTTTCAATGCCGGCCACGGCGAACGTATTCTCATAAACGATAATAAGCCAGATGGTCTTATAACAGCCATGGCAGTCAATACCACCAGAGACCAGTTTTGTGACATAAACTTTATCACCGACCACAGTCTGGGGACCATATACGACTAATCTACCGAAACAGCACACAGTTACCACTTTCCCTGTAATACCGGATCTTCTCTTCCAGTGCTCCCCTGCTGCATCCCAGTTTCTCACTAAGGCAGTCAAGACAGAGAAATTCCGTAGCGCACCGACTCACCATTTTCATATAAATTGCCTTTTCATCGGAAGTAAGACAGATCCCACACTGTCTGCAGACATGATGTTTCATTTCCATGACAAGGTCCCCACTTTATACAAGTCTGCCACGCAGAATCATGCAGTCAGAGGAAGGCACTGTAACGGCAAATCTCTCCTTATGTAGACCGAGCTCTTTATGTTCCCAGCAGTCATAAAGGGATAACCCCATCCCAGAAGCATAAGGAAGCCCCAGATCCCAGAACTGTACTGTCAATTCTCTCTGAGTATCGCTAAGATTGAAAAGCCCTATGGCAAGATCCCCATTATGCAGCACTTTAATCAGAACAAAGGCTTCATCCTCGTTGAACCATTGCGGCTCTACCTTGATGCGATAAGCACCTCTCGCCTCCAAGTCCTGATTGATAGCGATTAATTCCTTATTTTGCAGAATATTCTTTGTTATCTCATTTGCCGAGCGGATATCGCAGCCTATCATAAGAGGCGAGCCCATCATACACCACAGGGAAAAATGTGTCTTATACTGGTTGTCTGTACATCCTCCAATACGTTCACTGCAGATGAAATCACTATTGCTTCCCCCATACATTCCCACCACCAGCATGTCCATATCATTGTGGCAGTAATTTCCTGTAAATGGCTCCTTTTCAATCTGCGAGCGGGCAATATTGCAGATGGATTCCCAGTTGTCCTGAATATCCTGTGTAGAACGATAAGAATGTGCCCCGGACTCACGGATCCAGTGATGAACATTGTCCTCACCCCAATTGCAGGCAGAAAAACAAATGTCTCTGCCACAATTGCGCAGGGCAAGACTCATTCTCTTATACAGCAGCTCTCCGCACATATTTCTCGGCTTAAAACAATAATCATATTTCAGATAATCTACACCCCAGGCTGCAAACTGCTTCGCATCCTGAAATTCATGTTCGAAACTACCTGGATAACCGGCGCAGGTGTGCGTCCCAGCACAGGAATACATGCCAAATTTAAGCCCTTTTTCATGTATATAATCTCCCAACGCCTTCATGCCGCTCGGAAACTTTTCTGGATCTGCTACCAGGTTACCGGCAGCATCCCGTTCTTTCAGACTCCAGCAGTCATCGATCACAACATACTCATATCCCGCATCCCGGTATCCATTTTCCACTATCTTATCCGCCGTCTCCCGAATCAGTTTTTCATTGATATCCCAGGTAAAGGTATTCCAGGAATTCCACCCCATTGCCGGAGTAAAACCAATATTTTTATTTTCCATAACATTTAACCTCCGCTGAATTTATTTGGTTCGACGAGGAAGGCTGAAACAAAGTTCAGATTCGCGTCGCTGTATTAAATACAGTATAATATAAAAAAACTACACTTGTAATGGGAAAATCCTACAGTGACATGGCAAAATGCGTCATTTCCCTTGTTCTATTGTATCAAAGAGAATGGGAAAATCATAGTCCTCTGGATATAGCTTATTAGCTGGGACCTGCACACGAAGCATTTCCCTTTGCATTGACTTTTTGACACACGATACACATATATCCGGAAGTATCATCCCCTATTTATATTTTCTTTTTTAACCAAATTATTTAAAACTGTCACTACTTAAATTGCATATTAAAGGGTACAGGGAATTAAATTCCCCATACCCTACTCCATATAATCTTTAGTGGTATTTAATATACTACAACCTATTGATCAGATACCCGAACATACAACTCATATGTTTTACCATTTAATTCTGCTGTAATGGCGACCAGACCTTTATTTTTTCCTGTAACTAAACCTGATTCATCAACTGTAGCAATATCTTCATTTTCAGATTTCCAAGACACAGAAGTAGCATCTTCAGTCAAATATAAACGAACTGTCTGCCCTTTCTGTATATGTGCAGCTAACTTTCTCATGCTCACAACCTTTACTGCAATGGTTTCAGTATAACTGCCATCTTCGGAAACGACTGTTACCTCTGCTTCACCCTCGCTTACCGCTGTTGCCATTCCTTTTTCATTCACTGTGACAATGGAGTTGTCTGATGATGTCCATTTATATACTTGATTATCTTCCAAATCGTAACTGACACTAAACTTTTGTTTTTCATTTTCATATAATAAGATATGAATCTTATCCGACTCTTGCTTTTGAGGACTTAGTTCTAAAACTTCAACCTTGTTCATCACTTTGTTCGCTTCTGGGTCAACTCCCCCAAACAGATATATTTTATCATCTATCAGTGTCGCCATACTCCCAAATCTTTTGCAGCTAAGTGTCGGACCTTCTGACCACTCATTGTTTTCTATATCATAAATATATGTTTTATCTGAACAAGTTGATTCCTTTCCAGCTGCACAATTAATTCCTCCCATTACATAAATTTTATCATTTCTGAGCACAGAAGCTGATAAAGACAAGGAATCTGGTAATTCTTTCCCTGTTGTCCATGTTTTCTTTTCAGGATCATAAATAGTCAATTTATTTATAGTATTGCTTTGTGTTGTCCAATATTCTCCGCCAATCATATATATCTTTCCTTTATATACATGACACTGAGCCAATGATTGTTTAGATACCGTTGATGGAATATCCTGTAAGCTCCAAGTATTATTTGTTGTATTATATATTTGAATACTTCTTGTCACCCCTGATGAATCATATCCATCAATAACATATATTTTATCTCCAATTACAGCTGTATTGGAACAGCAAAAAGCTTTGGGCATTGGTTTTACAGTGTCCCAGGTATCATTTATTATATCATAAACATATACATCTGTATATTTTGTATAACTTGGAGCACAAGTCTCTCCACCCATAAGATATATTTTATTACCCACTATAGCACAGTTGCTACATGCCAATGCTTTTGGAATATCTTTTCCTGTTGTCCACTCTTTTGTCTTCGTGTTATATATATCAACTTTATTATCGATCAAATCATTAGCATTTAATTCTGGTCCTTTAATTCCTCCTAACATATAAATCTTCCCGTTTAACTCTACAATATTCTTCCACCCATATTTAGCTGTGGGCATTTCAGACTCAGTTTTCCACAGACATTTTCCCTCGGTCAGTTCTGCTTCGGCAGAATTGTTTAGCTGAAAAATATTTATACACATTACAATTACTAATGATATAGCACATACTTTTCTGCAAAATAAATTTTTTTCTTTCACTTAAAAAACCTCCTTTTAAATTGATAATTTTGTTTTATTTTTAAAAATTATAACATGGAAAATTGTGGAAGTTAAGTCTATTTTTTTAGCAAAATCTAGTATAAAATAAAAGATTAATGTTCTATTCTAAAAATTTAACTTCAAGGGTGAAGTTCTAACATAAAAAAGAAGTACCATCTTTCGGTACTTCCTTTACATTCAGACATGAGGCATCGGGGACTCGAACCCCGGACAACTTGATTAAAAGTCAAGTGCTCTACCACCTGAGCTAATGCCCCATCTATAAGCATAACGCTTACAAATGCCCAGAGCCGGAATCGAACCAGCGACACAGGGATTTTCAGTCCCTTGCTCTACCAACTGAGCTATCTGGGCTAACCTTGCCTCAAAATTGCTAAGACAAAAATTGCGGGGGCAGGATTTGAACCTACGACCTTCGGGTTATGAGCCCGACGAGCTGCCTGACTGCTCTACCCCGCGACAAAATTAATGAAACTAATGCTTCAAGTGGGCGGAGAAGGATTCGAACCTTCGAAAGCGTAGCTAACAGATTTACAGTCT
>CANRYS010000010.1 GCA_947644305.1 uncultured Roseburia sp.
AGACAGAGCCTTGGATTGGTGGCTTAACCAGTCCAGGAAAATGTCCGCACCCCCCACTCGACCATGATCTATATATCTTAGGATATTTGGAATCCCATATATCACGAAAAGATTCCAGTTCTTCCAGTGCGTTCTCTTCGGTCGGTGCTGCATACACACGCTTCAGATCTACCATCCGTTTTTTCATATCCTTATAGGACACAAAACGGGTTGTGTTTCGGATTTGGTGAATGATACACGGTTGAATCTCTGTTTGTGGATAAACGGCTTCGATTGCCTGTGGAAATCCATTCAGTCCATCCACACAGGCAATCAGGATATCTTCCACTCCGCGATTCTTAAGTCCATTCATGATAGACAGCCAGAACTTGGCACTTTCATTTTCCCCTACATACATGCCCAAAACATCTTTATGTCCGTTCATACCGATCCCCAGGGCAATATAGACAGCTCGTTTCACAATCCTTCCTTCACTTCGGACATGATAGTGAATAGCGTCCATGAAAACAACCGCATAGACTTCTTCTAACGGGCGTTCCTGCCATTCTCTTATCACCGGCATAATCTTATCCGTAATGCGGCTGAGGGTGCTGTCCGAAATGTCGATATCATACAGTTCTCTCATATGGGATTCGATATCGCCGGTAGACATGCCTTTTGCATACATAGACAGGATTTTTTCTTCCATATTCTGAGTTACCGTGTTCTGATATTTGCGGATCAGTTTTGGTTCATATTCACCATCCCTGTCCCTGGGGATGCCAATCTCCATATCCCCATAACTGGTGTGCATGGTTTTGCTGGAATGCCCATTCCGGTTATTAGTAGTTTCTTTGTTCCGGTAATCATACTTAGAATAACCGAGTCTCTTGCATTATCCACTATTTTTTATGGAATAAAAGCTTATTATATTCTCTCTGGTATCATTTTCCCTTTTGACTTGTCTATTTCCATTTGGTATAATTCAACAAATTTATTTAGGCAACAGTTGCTTAATTTCTCAGTTATAAAACAAGTTTTCTAAATACCTGACGTTTAAACCACGTACTACACTTTCTCCTTGAAGACTAATTATAAATAAAAAAGTCCAGAGCCAGAGTTAATTATTCTCTATTAACTACACTTTTTGGTGCAAAAAAGAGACAAACCAAAAATGTCTGTCTCTTTTTTATACATTTCATAATTAATAATTACCCCAAATATCCGTTATCTCTTAGCCAATAAAACAATCCTGGCTCTAGTCTACGTGCAGCATTTACTGTTCCTCCCCCCGACGAATGCATCGCTACCAAATAAGGATACCCATCTGTTCCAATAATATAGACTGGAGAACCGCTTTGCCCTCCCATTGTATCCATGTTATGATATATTAAATCATTTCCCATGTTTACAATACTTCCTGTAACCGCATACATATAATAGTATCCCTTATCTCCAGGATAGCCAGCCGTATATAGTGTATCACTTTCTGATGGTACTGTTACAATTCCCATATGTCCAGTATATTTTGAGACTGTATTGTCTTTGAATACTATAAATCCATAATCTCCTTCTATAGATTGATCTGTTTCATATCCTCCTCGATAAATATATGATTTGAAATCACTTGTATCATAATAAACGTAATTTCCATTTTGCCCAAACTGCATCCTTACTGATTTAAGATGTGCTCCATTTGAGTTTATCAAAACGTGCCCAACTGTTGCTAATAAACGAGCGTTTATCATAGCACCTGTTCCACAGGCTGTTGTACCATCCTGATATGTTACAGTTAGCCTGGCAATCGTTGTATATGGATACTGATTTGTATTTGTTACCTTCCACCTATCATCATTACCAATAATACTATGTGTACTAATACCTGGGCCTTTAGAATCACAATCTGTTATTGCCTTCTCTTCGTTCTGATTGGGAAAAAGCGGTTGAGAAACAAACTTTTCAGCATTACTATACTGTCCTGAACTCAAATCAATAATTTGTTCCTCCCCAGTTTTCATATCAACCATAACATAATCGTTAACATCTTCCTGTGCTGATACAACATAACCTGGCAATATAAAAAACAATGCCCAAAATAGTAGTACTGCTCCAAAAATTTTTTTTTTCATAAAATACATACCTCCTGTTCATTAAAAATAATACTACTAATTTACTCCAAACTACAATACCATTAAATGTTTTGTTCCCCCTTATTCCATTGCAAATTCAGACTGTATTTTCCCTTGATTATTTGCTCTAACCAACTTTGTAATTCGGTACTTTCCAGAAGTTAATCCCGTAAAATACTGATTTAAGTTTATTTTTTCTGTATATTCACCGCCATTCTTTACAATCAATAAAATTTCTTGAAAATAGCTGCCTGTTTTTGTTTTTACAGTTTCCCATTGACCGTTATTGTAATATTCCAATAGAAAAATTTTATCTATAGTAATATCTGTGCCGGAATGATTGATAATTTTTAAATTCAAAACATCTCCATCCACTTTCGCCTCGAACATTATATCATCAAAATTTTTAATTTCAGAAAAATTATAATCACTTTTGGCGTCTTCACCTGGCAAAGATTGAGAAACAGAAGGTGTTTTTGTCGGCAATTTCGCGCTAGATCCTGGTGCCTTTGAAGTACTTTTCATTTCCTTTACCAAAACATTACATCTGTATTCTTTTCCTTTATACTTTGCAATAATTATACACTTTCCTTTCTTTTTAGCCTTTATTAAACCGTTTTTCACCGAAACTATTTTCTTATTCGTACTATACCATTTAATTTTCTTCTTCTTAGCGGCTTTTAATTTAATTTCACATGACTCATTTCTATTAAGTATCACATTTCTCTTCGATAACTTTATTTTCTTAGATTTTGCTGATAAAGCATCTGGTAACATTGTAATCACAAAAGACAATATCACTAAAAAATAAAAAAATCTTCTTTTAACCATATTACCAACCTCCTAAAATCAAATTTTTATACTTTTCTTATATTTATTATACTATTTTTTTATAATTATGTCAAATTATTCCACTACTTTTTAAATATATGACGGATTACAGTTCAGATCACCTGGTGTATAGAAACTTCCCTTGTTGACAAATTCAAAAGGAATAATATAACAAAAACAAAAAATGGGTTTTTTGTTTCCACAATGAAAGACAGAATTATTCTGGCTTATATTGAAGGTCTGAGAAATGAAGGGTTAAAATTTTCAGTCGATTTATTAGCCAATAAGATTGAAGATTTCCAAGAAGACGGTTTGTAAATATTTTCCTACGAAGAGACGCTTGTGGTTCTTTCACTTCTCCTTTTATGATAGTGGGAATGATTCTGTTTCCGTTTGCTAGCGGAATACTGGCAGGGATTTGCACTGCATTTTTGATGAGGCGGTCAATTAATAATACCAAAAAGCTAATACTGCTGTTGACATTCCTCTGCATTTCGGCGTTATGCGGTCTACTGACAGATAAGTATGTATTTCACACTCTGGCGTGTCCTTGGTATTTACAGGTATCGCTGTTTCAACTTTAGCTGTTATTGATACCTCCTGGCGTCAATTGTATCAGGAACAATTGTTGCAGCTGATATCATCAACGAGATCGTCCCTAGAACTTCCACTTGTCTGTCATAAGCATCTAAGAAATCGTCTGCCGCCTTTCGATTCTTAAAAGTATCTATCAAATATTTTGACAAATTAGAAACATCTTCTAAAGCTTCTTGCGTCACTACTATCTTATAATGCATATTGATTTACCCTCTCTTTAAGAATACGCATCGCTTCCTCATGGTCGATAACCCTGCCTGCCTCCATGTCATCTATGCCTTTATCCAATTCCTCAAAAATGTGCATTTCCTGAGCTTCCCCCTCAGAGCGTATTTTCTCTGCAACTGCCACAATATCACTTCCTCTCCATTGAATAAATATATTATAACAAATTCTCTTAGCTCGACGGTGCCAATTTGAACCCTGCCTCCGTTTGTGATTTTTCAATTTGCTATGTCAACGTCAATCAACGTACCTCCAGTACGTTTCATTCCGTTTCCTTGCAAATTAAAAAATCACAAACGGAGGTCGAAGATTTCGGATTGTGATAGCACCAAAATAGCTAGGCGCTTGAATGAGGCGATGCGGTGGTATCGCCGAATGAAAGCAACAACGCTATTTTGGTGCTAGCGCAGGACGAAACAGGGTTCAAATTGGCGCCGTCGAGCTATCATTATCCACTATTTTTATGGAATAAAAGCTTATTATATTCTCTCTGGTATCATTTTTGACTTGTCTATTTCCATTTGGTATAATTCAACAAATCTATTTAGGCAACAGTTGATTAATTTCTCTTACTTATCATAAAAATACTTTACTTTCCCTTGTTGACATATTCATACAGGAATAATATAATGGAAACAAAAAAAGGAGTTTTTGTTTCCACAATGAAAGACAGAATTATTCAGGCTTCTATTGAAGGTCTGAGAAATGAAGGGTTAAAATTTTCAGTCGATTTATTAGCCAATAAGCTGAAGATTTCCAAGAAGACGGTTTATAAATATTTTCCTGACAAAGAGACGCTTGCGGTAGCGTTATATGAATCTTACTATTCAGACGCCACAGAGCAGGCAAAAGAGCTTATTAACAAAAATACAAAGTCGTGCTATAAAGAATTGCTTCAGCTCTACTTTGATTCAAAAAGAATGACACACAGTGATATTTTCAATAAATATACACTGAATCAAAGGATTTTAGCATATACAAAAGAGAAGGCGGATTCCCTTTGGGAAATCATCGCTGCATCATTTTATGGAGAACGATCCGAGACAGACAAAAAAGCGTTTCGGGTTATTGTTGATGGTTCATTGGAAAAACTTTGCAACGACTGCTCTGTATTAGAAGATGTAATAGAAAGGCTGGTGGATTTACTATGGTGATTGAACTGCTTCATATTTTTGCAATTATATGTACCGCTTTTGCCTGTGGAAAACTGGCATCCAAAATAAAACTGCCTGCTATTCTTGGCTGGCTGGTCGCTGGTATCGTTTTTGGTCCTTACCTCGCCGAAATCATAACCTTAGACACCTTGAATTCCTTATGGTATAAAGTCTTTATAAAATTTTTTGAGTGCTTTGCCGGCGTCATGATAGGCCGCGAGATTATCTTTAAAAAAATCGCAAAATCTGGCAGACAGATTATCGGGATTACTTTTGTGCAGTCCATTGGAACATTTCTATTGGTATCCCTTGTATTTGCCATCGTATTTATTATTTCGGATATCCCTGTTTATCTGGCAGTTATATTTGGCGGCATTGCGCTTGCCACAGCTCCGGCGCCTGCATTGTCTATTGTAAATGAGTATCATGCAAGCGGGCCGGTTACCAAAACATTAATTCCGCTTGCTGCAATTGACGATATCATTGGGGTTATTGTTTTCTTTACCGTAATTTCTTTTGTAAATGGTATGAACGGGAACTCTTCCACTTCTCCTTTTATGATAGTAGGAATGATTCTGCTTCCGTTTGCTATCGGAATACTAGCAGGGATTTGCGCTGCATTTTTGATGAGGCGGTCAATTAATAATACCAAAAAGCTGATAC
This sequence comes from uncultured Roseburia sp., assembly GCA_947644305.1. Taxonomy (GTDB): domain Bacteria; phylum Bacillota; class Clostridia; order Lachnospirales; family Lachnospiraceae; genus Eubacterium_F. The sequence continues at coordinate 5,579 of CANRYS010000010.1, forward strand.
TGCTGTTGACATTCCTCTGCATTTCGGCGTTATGCGGTCTACTGACAGATAAGTATGTATTTCATTCCTTCAGCCTAAATTATCTGCTGATTGGCATGGCGTTTAGTGCAACCGTTGCAAATGAGATTCCTGAACAGGAACTTTCCAATGTACTGAAACTGTATGATCCTCTTTTGAATCTCTCATTCGTTATCGTCATAGTAAACCTTGGCATGCCGTTGGATTATCGTTTGATAGCAGGGGCAGGATTATTTACGGCAATTTATATTCTTTCAAGGGCGGCAGGAAAAATTGGTGGGGCATATTGGGGCGGTAAGATAACAAAAGCGAAACCCTCTGTCACAAAATATCTTGGATTTACGTTACTGCCTCACTCTGGCGTGTCTTTGGTATTTACAGGTATCGCCGTTTCAACTTTAGCTGTTATTGATACCTCCCTTGCGTCAATTGTATCAGGAACAATTGTTGCAGCCGCTATCATCAACGAGATCATTGCTGTTATAGTTGCAAAATCCGCTTTCAAACGGGCTGGAGAAATAGAGGAACGATAACAATTTTAAGAGAAACAATTTTCTCCTCTTCTAGTACCTAAAACTAAGATTTCTCCCAAACTTATTTCATTTCTTAAGATTCTTATAGGCGAGCACCCCGGCAATGGTCTTGGCATCGGTGATCTCTCCCGAATAAATCATCTTCTCGATTTCTTCGATGGAATGCCGCTCAACATTGACAAACTCGTTTTCATCCAGTCTCTGTCTGGAGGGAATGAGGTTCTCCGCATAGTAGACAGCGATTAATTCGCTGGTATATGCCGCCGCTGTATTGACATTGATCAGATGACGGATATCCTCTGAACGATACCCGGTCTCTTCCTCCAGCTCCCTGGCAGCGCAGATCTTAAAATCCTCTTCCACACTGTCTCTTCCCCCAGCAGGGATTTCAAGCATCATATCGTCTATAGCGCCCCGGTACTGCCGTACCATAAGAATTTTTCCCTCATCATCCACCGGCACCACCGCCGCCGCGCCCTTATGCTCGATAAGATCCCACTCTGCAATATTGCCATTGGGAACCTTGACATTCATAGAATAAAAATCTACAATCTTTCCCTTGTGTTCCAGCTTCTTACCAATAATCTCAAACTTATCCATATACGATCCTCCCTTTGCTACTACCTTGCCAGTCTCTCCAAAACCCGGAGCAGCAGATCAAAATTCCGTCTTGCCGACGAGATACTCATTCTCTCCTTCACAGTGTGTATATCCAATATATCGGGTCCCATAGAGACGATATCCAGCCCTGGTATTTTGTGGGACAATATACCACACTCCAGACCTGCATGGATTCCTTCTACTCTCGGCTCCCTCCCCAATACTTCCCTGGATACCTCGATCATAATGTCTCGGAGCAGAGAATCCCGTTTGTAGTCCCAGGCCGGATACCTTCCGCGGACATCAAATATAAAGTCGATTTTCCCCTGTGATACACACTCTCCCAGCCATCTCAACTGCTCCAGCATATGATCCCGGTAACTCTCCTTCTGGCTTCTGACGGAAAATCCAAACCGGATCTCATCCTCTCCAGTGGCGACAACGCCCATGTTCAAAGAGCTCTCCACCATCCCCGGCACGTCCCCACTCATAACTTGGACGCCAGATATCACCAGATTCAAAAACCGAAGTACCACTTCTGTAAACCCGCTGCCAAAGCATTCTGTATGGGAGATGGGTTCTCTCTGTACCTCAAACTGAATCCTAGGCTCTGCAGAGTGCACCTCCTCCACACAAATCTGGGCATGTTTTTGCAGACTCTGCGCCAAAGCTGCCGCATCTGTGTCACAGACCATATGACAAGTTGCCTCTCTCGTTATCACATTGTCTTTATCACCGCCGGTAAAGGACAGGATCTGGAAGGGATGATCCTCATATGCCTGTGCCAGTATCCTTCCAAGTAAGATCGACGCATTCAGCGGATGTTTGGCAATCTCTGTGCCAGAATGTCCCCCAGTCAACCCAGACACAGAAAGGGTAAGCATTTCACCAGAACAGGTCGTTTTCTCCTGCCGGAAGGTTACCTGCGCTGTGGCGCCGCCGGCACAACTGACCAGTAGCACGCCTTCTTCTTCGTTGTCAATGTTAATGAGCCGCTTTGCCCTCAAATCAGACACATCCAGCGCCGAAGCCCCTTCCATCCCCACCTCTTCATCCGTAGTAAATACGGCTTCAATGGATGGATGGGTAATCTCATCCGAGGAAAGCACCGCCAGCATATAGGCAAGGGCGATACCATCATCCCCTCCTAACGTCGTCCCCTCCGCTTCCAGATAATCGTCACGGATCAACAGCTTAAGTCCCTGCCTCTGAAAATCATGGGAATGGTCCTCGCTGACACATACCATATCCATATGCCCCTGGAGCATCACCGGCTCATCCCTGGTACAATCTGGAGAAGCCGGTTTCTTGATCACCACATTCAGCGCTTCATCTATCCTGTACTCCAGCCCATGTTCCTTCGCAAAGTTTACAAGATATTCACTGATCTTCTCATTGTGATAGGACCCCCTCGGTACACTGGATATCTCTTCAAAATAAGTAAAAATCTTATGATAATCAATCGGTTCCAACATAATCTGCACCCCATTTCAGCCTTTACACCAGACTGACCTTTTCCTTTTCATTATTATTGCTATTGTTCCAGAGTTTTCAAAATATATGCTTCTGCTATTTTCGTTTAGAGAATACCATGATTTATTCGTTTTGCAAAAAAATTTGCTGAGTCCATCACCGCAGTTGTGGGATTGTAAATCCCACAACTGCTACGCGGATATTCGCCATATACTTATTGAAACAATTTATGTCTGATATTCTACTAATATATCCTGACAGTTCTGCTTCGCAGAACTCTTTTTTGCTACAGAACCTGTCATGAAGCAAGCTTCTGACAGGTTCTGTAGCAAAAGAGTACCTAACGGTACTGTCAGGAATCATGTTCGTAAATTGTTTTGTCGTGCATGGCTCAAAATCTTCGCGTAAGCTTGACGGAACCAATTTGAACCCTGTTTCGTCCTGCGCTAACAGCAAAATAGCGTTGTTGCTTTCATTCAGCGATACCACCGCATCGCCTCATTCAAGCGCCTAGCTATTTTGCTGTTATCACAATTCGAAATCCCTGACCTCCCCTTGTGATTTTCCAATTTACAAGGAAACGGAATGAAACGTACTAGGATGTACGTTGATTGACGTTGACGCAGTAAATTGAAAAATCACAAGTAGGAGGCAGGGTTCAAATTGAATCCATCAAGCTAATTCCTAAAGCTGTGGATCGGTGCGGGGATTCGTCCCTTGCGGTTTACAAAATCATCACAGCCAAAGGGGTTCACCGGCATGATCGGCGCGTAACCGAGAAGGCCTCCAAACTCGGCCTGATCTCCTACAGTTTTTCCCTGGACAGGGATGATCCTCACCGCCGTTGTTTTCTGGTTCACCATGCCAATGGCCATCTCATCTGCGATGATTCCAGCGATGGTCGTCTCTTTCGTATCTCCGGGAATGGCGATCATATCCAGTCCTACCGAACACACGCAGGTCATAGCCTCCAGTTTCTCCAATGTTAAGGCTCCCTCCGTCACCGCATCGATCATCCCTTGATCTTCGCTGACAGGGATAAAGGCGCCACTGAGGCCGCCCACATAAGAGGACGCCATCACGCCGCCCTTCTTTACCTGGTCGTTGAGCATGGCAAGCGCCGCTGTGGTTCCAGGAGCGCCTGCCCGTTCCAGCCCCAGCGCCTCAAATATCTCTGCGATGCTGTCACCCACAGCGGGCGTGGGCGCCAGAGACAGATCGATGATCCCAAAAGGAATGCCGAGGCGTCTGGACGCTTCATAGGCCACCAGTTGTCCCACTCTCGTTATCTTAAAGGCGGTCTTTTTGATGGTCTCACAGACCTTTCCAAAATCCCCGTCCTTTACTTTTTCCAATGCCATTTTTACAACTCCAGGGCCACTAACGCCCACATTGATGATGGCATCTCCCTCTGTAACCCCATGGAAAGCCCCTGCCATAAAAGGATTGTCATCTGGTGCATTGCAGAACACCACCAGTTTGGCACAGCCGAGAGAGTCATTGTCACCAGTCAGTACCGCCGTCTCCTTCACCATTTTGCCCATCAAGCGGATGGCATCCATATCCAGCCCCGTCTTGGTGGAGCCCACATTGACAGAGCTGCATACCCGCTCGGTACAGGCAAGGGCCTGTGGAATGGAACAAATCAGGTTCTTGTCAGCAGTCGTCATTTTCTTTGAAACCAGCGCCGTATAGCCGCCGATAAAATTCACACCTACCTGCTTCGCTGCTCGGTCCAGAGTCTTGGCGATCTCCACAAAATCCTCCGGTGTCTGACAGGCAGATCCGCCGATCAGGGCCACCGGTGTAATGGAGATCCTCTTATTTACAATAGGAATGCCATACTCCATGCTGATTTCCTCACCCACAGCTACCAGGTTCTCTGCCATGGACGTTATTTTATTATAAATATTATCACATAAGCGATGCAGATCGCTGTCTATGCAGTCCAACAGGCTGATTCCCATTGTAATGGTCCGCACATCCAGGTTTTCTTTCTCGATCATGTTATTTGTCTCAATCACTTCATTTATATTTATCACGATATTTCCCTTTCCTCCACTATATTCTATGCATCTTGTCAAAGATATCCTCTCGCTGGACTTTTATGATACAATGAATGCCTTTTCCCAGCTCTTCTAATTCTTCCGAAAGCTCCACGAACTTTTTAGAGGAAAGATCTGTATTTACTACCATCATCATATTAAAAAATCCATCTACGATGGTCTGGGAAATATCCAGAATATTAATTCCATTTTCCGAAAGATACGTACATACCTTTGCAATGATTCCCACGCTGTCTTTTCCTACTACTGTTATAATAGTCTTTTTCATCTTTACCCTCATTTCTATTTGGTGAACTTCGTTCCCTTTTTTAATTTACAAATACTGGTGGCGTCGGTGCCAGCCGCCCTGCCACCCCGAGAAACAGCTCATCTCCTGCTGACAGTTCCTCCTGTGCCAGTTCATAGCGAACCGTCTCATAGGCGAGTTCAGGATAATTGTTTTCCTGGCTAAGATGCCCCAGCAAAATATGTTTTAACCGATAATGCACCAGCCTTCGGAGCAAACGCCCGCAGGCATCGTTTGAAAGATGTCCTTCCTTGCCGAGAATACGCAGTTTCAACTGATAGGGATAACTCCCCGCCTGCAGCATATTGATATCATGGTTTGCCTCCAGAAGCATTCCCTCACAATCCTCCAGATGGGACAGGGTATAGTCGGTGTACTCGCCCATATCCGTGGCCACAGCCACCTTCACATCCCCTTCACGGATCGTATAACACACCGGATCTGCCGCGTCATGGGAGATCGAAAAAGGCATGACCTCCATACCGCCGATACTCACCGGGACATCGGGACGCACGGGCTGAAAGAGCTCCGCATCCACTTTCCCACATTTCCCATTTCTTAGGATGGAATCAATGGTGCCCTCTGTGGCATATACCGGAATGGCATATTTGCGAAGCACCGGTCCCAGACCGCAGATATGGTCGGAATGTTCATGGGTGATAAAGATCCCCTGTATGTGATCCATGGTGACATGCTCCGCCGCAAGCCCTTCCTCAATGCGCTTTTTGCTGATCCCCGTATCCACGAGAATCCCGCCGGAATTTTCTTCAGACCCGATAAATATACTGTTTCCACTACTCCCACTGGCAATGCTGTAAAGTTTCATTTCTCACTCATCCATCCTTCTTATTTTTCCCAGTATAGATCAATACTGTCATCCTCATGGACCGCTGTCGTAAAGTCACTGACATCTCTGCCATTCAACCGGGATATCAGCCGCTTCCCGCCGGGCTTCGTAAGATCAAAAGGATATACGTCAAAAATATCCACAAAGGAATGATTTCGTTTTTCCAGCAACGTTATCTCTTTTCCATTGATCTTAACCCGGATACGCCGTCCGGCTCCACCTGCCGAATATGCGGTCTGCCCCATCCCAAAACCCGGAGCGGAGGATACCGGCGGCACTGCCATACTCTGCTGGGGCCTCACAGCCGGATTGCTGATGGGAAGATCCGCCGCCCATGCCGGCAGAGGGCGGGCTGGTGCCAGCAGCGGATCTGGTCCCAGAGGAATCTCTGGAACCGTCAAGTCTGCCATCACATTTTTTACCGGTCGCTCCGGCTTCTTTTTTTCTTCTTGTATGGATTTGGAAAGGATTTTCTCCAGTACGGCTCCATCTTCCAGTCTGGCACTTCTATCCTGCTCTTTCCCACCGACAAGCACTTTATCCTCTACCGGCCACCCCAAAAATTCCAGAAGCTGTTGAACCGAATAGGTATCTATAATCTTCACCCGGTCTCCCTCCTGGATCACATAAGAACGATTCTGGCTTTCCCCATTTACCTCTGCCATCACCGGACAGAGTACAATTTTTCCGAACACCGTATATTGCAATTCTTTCCGGTATTCGGGAATCCGTCCCAGAGTGAGGGAAGCAGCCTCTCCACGAGTGGCCGCTTTGATCTGTATGATATCATTTTCATGTACGATCTCATTGAGACTCGTTTCTTTTCCGTTGAGCATGACCTCCGCCGCCTCGCCAAGACGCCCCTTAGTCACTCGTTCTTCCCCGTTCACAAAGTATGTGAGACTGTCGCCTCTGGTTGGGAACAAGCTGCTCTGGGCAAATCCGGCATGAATGCAGGCATCCAGTATCGTCGCTTTGCCATTATCGTATAACTTGATGCGCTCATCGTTTACCCTTACGTGAATAAAACTGCCCTTCTGTTCATAATATTCGAGACAGATCCCAATGGGTGTCACAAGTGTCGAATCTTTTTTTACACCAGCCGCTGAAAAATCCACCTGTTGGAGAACCTCTGCCCCTCGTATGCTAACGCGGTTTTCCGGCAAGGAAAGGCATTCTGACATTCTCTCTGTGAATCCTGGCATCTTACCGCCGCCACCCACGACAAAGACGGCACTTACAGAATTTCCACCATTGAGTTCAATAATTTTTTCCGAAACTTTTTCTACGATAAGATGAATCGCTTCCTCTGCAGTCTCCCGAAGCTCTTCATATCCAACTTTGTATGCTTCTCCCATAATATTTTTAAAGGATATGGTCTTTTTTCTGGCTGCTATTTTTTTTATCTTTTCTGCCATCTCAAAATCCACAAGGAACTTGCGGGCGATGGCCTCTGTAATTTCATCTCCCGCCAGCGGTATCATGCCAAAGGCAATAATACTTCCATCCTTTACGATGGAAATATCCGAAGTCCCTGCTCCCACATCCACCAGCGCAATATTTAACAGACGAAAACGCTCGGGAATGGCAATGTTGATCGCTGCAATGGGCTCCAGTGTCAGGCTTGCCACCTGCAGCCCGGCAGATTCTACGGCAGAATAAAGTCCTTCCACCACTTCATCGGGAAGAAAGGTGGCGATCATCTCCACACCGATGGAGGACGCCATGTGCTCTTCGATCATCTCCATAGGGTATCCATTAAGATAATATTTTACCGGAGAATAGCCGACACAATAAAAATGCTTGTCCTTGTGATCGGTTTCGGTTCGGATTTCCTCATAGGCTTTTTCCACCGCGAGACTGTCTAAGGAATGAATGTGTTCCTGGCTCACTTTCGCCTCAGAGGGCATCTCATATTCCACATATACATTTTTTGTTTTCAGCACACGTCCTGCCGCCGCAATGCTGACCTGCCGGAGTGCTCCCCCGATCCTTTCTTCCAGCTTCGTCTTTACCTGGGCGATGGTCCGCGCCACCGTCGGAATATCGTGAATCTGCCCGTCGATCACCGCTCTTGTCGTGTGCTCCACAGCAACCTGAGCCACGACAACAAAACGATCTGTCCCCACCCGGTAACCCACGGTACCGACAATGCTTCTCGTTCCTATATCAAGTCCAAATACATAACCATCCTTACTCATATGTATCCCCCGTCTTTTATTATATGCGTAACCCGCATAAGCACTCACGTCGAAACCTCCGGTTTCTCCGTGTTCGTTACACTCACATAGACTTTTTCAGAATGCGGTCTGCCTGTAAACAGGCACCGCATTCTTTAAAAGTCTGCGTTCGTGCTTATGCGTTCATTGTATCACAGTCACTTTGAATTTTCCAGCAGATTTTCCACTGCCACGCCGATCTGCGCCTCCAGATCCCCCGGTTCTCCGTCATTGACCAGCACCCTTTGGCATAAGGTCCGTAAGGCAGCATTGCTGTGCTGGTTCCTCATAATACTCTCTGCCTTCTCTCTCGTATAGCCACGGGAATCCATCAGTCTCCGAATACGGATCTCATCTTCCGTGACCACCCCCCACACCTCATCACACAGCCGATCACAGCCGGTTTCAAACAAAAGTGCGGTCTCCAGAACGAACAATCTGCTGCGGTCCCTCTCGGAGATCCTATTTCGGATCTCCGAGAGCACCAGAGGATGGACGATACCATTGAGACGTCTCAGTTGGTCAGGATCACAGTATACCTGGCGTGCCAAATGTTCTCTGTCGATCTCCCCCTCAGGCGAAAGTATAGCTTCCCCAAAGTCCTCCCGTATTCTATCAAAGCCCGCTGTCCCCGGTCTCATAACCTCATGTCCCAACTCATCCGCCATGCAGATCACCGCATCGTATTTTCGCCTGAGAATATCCAATACCGTGGATTTGCCGCTTCCCACACCTCCGGCAACGCCGATGACTTTGCTGTTATTTTGCCTCATACCAGGAATTTCCTCTCTTTACTTCTGCGATCAGCGGCACACGGAGATCTGCCGCTGCCACCATCTCATGCTCCAGGATCTTCGTCACCTCATCTATTTCCGACTCCTTTGTCTCGATTAGGAGTTCATCGTGTATCTGCAGGATCAAGCGGGATTCCAAATTCCGTTCCCGAAGTTTCTGGTCTACATGGATCATGGCAATCTTAATAATATCTGCCGCCGTCCCTTGAATTGGCGAGTTCATGGCGATGCGCTCCCCGAACTGCCTCTGCATAAAATTTTTGGATACAAGCTCTGGGATCGGACGCCGGCGCCCAAACATCGAAGTGACATACCCCTTGCTCTTACCCATATCCACCAGGGAATCCATATACTCCTTTACCTTGGGATAGGTGTGAAAATAATCTTCAATGTACTGTTCTGCCTGTTTCTTCGTGATATTCAGGTCTCTGGAAAGCCCAAAGCCACTGATGCCATACACGATGCCAAAGTTCACTGCCTTGGCATTTCTTCTCTGGAGCTCTGTCACCTCTTCATAGGGGACATGAAAGACAAGAGCCGCCGTAGTCCGGTGAACATCCGCATTTTCTCGGTACGCCTCGATGAGCCTCTCGTCACCAGACATATGCGCCAGCACCCGGAGCTCGATCTGAGAATAGTCAGCATCCAAAAATACACAGCCCTCTTTTGGCACAAATACCTTGCGGATCTGCCTGCCAAGCTCCATCCGAATCGGGATATTCTGCAGATTGGGTTCGGTACTGCTGAGCCTTCCTGTCGCCGTAATGGTCTGGTTAAAGGTAGAACGTATCCTTCCATCCAACTCAATAAAGGCAGAAAGCCCATCGGCATAAGTAGATTTAAGTTTGGTGAGCTGGCGGTATTCCAGAATCATCTCCACGATGGGACTCTCAAAACGAAGTTTTTCCAACACCTCTGCCGAGGTGGAATAGCCGGTCTTTGTCTTTTTTCCATAGGGCATCCGCAGCTTCTCAAAAAGAATGACTCCCAGTTGTTTCGGGGAATTGATATTAAACTCCTCCCCTGCCAGATCATAAATCTCCTGCTGCAATACCTCTATTCGCTCCCCGAGTTTGTCTCCGTATTCGCGGAGCGCCTCCCGGCGCACCTGGATTCCCTCCTGTTCCATATGATACAGGGTAAATACCAGGGGCATCTCGATCTGCGCAAACAGATCATAGGATTTCATCCTCTTTAACTTGCGGTGCAGTGATTTATAAGCTTTGAGATTCACCAGTGCACAGTAAGAGCTATACTTCACAAATTCATTCCGGGATCCCTGATAGGAGCGGTATTCGCTCATTTTTCCAAAATGTTGGCTATAAGGGGACATCATCATCCCCGCATGCTCTGCGGCGATATCTTCTTCCGCAAATCCCTTTTGAACCGGATCTGCAATATAGGCTGCCAGAGCCGTATCAAATGCCTGGTCTGCACTGATCTCCGGCAGATAATCCATCTGACGTTTCAGATCGCTGGCGATCAAAAGTACTCCCTGTGACACCAGGCGCCCCAACTGTTCCCGTACCAATTCTTCCGTGATCCACTCTCCGCCATGGCAGAACACAACATCCTCCTCAGAGGCACAGAGCACCACAGCTGCCAGCCTTTTTTCTTCTTCCATAAATAAAGACATCTGACCATCCTCACCAGATGTCATATCCTCTTTGTTTTTAAAAATGATCTTTACCGAGATACCGTCTGCCTTCTGACAGCCATCGATCATTTTGATAAAATCTTCTTTCTTTTCCACTTCACGGAAGTTCTTCTCGATGGACAGGTCGCCGCCGGTATCGCCCTGAAAACGGCTCATCATGGATTTGAACTCCAGTCTTTGAATCTGTTGATAGGCCTCCTGTGTAAAAATATTTGTGATCTTGCAGTCTGCCGGTTTGATGCCAAGCCGGCAGTCCGTCTTGATCGTCGCCAGTTTTTTGCTCATCCGGGCAAGCTCTATATTGTTTTTTACCGCCTGCTTAGCGCGGTTTGGCGTGATTTCCTCCACATGTTCAATGGCGTTTTCTACTGTGCCAAACATCGTAAGTATTTTTACCGCCGTCTTTTCTCCCACTCCCGGTACTCCCGGAATATTGTCGGAGGCGTCTCCCATAAGCCCCTTCAGATCAATGATCTGAGATGGCGTCACTCCATACTCTTCGATGACCTGAGCACTGTGATAGTCCTCGACTGTTGTCTTGCCGCCCTTTGTCTTTGGAATGCGGATCTTGATCCGGTCCGTGGCAAGCTGTAGCATATCCCGGTCCCCAGATACCACAGACACCTCAAACCCCTGAGCTTCCCCTGCCCGCGCCATGGTTCCCAGGATATCATCCGCCTCAATTCCTTCCTGTTCCTTCATGGGAATTCCCATCGCCGCCAGAACCTCTTTGAGCACCGGTATCTGCTCTCTCAGCTCTTCCGCCATGGGCTTTCTCGTTCCCTTATAATCCGCATACATCTCATGACGAAAAGTCGGTGCCTTTTTATCAAATGCCACCATCAGATGCGTCGGTGCTTCCTCTTCCATCATTTTTAAAAGAATATTTAAAAAACCATAGATCGCATTGGTATGGAGCCCTTCCTTATTCGTCAGTTCCGGTACTCCATAAAAGGCACGGTTCACAATGCTGTTTCCATCGATCAAAACCAGTTTGTCCACTGTCTCATCCTCTCTTCCACCCAACTTCCGCACTCTGTCTGTCAGGAATTTCTTTCACTTAGCTCGACGGCGCGAATTCGCATGGTCGAGCTAACATTACGAAAGAGAGGTATGCTTTGACCCCTACAGTCTCCTGGCGCACGCCTCTCCTCTGATCCTCTCATTCAACAGAAATAAAGTAATAATAAATCGGCTGTCCGCCATACTCTACTTCCACTTCGATCTCCTCATATTTCTCACAAACTGCCGCGGCGATCTCCTGGGCCTCCTCCTCGGAACTCTCCGCGCCATAGTACAGTGTGAGAAGCTCTGTCTCCTCATCTTTAAGGGCATCGATCAAGCGCAGTGTCGTCTCCTTTACATCGCTGCCCACCACCTCAATGGACTTGTCACTCAGACCCATGATATCTCCCTGTTTGATCTCTTTTCCGTCGATGGAGGTGTCACGGACCGCGTAAGTTACCTGCCCCGATCTGATCTGCTGCACCGCCTCTGTCATAGCTGTCTCATTTTCTTCCGCAGAGTTTCCATCGATATAATTGATCATGGCAGTTATTCCCTGGGGGATGTTCTTCGTCGGGATCACCACGATATGTTTATCCTCCGTCAAATCCTTGGCCTGATTCGCTGCGAGAACGATATTGGAGTTGTTCGGGAAAATGTATATCGTCTCTGCCCGGACCTGGGATATGGCGTCCAGTATATCTTCGGTACTCGGATTCATCGTCTGTCCGCCCTCGATCACATAATCTGCCCCGAGTTCCCGGAAAATATTTCCCAATCCCTCACCGACGGAGACACTGATAAATCCCACCTTCTTCCATGGAGTTTCCGCTTCTTTTTTCTCCTGAACCGTTGGTGTCGTCCCTGTCGCACTGGCAGACTGGATCAGCCGCTCATTATGCTCCTCCCGCATGTTATCAATCTTCATGCGGGACAGTTCACCATAGGAAAGACCCTTCTGGATCGCCAGTCCCGGATCGTTTGTATGAACATGAATCTTCACCAGCTCTTCATCCGCCACACATACGATGGAATCTCCGATGCTCTCCAGATACCCTTTCAGACTCTTTTCATCCCGGGATGTAAATTCTTTCTCTAACAAAATAATAAATTCCGTGCAGTAGCCGAATTTGATATCTCCTGTGCTGATTCCATCCACATTTGCACCGTTTGACGTGTTTTTAATGACAGGAGTCCCACCTTCTGCTTCATAATGGACCTCTTTTCCGGTAAGCGCATCATAAACACCCTCCAAAATTGTCACAAGACCCTCACCGCCAGAGTCTACCACTCCTGCCTCTTTGAGCACTGGCAGCATGTCAGGGGTACGAGCCAAGACCACCCGCATCTGCTCAATGACCTGACGCGCAAATTCTACAATATCATCACAGTTCTTGGCAATTTTGTAAGCATGTTCTGCTCCTCCCTTAGCCACCGTGAGGATTGTCCCCTCTTTTGGCTTCATAACCGCCTTATACGCCGAATCCACTGCCTTTTGAAAGGATTGGACAAGAATCTTTACATTGATTTCTTTTTCATTTCGGATCACTTTCGTAAATCCGCGGAGAAGCTGGGAAAGTATCACTCCTGAATTTCCTCTGGCACCGCGCAGAGAACCACTGGAGATCGCTTTGCATATCGTCTCCATATCCGGATCTTCGATAGCCAGAACTTCATTGGCTGCCGACATGATCGTCATCGTCATATTGGTTCCTGTATCGCCGTCCGGTACCGGAAATACGTTTAAATCATTTATATATTCCTTTTTAGCCTGAATCGCTGCCGCTCCCGCCAGAAAACACTTCTTCACCAGCAGCGCATCCATCGTTTTTACTGTCAATTTTTTGTCCTCCAAATCGTCAATGATACAAGACACTCCCGTGTTAGTACAACATATATTAAGTAACTGACATATACACTTGTCTAATTGTCCAGCTACTGCGTCAAAAAGTCTAACTGTAGCCACCGAATTTTCATATTCTAGTTGACCACTCTAACGCCCTCTACACACACAATTATTTTCCCAACTTCCATCCCGGTAAATTCCTCCACTTTATATTTTACATTATCCACCAGGTTTTCCGCCACGGTCATGATACTCACACCATAGGCAACAATAATATGCATCCCAATATACAACTTGTTTTCTTGTATTTTTACATTTACCCCGTGTCTTATATTGTCTCTTTTTAAAAGCTGAACGATGCCATCTTTCATGCTGACAGATGCCATCCCCACAACGCCAAAGCATTCTACAGCAGCAGAACCAGCGTATTTCGCCAGAACATCTTCATCCACTACGATCTTTCCCATTTCATTATTTAACTGCCCTCTCATATGAACCCTCCAATCAAATTTCAAAATACATTATTACTAGTTTACACCAAAACCTCGGAAAAATCAAACCTTTGGAACAAAGATTTTTACCTGCATAACTTCAAGCACCAGCATAGCTATTGAGCTACGCTTCTGTGTAACTATTTTTTACACCACGCATAAAATAGAATATGAGTAATTTTATTTTCTAACAACCAGAAAGGAGTCAGTGTATGAAACGTCTTCTTGGATTTATCCTGTTCTGGCTCGGAATCGGTATGACGATCATGCTTTTTATTACGAATGGTTTCCTCGCCATCATCATCATCATACTATGTCTGGTCATTGGATATAACCTGTTTACATCCTGTTAAAAACATCTTTCTCATTGTAAAACTTTTTTATACATGGCTGCCCAGCTTTCGTTCCCATAGAACTGGCGGTACAAAAAGATCATCAAGGAGCCAGGTCACTAGAATCATTTTAGCAGTGAGAGAACAGACTGGGTATTACGATTTGACTGGCTGAGGATACTCACTCCCGCCTGCTGTAAAATTTTTGATTTGGAATACGCTACCATCTCCGACGCCATATCGGTATCTCGGTCTATAGATTCTGAATTCTGCGTGTTTTCAGCGGCAATATCGTCAACTCTGATCGCATATCCGAGACGATTTTCCATTGCCCCATATTTGCTCCGCACAGAACTCAGGTAATTTAATGCCGCATCGATTCTGTCAAGCGCTTTATTCGCATATTTATGTTTGCTGATGGAAAGGGAATTGACGCCCAGACTCATGGTACTCATGCTATACCTTTTCAGCTCAACTCCCTGCTGCCCATTGGCGCCAATCTGGAGCCATCCGTCAACTTCCTGATCAAAGCGTCCTCTGGTCTGATAAAACAAAGCTGTTTTTGCCGGTCCTTTAATGTTATCAATGGTATGCACCCCTAATTTGCTGTAGGCAAATTTCAGCATATTGCCCGACAGCGAGACTTTCAGACAGGAATCATCTGCCGCATCGGTAATCACCTTATTCAGGACGTCGACCAACTCTTCGGCAGTATCGTAGCTGCCTTCTGGAATCTTATATGTATACGTCTTCCCGTCCACATCGATGGAAAATTCATTCTCTCCATCCTTCACCTCCAAACCGCCAGAAATATCCTTGGTCCCTGTCACATAGGCAGGAATGGGATCTCCATCCGTCTTATAGAAGATGCTGAATAACGCCTTTCCACTCAGGCCGTCGATGGCATAATCGCCCGGCGTCAGCTCCAATTGCTTATTCAGATAGAAAAACAGTGCATTTTTGTCATCTGCTCCCTCCGCTCCACTATCATACACACCGACCCCGGCCAAAATCATATTCTCTGGAAGCCCCTTTGCCTTCAATTGTTCGGATAATTTCTCCTGAATGTGTTTTACGAGAGAATCGGAATTATAAGTTCCCGGGTCCAGAACCATGTTCAGTGTCGTTACTTTGCCATTGACAGTAAGATCTACGTTCAGCTCGTCATTGTCTCCCTTTTGAATCGTCGTATCCTTATTTCTGATGTCCTTACGTCCCACGATATATACGTCATCCACCACCAGCTTACCTTCGATATAGGCTGCTTTATCCTGTTCTGTGCGAAGGGTCGTTCCCATCATAACATTTTCATAAAATCCGCCATTGATGCTGTAAATCTCATATCTCCCATGCCTTTTAGACTCAAGGACGATCTGGTCACCAACTTCCGCTTTCAATCCCTCTCCCTTGTGAGCGGGATCACTCTCTAGACTGGCATCTAGCTTTTCCTGGAGCATCTTCTGCAGTTCAGCACGAGAAAATGTTCCTTTGTCCAGGTTGATCTCTATATCCTTTGTACTTCCATAGTGATATCTGTAGGAAAAACGCAGCGTCTTATTCGCATCGGTAATCGTAACAGAGCCCGGCATAACCGTGGGTCTTTTTGTGGTGAGATTGCATTTTTTGGTAGTGTATTTCCGTGTGGTATAATAGGGATCGGAGCGCTCCGGATCATCTCCCTCAGCCTGTAGAACAGCAATTTTATTATATGGTATAGCAGCAAATTCAGAAGTGGAATTTAAGCCGATACTTATCGTCCCATCCAGATTCTTCGTCAGACTGGCCTTCACTGTCGGTGTGATACCATGAATGGGGCCCGATTTTGCACTGGCGCTGATGCTCTGACCACTTCCCCTTGCGGTCGTAGCAAACTTGATTCGGCCTCCGGATGTCGAAACGGAAAAACCAAAGTCGGCAGGTGTTTTAGCGGTTCCTGTGTCGTTCTGCTTCCAGACTGCCTTATTTAATTCCGCCTGCAGTTGATCCGCCGTAAAGGTTTTTGCGTTGGAGGTATCTGTGTTGGTCAGTGTCGCCGTATAGGTATTCCCTCCCATACTTACTGTAAACTTAGCCGTTCCCGGTGTGGTGGCGTTGGCAGCCTTTGGTATCGTAACTGACGATTGGTACATCGTCGCCGTGGCTGGTGATTTGAATATGATACCTCCCGCCGTACCACTATTGTCTATATCTAGACTGACGCTCCCCGTCCCCGGCGTATCTCTCTCAAATCTCAGCCCACTTCCATACGTGCTAACCGAGACCCCTCTGACAGATAACTTATCATTCAGTTCCTTCTGAATATCGCCCAGGCTGCTATAAGTCTTAGTTGTGTCCAACGAGACGGTCTCCGCCTTTCCATCGATCCGGATCGTAAACTGATTGTTGGAAGAATTAAGGGTAAAGGGATAGGTATCGGAATAAATGGAAGAAGTAGTGGTATACCCTTTTGTTTTATTTGTATTGACACTGGCAAGAAAGGGGGAGTCACACCCTGCTGTTGTCACCGTTTTCCCCTCTCCCACAGCAACGGTGGTAAACCTTAAATGACCACTGTTCACGGAAACCTTTACCTGATTTGCCTCCGATGTGACCTCTTTCAGCCTGTCCTCTATCTCTTTCGCCAGCCCACTGGCCGTATAACCGGAACCCGTGCTGTTTTTTAGTGTTACTGTATATTTCTTTCCATTGATATTGATGGAAAATTGATTGTTTGAATTATCAATTTTTGTATAGGAACCCAGAGTTCCACCCAACTGATGCCACCCCGATGTACCATCCTTGACCTGGGTGGAACCGTCAACTTTTCCGCCTGTTCCTGCCGCTCCTGAATTGGTGCAGGGGCTCTCTTTTCCACTCTCCGTCGTAGTGCTGTTGGTCTTATAGACCGTCTTTCCGCTGTTGGTGGAAGAAGAATAATTATTATATGAAGTCACCGGTTTTCCCTTTAGCGCGCTTTCATTTAGAAGCTCTACCACCTTTTCTGGGGTATAGGTCCCCGGCGCTATCGTCACCGTACGATACTCGCCCCCGATACTCACGTTCAGTTTATTATTCAAAGACGTAAAGGTGATGTTGCCAGAAGCGTCCGGCTTGATGGGCAGCAAGGTAATGCTTGTACTTCTCGGGTACGTGATCGTCTCTCCTACGAACAGAACATCGTATCCGCTTGTAACCCCGCCGGATACGTTGATCTTTGTCACCGTGTCATTGCCCGATTTTGTTGTCAGCTCGATCCTATTGCTACTTCTGACTGCCTGAATCTTCCCCGCATAATTTGTCTGATCACCGATGCGGTCGTTGATCTCCTTTATAATATGATCCAGTGAAGAATATGTCTTTTCCGTCAATGTGATCAACTGCTTTTTAGGAAGCTCTCCCTCTTCTGTCACTTCCAGATAAAAGGATTTATTGGAACCATCGATCGTCAGCGGAAAATCAACGGTACTGTCAAATATCTTCCCTCCCATAAGATACGGAGCACTGTTTGACGTATACCACTCCCCGTCAACTACATCCGAGGCCTTACCGGGATCTGTATATCTGCGCTGGACAAACAACATATTGTACGCGCTGCTGCCTGGCACATCAAATTCAATGCTGCTTTCCTTTCCGATCGTGTTTGTTGTCAGTGTCAAACCCGAAAACCGATAATTTTTGTTGCCGTTTGGCGTTGTCACCCCGGTGACCGTATGCTGGGTTACCTTGATCCCCAGATTTTTGGCATCCAGTTTATTCTGGAGCTGTGTGACCATCTCCGTGATGTTGTAGCTTCCGGCATCCAACTGGATCGTCTCATATGCGCCTCCGTCCACCCGCAGCCGCAGTGTGTTATTTGTACTGTCAATGTCAAACTTGCTATAATTCACATCCGAGGCATTCAAAATATTGCCACCAGTAAATACCGCTGGCACTTCCGTTGCCGCCCCGTATTTCGTATTATCATAAAACACCGAGTCAAAATGTTTGTCATCGATGGCAAACATATTTCCTTTCAGTCCGGTGATAAGTCCTGTATCACCGCCGATCTGAATCGATGCATCTCCATATTCACTTGCCTTGACTCCATAATCAATCAGTGTTTTGCCATCTGGAAACCGATATTCATTCAGATATTTGATCATGTCGTTCCGGCTGTAACCATCCTCGGCAACATCTATGTCGATCTCCTTCATCGTACCGTCGAAATATTCGATACGAAAATGCAGCTCATCGTTTTCGCCGTCCTTCACAATCAGCGGGTCCCCAGGAAAAAAGACCGTCGTCCCGATGAGCGCCCCTGATTTATTGCCGCCATAACAGTCATAAAACAGATAGGAAAGCCCGCCCGAAACATCCTTGACTTCTTTTCCATTTTGAAGTACCATATTACATTTGTGATCATCACTATATTCCACATATAGTCCATCCGCCTCATCACCCAACGCTGTCACCACATCATCCATCTCATCCATCAGCTCCTGGGTGGTGTATGTTCCCTCAGGAATCGTAAGCGTCTTTTCCTTTTCTACCTCTGTCCCGTCTGGCTCCACCGCAATATATTTCACCGTGAGAGAGGAATTACTGCTATCGATGGTATGGATCTGATCCTGACTCCATACCCGGTTCCCCTCGAGCAGCGAATAATTATCCGCATAGTGCTCAAATACAGGCTTTTTATTAAATTCTGTCTGGTCATTCACCCGGTCAATCTCACCCTGCAGCTGGTCAAACTCCATCTGCAGCGCCGCCCGGTCAGTTGGTTCGTACACCCCGTCATTCAATGCCTGGACTGTGAGCTCCCGCATTCGGTGAAGCATTGCCCCAATCTGGCTCATCGCTCCATCCCCGGTCTGTACAAAGCTAATCCCGTCCTGCGCATTTTTCGCTGCACGGGCAAGTCCTCGTATCTGTGCCCGTTTTCTCTCAGAAATAGCCATCGCTGCCGCGTCATCTGCTGCCCGGTTGACCCTGTAACCAGAAGAAAGCCTTTCTGCTGCCTTCTTTAACCTATCATTCGTAATGCCAAGTTGTGTCATCGTATTAAGTGCGGCCATATTGTGCTGAATAATCATAACATACTCTCCTTAAAAAATATATTTTATTATTTGAAGAATCCGTTCCAACCGGACCCTTTCCAGCTGCCGCCTCTGCCTTCATCGGCTTACGGCATATGTTTCCCACCGCATTTAGAGTATGAAAGGAAAAAATACCATATAATATCCATTATTTCCCTTACATGTTTTATATTATAGCATGACCATTGGTCAGAAACAACCAGGAGTATGACAATAAATGTATATTTTATATCAGATTTATTTCATCCTGATATACTAATAATCGTTGTTTGTCAAGCTAACAAAAAAACAGATCCCTGCTCCAGAAGTTATCTTCCCGGATAAAGGACCTGTCATTATGTTCTGTTGTTACAGTATCGCAGACTACGCACGCTCTACTTTGCCTGAGCGAAGGCAGGAAGTACAAACATACATTTTTTTTGTTCCGCCATTTACCTTTACTCTTACTGATTTGAGATTCGATTTCCACATTTTATTGCTTCTTCTGTGAGAATGGCTCACTGCATTACCGAAATGTACGCTCTTATCACAAACTGCACACCTTGCCATGAAAAGCACCTCCTTCTATCTTCAACTTAACTCATAAACTTTGTATATTCACACACAACACGACTATTTTACCAAAATTTGCAGCATAATGCAAGAAAAAAATAAATATTTTGCAATGTTTTTTAAAATTGTGTTCTGTAGAGCCCCTCTACTTCTCTTCTTTGTCTCCCTCTGCCTCATCTTTCTTTTTGAATTTTTCCATAAATTCAGGAACCATATCCAACAGTTTGGTGATACCATCCTGATTTTTTACATTCACCAGTTTGGAGTTTCCATCTTTGATGACAAGCACGGCACTTGGCTGAATTTTTCCCCCCATACCGCCTCCACCATTATTTTTCTTCGCAGTATCATCGGTAAAAGCTCCGGCAGCCACTCCAAAACTGACATCTACCAGAGGAAGCACAATGGTTCCATCCTCAAAGCGCACCGCATCACCAATTACTGTTTTTGTGGTGATAAAATTATCCATCCCTTTAAACAAAGATTCTACCGTATTGTTAAAACTATTTTCTCCCATAATAATAACCTCTCTTTCTAATCAGCTCTAAATCATTTTTAAAACGTGACGAATGCATCGCTTTATGTCATCATCCATATATCCCCTCATGAATAACCTGAGAAAATAAACAGGGTGAACCTTTCCTTTCACATATCCTTCTGCCACAAAAATTTTTTCTTCAAAATGAGGCAGGATCGTCAGTCCGTCGGTGTAAGCCACCCGGAACATACTCACCGCTCCCAGGATCCAACCTGTGGTACAGGGATCACCTGTTCCAAAGGAAATCCTTCCATGAATCTTATCTGGCATCAGATAGTGAAATAGTGCAATAAACTCCTTTTTTATCTTGTTTAAGCCGGATCGATGTTCATAACTCCGAATAAATGTAATTATACTAGATATTTTATTAAATGAAAAGGACTTTTTATTCCTTTTGGAAGTTTTTCCCTTATTACCCTTTTGTTCTTTCCTGTGGAATTCCTTCTGCCTTTTTGCCTCATCATTGAGATCATCCACTAGCTTCACAGTGCTTGTGGTCCCCTGAGGTTCTTTATGTTCCTTCTTTTGCTTCTTTTCCCGCCGAAACAGTTTCTTCAAATTCTGGACATCCATACCAAACAAATGAATATAGACCTTATCTGCCGAAACGGATTTACGGATCTGGATCGCCCTTAGGAACCAGGAAACCCGGAACCCTAACCGGACCGGTTTCCCCTCTCGGAACTCCACCACATAGCGAACTGGAACAAAAAGCAGGGCTGCACTGGCAAGCAACACCAGGGAAAGCACCACCAACAGCAGAATTCCCAAAAACTTCAATATCGCGAGTATAATTGCCAATCCATTCACCTCCGGACGGTCTTACCTGGCTGAAAACGCTCCCGCAGGAATAACTGTCTGGGATCGAATCCAACATCCTTTCTGTAACCTTCTGTCATAATCCGGCGAAACATCTCTACAGCTCCCTCGTAATGCCTGGAAACGCCTATGATATATATGTCAGTATACCCATAATACCGAAAAAACATCTCACTTGTGTTCATAATTTCAAATAAATTTTCCCTATTATTGGCAAGCATTATGATATAATAGTTCTTTTTCCAAGGCAACTTCTGCCAGAAGCTTCTTTTCTCGATGGTTCTTCTACACTTTTCTTCTTCTCTTCTGACAGGCTGATCCATGTATAAATCGTCGTACCAATATATCATATCTTCCTCCATCACTGTCACAAATTATCTGGTCTCTTCTTCACTCATCATCTGCTCCAGCTCCAGAATTGCCGCCGCCTTTTCCGAAACATCCTGACACCCAAACAAATTCGTGCGTATATATTCCTCCACCTCTCTAGTTCCCGGAAAACCAGCGGGAAGCTTCTCCAGAACTGCCGCCATAACTGCCTTTTTCACCGGTCTCTTACACTCCGTAAGCTTCCTGGAAAGCTCTTCCGTCAACTCTGCTGCGACCTGAGCCGCCTTTTGTTCATCCACGATTTTTTCTTGATCTATCTCGTCCAGATCCACAAACAGGCTGTCCGATAACAGATTTGCGATTCGGGTATAGTCTTCAAATTCCTGTTCCAGATCCAGTTCTTTGAGAACTTCCTGGCAGGAACTCTTCACCTCGAAGAGCACTGCTTCCAGATAGCTGGATTGTTCCACACATGCTTCGATCTTGCCCTCTAGCTTCTCCAGTTCCTCTTCCTCCAGTTCTCCTTTAACAACTGCAGAAAGGATCTGGTGACTGATCTTCTGTGTCTCTGTATTTTTGTCATTATGTAACTTCACCAGCCCAAAGGCATAACATCCATTGACCACCTTCTGTAGAGAATAATAATAATCTGTAATCTCAAATATTCGTTCACTGACCTGCTCCAATTCGTCACAAAGTCCCTCATAGGTCTTGGCATCCAGTTCTTTGAAGTCTGTCCTCTCCAGCTCCTTCAAAAACGAATCGATCTCTTCATCTGTACTCTCCCCCAGAGGATGGAGCATCGCCGCAGAGCGGATCATATAGGCAAACCCCTCCAGGGAAGCCACATCGCTTCCCTTATAGAGAGATACCGTCTGCTCTATCTTTTCCAGCAACTTATTTTTCGTCATATGAATCGGAAGAATTCCTATCAGTGACTGCAGCCGGTCTCTGACGATGCTTTGATCTTCATGAGCAATGACAAAGGCCATAAGGAGATTTACAAATTCTTCCTCTTCAATATCTTCTACTCGCTCTTTGATCTCTTTATCCTCATTAAAGCGTAATTTCATACGATTCAGCACATACTCATAGCAGATCAGCCGGTCCGTATAAAAGGTAACCTGTTCCATCATCTTCGTGATCTGGTCACGAATTTCCTGAAATTCCTTTAGTATCTGTGGAATTTCTTCCCTGGAACTCCCGATCAGCCTCCGCAGCCGAGAGATCACTTCTTCACAGAGCGCTCTCTCTTCCGGCGAAATCTCATGATACTCCGGCAGAGAATCCACCAGCAGATAGCTGGAAAAAACCAATTCAATCGCCGCATAATCCAGATATGTGTCTGCCAGTAAATTCCGGTATACCGGCAGATTCTTCTGCAAATTCTTTCCCCGGTCAATATCCCGGATCAGTCTTCGTACATCGCTCATTTCATATTCCTTTCCCCAGTTCCAAATCTACCTTAGTATATCAATACCCAGTCCTTCAGCCACTTTAAGCCGTCATTGACGTAGTCCGCACTGACCGGCTGTCCCGATAATACCGGGTAAAACAGCAGAAACAGGGCGAAGGCCGCGGCACAGTATGCGAAGGCCAGCCAACGTTTCTTTTTATTCTCCCCGATAAAGCAGTACATCGTATACCCAAGCATAAGCGCAACAAAAGGAACGCTTGGGAAGTAGTGATAAGAGAACGTACATCTTGGCACCAATACCCACGGAAGATACTGCACCAGATAGGCAAAGATCAAAAACAGGGAAATACTGTCCTTCTTTGCCGCACAGCGGTAGATCATATAAATAAAGGCAAAAATTCCTGCCCACCATACCAGTGGGTTTCCAAATGCGCTAATTCCTTCCTTGAGTTCGCCAGCTACGGTATTACAATAGTAGAACATCGGACGGATCATCGTCGGCCATTCATACCAGGTCGAAGAATATGGATGTCCTTCCTTCAGCGAAGAATGATAATCAAACATCGACTGCTGGTTTGCGATCATCCGGCTCCAGAGGCCCTCACCGACAGTATCCCCACGGAACGGGATATAAGACATCAGATAGATCAATCCTGGTATCACCACAAAAAACAGGACACAGAAAGCTAGCGTCTTCCACATATTTTTCTGGAACACCTCGACAATATGGCTGTGGGAAATACCAGCGGTCTCACCCCTCGGATTATCCCTGGCGATCCGAAACTCCATATACCGCTTAAACAGGATAGCAAAGAAAAATACAGCGAGACCAGCTCCCGCATACATCGCGGTCCACTTGCTGGCGCAGCCAAGCCCCATCATCAGTCCGCTCAGCCCAAGGGGGATCAGGGTCTTTTTAAAATCCGTATCATAAAAGCTTGTCTGGGCATAGCAGTACATAAAGTAAAACATCGCTATGATAAAAAAGGTTCCATAGACGTCGATGGTGGCGATCCTCGTCTGGGTAAAGTGCATAAAATCGAAAGTAAACAGCGCCGTCACCACGCCTGCCACCCAGGTTCTGCGAAACAGCCTCTTTCCAAACAGATAGATAAAAGGAATCATACCAATGCCAAAGAGGGTTCCTACGATTCTCCATCCAAAAGGATTCATGCCAAATGCCCTTACACCCAGGGAGATAAAAATCTTACCAAGAGGCGGATGGGTATTTTCATAGGAGCGGAGTCCATGGATCATCTCATAGGCAGTTCTGGCATGATATACCTCATCAAAATACGCTCCACTGCGGAATCCGAGCTCCGGATCAAACTCATCCTGTTCATCAAACAGCTCTGGATACTGGGAAGCATTTTCCGGCACAATATACTCCCCGGAAGTATCCTTAAATACCAGCTCATTGAGCATCGCCTCATTGTGAAGCAGGGTAAACCGAAGATAGCGGGTATTCACCTGGAATGGCTGGGTCTCTGCTTTTTCTGTTTCTCCCACAAACCGCACATCGTTCCACTTAAATACATCCCCGGCGCTCATGGTTCCCGCCATTGTGTAGTTCGTACCGTCGTCAGACACCTCTACCTGGAAATTGCGCCCCTCATACGTTCCCGTAAAAGAATACAAATTAGAAATATTTTTCTTATCTCCAAAATCCAGAATGATCTGGCTGCCATTCTGCGTGCTCGTCCAAGCTGTCTCCGGCGCACTCATCCGGCCAAGATCGTACAGGGCAAAACAGGAATACAGGATCATGATCGCAAACAACACGATAAAATCTACTCTTCCCATCTTATCTGCCTTCCGGGAAGGCGTGATGGTAAATCGAAACCACTTTTCGGTTTTCCCCGGTTTTTCCTGGATATTTTTTCTCTTATTCGCCTTCCCCTGATGAAACTCCGGTTCATAGACGATCTGCCCTTTGCGCAGCGAAGCATAAAGAAGATAGCCCGCCATAAAGACCGTGAGTACCGCCGTGGCTCCAATGGTATAACCTTCCGGCCCCGTGGTCCCCAGTTCCATGAAATAGTGGTATACATGTACAATGTTTACAAACTGGGCGACAGAGAGTCCCACATATACCCAGAACAGTTCTTTGCAGGGACGAAGAATAAATCCTGCCAGCACCAGCACAATACCCGGAAACAGATATCTCTCGTGCATACGCACGGAAAACAGGAACACGAAAGAGATCAAAACCGCCATACTGAGGAAATACTTCGACTTGTCCTCTTTCATCTTATAGAAAACATACCCACTCAGGAGCACCGATGCCACAATGGCGATGCTTCCCCAGGTCTGGCATTTCACAAATAAAAACTTGTTGGTCTGCTCCACCCAGTTCTTTCCAACGATCGCCCAGAAGTTATAGGCATTTACGGTACAGTACTCAAAGAGGCCGAGACTGTTTACATACTTCGGAACTACCACATCCAGCCCAAAGGGCACGGCAAACAAAAACATGGAAGCTATGGCACCCAGTCCCCCCACCAGGTCCCGGAGCATCTTTTTTACGGTAAAATCCCGGAGAAATACCTGTTCTATGATCGTAAAGATTAGGATCGGCGCAAACATAATGGTCTGGAACTTCAAAAGAGCTCCCAGACAAAACACAAAATACGCCGGAATTCGTTTTTCTTCCATACAGAGCCAACAGGTCAGAAGAATCGTAAGAGTAAACACACTATCGACCTGGCCCCACATAGACGAATCTGCCACTACCATCGGATTCAGCACATAGATGGCACAGATCATCAATGACATTCCTTCGGAGAAACGTCTCTTTGCCAGCAGATAAAGCACAGCGCCAGCGCCGAGGTCACAGAGCATCGGAAACAACTTGATCAAGTACTCTGCCGTCTGAGATCCGGTTTCAACGCCAAATATATGGCGGACTACTGCCATCAGCCAGAGAACAAACATATACCCCGGCGGATATCCGTTTCCTTCATCCACATAATAAAACTTAGATATACCATTGTCGTAGATCATATCCGACCATGCCCGGAAACAACTCATATCCACGCTGTACGCATCAAATTTAACGGCAAAGATCGACTTGATCACCAGTGCTGCCCCCAACAGCATCAGCAGATTAAACCACTGGGGACGCATACCCTTCCTGCCAAGCACAATCTTTCCCTTTACTTCATTTTCAAACCATAACAGATACAGTACCGCCAGTACGGTTACCATGATCACTATAACTGTCAACATATCATACTCAAACATGATCTTCTATTCCTTTCACTCATTGGTGTTGTTTCTTCCGTCCTCTCCTCGCCTCACGTGTTCATGGGTAAAGAGATGGTCGGAACAGTATTCATAATTTCCCTCACATTTGGAGCAGAAACGAAACTCTAGATTAGGAGAATCTTTCTCCGTTCGCCCACAGATAGCACACCGGTGTCTCGGCCCGGAAGTATGCTGTTGTGCCGTATTGCGGTATACCACCCGCCGCTTTTTCTGCCGCATCGCCGCCCCGAAGCCCTGGGGATTTCTGGCGATCAGATAAAAGATAACAAAATCGATCAGCGCCGCCACGATCAAAAGCATACTCATAATACTCTGGAAGTGGCCTCTCTGGATACATTTCACGATCTGTATGGCATTAAATCCAAGATAGAGATATCCCAGCCACTTCGCCTTCACCGGAATGATAAAGTTAAAGTAAAACTGCGTCTCCGGAAATAAAAAGGCAAATACGAGAAACAGGGATAGATTCAGGTTGTCCAGGCTGATCACCATGGCAAGCCCCATGCCAATGGCGGAGGCATATACACTGCCGTTGGCATTCAAAAGCACCAGGTAATAACCGAAGGCAGCCAGGATCGTCAGCAAGATTCCAGTAAAATAAAAAGCATTAAACCGGAAACTTCCCCAGATCCGTTCCAGCACACTTCCGATGCTAAAATAGACATAGAGACTGATGGCATAAAATATTATGTTGATAAAAGCCGCCCCGCCCCCCTGCAGACTTACCGAAGGATAGAGTACAAAGGTCACCAGACGCCATACCTGGCCATGCAGGATCTGGGAGATATCCAAACTCAGATAATTCAAATAGAGCCCCTGGTCAAACAGCCCCAAAAAGGTCCCCAGTATGCTGATCCCCACCACATACCGCATGAGGCCGCGAATGGCATACCTTCCAAACTTTCGTTCCAATTTTGCAAACCATTTCATGTTTTATACCTCATTTCTTCACACTAGAACAAATTTTTCTTCTTAAAAAAGAGTACCACCAGAGATGTGATCACAAGGGTGCACGCCGTGATGATATAAAAACCGAAGGGACTGTGCCCCAGCGGAATATTGTCAAAGTTCATCCCGTAAAAGCTGGCGATCATCGTTGGAATCGACATCACGATGGTCACCGTAGACAAAAATTTCATCACCACATTCAGATTGTTGGAAATCACAGAAGCGAAAGCATCCATCATACCACTGAGAATCCCGCTGTATATGTTGGCCATCTCGATGGCCTGCTTATTTTCGACAATGACGTCTTCTAGCAACTCCTCATCCTCAGGATATTTTTTCACTTTTTCCGTCCGCAGCAATTTTTCCAGCACCGTTTCATTGGACCGCAGAGATGTGGTAAAATACACCAGGCTCTTTTCCAATTCCAGAAGCTCGATCAATTCTTTGTTCTTCTGGGAAATATGAAGCTTCTCTTCAATCTGTTCACTCTTGCGGTCGATGATCCGCAAATAGCGCAGATAGGAGGTGGCATTGCGGTACAGAATCTGAAATACAAATCTTGTCCGCTTAAAGGTGAAAAATTCTTTTACCCGGTTGTTCATAAAAGCTTTGAGTACCGGCGTCTCCTCCAGGCACACCGTCACGATCAGTTGTTTTGTCATATAGATGCCCAAGGGAATCGTGACATATCTGTCCTTTTCATCCAGTGACGGAATATCCACCAGCACGACGACATAATCATCCTCCAGTTCGATACGTGACCGCTCCTCATCATCCAGCGGCGCTCTCAGGTCATCGATGTCGATCCCCGTCTCCTGCACCACCTGCTGGAGCTCTTCGTTGGTAGGTTTGGTAAGCGCTACCCAGCACCCTTCAGAAATCTGGTCATTTTCCTGGAGCTCGTCCTCCACGGTCTGAAAAATCTGCAGCATGTCCTCTCCTCCTTTACCGGTATTTTTATTCTGGCGGCAGTCAACTCTTCACTGCCGCCGGATTCTCTTCGCACAGATATTAATATTATACGTTTTCGCCCTCTCTTTGTCAAACATTAACCTCTTATCTCGCTGTTTTTTTCGGAAGATATAGTACTACATCATCTCCGAGGACGATCTGGTCCAGATTATTGTTCTTTATAAATTCTTCCCAGTTTACTCCATATTCTTTCAGTATGTCCCCAAGGCTGCGTCCTCCTGTGGTGATATAGATCTCCACATCGTCGTCATCCCTGTCGTCTCTGTCATCCTGATCCAGCTTTTCTAATTCTTCTTCCTGGCATACCGGACAGCCTTCCTCACGGAATCCTCTAGATCCCATCCGTGAATCCTCTGATATGTTTTCGCTTTCCATACGGACCGAACGTCCCTCTCTCTCCATGAACTCTTCCTGACTCATGTTCTGATTCATGTTCTGATTCATGTTCCGGTTCATCTCCCGGCCCATATCTTGGTCCATCCCACGGTCCATATTCCTCTCCATGTCGCGTTCCGTATCCATCGGCATCCTCTCTGGTTCTCCCTGCATACTTTCATTTTCTCTCGGCATCGCCTGCACCGGCATACAGATCATTCCGTTGTATGGTCTAACCACCGGGATGCAGATCTCCTGCCCTACTTGGAGATTGTAGACATCCACATAAGGGTTCGCCCGAAGGATCAGTGCCAGAGGCACCCGGTATCTTCTGCTGAGCTGATACAGAGTTTCCCCCTGTTTTATAACATGCACCATGCCATTACAGTAACGCTTATTCATATTTTACCTCCATCTTTGCACCATTCACAGCGGCGCAGCAAATTTATTTTCATCTCTACCAATATATTCCGTCATAAAAAAAAGGTACCGGGCATACATTTATTGTTAATTTTTATTTTATTTACAAATGCCGAATTTTGTCGTATACTATAGTGTGGTTAAAATCTATTATAAATAAGAAAGAAAATGTTTCTGATCTGGATCTAAAGGTTTCGGATCAGATAAAATGGGAGGAAATCATGAACAGAGTAGGTATTGATATTGGTTCTACCACGGTTAAGACAGCCATTCTGGATGAATCAGGCACCATCGTATTTTCTGCTTATGAAAGACATTTTGCTAATATACAGGAAACGTTAAAGAACATAATTAGCCAGGCAAATGAAACGCTGGGAGATATCGAGATCGCGCCGATGATCACAGGTTCTGGCGGGCTGACCATTTCGAGACATCTGGACATTCCCTTTGTCCAGGAAGTTGTCAGTGTGGCAACATCCTTAAAGGATTTTGCTCCTCAGACCGATGTGGCCATTGAGCTGGGCGGCGAGGATGCCAAAATCATATATTTCACCGGCGGCATCGAACAGAGAATGAACGGAATCTGTGCCGGCGGCACTGGTTCTTTTATTGACCAGATGGCAACGCTCCTGAAAACGGATGCTGCGGGATTGAATGAGTATGCCAAAGACTACAAAGCCATTTATCCCATCGCGGCGCGCTGTGGCGTGTTCGCCAAATCCGACATCCAGCCCCTGATCAATGAGGGAGCTTCCAAACCAGATCTGGCTGCCTCCATCTTTCAGGCGGTGGTGAACCAGACCATCAGCGGCCTTGCCTGTGGCAAACCGATCCGGGGCAATGTAGCCTTTTTAGGAGGTCCTCTTCACTTCCTGACAGAATTGAAAGCTGCATTTATCCGAACTCTGAATCTGTCAGAGGAGGCCGTGATTGCACCAGAACACTCCCATCTCTTCGCTGCCAGCGGCGCAGCCATGAACTCGAAGGGAGAGAGCACCACCACTCTCGGCACTCTGCTTCAAAAGCTGAGCAGTGAGATCAACATGGAATTTGAAGTAACCCGTATGGAGCCACTGTTCGCCTCGGAAAAAGAATATGAAACTTTTCTTACAAGACACAGCCGCCACTCCGTGAAAAAGGAATCCTTATCGGAATACGAGGGCAATGTGTATCTAGGGATCGATGCCGGATCCACAACGACAAAAGTGGCTCTGGTAGGAGAAGACGGTTCCCTTTTGTATTCTTTTTACGACAACAACAACGGAAGTCCATTGAAAACCACGATAAAAGCCATCAAGGAGATCTACGAGCTATTGCCGGACAGTGCCAACATCGTCCGCTCCTGCTCCACCGGTTACGGCGAAGCGTTGATCCAATCCGCCCTGCTGTTAGACGAGGGTGAGGTTGAGACGGTATCCCATTATTATGCCGCTTCTTTCTTCGAGCCAGAAGTGGACTGTATCCTGGATATCGGCGGCCAGGACATGAAATGTATCAAGATTAAAAACCACTCCGTTGACAGCGTACAGCTCAACGAGGCCTGCTCTTCCGGATGTGGTTCCTTTATCGAAACCTTTGCCCGTTCATTAAATTATGAAGTAAAAGACTTTGCTAAACTGGCGTTATTTGCCGAAAATCCGATCGATCTGGGCTCCCGATGTACCGTATTTATGAATTCCAAGGTGAAGCAGGCGCAGAAGGAAGGCGCTACTGTGGCGGATATCTCTGCCGGTCTCGCCATCTCAGTCATTAAAAATGCACTGTTAAAAGTAATAAAGCTCACCGATCCAAAAGATCTTGGCAAAAACGTCGTGGTTCAGGGAGGCACTTTTTACAACGACGCCGTATTGCGAAGTTTTGAGAGAGTATCTGGCTGTGAGGCAGTCCGCCCGGATATCGCCGGAATCATGGGCGCTTTCGGCGCAGCACTGATCGCCAGGGAACACTATGAAGAGGGGATGGAAACTTCCATGCTTCCTCTAGAAGACATTATTTCTCTGAAATTTGAGAGTTCGATGGCGCGCTGCAAGGGCTGTACCAATCACTGTCTCCTGACCATCAACAAATTTACCGGCGGCAGACAGTTTATCTCCGGCAACCGCTGTGAGCGCGGTCTCGGCATGGAGAAACAAAACAAAGATGTGCCAAACCTCTATGAATATAAGAATTACCGGCTCTTTGAGCACTACAAGCCACTGTCAGCGGATCAGGCATACCGAGGCAAAGTGGGTATTCCCCGGGTACTGAACATGTATGAGAACTACCCATTCTGGTTTACCTTTTTCACGGAACTTGGGTACGAAGTAGTGGTCTCACCTAAATCCAGCCGGAATATCTACTCACTGGGCATCGAGTCCATCCCCAGTGAGTCGGAATGCTATCCTGCGAAGCTGGCCCATGGACATATTATGTGGCTTCTGAAACAGGACGTGAAATATATCTTCTATCCCTGCGTTCCCTATGAGCGGAAGGAATTTGACGGCGCCGGTAACCACTATAACTGCCCCATCGTCACCTCCTATGGCGAAAACATCAAAAACAACGTGGAGGAACTCTCGGAAGAAGATATCATTTTCCAGAACCCCTTCCTTTCCTTTGAGAGCGAAAAGATTCTGGCAAACGAACTGGTAAAATACCTTGGCAAAGAAAATGGCATCCCCGAGAACGAGATTCGCAATGCCGCCCATAAGGCATACAACGAGCTCACCGCTGTCAGAGAGGACATCAAGAGAAAGGGAGAAGAAGTTCTTCAGTGGATGAAGGACAATCACAAGCGTGGAATCGTACTTGCCGGACGCCCTTACCATATTGATCCTGAGATCAACCACGGCATTCCAGAACTGATCACTTCTTATGATATAGCCGTTCTTTCCGAAGACAGCATTTCCCATCTGGCCCCCATTGAGCGGCCGACCATCGCCATGGACCAGTGGATGTACCATTCTAGGCTTTATGCCGCTGCCACCTATGTGCGCACCCAGGAAGATCTGGAAATGATCCAACTAAACTCCTTCGGCTGCGGTCTGGACGCCGTCACCACGGATCAGGTCAACGATATCCTGACCGGTTCTGGAAAGATCTGTACGGTCTTGAAAATAGATGAAGTGAACAACTTAGGCGCAGCCAGAATCCGTATCCGCTCCCTGATCTCAGCGGTCAAAGACCGTGCCAGAAAGGGCGTAAAACCACATGTAGAAGATGCTTCTTACAAACGGGTGGTATTTACCGAGGAGATGCGCAAAAATTACACCATTCTCACGCCGCAGATGTCACCGATCCATTTCGACGTACTTATCCCGGCGCTGGCAGCCAGCGGCTACCAGATGGTTCAGCTTCCTACCAGCGGGGACGAACTGGATTACGGATTGAAATTCGTAAACAACGACGCCTGCTACCCTTCTTTGATCGTGGTAGGGCAGATCATGAAGGCTCTTTTGTCCGGTGAATATGACCTGGACCGCACAGCCGTAATCATTTCCCAGACCGGCGGCGGCTGTCGCGCCACCAACTATATCGGCTTTATACGCCGCGCCCTGAAAAAAGCGGGTATGGAACAGATTCCTGTCATTTCCCTGAGCGCCGGCGTGGAGACAAATCCCGGCTTCAAGATCAACTACCGGCTTATCAATGGCGCCATCCAGGCGCTGGTATATGGAGATCTGTTTATGCGGGTGGTGTATAAAACCAGACCTTATGAAAAGGTGCCCGGCTCCGTCAATGCTCTACATGAAAAGTGGAAAAAGATCTGTGTGGAAGCAGTAAAACACCCAAAAAAATCGGAGTTTCACAAAAATATCCAAGGAATTATCCGGGATTTTGACCAAATCGAACTGGACGAGAGTCTCCAGAAGCCAAAGGTAGGCATCGTCGGTGAAATCCTCGTGAAATACCTGCCCGCTGCCAACAACCATATCGTCGATCTGTTAGAGGCAGAGGGCGCCGAGGCCGTCTGCCCAGATATGCTCGATTTCTTTATGTACAGCGCCTACGACAGCGTATTTAAAGCAGACCATCTCGGTAAGCCAAAGACCGGCAAGCTGATGGGTAAACTTGCGATCTGGTTCCTGGAACGCTACCGCAAAGTCCTCCGGGAAGAACTGACAAAGAGCCGCCGCTTTGAGGCGCCTCCATCAATCTACACCCTGGTAGATTATGCGAAGCCCTTTGTATCCACTGGAAACCAGACTGGCGAAGGATGGTTCCTCACCGGTGAGATGATCGAACTGATTCACAGCGGCGTACCGAATATCGTCTGCACCCAGCCTTTTGGCTGTCTTCCGAACCACGTGGTGGGAAAAGGTGTGATCAAACAACTGCGCCTTGCCTTTCCGGATGCCAATATCGTGGCAGTGGACTACGATCCCGGCGCCAGCGAGGTAAACCAGTTGAACCGTATCAAACTGATGCTTGCCACCGCCAATGAAAATCTAAACAAAAAAAAGCCCGAGTAAATAAACAAAATCTACTTTGAAGGTATTTTATGTCAAAAACCCTGCCACAAGCAACATCATACCGCTTATGGCAGGGTTTTTCATATTCATAACAGATCCATCTTGACCAACCCAATAGCGGCTGGCTAACCCATGTTCGGCTGGCAGAGATTTAATCCAGAGGCATCCACGGTGATGTCCGAGCCGCCAACCGTCACTCCGGCTCCCTCCTCCTCTTCATCCTCGAGAAGACTGTCGTATTTTTCTGGGTCCTCGTTCTTTGCCAGTGCCTGCATGTTCTTGGCTCCCATATAGATGTCCCTGTTAAAATCCATAAGAAACTTTTCATCCGAAGCGGGAACGATATCTCCATGCATCATCCTTCGGGCGATCTCCAGAGCGCGCCCCAGATCCTCAAATCCCTCTCCGGCAGCCTCTGCTGCCTCTTTCGCCGCCTCAAGATTCTCCTGATACATCTTCTGAAGATTTTTCATCTCTGCATCCGCTCTCATTTTCTCCAGGTCTTCCTCCGTATAAACGCTCTCCGGCTGTTCACCCGACAATTCCAGATCCACTCCCTGTACCCGGTATTGATCCAGAACCGTCTCCTGCCGATCCGCTTTTACCGAAATCTGGTCACCCTTAACCGTCACCGTCTTTTCTGACTTCGCAGACTTCACTGGCAGAGTGGAACGAAAAACATCCCGTCCCGCCACAGTACCTCCTGTACCTGTTTTAATTCCTGTCATCCCTGACACCCTCTTTCTAAACTGACACTCGGCGTTTCCTCTATTCTTCCTTTGTTCCCTCATTTGCCAGAAAACGATTGATCGCACTAAATACCGCGCGGATCGAAGCTCTCGTGATATTGGAACTGATGCCCACGCCATGGGTCACGATCCCTTTTTCTTCATCCATCAGATGAATATATGCCGCCGCCTGGGCATTAGAACCCATCTGCAGCGCGTGCTCCGTATAATCCAGCACTTTGATCGGCATGCTAAGTTCTCCCTGTAATCCGCGCTGAACGGCATCGATGGGTCCATTGCCCAGTGCTTCAATGGTCCTCTCCTGTCCTTTGAAGGTATAGGTCAGATATACTTTTGTATCAAACTCTATATTATCTATATCGTCTCCTAAATCCTCCACCTTTAGTCTGCGGAAATGATAAGGTTCTTTTCTGTCAATATAATGGTTCTTAAACTCACTCATAATCTGCTCAGGCGCTACTTCGCCCTGACGTTCAGAGATCTCCTGAATGACATCGGCAAATTCCTTGTGCATACTTTTTGGCAGTTTAAATCCAAAGTATGTATCCATGACAAATGCCACGCCGCCTTTACCGGACTGGCTGTTGATACGGACGATCGGCTCATACTCTCTGCCAAGGTCACTGGGATCAATGGGCAGATAGGGAACTTCCCAATGCTCCTGATTTCTCTCATGCATCGCCTGGACACCCTTGTTGATAGCATCCTGATGCGACCCGGAAAAAGCGGTAAATACCAATTTCCCGGCATAAGGATGCCGCATATCCATATCCATTTTATTGCAGCGCTCATATACATCAATGATCTCATTGACATTTTCGATCTCCAGCTCAGGATCGATCCCCTGAGAAAACATGTTATACGCGATATTGAGAACATCTACATTTCCAGTTCTCTCACCATTTCCAAACAGGGTTCCCTCGATGCGGTCCGCACCAGCCAGCAGAGCCAGCTCGGCGGAAGCCACTGCAGTGCCCCGGTCATTGTGGGGGTGAATACTCAGGATCACCCTCTCACGATCCGTAAAATGTGTGGACATCCACTCAATTTGATCGGCATATACATTCGGTGTATTCATCTCCACCGTGGAGGGCAGATTGATAATCACCGGTTTTTCCTTACTGGCACCCCATTCATCCAGGACAGCCTCACAGACTTCCAGCGCATAAGGAAGTTCTGTCCCGGTAAAACTCTCCGGCGAATACTCAAGCACCACTTCGCCGTCATAATCCTTCATATATTTTTTAACCATCTTGGTTCCGTCGATGGCGATCTGCTTGATCTCGTCCTTCGACATATGAAATACCACATCCCTCTGAAGGGTGGAGGTAGAATTATATATATGCACCACCGCCCGCTTGATGCCTTTCAGGGATTCAAAGGTTTTTTCGATCAGATGCTCCCTGCACTGGGACAGTACCTGAACTGTCACATCATCCGGGATCAACCGGCGGTCTACCAGTTGGCGCAGAAAATCATATTCGATCTGGGAAGCGCTGGGGAAACCGATCTCTATTTCTTTAAATCCTAATTTCACCAAAAGATTAAAAAATTCTATTTTTTCCTCCACGACCATCGGCTCGATCAAAGCCTGGTTTCCGTCTCTCAAATCTACACTACACCACACTGGTGCCTTCTCAATCTCTTTATTTGGCCATGTCCGCTGTGGAAAATCCACCACGGGAACTCGTCGATATCTTTTATAATTTAACATTACACTTACCTCTTTTCATTTTCTATTTTTTCATTCTTCCTCGGATGTGGCAGCCGGCGGCACAGTTGATTCCTGTGGTTTCTCCCCCGACTGCGTAAGTAGGACTTCCACCCACACTTTAGATCTTAGTTTCAGAGCCGGCGGCAGATCAAATAAAATCTCTACCCGATGTCTGCCCGCTCCCAGTCCCTCCACATCGATGGCGGCACCAAGACTGGTTAGGGTAATTCCCTGAAGGTCTTCTTCACTGCCACTGATATGGATCGTATGGCGCTGGTTTTCATCTAAATAACTAAAATTCAAATCTTTTGGAAGATTCTTTACATTAATATCTGTATTGACAAAGGAAAACGTCCTTTTTCCATTTTTCTCAATCACACATCGAATGGAAACCGCATGGAATTCATCCTCCAGCTTGCAGCCAGAAGGCTGGATATATTTGGTCAGATCTGCCTCCTGCTCCACATCCTTCTTGGCATCGCTGATATCCACAGGAATGGTGATGGATTTAAGCCTGTCAAGATTCGCTTTCGTCCCCGATACCATAACACTCTCAGGTTTGAAATCGGTCTGTATATAACGATATCCCTCCGCCGGAGTCCCCGTCACATCTATAAAGATGGGGATCTTCTTCGTGGGCACAACCTGTATCTTCACTCGGATCTTATCCTTACTAAAGGTCACATTGCTGCTGTCGATCACATCCTTGTCATCGTCGTAAAGGATCGGCGTGACGTCCGCCTCAAAATCCTGGCTCTGTCCATTGAGATGAAGCATGGCGCCCACGCTGGCAACCCTCTTCACCTTTGACGCCCCTCCGGAGATGTCGATCATATTGGGCTGTGTGATAATCTCTCCCAACACATAAGATTCCGCCAGTTCTCCCTCTGTGGTGATCTGTATTTTAAATTGCTTGCTGTCTCTTTTCTCCAGTGAAACCCGGAGCACCTCATTGTTCCAGTCAAGTTCTACATTGTCTTTGGTGGTTTTATTTAATTTCACCTGGATTCCTGCCGTGTTCACCGTAGAAAGCTTGCTGAGATCCGCGCTGGCATAAAAATCCTCTTCCGCCAGTTCTTCAATAAAGCTGCGCTTTCCCTTGACTGTCACGTCCACAGTTTTCCCACTCTCCACCTCATATACCTGATTGGCAGAAGTAATTACATTTTCATTCAGTATATCCACAGGGATGTCGGTAAACTGCCTTGAAATGGTGGGGTCTGTTATATTTATAATGACCAGCCATACAATAAATGCCACCACTAACGCCAGAAGCTTGAGCCAAAGGTTTTTCATAATCCTATTTTTCATGCTTTTTCGCCCCCCTCCACCATCTTCTGCGTGAACTATCGGAAGATTTTCTGGACACCCTACGTAGAAGTTCCGTCATCGCCTCGGCATCTACATGCCTTGTCAGTTTTCCCTCGGCGGCGACGGACACCACGCCTGTCTCTTCTGAGACGACAATCGTCAAAGAATCCGACACCTCACTGACGCCAATACTGGCACGGTGTCTGGTTCCGAGATCCTTGCTCAGCTCCAGATTATCGGAGAGTGGAAGATAACAAGTCGCCGAAACCACGCGGTTATCCCTCAGTATAACGGCCCCGTCATGCAGTGGCGTATTGTGTTCAAAAATATTGATCAAAAGCTGACTGCTGATCTCTGCATCGATAGGAATTCCCGTCCTCTCAAATTCCCGACACTGGATCTCTCTCTCCACTACTATCAATGCCCCAGTCTTTACTTTTGCCATTTCATATACGGCCTTCACGATCCCCTGAATGCTCCGGTCAGAATATCTCTCAGTCTTATTCTTACTGTCCTCAAAGGGTGATATAGAAGAAAAGGACTTGCGCCCCAATTGCTCCAGAGCATTCCGAAATTCTGGCTGAAATATGATCACGATGGCCGTAATTCCGATCACCATCGCATTCTGAAAAATCCATAGAAGTACATTCATCCCTAAAATCATCGCGATAACCCACACCAGAAAAAGCACAATGATCCCCTTCATCAGCACCCAGGCACGGGTATCTTTGATCCATATAACGATATGATACACGGCAAAGGCGATGATGATAATCTCAATGATATCGATCACATTGATGCTGGGCATCGAAAGCCATGCGACATAATCTCTGAAAAATGTACGTATTGTCTCCATATCCGTTCAACTCCTATTACTTTTTATCCGGATTGATATCCTCTCCCAGAACTTTTTCAATCTCATTTTTCAAATCGATAACTGCTTCGTCCCGGTCGTCGATCTTCGTAACGGTTTTATCTACTACGGCCACTTTTAATTTGGGAACTGCTTTCACATAATAAAAATATTCATCATCTTCAAACTGAAGTTTTCTAACTCCGGTATAATCTAGGCTCATCCGAAAAAACTGCACCACGTATGCTGCCACCGCGGTGAGGGACAACCCCGTCAAAAGCTGGTTGACATCTGCGTTCACCTGCCAGAATATGTCTCCCGCCAAAATCCCTGCCATACAGGCGATAATCCCCACAAAGATCCCGATCTGAGAAGCATGATTATATCTTCCCTTTCGTATGATAAACACCAATAGATAGGCCACAGAAAAGGTGCAGAGATAGACGATCATTTCCCTATTATTCAACACATGATCGATCATATACTGAAACCCTTCCATGGTGTTGCCTGTATCTACCGCATTCTGAGAGATCATATGGTACTGCTGGACTCCTACCAACAAATACCGGAGAAAGATTCCCATGCCACAGGCAGGTATCATCGCCGGCGTTAAAAACAGTGCTGCGATCACTGGAACCGCATAAGATATGTTGATTCCCCATAGTATAGGGATTAAAAGAACCAGGTAACTCTGTACTCTGGTATATCTGCCAAACAAAAGAAAATATACCGCCAGAACAGCAAATACGGCAAAGGCGCAGACCATCGAAACCGCCGCTGTCTCTGCCAGCACCAGAAGCGCCGCCACACACATCACGGCAATATCTGGAATAAAACCACAAAACAAAGCGAGAAGGATCACAACGGGTACGGCATAATAATTCAGCCCCTCCTGAAATGGCAACTGATACAAAATTACACTAAAAATTCCGGCAGACACCAGAATCTTCATCATCGCCCTCAGCACTTTATAATGTTTTTCAAATATCTCCTTACATTTTGCCTTAAAAACCAGCAATCCCATCATCATAAAGCTGTTTCCTCCCTCGGCTATAATATTTTTCAAATATATCTTTATATTTTGCCTTAAAAACCAACAATCCCATCATCATAAAGCTGTTTCCTCCCTCGGCCCATCACCGCTGCTGCTCTCCTGATCTTCGCGGTCATAATAACCAATCAGTTCCTGCAACGCCGCGTAGTATTCCTTAACCCTGCTTTTGGAGGCCTCATATTGCACCGAGGAAACACTGACAGTCACAAAGGTAAATAGCAAAAGAAGCAATATATACAGTATCAGAAAATATCTTGCCATTCCTGTATAGTCGATCACCAGGGCGTTTGTGATTATGTATTCCATATGGTACATCCCTACAAGAAGCAACACAAGAAAAACCGCAGCAGATACGGAAACCAATGTCTTAAGTATCTGCATCCGGATATAATCCAGTTTAAAATACCTAGTTCGCTCAAGATCTATCTTACCTTTATTCTGTTCATAATCCGATAAGCGTATCATAATCCTAATTTTCTCTTCGCTAAGCATATGAACTCCAATCTTTTCACATTTATATTGTATTCTACCACAAAATGCAGAATAATAAAAGATAAAAGCCCCGATTTTTTATGTTTTCTTTTTCTTTTTGTTTTGTTGACGATTTCTTGTTAATATGCTATAATAATCAAATATTAGTAGGTATTTATTTGTTGTATTTGCACAACGATAAATCCGATTATTTTATTATAGACAGGAGGGGAGGGTAATAAAACTGACAAAAAGACTAGCTTAGTTAGTCTTGCTTTGTTTATGGCCGCCTAAGCAGTTGGTTGCTGGCTGCCTGTCTAATAAGATAAGTTACTATTATTTATTACCAAACTAATTTTAGATCAGGAGGACAAATAATGAGAAAGAATTTTAAAAAAGTGGGAGCGGTACTCACCGCATCTGCTGTAGCTCTGACCTCTATTTTTACACTAGGTCCAGCAAAAACAGCAGAAGGTGCCGATGACTTCGTTGTTGAAAAAGATCCGTATGTGATCTCCGAAGAGGATGCACAGCCATATGATACGGCAGATCTTAAATTGACACCAGGCCTTACATACGTGAAAAAGATAAAAGAAGAAGTAGATGGGGTACTAGTGGAAAAAGAAGTAGAATACGAAGTTACTGGAGCAATTGACACACAGAGTTTCTGTGCAGATCCTACCTGTATGGAAGTAGACGGAAAGATTTACGTTTATGGAACGACAGATCAGAGATCCTATCAGAAAACTTCAACAACAACAACAAACAATAAAGAAGACGGACCCGTTGTAGCAAACAAATACCAAACCAAGAAATTGTCCATCTTCTCCAGTTCCGATCTGGTGAACTGGACGGATGAAGGTTTTATTGATATGGAAAAGGTATACTCTGACGACGGAAAACCAGCAAGTTCTACATGGGCATGGAATTCCTGGGCACCAACCGCATTGAAATACGATTGTGACGGCGATGGCAAAGATGAATACTATATCTTCTTTACCAACGGCGGCGATGTAGGATATGTAAAAGGTGAGACGCCTACCGGTCCCTGGAAGGATGAACTTGGTAAATTGTTGATCAAAAAATCTGATATCCCGAACGGTATGGGCACTGGTATCATCTGGAACTTCGACCCGGCAGTCCTGCTCGATAATAAAGGAGACGCTTACATTTACTGGGGCGGCGGAAACGGCAGCACACCAGAACTTCAAAAACATCCGAAGACATCCCGTTCCTGCAAACTGAAAATCAGTGCTGATAAAGTAGAGATGGACTGGGATACGATCACAGAGCTGGATTCCTATTATCACTTTGAAGACAATGAAATCAACCAGTTTGGAGATAAATATGTCTATACTTACTGTGCGAACTGGAATGTTCCTGCCAATAACCAATACATCAAAGACGGCAGCGTTTCCATCGTAGGATACGTTTCTGATGATCCCCTCAATGTAACCTGTGACCCAGAGAACTGGCAGGAGGGTGATCCGAAATTTATTGGAAAGATTCTGAAGAATCCTGGAAGCGAATTGTTTGATGAGTACTACAACAACCATCATCATATGTTTGAATTCAAAGATAAGTACTATATGCTCTATCACACAACCGCTTTGGATCAGTTCTTATACAAAGATTTTTATACAGCAAATAATACAAAATCCTACTCCTACCGGAATCTGCATATTGACGAGATCAAGGTGGATGTTCAGAGCGACGAACCTACCATCGATGTAAAACCATCTTATGCTGGTCCGGAGCAGGTTGGAACATTTAACCCATACCAGACAATCAATGCAACAACACAGAGCCATCAGGGTGGTATCTCTACAGCACAGTTGGAAGACGGAAAAGTCGTAGTTGACAAGATTGATACCGGTGACTGGACCAGAATTGACGGCGTTGACTTTGGTTCCAACGGTGCAACTAAATTAGAGGCTTCTGTTGCTTCCGCTACAACACAAGGTTCCATCGAGGTATATTTGGATGAAGCTTTAACAGGAACCAAAATTGCAACACTGCAGTTGAAAGAAACAGGCGCAGATAAATACGAAACACTGTCAGCAGATTTGAGCAACATTACTGGCGTACATGATGTATACTTCGTATTCCGTGGTACAGATTATCGCGTAGCTTCCTGGACATTTACAGAAAAAGAAGCACCTGCTCCTACTACAACTCCAACACCGGAAACTCCGGCACCGGGTATTACTCCGGCTCCAAGCACACCAACACCGACTGTTACTCCGGCACCTACGGTTACTCCTTCACAGGATAAGGTTTCTGTTGCAAAACCAGCGATCAAGAGCGTAAAAAATGTGAAAGGCAAAAAAGCTAAAGTAACATTAAAGAAAAAGATCAAAGGTGCAAAT
The DNA here is from genome assembly GCA_947644305.1 of uncultured Roseburia sp. Lineage (GTDB taxonomy): Bacteria > Bacillota > Clostridia > Lachnospirales > Lachnospiraceae > Eubacterium_F. The sequence goes on from CANRYS010000010.1 coordinate 47,410, forward strand.
GGATACGAGATTCGTTATTCATTGAAGAAGACTATGAAGTCCGCAAAGAAAGTTACCATCAAAAAAGCGAACACATTAAAAGCTACCATCAGCAAGCTTAAGAAATCTAAAACCTATTATGTTCAGGCAAGAGCTTACAAGACGGTAAATGGCAAGAAGTATTACAGCAGTTGGAGTGGAAAGAAGAACGTTAAGATCAAAAAATAATTTTCAATCTAATGAAACAACACAAAAAGGGGTATCCCAAAAGTCATAACAGGACTTAAGGGATACCCCCTTTCTGTTTTTAGAAAGCTCCGTCAATATTGGTCCAAAAATTACCGCTTATCATATCCACAAGACAATAATACTCACCGCAGTTCGGTTCTATCATACTGCTGCCCTTCTTTACGTTTAAAATAAAAGCATAAACCGGGATTCCTTTCACTCTGATTCCCGGCTTAAAACCGCTCTGTCCACCTTGAGTTTCGCTGGGTTCCAGAATATATAAGGGTACAATATCATTAAAACGATATGTCAATCCAGACAGATTTTTATGTACGACCCTGATAGCGCTTTCAAGATCCACGACCTGATCTACCTTCTCTGTGTCTTTCAGCTTCAGACGCCCATTCAGGTTTGAACAAAATGCCAGCTCATCTGAGTCAGCGTATTGAAGCTGAACTCCAAAGGGGAATACTGACGGCTCCGTCTCTATCTTTGGCTGGTCATCATCATGACCACCATCTTCTGTATTTGACACTCCCCTAAGATTAGAAAGAGGAGTACTTAAGTTGCAGACAGGTATCCCCTTATATTCATATTCAACATTTAATTCAATCATTTCCGGAGAATCTGGCGAATCCTCTCCCCCCTGCCCCATGATATAGGCATTCGCTATTTTATGATAAAATCCCTTTATTTCCATATTATCCTCAAGCCATTTTCTGGCGCGGGTACATATAAGTGTTAACGGCTGGGCGCCGTTTTTCAGCCCTACTCTTACCTCAGAAATATCCTCCTCTCTCAAGTCATAACGTTTTTTCATCGTATACTCCTTTTTTCCAGTATTGGAATAACTTACAAATCCCGTTTCTCCTATAAGACAGTACTTTTTTTCCTTCTTGTCGTCATAAACCAAAAGATCATCTTCTTTTTTCCAGATGTCTTTACCATCCAGCCCAAACAATTTTTCGTAAACTTTCTTTTTCTTGTTTACATCGATCTGCTCTGTCTCCATGTCGAGAACTGCCACCTCGCCAATGCAAGAAAAATCAACCGTATCAGGAAGTCTCAAATTATCCGCCTTATACGTTATATCAGACATCTTTGTCTTCTTCAGTTCTGAAACAGCACAGTATTTAACACCGAATTGACTGGTATCAGAACTTTCTGCCGGAGGGCTTTCCTCTCTTTTGACAGTTTTCAGCTCTCCCTCACAACCACACAAAAATACGCCCAGACAAATGATACAGAATAAAATAATTTTTTTCTTCATAAGCCATACCTCCTTATTTGCTTAGATCTACATAGCTCCATGGCGTCATGGAACCTGCTTTAGATATAGCTTATCTCAGAAATCTTTAATTATAGTCTATAAAATCCTTACAAATATCTTACGAATAGAACAGGAAATAAAGCTCCGGTCACCCCAGCGAATCTTCTTGAAGTTTATCAAACTTTTCCATGCATTCCTCCACAGAAGCCCCCTTTAGCAGATCCCTCACAACGTTGCATATATTTCCCCACTGTTCGACTTTCATATTGGCATTGGAGCCGAGTACATACGTGCCCTCATTCACCTTATCCTTAAGGGGTTTCAGTGCATCGATGCAATCCACCTCCACATTCTTGGAAGGAGAGATTACCTTATTGGTCTCTGAGTACGTCTTAAGCTGCTCGTCGGAAAGTATGATATCCAGGACGTCCTTCGTATTTTTCAGATTCTTAGCTTCGGTAAGGACACCATATCCCGTCATAGAGATTACTGGCATCTGGCCTCGATGGCTTGGGAATCCGATCACCTGCAGATTAAAATCCACTTTGCCATAAGCAGACTCCGCGTTGGCAGCACCCCAGTAGGCCATGACGATAGGCGTCTTCTGGGCTCTGAAATCTGGCCCCTCTCCTTCAATCGCCTCGTAGGTATACGCCTTGTCTGCATCGATGTAACCCGCATCGATTAGTTTCTTGAGATACTCGAAACCCGGGCGCATATAATCCCTTAACTTCTTTTGGCCACGGTTGATCGCCTCGATCTCCTCATCTGTATGTTCTCCATTATACAGATCCGCATAGGCCTGTGCCAGAACAAAACATTCCAACCACCAGCGGTTTGCCCCTATGGGTGTCTCGATCCCCTTCTCCTTAAATACCCGACAACACTCCATCAGTTCATCCGGTGTGCCAGGCAGCTCCAGACCATATTTATCAAACATATCTTTGTTGACAAATAAACCATGAACTACTACCTCCTGGGGAATCGCCACCAGTTTTCCATTTACAGTATTCGCGATCTTCACCACATCTCTCAGATTTTTCGCGCTGTCCAGCACCGATAAATCTGCCAGTCTCCCCTCATTTCCCAGCACCTGGATCGTGTCAGGATTTAGTAAGTAGAAATCATCCATATTATTTCGGGCCCGGTCTAGCGTTACATCATCATAGGTCTTCTCCTTGTAATTCTCTGCAGTATAGGTTCTGTACTCCACCGTAAGACCAAGTTTCTTTTCCGCTTCCATGACGGTGATATCAAAGGCCGTTCTCGCAATATTTCCCGCATCCGGATTGGTTTTTTCCATAGGACCAAAGAGATTTACCCTCTTGACTCTGTTCTCACGGTCACTCACCAGATTCTCATCGAAATCCTCCTGCTTGGTACAGGCAGCCATCGTAAATACCATGACTCCCGTAAGAGATATAGCAGCTATTTTTTTCATTCTCTTTTTAAAAGAATATGTCATCCCACTCTCCCTTTCACTTTAAATACTTGCCCAATGTCTTCTTGATCGATTCCATGTCAATCGGCTTAGCGATATGTGCATTCATCCCCGCTGCCAAAGCATCCTTTACATCTTCTGCAAAAGCATTTGCTGTCATCGCAATAATCGGGATTGTTTTTGCATCCTCACGCTCCAGTGCTCGGATCGCCCTGGTTGCCTCATAGCCATTCATAATCGGCATCTGTACATCCATCAGGATAGCGTCGAATTCGCCTCTCTCTGCACGGGAGAACCGCTCCAATGCTAACTCTCCATTCTCTGTGATCTCACAGGTAGCGCCTTCTCCGCTCAATACCTCTGACAAAATCTCCGAATTGATCTCATTGTCCTCTGCCACCAGGAAATTCCGTCCTTCTAGGCTATAGGCCTGTGCATCATCTTCTTTCTGTCCCTCCCCGGAAACTCCAAAATGAAGCTCACGGACTTTTTCTTTCAGCGCAGATACAAAGAAAGGTTTCGAAAGAAATCCGTCAACACCCACCTGCTCTGCCTCATCCTCCAGTTTATCCCAGTCATAGGATGTCAGAAGGAAAATCGGAATGTGCTCAGACAATTTCTCCCGAAGCTGTCTGGCAGTCTCAATGCCATTCATTTCAGGCATGTTCCAGTCCAGCAAAATCATGTGATAAGGATTCCCCTGCTCACAGGCATCACACACCTGCTGTATCCCATCCTCACCGCTGCGCGATACATCCACATAAACGGGCGTATCTTCCATAAGCATTTGCACATTGTCGAGAACATCCTGTTCATCATCCACAACAAGCATTCTGGAAACACCATGTTCTTTCCAGAACTGTTCATCCATCACTTCCTCTGGGATGCGAAGCTCCAGATCCACTGTGAAGCAACTTCCCTTATCCACCTCACTGGCGACCTCAATCGTTCCCCCCATAAGCTTAACAATATTTTTCGTAATAGCCATACCCAACCCGGTCCCCTGCACCTTATTGGTGGTGCTGTTCTCCGCTCTGGTGAAAGCATCAAATATAACCTCAAGATATTCCGGCGTCATGCCATAGCCATTATCCTCAACCTCGATGCGTATATGCTCATACTGGCTGGAACGCTGCTCCAGTCCGATGATACGCAGCCAGATATTTCCCCCTTCCTGGGTATATTTCACGGCATTGGACAGAAGGTTGATCAAAATCTGATTGATCCTGGTCTCATCACCGATCAGATACTCATGCTTTACACCAGTTACCGTAACTTCAAATGTCTGTCCCCTGTCTTCTGCGGCCGGGCGGATAATCGCATCCACCGATGAGATCATGCTGCTCAAGGTAAATTCGCCAATGGTGAGTACAACTTTTCCACTCTCGATCTTGGATACATCCAAAACATCGTTTATCAGGCTTAGGAGATGCTGCCCCGACGCCGTTATCTTTTTCGTATATTCTTTTACCTTTACGGCGTTGTCTGCCTCCTTTGCCAACAATGAGGTAAATCCCAGAATCGCATTCATCGGCGTTCGGATATCATGTGACATATTGGAAAGAAAGGTCGTTTTAGAATTATTCGCGATCTGGGCCACCTGCAATGCCTCTGCCAACTGTTTATTATGAATCTCCCGTTCTCTCTCCCGCTCTTTTCTGCTTTTGTTCTGCTGTCTCTGGCTGAAAAAGAATAACCCACAGCAGATGAAAAAGGTCAGCAGCATGACGACTACCACAAAATAAATATTATGGTTCACCGCCGTTCCTTCCCGCTGAATCGCTTCTATCGGCACATATCCTATCAGATAAGTAACCCCGCCATTAACCGACCACATATAGATCAGGGATTCCTTATCCTGGATATCGTGGTAGAACATAATATTTTTTCCCGCCTTGATATGGTTTGAAACATTCGACTTTATTTTCTCTTCGTGAATTTTATTGGCGCGATAAAAATCGGACAGATTGATGTGTCCTGCTGCCCTTTCTCCCATCCCTTTTGGCTTTAACACCAGTCTCTGGCTCTTTACGTCCATGATATAAAGAATGGCGCTATTATTATAAAATTTATTTGGCAACGCATCCTCAAAAGAATCATAAACATACTCTATGTAAAGAGTTGCGATCTCCCTGTCTTCTTTTTTAACCGAACATTTCATCGTATATGCCCAGGTTCCCATGCCATTTAAGTAGGACTGGGACATCATAAGTCCCTCCACTGACTTTCCCGAGGAAAAATCCAATTCCTTAGGAGAAAAGGTGCTCCCCGTATTGGAAATACCCTCCGTCTCTCCTCGTGGAACATATGAAATCTTAACCATGGTATCATTTCTATTATAAGAACGGATAAACTCTTCGGGATCCTCCATAGTGGCAATCTCCTGTGCTAATAGCTTCTGAAACTCTACTTCTCTTTTCAGCATCACCTCTATGGTTCCCCGGATCAGATCCAGATTCTCACTTAAATTTTCAACCGCGGATGCCGACATCTTTGTCGATATTTTATGTGCTGCCACATACACCGCCACACCCATAATAGAGAAAAACAATATAATGGGGATAATTAAATTAATGCTTCTTCTTGCTTGATTTCTTTTCTTTCTCTTTTTCATCTCATGAATCATCCTTTAATTATATACTTTTCTATTTATTACATTGTACTCAGATGAACGAAAGAAGTCAAGATTTTCTGCAATTGCGAAAAATTTACTACGCTTACAGTAAAAAGCACTGCCGCCGCAAAGTACTTTTGCTGGCGGCAGTCTGGTCATTTGATGGGAAGGAAACTCATTTTATTTTCTCAGTTCCCGCTGACAGTACCACTGTTAGCCCTACAGTTTAAACACACTTTTTTCAGATTCTGGGTACAAAAACTCTGACGCAGATCATTCATTGTCTCTGAATTCCATGCTTCCAAAATTGAAATATCTTTTAAATTTCCGAGCAAAAAATGCCTGTTATATCCGATACAACAACAACCGTACATATTCCCCTCATAATCAATCACTAACCGCTGAAACGGATCTGGACAATGATACTCCTTATATTCTTTATCTGCCAGCTCCAAAACATTCGACAAATCGAGATATTCCTGAAAATCTACCATATCTGCAACATGTCCCCATTTTTCGATAAACGCTTCCTGCTCATCCAAATTGTCTGGCTGTTTGCAAAAACTCAGTCTCAGGAATGGTCTTTCTTTTCCCATGGCTGTCCGAATATCTAAAAAATCATATATATTACGCTCCAATATATCCAGATTCCCGCCGCGTATTTTCTTATAGGTTTCTTTGGTCGAAGCATCGATTGAAATTTGCAGACGGTCTATTTCCATATCAATAAGGAATCTTGACATCTCTTTCGTCAAAAGTGTCCCATTTGTAATCAGAAAAAAATCTACGGGATCTATCGTTTTCACTCTCCTCACGATTTCTTTGATCTGTGGATGAAGAAGACATTCTGAGTCCTGCCCGATCAAAATAGCCGGAAGCCGAAAGGCTTTGCTCTGTTCTACAATCTGATCCACCAGCTCCAGGGGCATATTCTTATGTTTATTATTCATATTCTTGTCAAAGCGTCTTGCGCACATTTTGCAGCACAGATTACAGTCCGAATTGATTCCAAGCTCGATAAACAGAGGATATTCAGAAGCTTCCTCCCCTTTACACGTCTCATCCCAGTCTCTCCGGTACTTTACAAACCGCTCGCCATGGATCACTTTCAGCCTCTCCACCACATCAACAATATCATATCTTGTTACATGCCCTCTGTCTGCTTTCTCCATTTTCTCTCTCCTCTTCTCATCAACACAAATATGGGATCAATTGTGATCGTATTCTTCCCCAAGCAGTGAAAGAATGAAGGCTCCCCACCACTTTCCTTCATAAAAATACTGTTTTCTCAAAAAACCGTCCTCATGAAACCCAAATTTTTTATACAAATTATATTTCTTACTGTCAAATTCATAAATTTCTGTCCAGATTTTATTTAAACCCAATTCATGAAAACCATATTCAAAAAGTAATCTGCAGCTTTCCTCCGCAATGCCTTCGTCATCAATGTAAGCTTTATTTTTTCCAATGTAAAGGGATAAATCCGAATGCCGGTGAATCCAGTTGATATAACACAAGCCGCAGCATCCCACCAATTCATCTGTATCCTTCCTACGTATCGCGAACATAATCGTTGATGGATCTCCATTTACAACACCCTCGAACCATCTATGCTGCATGCTAGAACTTATCTCCCGGTACTCCCGAAAATGCTTTCTAAACTCCGGAAGATTCCGCCAATAGCGAAGCTGTTCCAGATCCCCCGCCTCGATGGATGTCAGATATACCTTATTTCCGCTGATCATCTTCTAATACCTCCCATGTCAGACATTCGTCCGCTTTCATATCACGTTTCAAACGCTTTCCGATCACCTTATCCAGATCATAGGGATAGACACAATCTTTTTTCAGGGGACGAAGGGGAAAAACATCCTCCTTCGCGATGCATTCTCCAGCCTTTAAATCCCTGACCAGATAAACGGCGCGCTGCTGAACAATAACAGAATCCTGTTCATTTTTCTCAACTTTTTTTATGCCATCTCCCAATGCCTCATATAGCTCCAACGCTGCATCCACCATCTCTCTCCATGATCTCGGATTCATAGCAAATGTATGGTCCGGTCCTTCCCGGTCATTGTCATCCGTAAAATGTTTCTCAAACACACGGGCACCTAATGCCAAAGCACCTAAAACCGTTGTATGACCATAGGTATGATCCGAAAGCCCCAGCACACAGTCTGGATACCGCTCAGCATACGTTTTCAAAACATTCAGGTTGATGGATAAAAAGTTTTCCCTGCATGCTGTATAATTGGTATTGCACTGCATCAATACAATATCTTTTGTGTATTGCATTAGTTCACCCATGGCCCGGTCCACGTCTCTTAGATCAGAAGCCCCCGTAGCCAGCAGCACCGGCTTATGTTTCCCAGCGATATAAGCTAACATCTCGGTCCATGTGATATCCCCTGAACCGATCTTATATGCATTTACATAGGGATCCGCGTGATCCACAGAGGCAAAATCATAGGGACTTGTCATATATTCTATTCCCACTTCATCGCACTTTTCTTTTAGAAGAGGCGTCCATTCATCTTCCAAGCTGGCATCCTCATAAACTTCATAGACCGATTTCTTCCAGTTCGCCTGATGGGACATCTGTGCCATGGAATCGAACCCATTCTTGCTTACGATCGTCTGCGCTTTAAAATTCTGAAACTTTGCCACATCCGCGCCTGCTTCTTTGGCCAGTTCGATCAAATGAAATGCCCGGTTCAGATCTCCATCATGATTTGCCGCGATATCTGCGATAAAATAGGGTCTTCCATTTTTGGTTATCTCCCTGTCTCCTATTTTCATGACAACCTCCCCCAATTCTTTAATTCTTCATGATATCCATCACAAAACAGTTGATAAAATCTTTCTATACTTTCTTCTGGTGAAGGAATAGAAAGCCCCAATGTTTCCCTTACCTTTTTGTTACTCATTCCCATATGCTTTGATCGTCTCGCCTTAAATGGAAAATGATCACTTTGGGACTTTTCAATCCGTCCCTCTTTCAAAAAAAATATGGATTGCAGGTATGTTCCAAAATCATATTTGGAAATACAGCCACTGGCACAGACATGATATATCCCCTTCACATCCTCTTCCAGCAGTTTTACGATCACTTCTGTCAGATCATTTACTAAAATAGGGGAAAAATCTATATCAGTAAACATATGAAGAATCTCTCCTCGCTGTAGGGACTGATAGATCCATTCTCCAAAGCTGCATTTATCCTGTACATTAAAACCGTATATATTGGTTCTCACAACCAGATGATTTCTTTTCAGTACCTCTTCTTCCCCCATCCATTTGGTTTTGCCATAGTGATTCACCGGATGGGTGATATCCTCTTCTCTGTACAGCCTTTGATCCTCTCCGTCAAACACGGCATCCGTTGAAATGTAAACCATTTTACAGGAGATTTCATCACATATTTTTGCCAAAAAAGCGGTGAGTTCCGTATTCAGTTGATACGCAAGATCCTGTTCTTCCTCACAGAGATCTACATTTACCAGTGCTGCTGTATGGACCAAGACATCAGGGGCAGCCCGCCGTATACTCTCCCTTAATTTCTGATGATCCAAAAGATCAAACTGCTCACATTTTATTTTGTCCGCCCGAAACAGAACCTTGTCCACCCCGACGATTTCACACCGTTCTTTTAACAGATATGCTATATTGGCACCTAACATTCCGGCAATCCCGGTTATATAGATTCGATTCACCCTTAATCACCTTACAATTTTATCATTTTTTAACGAAATGAGTAACCCCTCGTTTCGAATAAATCCCTGATTGATCTGTCTGACCTCTGGATGTGTATCAAGATACTGCAAAACATCCTTTGAGTGAAAATCTTTCTTCTTTATCGAATGAAAATGTTCATAGATCTTCTTTATAAACTCATAATCTTCTGGTTCATCGATCGTCCAGCGCTCATCATGTAGATTTCCCAAAGTACTTTCATAATTTTGAATCTGAAAGGATTCGGGATTGTTTTTAATATACATGGTTACATGCTCGCGTTCCGAAGCAAGGCGCGCCTTCTGCCAGGCCCGCTCAAGTACCGGAAAACGCATGATCTCAAGATCGAGTCCATCTGCCAGTGTCTCCGAAACCGCTGCCATATAATCTGTATCTGGCTTTAATTTTTCTATCGCATCATCCAATATCCAGGCATCGAACACCGGACAGTCCGCCGTGATCCGAATCACATACTCTGGCTGTATGATCTTTGCCGCCTGATAATAACGGTCCAAAACATCTGTGGAACTTCCGGCAAACACTCTCATTCCCAACCCGGATACCAGATTTACAATGAGAACATCCTCTGGATTCAGGGTAGTGGCCACCATCACTTCATCCACATATCTACTTTGCGCCACTCTCTCGATCACTCGTTCCAATGCCGTCTTGCCACACAGATCTTTTAACACTTTAGAAGGCAGCCTGGAAGATCCACATCTCGCCTGAATGATTGCTAAAAACTTCATTGGCCCCTACACCTGCCTTTCATCAAAATATGCTATCGTCCGTTTCAAAATATCTGCCTGTTTTTTTGCACACTCTTCGTTATAGTAGTTAGTTTTAAACTGAAGCAGCCTTGGCTGAAGAAATTCTGCATTCTCACAAACAGTTTTCCCATAATCAAGGTTATCATAAATGCCAAGCTTTTCTCTATTCAGAAACGCCTTATCGCGAAACATCGGTTCCTGATAAGCAAGTTTCCAAGCCGCATAGATTCCATCGCCGCCAAATTCAGAGAATTTACTTCTAAACTCATGCCAGTCCAGCCTGTCCGTATCCAGAACGACAACATAGGTCCAATAGGAGTGGGTATTTCCTTCCCTTACCACCTGGGGCCGCAGCCATTCGCACCCTTTTACTGCCTCTTCAAAATATCTGGCCGCACAGATTCTGGCTTCTACCAGTTCATCCATGCGCTCCACCTGCCCCAGCGCAACTGCCGCACACAGATCTGACATCCGGTAATTCCACCCCAGAATCACATGCCTCTCGTATTCCGGACTCTGTATATCATCTTTTGTGATGCGTCCCTGTGAACTGCTGATCCCCGCATATCCCAAACCGGAATACCGCCTTAACTTGTCCGCCAGCTCATCATCATCTGTTATGACAATGCCGCCTTCACCTGCGGTAAGATGTTTGGAACTCTGAAAACTATAAGACGCCATATGTCCAAAGGTTCCCACCAGCTTGTCATCCTGGTAAGCGCCATAGCACTCTGCATTATCTTCTATCACGATCAAGTGATGCTGCTCGGCAAGCTGCATGATCTCCCGCATCTGCGGTGCTAGACCATAAAGGGAAACGGTAATGATCGCTTTTGTCTTCTCTGTCAATACTTCTTTGATCGTTCCAGCCGTAATGAGAAACGTATCCCGATCCACATCTGCGAATACCGGAACAGCATTTGCCTGCAACACCGCGATGGAAGTACTGCTCATCGTAAGCGGCGGACAAATCACTTCATCTCCCGGACCCACTCCTGCCGCTTCTAGCGCCATATGCAGTGTTGCTGTCCCATTAACCATTCCTACCGCATGCCTGGAGTGAAACCTTCTGGCAAACTCCTTTTCCAGTCTCGTTACCATCTGATATGTATTAGAAGAAGAAAATTGTCCTTCTAACACTTCCAGCATATAATTCTTTTCTTTTTCCCCGATCCTCTGCATTGTTTTCACTTTTCTATCACCTGCTGACTAACCTTTCTTTCCATCTGCCCATAAACTCGGAAATATAATCGCCTGTGCCACATTATTTATTTCCTTTTTTAACTGCTGAAGACACTCCTCCGGTACATCTGCCTGATCTGCTTTTCGGATATCCTCTTCTAATTGTTCTAATTTCTCTACACCAAACACTAAATAATCAATCTGTCTCTCCTGTTTTACAAACTGCAGAATGGCAGATATCTTATCCGCCTCATATTGTTCCAAAACATTTTCAATCTTTTCCAAATAAGGTACTGCATTTTGTAAATGTTTTGGAACCAATCCTGGTTCCATCATAAATAATCCCTGCAAAAATGCACTTCTTGTAAAAATCTTAATACCTGCGCTCTTTGCCGCACTGATAAATCCTTCCTTTATACCTCTCTGGTCCAGTATGCTATAAGGTAACTGAATATAATCTACCACCCCTGTATCAATCGCCGCGTAGCCTTCTTTTAGGTCATAGATAGAAACACCTATATTCTTGACATACCCTTCTTTCTTTAAACCTACAAGAGCTGCCAGGATCTCCTCGTGATAGATATACTCTGGAGTATGCAGCAGATAACCATCCAATTGTTCCACCGAAAGACGACGTAGCGAATTCTTACATTCCTCTGCCACGATTTTTTCCGCTGGCTTCCTCCCGTCGATCACATTGGGACGCAGTTTCGAGATCACTTTTATATTATGCTTTTTTCCACAAGCTCTCACATAGTCCCCAATTATTTCTTCCGCCTCACCGTAAGCACATGCCGTATCGATCGTATCAATTCCATGGTCTATGGCATAGTCCAGCATCTCGAAACTTTCATCTCTGGTTGGCTGTCTTCCGATCTGGTTATTGATCCCGTATTTCATTCCAAACTGAACGGTACCCAAGCATAATTCTGGCATTTTATATCTCACTTTCTCATAAAAATCATCTATTCCACAATCTCAAACAAACCATTCTCCAGCAATTTATCAATAAGAGGGATTAACCGGTCAATTGGAGTGTGAATACGATTACTAATTTCGATCAGATCAATCCGACCATCGGCATAGGCCACCAGATCCCGCATCACCAAAGCGGCATCGCTGTATTTTCCCTTCTGGCTCAATGTGGGATATAATCCCCTCTTTCCTAGCTGGGGTTCACAACAACAGCTAAGCTTGTAAAAGTAATTGTATTCCAGTGCCATAATACATTTTTTCATCAATGCGGCACTACCCTGCAGCCCCTCCTCAGAAATCAGAGACAGATCATCCGCCGAAGTGTGGTATTCTGGATACTCTTCGTATTTTGAACGGCAGACGCCGCATACCGGCAAATCTACTCCTGGAGCGTTGTACTGCCGTTCATCCGAACCACGATGCAAAAAATCATAACATATATAATCTGGAAAATGATATTGCAAAATATTCTTCAACAACCTGTCTGCCAGCGTATCCCCATATTTCGTCTCAACGATAGAATAGGTGCGGTCATCCCCTAAGCAGGACAGGACAAACCCTGCTATCGTATTTTTTTTCATGATCTCCAGGTTCTGGCTAAGGTATGTGATCGAACCAATTGTCTCTGGTATAAAAAGGATTCGATATGTATACCTGCGTCGTTTTAACGTTGCAAGCCATTTCACAAGTTCTATCGTCACAACCGGGCCCGACACCTCATTGTTCGCCATAGAGGGATGACAGATATAGGTGGATAATAATACTTCCTCTTCCGTATCACCTTTTAAAATAATTTCTCCATAAGTCAGACTCCCCTCTTTTAAATCACTATCAATGACACAATGATATGTATCTTCCTGTAAAGCATTTTTCTGATTTTCACTCATGCAAAAACCACTTCGCTCCTGATAATAGGAAGTAACATACGGTATCACATCCGGCTGCTCCGGCTGGGTAAAGATCATCTGCTTTAATTCTTCCAGAGACATCCTGCGATCCATCGGCAGCGAATACCCCATCACATAAAGATTGTTTTCTTTGAAATCAATGATCCGTTTCCCCTGGGAATCCTCGATATATGCATCCCGGATATTCCACTCCTTGGGCACCGTCCAATCAAACACCTGGGTACCGGAGGGCACTTCATAAACCTGCAAATCTTCATATTCTACTTTTAATATCTCCAGTGTCTGCCGGACTCCATCTCCTGTTATGCTACGGCAGATGGGAAACAGTCTTTCTGCTAACTCGTACATACACTCACCACTTGAAATTATTATTCTCCTTGAAGTTGAACCCCATAATTTTCTAATAGGCCAACGATTCTCTCTATATTGCAAAAATTCCCAGACACAATATCTTCCGGTAAAAATTTAATTTTGTATATCTGCTCTAATTGACTTATAAACTTTAATACATCAAAGGAATCTAACAGATAATCCTCAATGTAATCGTCACTGTGTTCAAAATCGCTATCTGGTCTTATTTCTTTCAAAATGTTATAAATATGATTCATACAAATGTTATATGATAAGGTCTGACCCTTCTCATACCTCTCCTTTCAATTTTGTATTGGAAACCGTTTATTACCAAACATATTTTTCCGTCAGAATCTTCGGCTTTTTTTGTCCTTTAAAACGATATGTGTTCCTGGCATCATTATACCGGTAGTCATATTCCAATATCTGGGCCATTTCCTTCAAACGCACAACCCGAAATGGAATATCATTTATGATTGTTGTATTTGATATATTTAAACACTCCAGCACATGATTCATTGGATCTAGATGTTCTTCCGCATCATAATCGTAATCTCTCACATACATACTATAGCTCTTTACCTTTTCTTCCCGGTTCCAGTCAATATATCCTGCCGTAAATGTCTTTTCAAAGCGATATGGTACTCCTACCATCTGCTCAATATGATGATTCACCGATATTCCTTCCATTGACGGAAGATCAATAACAAATGCTTTTGCTGATCTTTCAACTAAATACTCAAAGATAGTTCCTTTTCCAAATGAATTCTTTGGATCCATCTCAAATAATAGATCACGGTCTTGTCCCCATACGCAAAAAGAATAGATCGGATGCTTTGTCCGGGCAAAATCACGTTTGCGCAAAGCGGCATTCCCCAGTGCACCAGTCATAGAAGGCGTCTTGTCATAATCAAATGTTTTCTCCTTGCAAAAATCCCAATTAAACGTCGGGACCAAAACCGTTCCACTTTTTCCTACCTTTGCCGTTATGGTATCCAAAAAAATATTTAAATCAAATTCTTCATTGTTTTCCATCGCTGTCTTCGCGAGTTGGAAAATATCAGAAATCACATATACAATATCTCCCTCTTGGATCAGTTCTATATGTTCAAGTATTTTTTTATAAGAACAATAAGTATTCATGTCTATTCTCCCCTGGGCAAATCCTCTAATAATTCAACAAGCCCCATATGACTGTGATACATGTAAACTTCTCTCCGATTCTCCATAAATTGAGAAATGGAGATCTTTTCAATCTGGATATAACTCTTTGACTGCAAGTATGCAATCGCTTCTTCCAGATTTATAACCCGATACGCTAAGTGATACATTACATAGCCCATATTCAATGCGTTAAATTTGTCCACCGGAGATTTTTTATCTGGATACAATGGTGCCAAAAGCTCTATTTTATTTTCACCCTTCTGCATAAAACTGACCTGGACATCCCTTTTTAGATCATCCAATATCCCATCATGCAGTTTGCGATATCCCAGATCTTTATAATCCTTTTCCGCTGTCACAATGTCAGAAACAGCAATACCTGTATGTTCGATATCCAGTATCACCAATCAATTCCCCCTTTTTATTATTACCACCACAATGTTCCCAAATCCCTTCCCAGCAGGTCCTCCATTGCCTTTTTTTCCTCTTCATAATAGGAATTCAAAATCTCCCTTGCGTAAGAACCCATCTTGTACTTAACAGCAGGAATCTTAACCGTCTTTTCCACATCCTTCTCATATTGCAGTCTAAGTCTCAAATCTCTCTCATAATCTGCTGTATTATATCCTAAAATACCCGTCTCATATATCTCTGCGATTCGATCGTACTCTAACATGGATTCTATACTGATCGGTACACGGTTCCCATCCATTGCCTTCTGATAATAATCGATATGGGATTCCTCCTGGATTCCCAAAAAGGAGAATAAATCCTGATATATGATCATAGGATCTTTTATATATTCCTCAAATATTATTATTTTAATTTGATCTTTTGGAAAATATTTTAGATACTCATTAATATAGCAACTGTACTTCCCTGATTCGATCATACGCTCCCGTGTTCGCTCCTGGTTCGCTACGTAACGACCGTCCTCCTTGACAAAATTCGATCTCACAAAATAATCAAACATATCATTTTGTTTTTCTTCTAGATTCAGTTCCTTTTCCTCTTCTGGAAAAGCACGCCCATATAAAGCCCGCATTTTAAACAGAGAATACAGGCTTTCCACTGGATTCCGAACAGAGAAGATCAGTTTCACATCCTTGCCGGCATTTTCATATATTTTCTTAGGTACCGTTTTATCTAACATTGACAGACGCGGATTTACCTCACCTTTTAACTTCTCCCTAGGACAATCTCCATAATAACGTTTTACATACCAATCATATCCCTTCGCATACTCTCTCTCGTCTGCAAAAAAGTCAACTTCTTTTACCGCTGGAATATAGATCTGGCTGTGCTGACTTAACACTTTATAAATCGAGGTAGTTCCACACTTTCGAAATCCTGCAACCATAAAATCAAGCTTCATTTCTCCCCCTCCCATTCAAAAAACAATCAACTGACTCATATTTACTGCATAAAACAGCATTGTCCGGGTTCAATACTGGAATATTATGAAAGACCGGATAAAGACTAAAACACTCTGGACAGTAATAAGCTTCTCTATGCCGTTTCAAGCCCTTTTTACACTTAGGACACGCATACACCGAATCTCCTGTGGTCTGTGTCTCAATCTTCCCTCTTTCTTTTTCAATTATAGTAATCGCCGTGTTATTATCACGGCTTGATATCGGAAACAACTCATTTCTTATTACGTTTAGATTTAGTTCTTGGAGGGTTTGCTGCAAATTCGTTATATAATCTAATTCTTTTATTCGCCTTCTTGTTTCCTCATTTCCCAATTCATAACTTGGTTCTAACAAAATAATATATTTCCTGGCAACTCTTAATAATTCCTTCAGAGCCTCTTTCTCCTTCCCTGTATTTGATTCAAGACAATGATTCAAAAAAATTACGTCAAAAGAATTATCTTTATAAGGAAGAGAAAACATATTTCCACATACAAAGTCGATATTAACCTTTTTCAGATCTGCAAATTTCTGAGCATATAGTAGTCTTGACAAAGCCAACTCCAAACCGCTGAATTGTATTTCTTTATCACACCTCAATACAATATCACAGAGATTTGTACCCTCACCTGTTCCTACCTCCAGTATTGTTTTTGCATGTAGGTTTTTTAACTCCTCTGCAATATACTGACTTCGCAATTCTACAACCTGTCTTCTAGTCATATCAACTTTCCTGCCATTCAAAATCCATTTGTCTTTCATCACCTCTTCATCAAAATACTCTCTTGTATAACTACCTGCCTGAAAATCATAGGAATATAAAATACTATCTATATCATTTTCTTTTGTCCCTTTGATTTCTTTAAAATATTTCTGGATATTTATTCCCTTCTCATATAATTCTTTTATATTCACGTCCATTTCCACTTTTTTCCTCCCGCCAACTTCCAAATTACATTGCTAATTTTTCGCGTAATTCTTTAACCCCCAGCCAATCTGTGTTTTTCCCAGAATTATATTCAAAGCCCGTTTCCACCAGCTTTCCCCCCGGAAGAACCTCTCTATTCCACCAATCATAATGTGGATATATGATATAATGTTTATCGTACTCATAGGTAGTCATAGAATCTTCCCGGGTGACCATAACCTCATGTAGTTTCTCTCCTTCACGGATTCCCACTTCTGGTTTTTCACATCCTGGCAGCATTGCCTCTGCCAGATCCGTTATCTTAAAGGACGGAATTTTCGATATAAATGTTTCTCCCCCTCTGGCGTCACTAAGAGCTTTTATGACAAGTTCTACTCCTTCTTCCAAGTCGATCCAGAATCGTGTCATTCGAAAATCCGTTATTGGCAGTTCTTTTCCGCCATTCTCAATGATTTTCTGGAAAAATGGAATTACGGATCCTCTGCTACCCGCTACATTTCCATATCTAACAACAGAAAAATTCAGATCCCGGAATCCCACATAAGCATTGGCTGCAATAAATAACTTATCAGAGACCAGCTTTGTTCCTCCATATAAATTAATGGGGTTTACTGACTTGTCCGTCGATAACGCTACAACCCTTTTCACAGATTCCGAATCCAAAACAGCATCCACTACATTCATAGCTCCATCAATATTTGTCTTAACAGCCTCAATCGGATTATATTCACAGGTAGGCACCTGTTTCATAGCCGCCGCATGTATCACATAGTCCACGCCATTTAATGCCCTTTTCAAACGGTCTTTATCTCTGACGTCTCCAATAAAAAACCGCAACTGTTCCTTGAAATCCTGGAACTTGTTAGCCATAATAAATTGCTTATACTCATCCCTGGAATAAATGATAATTTTCTTTGGAGAGTAATTCTTAAAAACATACTCCACAAAATGGTTACCAAAAGAACCCGTCCCACCTGTGACTAAAATCGATTTTCCATTTAACATATTTCTTCCTCCAGTTTCTGTTTATAATTCCCCTAACCGCTTCCGCTGCTCTTCTATCAAATATACACTCGGAACATTCTCCGCCACGATTTGAACGACTTCATCTATTCCCTCTGCTTTTATTAATTCTCCAAAACTATTAAACTTCCACGGTGAATCGAAAGAACTTACAATTGTAAAGTCTGTTTTCAATCGTCTGTTCATCGTATAATAAAAATACCGCAGCGCCTCCTCATATGCCTGCTGTTTATTTCCTGCCAGAAACTCACCACAGGTAATACACTTTTCTAGTTTTTCAAAATACTCTTCTCTCGTATAGGCCCGGCATGCAAAAATAGCATTTTTGTAATATACATTTGTATGAACCAGTACGTTTTTTCCCATTATGCCAGCTTCCATACCAACCGTTGAAGCCCAGGGAATAAGGACTTTGCAATGTTCAATGTACTGATATAGATTTATCTGCTCCTCTGATTTTACATAACGTAACAATTTATTTCCTTCATACTGTTTTAATATTTCAGGATAGACAGTACGTAATTCCGATTTTGCCATATAAGAGGGCAGAAGCATCATCGATGGATGTTCACGGATCAACACCGTAGCATTTAGTTTATGAATCACAAAGTCAAGCGTTTGTTGCAGCCATTGCTCCATATCATCAAATACGGTATCTACGCCTAATGCAGCACCGTCATTTACTAAATTCATCGGAATAATCACATCATATGTCTGTTCAAGCTCCGTCTCTGGAGACTGAAAACTAATATTCTCATATCCCTTCTCTCTCCTTAGTTTTATATACTCACTAAACGACATATCACTTATTCGAGAAGACCCCCCTCTCCTTGTTTCCCACATCTGTTCTGCTCTGTCCATGATCGCATCTTTATTCGCAATTTCTCCCCACTGTTTTTCAAAGAATTTTGGAATATCTTCACCATATGATGCCGGGCCATTGGCACAAATAAGCGTGGATCCCTGCATCCCATCCTGGGATGAAACACGTATATTTCTCTTTCTTCCTGCATAATAATATACTCCTGCTATTTTGTGCAGGGCAGTCATTGCATTAATCGTATCAAAGTGATTCTTTTCAAAGAATGAATTTATATAGGACAGATTTCTTTTAAATATCCCATCAAATTCATTCTGTAATAATCTCTCCGACCGAAAACGTGAATTCCAGTCATTATACCACTTACTCCATCCCACGCTATACTCAGCAATCCGTTCACACTCCTTCTCATCTTCCAAGGATAATTCTGTACCTCCCACAGGGTCGATATACAAGATATCATCTTCCGGAACAAGGTTCTGGAGTTTGCCGATTACTACATCCCTCAAATAATCACAAACAGCACAATGTCCCTCATATAATTCGATATCCCCATCCCAATGAAGCCGGTCTACAATAAGTTTTACGTTATATCCCCGCCACTTCAAAATCAAAAACAATGAAATTTCATATGGCATATAGGTTGTCCCAAAATTGAGCCCTTCTGCATTTAACACAATTCCAATCCGCTCACGATCTTCTCTGACTGGAACGTTCTTCATTTCTGGAGGCACTGTCTTTAAAAATCGTAAAAATTTATTGATTGGACCATATGACATTTCTCTATATATATGTATATATTGATAAATATCAAAATAATTTACATTCTTTTCCCATCCCATTTTCTCTAGAATCCCGCTTATCTCCTCAACCGCACCGGCAAGCACAACAACGGAATATTCACTTTTATCCATATCACTTAATACTTCTGGTGATCTAATCTCCAATCCAAAATATTCATCCCCCCATCTGCTGTTATCCCCATCAACAAAAAATTCCACCAGATCATCGATGGCAACGATCCGATTTATATCGGTCCACAGCGAAGACGCCCCATAACAAATCAGTTTCTTGTTACCAAATTTTCCTAATAAAAAAGTCTCTAAACTATTAATAAGTTCATTGAGACGAACTCTTTCCGTTTGAAAGCCCATATTCTTTTAATTTCCCCTTTCCTTCTATCCGCGGTACATATAAGTATACTCTCTTAAACCATCATCTTTATAACCAAGTCTCTCATAGAGACGTATTGCTTTCTCGTTTGTACTCTCCACCCACAGGTAAAACAACTTAGTATTTTCCCGATTCCTTAAAAAATATCCTTGCAGCAGGGAAAGACCAATTTTTTTCCCTACAAAATTCTCAGATACACAAATCGAACGAAGATAGGATTTTTTACCAAATGCCTCAAATAAAAGCACTCCAGCAAGTTCTCCACCCATACATACCTTAAGCACCTGAGACATTTCAAGAAAATTGCGTAATTCCCCCTCTGAAACCAAATGATCTGTCATAATATCAAAGGTTCCATACAATAATTCGTATATATCATTTAAATCACTGACATCTGCAGTCTCTGTCGTATGCTCAGGTTCACACCATTCTTCCGTTCCCGCGATCATCTGTTTTCTTATATATTCTTTATATGGATGAAATTGTAATCTTTCCAAAACATCCACATTCCTATTTGGCATTCTGGCTACCACGGTTCCTTCCAGATTCTGATAATGATCCAAATCCATTCGGATCTTCGTGACAAGATCCGGGATTAAACAATCCCAGTCTTCCAGAAAATAGTACATTTTATTAATATTATCCACAGGATGGATTAGAATCACAATTCCCTCATAACATAAACAATGAATGTCATGCAGTGCAATTTTATCCATCACCTCATGACAGGAGAGATAACAGTTGGTCAAAAGTGGATTTCCAATCGTATTCAGAATCATAACCTTTCCTTTTTCCGTCAAAATATCTTTCACTTTTCTTCCTTCTCTCTCCGATAGAATGATTTTCGCCAAAATTTTATTTTAAATACTTTTCTTCCAACTGTTTTCTGTCGATCTTTCCATTATCATTATAAGGAAAACGCCTCAGCGGAATATAAATGGTCGGAACCATGTATTTCGGGATAATCGTCAGCAAATAATCTTTCAGCTCTTCCTCACTGGTCTCTCCCTGATAGAACAGGACAATCTGCTTTTTCTCTTTATGATATGCAGCACACACGCCGGATACTTCTTCTTTTCCCATGGCTGCTGACTCGATCTCTCCCAGCTCGATCCGGTAACCGGAATGTTTGATCTGGAAATCTTTGCGTCCCGCAAATACCAGTTCTCCCCGCTCATTATAATAAACCAGATCTCCGGTAAGATACATCTTTTCCCGATAAAACTTATTTACTGGATTATCGATATATTTTTCTTCTGTCTTCTCTGTATCATCCCAGTAACCAGCCGACAGGGAACTTCCATAGACACACAATTCACCAAGTTTATTGACCTGCTCTTTACTGATCACCTGATTCTCGTCATCTAAAACCAACAATCCTGTATTCTCGCATGCTTTTCCAAGGGGAAGCACTTCAGAATCTGCAAATTCTCTGTCCACAATATAATAAGTACAATTCACCGTCGCTTCTGTAGGACCATATACATTGGCAATGGTTTTCAGTTTGGGAAGATACTTTTTCCAATAATTCAACTGTTTTACCGGCATAACCTCTCCACCAAACATAATCAGTTCCACATTTTCCAGAGGAATTGATTTCAATAGATCAAAATTTGCAATGTTGACAAAAGCAGAGGGTACCCAGTAAAGGAAATTGATATTTCTCTCATTGATGAAACGCAGCGCCTCCGCCGGAAAAGCAAAATACTTTGGCGGTATAATACCAAGAGTTGCACCCGATTTCAAAGTAGCATAGATATCCTGCGTAGAAATGTCAAAATAAAATGGAGATTGGTTTCCCATCACGGTTGTTTCATCTATCTTGAATGTGTCCACTGCCCAATCTGTATAATCGATCACATTGTGATTGTTGATAATCACTCCCTTGGGTGTCCCCGTAGAACCAGATGTAAAAAATGTATAAACCGGATCAACATCCAAAATCTCACCAGCCAGCCGTTCTCCTTCTTCATACCGGTTGCTGCATTTCACCTCGTCCAGATTAATAAGGGAAATATCACCAAGTCCCTCAAATTTACCCAGCTTTTCTTTTGTCTTACTATCCACAATGATGGCAGAGGGGTTCAATGTAGAGATGACACTTTTTACCTTTTCCTCCGGAAAACGGATATCGGTAGGTGTATAAAAATTTCCACTATACAAAATTCCCATAAATGCCACAATATTTTCCACTGATTTGGGCAGGTATGTTAAAATCGGATTGCGTCTACCAGACAGCGTAGACTGAATGGCAAAAGCAAGATCAATTGCCCGTTTCCGCAGTCCCATAAATGTAATTTCAGATTCCAGATCAAAAAAGGCAACCTTATCTGGAAGCCGCTTTGCCGTCTCCTCCAGATAACATAGAACGGAATTCATCATGTCACATTTCTCCTCTCTTTTCTTCTTATAAATTGGAAATTATATTCTCACAAAAATCCAAATTTCCAACATCCATAACGATGGATGCCCAAGTGAGTCCACCACCAAAACCGGACAGACAGCAATGGTTATTCTTTGAAAGCAGGTCTTCCGCTGCATCTGTCGTCATAACAGCAGGAATTGTTCCAGAATCCGAATTCCCCAGCTTCTCTGTGATGTCCATCGGCAGCTTGGCATAAGGGATCTCCATCTTTTCCGCCAATTTCTGTAGCATAAATTTATTCGGCTGATGGAATAAGAAATAATCAATATCATCCTTTGTCATTCCAGCCTTTTCCAATAATTCAAATACCGCGGGGGGAACCTCTTTTTGTACAAAATTAAATACGCCCGTTCCGTCCATGGATACTCCCATACACGGAATATTATTTGTCTGCGCAGCAATTTTTTCTGGTGTCATCGGATTTTTGAAACCGCCATCATGTATGATAAGTGCTTCTCTTTGTGCTCCGTCATTATAGATACTGGCATAGATCTGTTTCCCATCCTCCGAATTCTCCACGATGGAAATATTCGCAATATCGCCGCCAAATGAAGGATTCTCAAATTTAGGCTCATTGTCATCGGATTTTCTATTGAATATCTCACCGGTACACACAAGTACCTTCTTATCACCAAGATGTTCCAATAACATGAATGCCTGAATCAATCCGACCACATATCCTGCACATGCCTGCATGATATCCACACAATATACATCATTTCCCAGTCCCATTTCTCCCTGGAGAATATTACTGATCTGAGGCAGAAGATAATCCGGCGAGAGAGTTGATACAACAATCGCCCCAATCTCCTCTTTTTTTATTTTATTTTCTTCCAATAGATGGTTTACACCATATAGCAACATATCTGATAGTGTTGTTGTTCCCTTGACCCGACGACGGGCCCCAAACCCAATAATTCTTTTTAATCTGCGGTTTTTAATGTCTCCCGGATCCGCGGCCTCATCCTCAAAAATGTATTCATTTTCTGGCAATATGGACAATACGCCTGATATTTTCTTACCCTTAAAATCAAGTATCATTTTTCCTCCCTGCTTTTGTTCACCATATTACAAATATCCTGAACCGTTTCAAAATTTTCCGGCAGAACATCTAAACCATCAATGACCACATCAAATGCTGTTTCCAGTTCAGAAACCAATGTGACAATGTCAAAAGAGTCCAAGTATCCATCTTCTACAAAATTATCACTTTCTTCAAAATCAAATTCTGGTCGTATTTCCTTTAATATACTTAAAACTTTTTCCTCCATTGATTCCAATCCTTTCTATTGCTCTTATTTTTTAATATAGATGAAATTATAAAGCAGCTCACGCGACTTAATACATGTTATCGCATTTTTGTTTTCCCGGCACATTGCTTTATCATTTTTTTCATTAAACCATGCATAATAAACCCGAATCCCCCTGTCCCACATCTCTTCAAATATGCGTCTTTCCATATTGTATAAGATATTCGCATTACCTGTATTAACAGAAATATTGTTGTAAAGTTTACGCCCTTCCAGGCAGAAACAGTAATATGCCATGATTTTTCCATTCTCTCTGTATACTAAAATCTCTTTCTTGTCTATTTTTTCTTTCCACTCATCAATTGTATACATATCGTCGCAAAGAGGATCAAATACCTGGCGGTGCAACGCATCCAATTCTTCTGCCGCTTCCGGGGTCGGATACTCCCCACAATTTGGATCGTACATTTCTGATAACAATGCACGCCTTCCTGTTTCTGGTATCTGATATGGGTTTTCTACATAGCACTCTGTTTTCCTTATATAAGTTGCATACGCATTCATATTCCCCCTATCCAATACCTCTTCAAGAGGATTTGTAGGTTCTCTCGAGACAAATTCCAATATGGTATTCGCCGGGACTTTTAATAAAAGGGAAACGAATGCTTCTTCATCCGCATAAGCAAAAAAGCATCTTTTGCGAAATCTTTCTTGAAGAATGAACACAATCGCCTGTTCATTTTCCATATATTCTACCTCTTGATTGTTATCGGCCAGGCCAGGATAGAAATTAGTAATATACCTTTTTGTATTTTTTTTTAAGGTATTTATTTTTTTCTTTACCTCTGAAATAATCATGTATTTCCCCTCGCTTCAAATCCAGATTGATACCTCTGTACTTCAATCCAATTATTCAAACGCATTCATCAAATCCTGAACGGTTTTATATGCTCTAATTTCTTCCGCCTTTGGATAACGATCGAATTTTTCATTTATGATAGAAATGACAGACAAAACGGCCACCGAATCCCAAGTCTCTAATTCTTCAAGAATGGTATCCTCTTTAACATTCTCGTCATCCATTTCCAAAATATCTGCAATTATTTCTATTTTCTCTTCTCTTGTCATTGCTCTCTCTCCTTTATTTTAATTCTATTTGTTACATCTGGAACATGTCTCTATCGTCAAATACATAATCACTTGAAATCAATGGCAATATATTCCTGGTATCCATTTCACAATATACAATGCCCCAGGATAATCCGATGCCAAAACCACACATAAAGATCTTTTTCTTACCAGTTTCTTTTTCATGGTTCAAATGAAGACACGCGGTAAGCGGTATAGATGCCGACGAGGTATTGCCATAATCGCCACTTGACAATAATACCTTTTCACCTGGAAGCTCTGCACTCTGTGCCACTCCTTCCACAATCATTTTCTGAGCCTGATGAAAAATATAATAATCTACATCTGAAACACTCAAATGATGGTCTGCATGAAACTGCTTTACACTGTCTACCACCTCATTCAATCCAAATAAGAGCACGGCATTTCCATCCATAACACCAGGTTTATCAAAGGGTTTATAGATATAATTTGCACGAGTGCCGTCACTATAATGCCGAAACAGCATAGATGTCTGACTTCCATACTCCAACGCTGTGGCGCTGGCAGCATCCCCTTCCAGCAGGGAAGATGTACTTAAGTCGCCACTTGCTAAGGCATTGCTTTCCCCTACAAGCAGAAGACCTCTTCCCTTTGTGGCGGAAAGAATCGCCGCAATGGTCTCAATCCCCCCTATATAACCAGAACACCCCAGATTGATATCATAGACCAAACAATCTTTTCCGATGCCCAATCTTTGTTGAATGATAAATGCGGTGGATGGTCTTGATAACTCCGGCGATTGTGTAACAAAAATAAGTACATCGATTTCATTGCGATTCCATTCAAGTAAATTCAGTAGTTTATCTGCCGCGATAGTTGCCAGATCGGAAGCTTTTTGTCCATTTATACATACTCGCCTGTTCTCAATACCTGTAAGTATTACCTGTTTTTTTATTCTGCGGCTCTCTATCTTTTCAATGTAATCTAAATTACAGACTTCATTCTCAGGTACCGCAGAAACAATGCCCTTTATTTCTATATTGCTGTATTCACCCTTCACATCTTTTCTCCTTTTTAACTGGGATACTTAATATACCCTGCCAGCACCAATCGTAATTAGTTCACCTGTGGTGTAATAGGATTGGTCAGACAACAAAAACTCCACATAAGCTGCAATAATGTCACTTGGAATCAATCCTAACTGTTGTACATGATCCGCTGCAGAAGAAAACCGTTTTCCGGTACTTGATACACTGGTTAACAAATTCTCTTTTTCTTTGGCCATCGGTGTACAAACAGCGCCAGGCAAAATAGCGTTTACCCGAATTTTTCTTCGTATAAACTCCTTTGCCATTGTCTTTACATACGAATTCAGAGCTGCTTTTGAGGCAGAATAACTTGACATTCCCACGTCTGGCATCAGACTTGCCGTTGATGATATCGCTATGATGGAGGATGCTTCTTTAGAAATTCTTGTGCTATAAAACTTTCTCGCTGTCTCAACAAAGGCAAAACAATTCACTGTCATCATCTGCACCATATGTTTTGTATTATTCACTTTTATCGGCCAGGTGCCATCCAGGCCGGCCGAGTACACCATACCATCTAGTTTTATTTTGTTTTCAGTACATTCGTTGAAAATAGTTTCTATATGATCTAAGTCCGTCAAATCATAACAAATGGGAATAATCGTCGCTTTTCCGGCATATTTTTGCTCTATGGCTTCTAATCTATCCTTATTTCTTCCTACCAGAAGCAGATGATCAGAATCCGTCGCAAGCCTATGTACACACGTCTCACCAATTCCGGATGTAGCGCCTATAATCAAATAATTTTTTCCCATGTCACTCCTCCAGATCGGAAATGAACTGGCATATGTCACTCACAGTTTTAAAACTTTTGATCATGTCTGTGGTCAGGTTGTGCTCATATCTTTTTTTGATTTCCACCGTAAGGGCTAATGTGGCCAGGGAATCCCATTCATCTATTTCTTCTAAAACAGTATCCTCAGAAAGAGCACCCTCGTCCAAATCCATAACCTCTTCTAAAAAATTCAACTTTTCCTGTAATGTCATTATTTTTTTCTCCTTTAAATTATTATAGATTACCTGCTGAGACAGGTATAACTGCTCCTGTAATATATTTTGCCTTGGCAGATAAAAGAAATTCAGCTAAATATGAAACATATGCCGTTTCAATTAGTCCCAAAGGTTGTACATGACATAATTCTTCTTTCTTTATAAATGGAGCACGATCAATCATTTCTGTGTCCACGCAGGCCGGAGCAATTGCATTCACTCGGATCCCGCGTTTTGTAACTTCTTTTGCAAGTACTTTTACCGCGGCTTCTAACGCTGCCTTCGAAGAGGTATAAGTACTCATACCCGCTGATATTCGATTTGTCGCATGAGATGAAATGGCCACGATACTTCCGCCATCCGCAGAATACTTTTTTTTAATAAAATATTTACTGAGTTCAACAAATGCCATATAATTTACCGTTAAGGTCTCACACATCAGCCCGATATCGTTGTTTCGGATTGGTATATCATGATTCACACCAGCGCAATATACCATACCATTTAGTTTTATACCGGATTCTATACAAAAATCAAATATTGTTTGTATGTGTTCCAAATCATTTAAATCATAAGGAATAATATAGGATTTTCCAGAAATATTTGTTTGTATATTCTTTAGCTTATCCGCATTTCTTGCCACCAGTACCACAGTCGCTCCCTGGGCCGATAAATACTCGGCGGTCTTGGCACCAATCCCTTGAGAGGCTCCCGTGATCAATATATTTTTCTCTTTCATCTTCTCTCCTTTTCTGGCTTAACATGGCCTATCCTGATCCCCATCTCCCAGAAACAACCGGAATCCCTCTATTCTGGGATCCATCAAACGTAAAGTCACATTTCTTTGCTCAAATGGATGAAAATAATTAGGAATAATATTCTCACTGTCCATGTCACAGCGGATAAACCCTGCCTGCTCATATAGTTGTACTGGTATACCAAAAGAATATACATCCATATATTCGTACTGCTTCTCTTTTATTAAATGGTCAAGGGAACATGTTATTTTTCCCAAATCATGTAAGTCCCCATAAAAATCAATGATTTTTCCAACTTTTCTATCTTCTGCCCGTTCTTCCCTTGTTATTAAAATAGAATTCGACGTTCCATCCTGATTTACAATTTTCCATATATCATATTGATATACCGGATGATCAAAATATCTTTTTTGTATATAAGCATAATCCTTACTCATAATACAATTCGCAAGTACCTCTTCCGAAATGATTTCTTTCATTTCCTCAACCGTATGTATAGATTTCAGACCATATCCGGTATCTTCTGCTTTGGGTATCATTTTGTTTTTGATCTTCGCAATCTTATAATTCGTTATGTCGGCCAGACGATAATAGTGATCCATCACAGTAGGAGACATTCCCAACATCTTATAGATACGGTTTGCTTTGTTACTGAGCCCTGCGGAACAACTGTATCTGACTTGAAGCTGGTCAAACATATATTTTTCCAGTTCCATCCCAAGTACAGGATTGGGACTCTTAATCGTTTTCCATATACTTCCCGAAATATCCGGATTGGGACGTTTACTATATAGAATGACACCCTGCATTCCATAAATCTTACCAGCAGTATCATCTACAGCTAAAAAAACATTAATCTGACCGTCATCTACAAACTGCCATTCAAAAAACTCTCTGTCTCTGGCAAGAATATGCCCTTTTTTCCAATGCGCATCAATAAACTTCATGATTTGGGGAATATCTTCGTATACGGCCTGCCGAATCGATATCATAATTCTTCTCCACCAATCTCCATTCTTAATAAAAAAACTGCCCCAGATACTGGACACAGTTATGGTTTTTATATTCTGTGCCTCCATGCAGCAATTTTCATGCAAATCCATACATGGACATACCCTTAAGATGGAAACTTAAGGATATCAACTTAGTCCGTGGGCATCATTGAGCTGGAATGAATGTTATAATCTTTAAAAAATGGAGGAAAAAGTAATGAAAGCACAAAAACAAAAAGACATAACGGTAGAAACATGGGTCAGGGGCTGGCAAAGAGAGTACAAAAGTTATATCAAGGAATCCACATTTGCCACCTATTCTGTAGCGATTGAAAACCACATACTCCCGTATTTTGGGATGAAAAAACTAAAGAGTATCGGTCATGATGACAATCAGAACTTTATCCTGTTCTTATCGCAAAAAAGAAAGAAAAATGGCTCTGGAACCCTGTCTCATAAATCAGTAAAAGATATTGTGGCTTTGTGGCTGGGAATTTTAGAAAAAGCGGAGAAGAAAGGTTACATCTGTCTTGGAAAAATGCAGTATCAGTATCCTATATCTGGTACTGTCAGGATGTCCGCAATCAATGAAAACTGCTTGACTTTACAGGAGGAGTATGAGATAATGAAGTGCCTGCAAAAGCAACGATCTTTGAAGAGTTTGGGGATTGCGCTGGCGCTGGCAACAGGGATGCGGATTGGTGAGGTTTGTGCCCTGCAATGGGGCTGTATTGACCTCTCTGAAGGACTGGTTCATGTGAAGCAGACGTTACAGCGTATATATACGAAAGAACATGGCAAAGGAAAAAGCAAGGTCATTGTAACTGCTCCAAAATCTATTAACTCCAACCGGTATATTCCTTTGCCGGAGAATTATCTTCCCATATTAAAAAAACATCAGGCAGGACCATCTGCCTATTTGCTGACCGGAAGTGAGGATAAATTTATAGAACCCCGCACTTTGCGGGAATACTATAACCGGCTTATGGAAAGCAATGGAACAAAATATGTGACCTTTCATGGGTTGCGGCATACCTTTGCTACCCGTTTAGTGGAGGCTGGATGTGACTATAAAACCATCAGTGAGCTTTTGGGTCATGCGGACATCAATACGACGTTCCGAACCTATGTTCATAGTGACATGGAAAAAAAGAGACAGTTTATGGAAAAAGCTGGAAATCTTATTGGGATAGGTTAAGAAAAGACAAGTTCTGTCCGATATAAAAAAGGATGTATCCTTAAGTTTCCATCTTAAGGATATTTTTCTACAATATATAGACTAGCATTGGCAGACGAAAAATATTCATTCCTTTGCTGGTAGAAAGGTTACAAGACTTATGTATGGAAAATATGAGAACATAAAAATCAGAGGAATTGCCTCTGCTGTTCCCACAAAAGTTATTGACAAT
This sequence comes from uncultured Roseburia sp., assembly GCA_947644305.1. Taxonomy (GTDB): domain Bacteria; phylum Bacillota; class Clostridia; order Lachnospirales; family Lachnospiraceae; genus Eubacterium_F. The sequence goes on from CANRYS010000010.1 coordinate 77,405, forward strand.
GAACAATGTGCGGAAAAATTAGGAAGCCGCCGGGCTAAAAAGCAAGTGCTTCTTACAGGAATCCGTCATCGTCACTGTGTAAAAAAAGGACAGTCTGCATCGGATTTGAGTTGTGTAAGTGCAGAAAAGCTGCTACAGAAATTGCAATGGGACAGAAACGATATTCGGGTTATTGTGAACGTGACGCAGTCTCCAGATGTACATACGCCATCTACAGCAATGATTATTCAAAAGCGGCTCGGCATCGGGGAAGATTGTCTGGCATTTGATGTAAACCTTGGATGCACAGGGTATGTCAGCGGTTTGCAGATTATCGCTGCCCTGATGCAAAATACTGGAGGCAAAGGACTTTTATTCGTCGGTGATGGAATGTATTCCGAGATGCCGGAGATACCGACGACAGATTCCCTGTTATTCGGAGATGGAGCCAGCGCGACAGCGATAGAATTAGAAGACAATAATCCCATGTTTTACGCACAGAAAACAGACGGAACAAGGCATAATCTGCTTAGTGTTGCATTAGATGGAACTCTGACAATGGATGGCAATTCCGTTCTTTTATTCTCATTGAACGAAGTTTCTCAAAGTATTAAAGAGTGTAAGAAACATTTTTCTATTGAAGAAGAAAGTATTGATTATTACATATTACACCAGGCACAGAAACTAATATTAGAAGGTATTTCCAAAGAATGTGATATTGCTTCCGAAAAAGTACTGACCTCTTTTGAAGAATATGGAAACACATCTACTGCCACTTTACCAATTACCATATGTAACAACATACAAGAAATACAAAAGAAAAAACATGTTAGGTTGTATTTGTGCGGATTCGGTGTTGGTCTGGCCTGGTCCAGCGTAGTAGTAGAATTGGATACCGATTGCATTTTACCGATTGAGGTAACGGATTATAGTTATAACGATTTATAGGAGGAATGAATGATGAATAGAGAAGAAAAATTAGAAATTATTGCAGACATTTTGGAAGTAGAAGCTGATGAACTGCAGGAAGATATGGTTCTGGATGATTTTGAAACATGGGATTCTGTAGCTGTTTTGTCTGTGATCGCCATGATGGACGAAAAATTTGGAAAATACCCACATGCTTCTGAAATCCGCCAGTATATTCGGGTTATTGATCTTATGAACAGCATGGAATAAAGAATTTTTGTTCTTTGATGCGCAAAAAACGTGCGCAAATGGATAACATGGAGGATTATGATGAAAAATCCAATGGATGTATCGGGCAGAAGGATTCTAGTGACAGGAGCTTCTTCCGGGATCGGACGGGCAACTTCTGTCTTACTGAGTGAATTAGGTGCCCAACTTGTTTTAATGGGAAGAGACGAACGACGTCTGGATGAGACCCAGCAGATGCTGACTGGCAGCGGACATACTGCTATCTCCTTGGAACTTACTGATTTTGAAAAATACTCAGAGGTTTTTAAAGAGATACGCAATACGGGGAATAAACTTTCCGGCCTGGTGCACTGTGCCGGAATTGCAAAAGTAATTCCTCTTAAAGTCGTTTCAGCTGTAAATATCCACGAGATGTTTGATGTGAATTTCGTTTCTTTTATGGAACTCACCAAACACTACAGCAAAAAAACCAACTCTCTGGGTGGGAGCATAGTCTGTTTGTCTGCTATAAATGCACATTATCCACAGAAATGTATGAGTGTTTATGCCGCTACGAAAGGGGCACTGGAAATGGCAGTCTCATCTCTCGCTGTGGAACTATTTGATAAAGATATTCGTGTCAACGCGATTGTACCTGGGCCAATCGCCACTCCGATGGCAGATTCCTTTGGCGAAGTTTCTGGTGGAGAAAGTAATATTACAGGAAGACAGCTGATGCCGATGGGAGCGCCAGAAGATATCGCAAATATGGCGGCATACCTGCTCAGTGATGCAGCAAAATTTATAACAGGAAGAAAATTTTATGTAGATGGAGGACGGCTGTGATGAAAAGAGAACGCGATCTGAAATTATTTCAAACCAGGGATAAATCCTGGGTGACATACGGAGATCTTGTACATGCCCTGCGTGATGTGAAAGCGGACGACTGTGAAGTGCTTCTGGTACATACGGACCTTTCTTTTGGTCTTCCGAACCGAGAGTTCAAGCGGAAAGAACTGGTAGAGATTTTATATGATCTCATCTGTGAACTGGGCGTTAATACACTGGTATTTCCAACATTTACTTTCAGCTATGGCAACCGGGAAGACTTTGATGTACGAAATACCAAATCCAAGATGGGGATGATCAACGAATACGCCAGACAGAGACCGGAAGCCCTCCGCTCGGAAGATCCTCTGATGTCTGTTTGTGTCATCGGAGATCATAAAGAACTGGCAGAAGTGAGCGGAAATAAATCTCTGGGACCAGGGAGCTTTTTTGACCGCCTGCACAATACCCCGAATGTCAGGATTCTTTTCTTCGGGGCCCAGCTGCCACAATGCCACACACAGATGCATTATGTAGAAGAAAAATTGCGGGTTCCTTACCGATATGATAAAGAATTTGAGGGACATATCATAGACCGGGAAGGGAATAAACGAGAGGATAAACATATTTTGTATGTAAAGTACAGGGATGTGCTACCCTGTGTTCCTCCTGCCTTTGAACAGGAACTGATGGATCAGGGGCTCTTTTTAAAGCAAAAAGTCGGTGACTCTTCTGTCTCCTGCTTTACAGAAAAAACCGCATATGATAAAGCTGTGGAATGGCTGACAAAAGATGTGAACTGCTTTCTGGCAGAACCCTATGATACGAAACCCCTGGTAAAAGAATATTCATATGGCAATGTTACAACCGTGCAATAGGAGGCTCTGATATGTATAAGTCAATATTGGACTATTTTGAAAAAACGGTGGCTGCCAATCCAGATAAAGCTGCATTATTACATAGAGAAGACTCATGTTCATTTACCGAACTGATGCAAAGAGGACAGAAACTTGGGTCACTACTCTCCTGTTTACTAAAACAGAGTATGTTCTCTCCCATTGTTGTTCTCCTTCCCAAATCAATTGATTCGGTAACAGCAGATATCGGCATCCTCTACAGCTCTAATGTATTTAATAACCTGGATATAAAAACACCCGTTCAGCGATTGGAAAATATCATTAAGCAGCTAAAGCCAGCTGCTGTTATTACAGAAGAAAAATATTCGGATCTGATCGACTGGAAAAAATACCAGATGGAAGTTGTGGAGATCGACAAGCTGGACTTTGACCAGATGTCAATAAATCATGAGTTATTGCAGGAAAACCGGGAAAAATTAATTGACACAGATCCATTTTGTATAATAAATACTTCTGGTTCGACGGGAACACCGAAAGGTGTTGTATTAAACTACAAGAGTTTTTTCGATTTTATGGCATGGGCGACAGAAACTTTCAGCCTTTCTGGAGACGAGATTATAGGAGCCCTATCTCCTATCGTATTTGACATTTATGATTTTGAAATATGTCTGATGATGATGAAGGGAGCTTCTATCGTCCTTCTGGACAGCTCTCTGGCTGTCTTTCCGGCTAAATTACTGGCTGAATTGCAGGAAAAGAAAGTAAACTTCTTGTTCTGGGTTCCGACAATTATGGTAAACATAGCCAACATGAATTTATTAGAAAAGCTACCATTACCAGACATAAAAACCATCTGGTTTGCAGGGGAAGTATTCCCAACCAAACAGTTTAATTATTGGAAAAAGCAGTTGCCACAGGCAGTTTTTGCGAATCTCTATGGTCCGATCGAGATTACCCTGGACTGTATTTACTACATTGTTGAAAGGGACTTTGATGACGATGAACCGCTTCCCATCGGTCTTCCTTGTAATAATACGGATATTCTGCTTCTTAATGAAGACGACCAGCTCTGCCGTGATGGCGAGGAAGGTGAAATCTGTGTACGCGGTACTTCCCTTGCCATGGGATATTATAACAATCCGGAGAAGACAAAAGCAGCTTTCGTTCAAAATCCCCTGAACTATTCCTATCCGGAACTGATTTACCGGACCGGTGACATTGCTGCATACGGAAAAGACGGTCTGATCCATTTCAAAGGACGAAAAGACAGCCTTGTGAAACATCAGGGATACCGGATCGAACTCGGTGAGATAGAGCATGAGATCGTAAACAACTTAAAGCTGGTTCCCAACTGCTGTGTTGTTTATGATAACAAAAATAAATGTATCGTTCTCTTCTATGAGGAGAACGGCGTGACAGAGGTGCAGATACGGAAGGCGCTGGGAGAATCATTCCCGCGGTATATGGTTCCAACTATATATCATGTTATGGAAGAGCTCCCCAGAAATACCAATGGCAAGATTGACCGCTTAAAACTGTCACAAATGATATAAAAAATAAGGAGGCAGGAAGATGGAAAAAATAATGGAGATTTTACAGGGAATCCGACCTGAATTTGATTTTAATTCCAGTGAGGATTTCATTGAAGACGGCTATTTGGATTCTTTTGATCTTGTATCTTTAGTGTCTGAACTGGACGATACATTCGATATTTCCATTGACGGACTGGATATCATACCAGAGAATTTTAAGTCTTTGGACACGATTACCAATGTTGTGAAAAAAAACGGAGGCAATGTATGATTACTACCTTGAAAGGAAAAAGAATCGCAGGGATGCTGACTGTATTGCCAGAAAATGAGTATGATTATGACGAGGAAACCAAACCCTTTGCCACACTTCAGACCAAACGGTTAAAACGTATTATGGGGTTTGGGAAAAGGCGGGCCGCCAAATCAGATTCAACCACATCTGATTTCTGTATTTATGGTCTGAATTATATGCTGGAAAAAGGTTACATAAAAAAAGAAGAAATTGGCGCCATTGTGGTTACCGGACTGACTCCAGATTACTTTATACCGCACGTGAGCAATATTATCCACGGTGAATGTGACCTGCCTTCCGATGTGATATGTATGGATATTCCACAGGGATGCGTCGGATTTATGTTAGGAGCGCTTCAGGCCTTTTTATTACTGGATGTGGTTGGAGACAAGAAAGTTGTTGTCTTTAATAGTGATGTTCTCTGCCGGAAAAATAAGGAAGATCAGCTCACTGCTGCTTCTTTTGGTGGGGATGCGACAGCGATAACCGTATTCGAACACGATGACAAAGCTTCTGATATTTATATAAATTTATATAATGACGGAAAAGAAAGGGAGACGCTGATCATGCATGCAGGCGGTTTTCGCATGCCAAGAACTCCGGAAACAGCGATTCCGCGGGATATTGGTGACGGGACAATGAAAAGCTACGATGACCTGTGGATGGACGGCTCCAAAGTGTTTAACTTTGTCCAGAAGGAAGTGCCGCCTATGATTGACGAGATCGTAAACTACGCCAATTTGTCCAAAGAGGATATCCAATGGTACCTCTTCCACCAGCCCAACAAATTTATGCTGCAGAAACTCGCGGATAAACTGCAGGTACCATGGGACAAAGTTCCTATGAATGTAGTTGAGAATTTCGGCAATTCCAGCGGTTCAACGATACCTGTTGCCATTACAGACAATTTAGCAGACGAAATGCTTACGGGGCAATACAAGTGCTGTCTTGCCGGGTTTGGCGCTGGACTGTCATGGTCTTCTATGATTGTGGATCTTGGGAATATGAGTTTTTGTGAAATGATCACATCTGTTTATTGATGGAGGGAAAAATGAGAATTCAGGAAATAATGCAGTTTATCTCATCTTTGCGTAAGACCAAAAAGAGACTGATAACAAATTATTATCTGACTCTACAGGGTTCAGAAGAAGATTTTGAGAGCTGGACATCAGAAAACAGCATTGTTTTTTGTGCACAGGAAAATAAAGTGTACCGGTGTTATTTTGCAACCACGGATATAAATGAGTTGAATACTCTTCTGCTAAAAATGCCATCGGGAACGGTGCTGGATTATATTACGAAAGAGAAAACCAGGGACTTCCGTTGGGCAGATGCCGGATTCAATTTATATCGTACCTTAATTCGGTATACAAATCCAAACTGGTCAGATGAAGATCGTCCGAAATCAAAGCGGGCTTTATTTTTAGAGCAGTTCTATGATGAAACGATTGGAGAATTTGCCATGCCTGCAGATGCAGAAGAACTTTATGAATTACTATATAAAATTTTTGATTATCGTGTAAGCAGGCTGCCTTCTATGGAACAGTTGATTGAGATGATAGAAAAAAAGTGGGTCCTTCTATATCGTGAACAGGGCAAAATTACAGCTTTTTTAATGTATCAGATCGAAGGCAGAAAATATTATGGTTATCAAATTTATAACGAAGGGACAGCAGATATTACATACAACCTAGAGCGAAAAGCAACAAATTATGCGCAATCCGCCTACCAGGTAAAAAGTTCCTACGGGTGGGTAGAGATTGACAATTTGGGTGCCAATGACCGATGTGAAAGCGGCGACTTTGATGGAACATACGACTATATATTTGTAAAGTCCTGAAAATATTTCCCTAATAAAACAGGTGAATTATATCAAAATAATGGAGGAAATCAAAATGACCTATCAAGAAAAATTAGATCTGTTAGAAGATATGATGGAATTAGAGGAAAACACCTTATCTGGTAAAGAAAACCTGGAAGATATAGATGAATGGGACTCTATGAGTAAACTTTATCTTGTTTCCTGGGTAAAAAAGAATATGAAGAAGAAATTAACAACAGAAGAAATAGTCCAATTTCGTACCGTAAATGATATTTGTGAGTATATTCAATAATTGATTTTTGGGATTGATACGGATATCCAGTCAGGAGATGCAGAAAAAATATGATTTCAATGAGAAGGGCTGTCTATGAAGACATTCCATCTATTATGAATTTCATAGACCAATACTGGAAAAAAGATCATATTCTCGCCAGAGACAGGTCTTTTTTCGAGTGGCAGTTTGTAGATGGAAAACAGGTAAACATGTTTCTTGCAATAGATGAAGATGGCAAGATCTATGGAATACAAGGAGTCATTTTATACAGTCAAAGTGATACTCCAGACATTTCAGGAAGTATATGGAAGACAATCAAAAGCAACAATCCGATGCTTGGTATTGAGTTGGGAGACTTTATGTACCAGCAATTAAGGGCAAGATATACTTGTTCCCCCGGAATGAGTAAGAAAGCAACTAAAATATATAAAATGATGGGGCTTGTTTCTGCTTCATTGGATCATTTCTATCGATTGAGCGAAAGAAATGATTATAAAATTGCAAAGATACGAAACAAAATAATTCCGCCGGCAAAAAATACCGGCTATCGAATGGAACCAATACATTCCATCGACGAGATGAAAGAGATCATTTCCGGGCAGGAGTTAGCACAAGGTATTATGAGCAAGGATTATTCATATATCCAAAAACGTTACTTTGCACATCCGGTCTATCAATATGATATTTGGAAAATAATAAATTTGCAGGGAAACGCAAATTCAGTCATTATTACGAGGCCAGAACAAGCACAGGGACGCAAGTGCTGTAAAATTATCGATTTTTATGGTAAAGAGTCTGACCTGGGGCAGATAGCAGCTACATTGGATCAATTCATGAAAGAATATGATTATGAGTTTGTGGACATTTATTCTTTTGGTATTCCTGCAGACATCTATGAACAAGGGGGATTCGTCCGATGCGATGTAGAGGATGAGAATATTATACCGAATTATTTTCATCCTTTTGAACAAAAAAATGTTTCTTTGGATATGATCGATCCGCTTATACCGGGAATGAAGCTTTTTCGGGGTGACGGTGACCAGGATCGCCCGTCCTAATATAATTTTTATAAGGAGAAATAAAGTGAAATATTATTTGATTACAGGCGCATCTTCTGGTATTGGCAGGGAGATGGCAAAAAGTCTTTCTGATTCGGACACAATGATCATTCTTGTAGCACGCAGACAAGAAAAACTATTGGAGGTTCAGAAAGAATTAAAAGGAAAAAGCATGGTAGTACCATGTGATCTGAGGAAATCAGATGAGATCGAATCCGTTTTTCATACTTTGCAGGAAGAAGGCATAAGACTGGATGGTCTCATTTATTGTGCTGGCATTGCATTTATTAAAACGTTGAAGTTAATGGAACAAGATGATCTGGAAAACATGTTTCGCGTTAATGTGTTTGGTTTTTACGAAATGTGCCGCCATTTCCAAAATGTAAAAGCCTCGAATAAGGGAGCGGCTATTGTCGGAATCTCTTCCTATGCGGCCACAATGAAGGAACCAGGTATGTCTGCCTATGCAATGACAAAAGAAGCGATGAATACCCAGGTTCAGATTCTGGCGAAAGAATTTTTGAAACGCAGGATCCGTATCAACGCAGTCATGCCCGCCAATGTAATGTCCAAAATGTGTGATGACAATAACGATTGGACGGAAGAAGAAATCGCAGAGCTCACACGAAAGCAACCTCTAGGGGTTATTCCTATTGCCAATGTGATTCATACTGTTCAATTTCTGTTATCCGAAGATGCCAAGTACATAACTGGGGAGTGTATCGGAATCAGTGCAGGTTATCATGGATAATGGTTTCTTTTTTATAGAGAAAACTAAGAATTAAATGAAGTAAGGAGAGAATATTCAAATGACTTTACAAGAAAAAATCGAATTTTTAGAAGATATTATGGATGTGGAGGAAGGAAGCCTGACCGAAAGTACTATATTAGAAGAAGTTGAAGAATGGGATTCTTTAAGTACTTTGACATTAACTGTAAAGATGAAACAGGAGTATGATATAAATCTTACTACAGAAACAATTAAAGATTTTGTGACAGTTGGTGATATTTGTAACTATATACCAGATTAATAATTGGTGGAAAGTGAGAATTCTCTTATGAATGGTAAATATTCCAATATAAAAGTAACAGGTGTTGCCTCGGCAGTTCCTTCTTATGTTATGGATAATATGGACTATGTGGATGTTTTTGGTAAGCGCCGGGTAACAAAACAAGCAAAGCTGACAGGTGTTTACAGACATCATTTATCCTATAGGTATCAGAAAGTTTCAGATCTTTGTATGAGTGCAGCAGAAAATCTGTTGAATCATTTACAGTGGAACAGGGAAGATGTGAAAATTCTTGTTTTATGTACTCAACTTGCAGATTATGAAATTCCATCTACGGCAATCGATCTAACGAACCGTCTTGGCTTGGGAAAAGACTGTATGGCATATGATATCAATCTGGGCTGCTCCTCATTTGATTTGGGAATTCAGACAATAGCCGGTTTATTGCAAAGTCAACCAGATGGAACAAAGGCTCTTTTATTGACAGGTGACATTATGAATATACCAGACGGCGTTATGATGAAAAACGAAGATATCATCAACATTATGATGTTTGGTTCTGGTGGTTCTGCTACTGCTTTAGAAAAACAGCCAGGAAATGAACTTTTGTTCCGAAATTTTTGCGATGGATCGGGATGGAATGCCATCGTCCGTTTCAAAAAAACAGAAACCATGATGCAGGGAAATAAAGTATTTGAGTTTGCCATTAATGACGTAGTCGATAATATGACAGCTTTTTTTCAAGATTTTAATTTAAAAGATGATATTGACTATTATGCTTTTCATCAGGCACAAAAATTGATACTTGACACCATAGCAACTGGTTGTGAATTGCCAGAAGACCAGGTACTTACCTCCTATGAGGAATATGGAAACACCTCGGGAGCTTCCATTCCGATTACACTATGCCACAATCTGGATAAGTTTAAAGATAAAGATAACCTTCAAATCTGCAGTTGCGGCTTTGGTGTTGGATTGTCTATGGGAATTTCTTATTTCCAGCTTCCCGTCCAAAATATTCTACCTGTGATCATAACGGATGAGCATTTTGACGAGCACAGGCTGCATAATGGAGAACTGTATTCCAGAACTGTATTATTAATGAATCCCAAAACTTCTATCACTAAATTGGTTGCACGAGAATTGGATGATCAAGCATGTAATTTAGGTTTATATGGTTCAAAAGAAATACTAAAAGAAATGCATTCACAATTATTTTGGAAAGATTGTGAAATATTTGATGATGAATTAAATCTGGCAGCCCAAAATACTTCCAGAACATATGACTCTGTTATATTTGATATGGCTGTCTATGATATGGATAAAGTGGCTGAAGAGGCTGGATGCCTGAAACAACAAGGGGTGTTGTCAACCAATAGTTCCGTCATTCTCATAGCAGAGGACAAAGACGACGATGCCGCCCTTCATTCTTCCATGAAATTGTTATCTGATTCTTTAGAAGGTGAATGCAGAGTCAATGCCGTTGTATACAAAATGGAAAGTTTGGATTTGTTTCCCAAGATACTCGATCGGCCAGAATGGTTGGAAAGAAAGATATCTATGAAAAATTCATCTGACATGGTAAGGCCATTTTTCATTTCTAAAACCATTGAAAAACTGGTTTCCATGGACTTGCTTGCGGTGACTTCAACGATTGTACATATTTCAGATATAGTAAATGAGTTTATGTAAAGAGGGAAGGTAAAAATTGAGAGATGTTTTGACAGAAAAAGGAAAAGCTATCATCTTGAATGCGATTGGAAATCCACTTTTAACGAACTGCTATCTCTCCTGCCGCGAGATAATGGATAAAATTGCAACACATAAAATCCATTGTTTTTGCTATGAGGAGGAGATTGTTATTTTAATACATCCGATGAATGGTCTCCATAAAATGTACTATTTTATCCAAAGTCAAGATGTCCTGATTCCATGCCTTGTCGAAAAGATACAAAAAGACATAGAAAACTACCAAAACCTAGAAGGAACCGTTGTAACCAAAATACCAGATAAGAATGTGGATATTTTAAAGAAATTGGAATTTCACCCATATAAAAAATACATTCGAAAGCAGATGATTCCAGGTACGACAGAGCAGTATGAAGCAATGTATAAAGCAGAAAATGCGGATATGGATGACTTAAATGATATCTTTCAACTTCTATATGAAACCTTTGATATCATGACAGATCATCTGGTGTCAAAAACTGAACTTCGTACCTTTCTTGAAATGCGCCAGGTGCTTAAGATAGCTATTGATGGGGAACTAGCAGGCGTGCTGCTCTTCGAGACTTTTGGTAAGAAATCGTATCTTCGTTCCCTCTGTGTGTCAGAAAAATTTGCGGGAAAAAAAATTGGACTTTCTTTACTATATACCTATATTTTAAAAAATCTGGAAACCACAAAATTGTTTTATCTCTGGGTCGAGAGCACAAACAAGCGGGCGATACAACTTTACGAGAATCTTGGATACAAAAACGATGGTATACAAGAGTGTATTTATTTATATACTAATAAATATGGCAGCGAGTCATAGACGAGAAACGGGGAGCGCTAAGTTTTAGTCTACCGCCCCCCTCTCATCCGATCAGTACCTCTTTTCCCCTAAACGCAAAACCGTATTTGCGGATCCGTTCTTTTTCTATTCCCTGTGCTAAAAAAGTCTGCTCATACTTCTTTTCCCCAATCTGATCTAATGCTGCCTGCACGGTTTCCTCCAAGGAAGATTCTTTTTTCGGATTATATATCTTAAATTCCATAATAATCCCAAAATCTTTCGGTTTCAAAGGTTTCAGCATCACATCATACCGTCCAAATCCACTCTCCCGATTTGATGTCACCTCATATCTGCCGGCAAGATCAACGAGTAATCCCAGTACAAATCCATGGTAAAACCGCTCTGGTGTATTCCTCTCTGATGGCTTTTGACCACCGTCAAAGAAGCTGAACATAGTTTCCGCGATGACACCCATATAATCATTCATAGATTCTATATCATCTTTTAAAAGAGCTTTGATGAAATCATTATAATCTCCTGACCTTTCATCAAACCAATCCCGTACCATGTCTTCAAAAGTCAGCTTTACTTCATAATTCGTCAGAAAAAGTTCATATTCTTTGTCATGGATCTCTATTATTTTCAGATACCCTGCCGCAAGAAGAAGGCTCCAGACCGCTCTCTCGCTTCCCCCCAACTGATTGAATGCCATCTCTTCATGAATCCTGCTTCGAATCGTTTTATCAGCCAGCAAAAGTTCAAACTGCATCTTGATACCTCTGCTCCCTTCACGGATCAGTCTGTCAATCAGCCCGTTTGAACTTGTATTCGCCCAATAGGGTTTCAACTGTTTTTTAATTTGATCTCCTGCCAGACTAGTTCAATTATACATAATCCGGCATAAACCGACAAGAACAATCATTCGACATATATCAATAGGATTCGACATGCCAGTAATAAAATTCTACTCCTTTTCTCCTCCCCCTCTCCGTATCCCCCGAATCCGCTTTCTGATTTTCAGTACCATGGAGGGCGCCACCGACAGCTCGTCCACTCCCATCTCTACAAATCGCTCCGCCAGTTCCAGGTCAGCCCCCAGTTCCCCGCAGATGCCCGCCCACTTTCCACGTTTATGGGCATTGTCCACCACGATCTGTATCATTTTCAGGACTGCCCTGTGATGAGGATTGTAGAAATCATCCAGTTTTTCATTCTGGCGGTCAATAGCCAACGTATATTGTGTCAAATCGTTGGTTCCGATGCTGAAAAAATCCACCAGCCCGGCCAATTCATCACTGATCATTACCGCCGCCGGCGTCTCCACCATAACACCCTGCTCCGGGACTTTATAGGGGATCTGTACCTGATCCAGCTCCCCTTTCACTTCTTCCAGAATCTCATGAATCTTTTGTACTTCCTCTGTGGATGTAATCATCGGGTACATAATAGAAAGATTTCCAAATACCGCAGCCCGCAACAATGCCCGGAGCTGTGTCTTAAAGATCTCCGGCTGTTTCAGACAGATCCGAATCGCCCGGTAACCCAGGGCAGGATTCTCCTCTCTTCCAAGATTAAAATAATCCACCTGTTTATCTGCTCCGATATCCAGGGTCCGGATGATCACCTTCTTTCCCGCCATCATCTGCACCACATGCTTATACGCCTGAAACTGCTCTTCCTCCGTAGGGAAGGTAGTTCTTCCCAGGTACAAAAATTCACTCCGAAATAGTCCGATGCCTTCCGCATCGTTTTCCAGCACATATCCCACATCACCGACACTTCCGATATTGGCATACAGATGGATACGGTACCCATCCAGAGTAACGGTATCCTTGCCTTTTAATGTCTGCATCAGTCGGTGCTTCTCCCGCTCTTCTTTCATCTTCCTTTTTGCCTCTTCGCATACCTCTTCTGTCGGCTCAAAAGTTATTTCACCCTGGAATCCATCCACAACGGCCCTTGTTCCCGTCTGGATTTCCTGCAAGTCCATGGGAACCCCGATCAATGCCGGTATGTTCATCATGCGGGCGAGAATCGCCGTATGGGAATTAGAAGAACCATGCACTGTCGCAAATGCCAGTATTTTATTCTTATCCATCTGGACGGTTTCACTGGGGCTCAGGTCATCGGCCACAATGATGGACGGTTTCATGGTGGTGAGATCCACTTCCGCCTGCCCTTTCAGGTTCTTTACCAGGCGATTAGAGATGTCTTTGATATCCACTGCTCTAGCCTTCATATAATCGTCTTCCATATTCGCAAACATTTCAGAAAAATTATCGCCGGTTACTGCCACCGCATAATCGGCGTTGACCAGCTCCGTTCGGATCATATTCTGTATGGCATCCACATAATCTTCGTCTTCCAACATCATTTGATGCACCTCAAAAATAGCCGCATTGGTTTCTCCCACCTCCCGGAGCGCCTTATCATACAATATTTGAAGTTGTTTCTTTGCCAGCTCTGCTGCCTCCTCCAGTCTTGCGATCTCCATCTCCGGATCTTCGATCCGGCAGCGTTTCACCTGTGCCTCATTGTTTGCCAGCAGGACGACAGGGCCCAGAGCGATACCTTTATATACAGATTTTCCTTTATATGATCTCATATGATTTCCTCCACTTTGTCAGCTCTGCACAACGCTGACTACTGCTATTATCATGATACATTTTCCTGGCATTTATACAGAAAAAGACCATGAGCCGATACCAGATATCAGCTCATGGTCTATCTTTCCCTTTCCTATTATTGATCTTTTTTCAAAGCCTGAATGCGCATTTTAACATTTTCCGTAAATTCCTCGTCAGAAAACTTAGGATCTCTTACCTTCATCCAGATTTCACATGGAGCCTCGCTGCATTCATTGCAGCCAGAACACTCCCCATAACAATAACAATGTATTTGGCTAGTTCTGCATTTTTCGGCAGCACCTCTTTGTAAGCTTCATTTTTCCGAAAAGGAGCTGCCGCCATCGGCATATAAAATGTATCTTCCATAAAATTCTTTTTCCCTTAGTACATTTATTTCACAGATTTCACCTTTGACCACCCGGAATAGAACTTTTTCATCTTCCCATCGGTCTTTACCGTCTTATAAGTCCGTATCCTGACATAATAACGTTTTCCTGCCTTCTTCCTGGAAAACTTTTTGGAAACAGTCTTATTGCTTTTAATCGTTACTGTCTTCGAGGTTTTTTTCTTAAATTTTTTGTTAGTGGCATACTGGATCTCATAACCAGTCGTCTGCACACCCTGTCTCTTCCACTTAGCTAAAAAATGCTTTGATTTTGAGACAAGCCGGAATTCATTTACATTTTTAGGTACAATATCAAAATATTTCGTGATCTTTGTACTCGAATCCCCGTTAAAAATAACCGTGACCGAAGCCTGCCCTACTTTCACATTATTCTGATACAACAACTGATAATTTTCGCTACTGATGACATTTCCCGCTGTGTCAGTAACAAGTACCGCTGGCTTTTGTGCTTTCCCTGTATAAACCATTGGCTTTGAAGAAACCTTGACAACTGCTGACTGATACCTATCAGCCTGAGCCGGTGTGGACTCCGGTATAACATCCGGCGCCAAAGTAGGCAATGGTGTCTGCGTTGAAGCTGAAGCCTCTTCCCCTGCCGGCGGAGTCAGTTCCGGATTCTGTGTCGGAGTTGGTGTAGGCTGAGCTGGATTCTCCGGCTCTGTCGTCGGTTCTGGTGCACCTGTTGGAGTTACAGTTGGGGGGATTGTCGGAGTTGATGTCGGCTGAACTGGATTCTCCGGCTCTGCTGTCGGTTCTGGTGCACCTGTTGGAATCACGGTTGGAGGGATTGTCGGAGTTGATGTCGGTCTATCTGGGTTCTCCGGCTCTGTCGTCGGTTCTGGTGTACCTGTTGGAATCACGGTTGGGGGGATTGTCGGAGTTGATGTCGGTCTATCGGAGTTCTCCGGCTCCGGTGTTGGCTCTGGTTTCCCTGTCGGGATTATTGTCGGCTTCGCCGGCTCCGGATCTTTATCCAGAAAAGATACTTTACATTCTGCTATTATCAGATCTTTTAGTCCCTTTACATCTCTCACCGTATTCAGATCATCTAAGTAATACTCGGAGCAGAATAAAAAGGTATAATCACCGGTTTTAGCTCCGTCGTGGGCCTGCAGGAAATATTTTCCCGGATGCTCCGCTGATGACATCAGCGTTAAGGCATTATTCCAGTCTGTCTTTTCCTGAATATCCAAATCGTCACTCTCCCAGTATTCCGTTTTTATCTTAAAGATGTAATCTGCCTCATAAAGTGCCAGTTCTTCTGCCTCGTCGGTACTGATTACATTTCCATCCGTGTCTTTCCAAATGATCTCAAAATATACGTTTTCATCCGGTACTGTGCCATCCTGTGTCTCCCTGATCTTGCTTAAATTGACTTCCGATGGCGCTGATATAATGTCGATCTCCCCAATCTTCTTGGTCTCTACCTCACTTGCCAGTCCCACAGTCCAGTTACCCTTGTCATAATTCAGTTGGTAACCCATATCAATACTTTTTTGGGATAATACGAAATTGCGGATACTAGCATTCTCTGCATTTGCAGATATATACGGCCATCCCATATTAAATGGTCCTGGAAAAAGACGGTTTTTCGTCTGAAACTGGGTGGTACCGGTCACTTTGCCGCTAAGGGTTACGATACCTTCCTGTTTTACTACAAGGATTCCCCGTTCTTCCTGGGGATCGCTGACACCGGTAAAGTTCCCGGTAACAAGTACATTGTCTACACCGTTCACGTCCAGACAGCCACCCCGCTGAAGCGTGACATTTCCATAGGTATCTGTCGTCGATGTCAGGCACCCTTTATCTGCTATCACAATATTGCCCACACCTTCCACAGCAGCTCCATCTATCGTACTCTGGCTCAGCGTCAACGTCGTATTTTCATTTCCATAGTATTCCTTTGTCTTCGCATAATCATTTTCACCACCGGTGATATTTATTTCTGCCCGGCTGTTTTTGCTGGTATCCACTCTTCCCCGGACAATAACCCGCGTATCCAGATTCACTATGGCAGTTCCCAGATAGGGAACTTTGTTGTCTCTCTCTGCTTCGTGCCCCATATAGACCGCCTGAAACATCGTCTCTGAATTGGAATTTCTCACAGTCAGGGATGCATTTTGCCCGACCTGGGTATTGGTATATCCGCCGGCATATACCGTGGGGAGCAGTTCTTTTTCTGAGCCGCCGAGACCGCCGAGACTTCCACCACTACCTTCCAGAAAAGACTTTACATTGTCAAAGGTCAGACCGTGCCCTGCGAGAAATATCTCCCGGTGGGGAACACTGCCCAGCGCATCCGACGATTCAAAGGTCAATTTGATGTCCTGAAAGATTACATCCCCCTCCAACTGGATCGGACAACGGCAGTTCAGAATGCCGTTCTGCGTTCCGCGGATCACAGTATCCGCCGGAATCTTCACAGGAATCATTCGGCCATCCGTATCAGCTTCTTTACCAATAGTAATCAGTGAACTCACCGTGATCGGACTCTTATGCTGCTGCAAAGCAGCCATAAATTCATCCTGTGTACTGACCGTGACTCCATTTTCTTCTGAAAATGGAACACTCCCTGACTGCTGTCTTTCCATCTCCTGCTGTACCGTATCCGGTTCCTTCGCAGCCACAGGACTATATATCCCACCTAGGATCAATGCCGCCACTGTTAAAAAGCACAAATTCTTTTTGATTCTAGTTCTCATTTGTTATTTCCCTCCTTATTTGCTCAACTTTGCTTATTAGGATTATACTTGAAAATGACACTTTTGAACAGTAGAATTTTATATTTTATAATTGTTTTATATATGGCGTCTCTTTCCCAGGTCAATGGCGTAGTTTATAGTCTCCCTCGTCCTGCAGTATACTGCGGATGACTTCCAAAAGAGGCAGCGATGTAACCGGCTTAGCCAGATAATCTTTTATTCCCATTTTAGCCGCTTTTTCTATGGTTTGGAAATTTTTGTCACCCATCAAAAAGACGATTGGAATATCAGATGTCTTCCGTATCTCCTCGCATACCTCAAAACCATCCATGCCGGGCATCTGAATATCAAGAAGTATAAGATCCATAGGGGTTTCTTTCAATATATGCAATGCTTCTTCACCAGAAGTTGACTTATGTACAATGTAAACCGGCTCGTCCTGCAGCATAAGCGCGACCCGATCCAGATTCATCGGTTCGTCATCTACTATCAGGATATTCTTTGTCGTTTCACTTTTTTGCTTCATTTGATATCCGGTGTCCTCATCCATCATGCGCAGCATAATATCAGCGATTTGCGGGGCAAACTGCGTGCCTTTTCCCTTTTCTATCTCTGCCCGCACCTTTTCCTGAGGCATGATTTCCCGATAGCTCCTGTTGGATGTCATGGCATCATAAGCATCCGCGACTCCTATAATCCGTGCAACTTCTGGGATCTCTTCCCCTGCAAGCCCGTTGGGATAACCTTTTCCATCATATCTTTCATGATGCCATTTTGAACCCTGGGCGATCAGATCCATTTCATCAATATCCTTCAGGATATAGTATCCCGATATGGGATGCAGCTTGATATGTTCAAATTCCTCTTCACTCAGTCGTGTGGGTTTATTGATGATGGCATCTGGAACATGTATTTTGCCAACGTCATGCAGTAGTGCCGCATAGTATATTTCTTTTTGTTCGGTTTCCGTCTTGTCCATTCGTTTTGCCAGCTCCAGCGCATATTTTGCAACCCGCTGGGAATGTCCGTTGGTATACCGGTCTCGCGCATCGATGGTCTTCGCGATCGTAGTAACCATCTTTTCGTTCATTTTTTCCAGTTCCCACTGGCTTTCTTCCACTTTTCTCATATGTAAACGGATTTTCCGGAATGCAGCAGTGCAAAAGAATGCAATAAGGACAAATACAACAATACACAATATAATGTTATGTATCAGAATGTCCCGGATGCCATGATAAAGTTTGGAGTTGCTTATAATCATAGTAACATACCAGTCATCCATAACCGTATCAACGAAAACAGTACAGTCCTCCCCATTTATCTTTGTATGGAAATTTCCCCCTTTCTCCTTATATACCTTGGCTAGAAGCTTTTTCATTTCAGGATCATTTTCGTAATTCTTCCCTCGTTCCGCTTCATCGGTATGGGCGACTACAAGCCCTTCTCTGTCAATGATAAAACTATAGCCAATCCCTTCCATATTAATATCCTGGGTAATAATCTGTATCTGGTTCAAAGCGATATCAAAAGAAATAACACTGTCGTTATCATAAAGCATCTGGCTGACAGAAATCATGATTGTATTCGTCTGGGCATCCAGGTATGGGGACACGATCGTCGGTCTTCCCTCTGCCTGCTTTGCGGCTGTGTACCATTCCCTTTCACGAGGGACATAGTCCTCATCCGGCACCCAGCCGATACCGTCTAAATAATCTCCGTTAAATAGGCCGTATATCCCTGTAAAATTGGCATCAATGTCAGCCATATAACGCTCGGATTCTTCCACAAGAAAGGCTTCTATCTCCTCGGAAGAAGCTCCGTTCTGCATCATGTATTCTACCGTGATAGCAGTTACCTGTAGCACATCCAATCCTTTTGTCAGGTATCCTTCCAAATATTCTTTTTCCTGTGCCAGGCTGCTTGCCCCCACTTCATCCATGTTAGACACCGCGTTTGAATAAAAGGAGGAAAAATTATATATGACCATAACAGTCAGGGCAGTCAGGGTGAAAAGCAAGGTTATTATGTACGATATATTTTCTTTTTTACACATTCTTTTACTCCTTTCAGAGTTAGATGAATACTCTATAGAAGCCTTCTTTTTTCCCAATGATTTGAAAAAAATACTTATTATTATAAATTATATCCTAATTATCCCAAAAAGTAAACCTCCTTCGCATAAGCCGATTGCAACAAAAAGTGGTACACATAAGGAGCCGAAATACAGTCTGTCCCACGGGCTCGGAAGCACCAATCCCTTTCAACCTTATTCGGTACCTTAAGTATACCACTACATAGGTATAATCGATATGAAGTTTTCATTTATTGTGGTGAGATTTTCTCATGATTGTACAGTTACATCGGTTTTAGATTTTTAATTCGCTTCACGGCCTTATGATGACTAACCGTCAATCAAATCCTGAATTTGATTATATGCTTCTAGCAACATTTGCTGGATACACAACAGGTTTTCTCGCGATAGAACATCATTTTTCAGTTGTGATTTTCTTTTTTCCAGCTCACCAAGCAAAATATAATCTGTTTCCACATTTAATGCTCTCGATAAATTTCCCAGGGTATAGGCAGAAAAACTTTTCTTTCCTGTTTCAATTTCATATAGAAAGGAAGCAGAAAGATCTGCTGCTTCTGCCAATGCTTCTCTTGTCATTTTCCGTTTCATACGCAATCCCTTGATCCGTTGGCCTATTATTTCATTGTCCATAACCTTCCCCCTTATCCAGTATATCTTTTCCACAAAAAGTATACTAAATTTACTTGTTCAAATTTGCCTATATCACTAAGCTGCGGCTTGTTTTAATCATACTTTTCTTGCATTTTATGTTTCTTGTATTTCGACACGAACCAAAGTGTCCACCTGAATCGTAACAAAATTCAACAAATACTACAATTAACAATTGAACAGGTTCTATAGTGCAATTGTTGGAATTTTCTTAGTTGCTAACGCAATAGAAGCACCCATTCGCTCTTTCCAAGCCAATGGAGTGCTTCTTCCTATCATTCTGTTTCGTTACATTACAATATGCAACGGTGAATAATGGTTGTCGTTAATCATCTTTTTTCTATGACATATCTGCAAACTATATAGTATCGTTTTCACACTTATTAAAAATTTTCCTCAGAACGCATATTTCATCATTTTGACTTGAAATACCTAATTCATATATCTTTATACCCAAATCACGATTTAATGTTAAATTGTATTTAATACAAAGATTTAAAATTTTCATATAATTGTTAACATTAGTATCTAGTATTTTTTTCCATTCACTATTTAATTTAACAAAACTATTGTGTTCTAAATAAACAATTCTTTCTAACATTATTTTTTTATGTTCAAAAAGTGTAAAAATAGAAGGCAAATGAATTGTTTAAGTATTTTCACATATATCATTCTTTATGAATTTCCAAAAACCCTGTACTCCCTGTATACCATATAAACTTTCAGACCCTTTAACTGCACTTTCTGATCTTAGGTACATATTGATTCCATTGATAATTTTTATATAATTAATTTCTGGTCTATAACTTCTACTAGGGATAAAATTATTAAACCGTATAAACCCATCATCTACAACTAATGATTCTACAAATTCATCAAATTTTATAGTAAAATTACTCCAAGTTAAGGATAATCATTTCAAAAAGGCAGACCATCCGGCATATCTTCTTCGAAACAGTTTGGTTTCACCATCTTTATTAGCGGGAATCATGAATGCGAAATATGTAAATGCCGTCCCTTTGTATCGTCAGGAGCAGGAATTTTCCCGTTATGGTCTTGAAATCAGCAGACGCGAAATGGCTCACTGGACAATCCTTTGCACAGAACGATACCTGTCATTACTATATGACTGTATGCATAAAAAGCTATACGGCTATCATGTACTGCAGGCGGATGAGACACCTGTCCGCGTGACAAAAGAAAACCGGACAGAAGGCTCCAAACATTACATGTGGGTATACCGAACCGATAAAATGTACAAGGACAAACCGATTGTCCTGTACAAATACCAGCCATCACGAAACACCTCACATCCACGGAAGTTTCTAAAGGACTTCCATGGCATCTGCGTGACAGATGGATACCAGGTGTATCACACTCTGGAAGGTGAGCGTGATGACTTGACCATTGCAGGATGCTGGGCTCATGCAAGGCGCCGGTTTGATGAAGCGGTAAAAGCTTTACCAAAAGCAAAGCGCAGTGATTCCCTTGCCTATCTTGCATTAAAACAAATCCAGGCGGTTTATCGCGAGGAAAAGAAACTTGCAGATGAATCTGCGGAGAACGTCTGCAACATCGCCAGCTTATTATAAAGCCAATGGTTGATGCTTATTTTGCTTGGGTAAAAAAAAATATAACAAAAGTTCCGGCAAAAGGAAAAACGTACCATGGTTTTTCTTACTCCATCAATCAGGAAAAATATCTTGGTGTCTTTCTGGATGATGGAGAAGTTCCAATCGATAACAATGCAGCTGAACAGTCTATCCGCGGTTTCTGCATTGGCAAAAAGAACTGGGTAATGATTGATACCATTGCGGGAGCTGAGTCAAGTGCCATTCTCTATAGCATTGCAGAAACAGCAAAAGCAAACAATCTCAAACCATATGATTATTTCGAATACTTATTAACCGAGATTCCAAATCACATGGATGAGAAAGATCTGAGTTTTTTGGAAAATCTGTTGCCTTGGTCGGAACAGTTACCAGCGCATTGTCGTAAGTAAAACGCTCACTCCAAAAGGAGTGACGTTTTTAGTCAAGGTACTCACTATGGAGCGTTTACAAATAAATAACCATATTGCCATCCTTCATATGTAAAAAGCAGCACCGAACCAATGGGGTTCCTAGCGCCGCTTTTTTACAATCAAAAAAATATAATGGATATGTTTAACATTTACTTCACTTTATCTTTCTGAGCAATTTGAGCATCATATAAGCGCTTAAAGTACTCACAATTCTCAAGCAAATATGCAAACTCTCCTTGAGCAACAACTTTTCCATTCTGAAAAACCACTATATGTTCAAATTCATTGACATAATTAAGGCGATGTACAACACAAATTAGTGTCTTTTTCACTGCATATTTCATAACCTGTCCCATCACCAGTTTTTCATTAATATTGTCAATTGCAGAAGTTGCCTCATCAAGCATAATAACATCAACATTGCTTAGCAAAATTCGTGCAATAGCTAATCGTTGCCTTTCTCCCCCTGACAAACTTATTCCTCGTTCACCAAGTTGTGTTTCTAATTTATCCGGCATAGTTGAAAGCATTTCATCTAAACCAACAAGTGATAGCACGCTATAAATTTCATCATCAGAGATCCGTCTGTTAAAAACAATGTTTTCCCGTAATGACCCATCAAAAATTGGTGATTCTTGCGAAACATAACCAATTCTTTTATAAAAGGACTCTAAATTCACTTTTGAAATATCATAATCTGCAAATTCAATTTTTCCTTCATTTGAATGAATTAATCCCATGAGCATTTTCATAATAGTAGATTTCCCGGAGCCGCTTTCGCCAACAAAAGCAATCTTGCTCTTTCCTTTTAACTTTAACGAAATATTGTCTACTACCTTTGCTTTATCATACACATAAGAAACATCACGTAAAATAATATCACCTTTTAGTGAACTCACTGAATCTCCCTTACAAAGTAATTCTTCCTCTTTTTTATCCAGAAAGTCACTATATCTTTTATACGATATTTTATCCATCTTATACTGTACAAATATAACATTAAAAATAGCAATTGGGGTATATGCATTATCCACTAACGTAATTAGCGCAATAATTTCTCCTATGGACACCGCTTTAGATAGATAGCCCCATACAATAATCGCAATTTTTAAAAAAGTAATTAGTAATGCAAAAATCGCAAAAAAAGCTTCATGTATCAACTGCATCTTTGTTTTCGAAGATACTATTTCTCGTTTTGACTTTTCTGCACAGGATATCTCTTCTCTAAACTTACGATTAACTCGAAAAACAGGCATCTCCATAAAACCACGCACTAAAATATGGTTTAATTTTTCTTCATTTAAAAGCACTTTTTCCTTAATATTATAGAGTACCTTTAATAAAAGATGAGTAACAAAGAAAACAACAACATACCCCGCAAGAATAACAACAGCAATTTGAGGATTTATGGAAAATATAAAAAAGAGACTAAAAAAAATAGCTGGCAATAATTCACGGATTATTCTAAGATAAAATCCAAAAACCATTTCTTTTCCAGCATTAGCTCCATTCTCAATTCGCTGAATAAGTTCACCTGTTCCAATTTTCTGATATTCAACATAATCAATGCGACTCACTTTCTTTAATGCCAATAGTTTTATATCTAAATATAAATTATTGGACAACTTTTGTGCTGGATACTCATCAACATAATTAAGTATGCATAATAATATCAACACTCCTGCATACAAGATAATGGTGTTCAAATCAACTGTTCCATTTGAAAAGTGATCAATAAGTATTTCATAATAACTTGCACTATAAGCAGACAAAAAAGCAAGTATAACGCCAATTAATGTATAAACAAAAACCAACTTTCTGTTTCCATTTACAATTTCTTTTAACCCTAACATAACTATACTCCTGTTCTAATTTAATATTTTACCTAGATTAGTTCAGTACAGTTACAACTGTTAACAACCATTACTCAGTACAATCTGTTAACAGATTATGACAACTGTACTGAGTAACTATCTCGAAAAACACCTAACATTCCTGCCCCTCCTTTTAAACAACACTTCCATCATTTTCTATTAAGACTATATTAATAGAAGTAATCTTTTGATTGTCAGTCCTACGAATATACAAACTTATTCTTCATTTGTTCTTCATAACACCTTTGTGAACCATTTCAATACTCATCATCCAAATCAGCTTGAAACAATAAATGTAAACTATACATAATTATATTATCAGTTTCCCATTATATTGTCAACAAAAACGAGACATCCGTTTAAACAAATGCGGCATCAAACATACAACTTCCCTATGTCATATATTTTATCTTATTCTGCCCCATAGAATCGTCAAATCTAAATACTTCACTGTCGATTCATTAATAGATCGTTATTTAGTCGTTTAAAACTACATTGCTCAGTAGCCTATGAAGCAAAGATAGCTCTTCATTAGTCACATTCATATTCGCGTCTCCATTGCTAGAATAGATATAAAAGCGAATACATAAGTATATAATTCTAAGTGTTAGAAGCCACAACAAACAACGTAATCTACTCATTTCAACATTTCTATCATATAGTTCTTTTTATTTTTCCTCAACGTATAGTTATTGAATTTGACAACAGAACCACCATAACTTCTTTTATAATAATTAATATTCGCTTCTTTCTCTCCTTCTTTAGCATTTACATCATAACCAGCAAAATCATAATATCGAATTCCATCTTCTATCAATTTAGCAAGAATATTACAATCTAAAAAAGTTCCTGCATTAAGATGCATGTATTTTTTACTGTTAGTGTTATATCTTGATTCAAAAACTTCTCCAAACACAAATGCCATAATCCCACTAATCACTTGTCCTCTAAACTTACATACATATAATTCAACAAATTGTTGTTTACTCATCGCAACAATTTCCGGGATCAATTTTTTGTTATCTAATAAGGAATTATTATTGCTTATCATACATTGTAAAAACAAGTCCAAATTGTGCTTTCCTTGTTCAAACACAAATTCATTATCCTTACGCAATACCTTCCTTACAATTCTTCGCCGATTCTGATTCATCATTGCCATTTGTTTTTCAAAACTACTTTCAATCTTTAGCATCATAGTATGGTATGCGCTATTCTGAACGCATAATTCATTTAATTGTCTACCACCTTTTAATTCCAAAATGTTGCTTGAAAAAAAAATATTTAAATCATACCGCTCAAGTACCTCTACAAAAAAATAATTTAACGCTCCAATACCATTTTCGTAACATATAGGTCCTCGATGAATGTAAATACCAAAAGAGTGAATAATTACTACTGCTCTTAATAATACATTCCCTTTCTCATCTTCAACCAAAGCATATTTTGTTTTATAACCACAAAGTTTCTTGCCTTCTGCAAATGCAGTACTTTGATAAAAGGAAGGATTCTTCCCCAACAAAACACCTTCATCCCATTTTTTGCAATCAGCTATATTCTCACATTCTGAATATTTGTACATATCTCCTCCATCACAAAATACCTATTATTTTATGCAACTGCATACTTAAACGATATTCAGGATTATCACTTATTAACTCTAACGCAGTTTGAATATTTTGAATTTCATTACTTTTAGGTTGTAAATAGACATACCTGCTAGAAACATTCTCCTTAATACTTTCTATATACTGCAACATCTTATCTTTGTCCTTATCAACAACAAACTTGAGTTCATCTACCTGTTGTTGCTCCAAATTATCCGTCTTGGGACTACATGTTACCCAATCAAATTCGCAATCCGGCTTCAACAACCCATTTGTTTCTAATGCAACAGTATATCCATTCTTTTGTAATTTTTTTACTAACTTATTTAGCTTTTGAATTGTAGGCTCCCCTCCTGTAATAACAATAAAATTTGACGGTGATAATCGCTTTACCTTTTTGTAAATTTCTTCCTCCGTCATAATTATATACTCATCAAAGTGTTCATCACAAAAAGAACAACGTGGCATCATATTGCAGCCTGCCAGGCGGATGAATATTGCATTTCTACCCACATTGTACCCTTCTCCCTGTATAGATTTAAATATTCCATTTTTTACAACTCTATATTGCATCTAATTATTCTCCTTTTCAATAATAATTTCATTGTTAAATACTACCCAGTCAATTCTTTTTGACTTAAAATAACTTAGTACTTGTTCTAATGAATAAACAATAGGGGTTGCTAAGTTAAATGACGTATTAATTACAATAGAATTTCCTATTTGCTTCTTCAACTCTCTTAATTGGTGATAAAATGATATATTACTCGACTCTGTAACATATTGTGGTCTAAACGATTTATCAATATGTATGACAGCTCCAAATCTATCTTCAATAGAATTATCTAGCTGATAAGCAATATTCATATATCTTCCAAACTGCTTATTCTTATCATTTAATATTCTGTAATCTGTTTCTAGAAGACTAGGACCTAACGGTCTTCCTAACTCTCTTTGCTTTACCTCCATATTAATGAAATCCAACTTCTCCTTATTAGGCAGACTTATTATCGAACGGTTTCCTAATGCTCTAGGTCCCCATTCGTTTCTTCCTTGAAAAATACCAACAACCTTACCCTGACACAACGCTTTTGCAATATCGTATGATGCATCACTTTTAATTCTGAATTTCAAATGATATTTCTCACAAAATTTTACTATTTCATCGCTTGTATATTCAATTCCTAAATAAGGCGAGAATTCTTTATCCATTTTACTAACTGCACCCATTCTATATGCTTGTTCTAGAGCTGCTCCTAATGCTACTCCCGAATCTCCTGCTGCCGGTTGAACAAATATCTTTTCAACTTCAGGCATTTCCAATATTTTTCCATTCAAAGTACAGTTAAGTGCCACACCTCCCGAAAGACAAACATTAACTAGATTTTCTTTAATCATCCATTTTCTTATCTCATTAGTTACTTTATGCTCTAAAACATATTGTACTGATGCGGCCAAATCCTTATACTTTTTATCAATATTATAGTAAGAATCTATCTTTTTTTTGTTTCGTTTAATTCCAAGTTTATTCAAAAAAATGGATAACCACGTTTTAATAAGACTATCTTGGACAACCCTTGCCTCATTTGATATTATAAACCTAGAAACTTTTCTATACTCATCTACAAACTCATTTGTCATCTCTATCGAATTTTCACCATACATTTTCATAATTTCATTAGCATAGATTGGTTTTCCATAAGCAGCTAACCCCATCGTTTTCCCTGATTCATAATTTTGAAAACCAACGACAATATTAGTTGCCTCAAACAAAAAACCAAACGATGATTCCATTGGCGCACTATATAACGGAATTAGTTCACCATTTTTGGATTTCCAAATACTAAAAGATTCCGTTTCTCCATTTCCATCAATAACAACACTCAATGCTTCATTGAAACCTGAAACTCTATAACTTGAAGCCGCATGAGCCAAATGGTGATTAATACATATCGTGTCAATATGCGAAATATCAGATGTATTAAATAAATTACATACGATATCTCTTAGTTCAACTTTTTCACCTTTTTTCTCTCCCAACAAAACATAATCCCAACCGAACACAACATAATCAATATCCTGCACTGTTAAACTATTACTATTCAACAAATCATTAATAGCCAATTTAGGAAAACTATCATATGCGCACTTATTTCCACTACTTTTCTCTTCTTCTATGCAACCAACAATGTTATAACGATTTTCGAACACTTCAACAAGGGAAACAGCAGCATCGTGACTATCTTGATTCCACCCGTTAATCCCTAAAATATATTTTCCTTTTTTATTATATTTTGCTATCTTCATATTTTATCTCCTCTATCTTCATTGATTTTTCAAACGGAAGCGTCTCCTTAAATAAAATTGGCAAATGGACTTGTATTCCACATGCAATCTGTTGTAAAATTATCCAAAGATCTGAATATAAACGCCAGACCAATTTAATTTTTTCGCGTTTTGCCCGATTGTGATTTTGCAAAATTTCTCTACAAGGTCTCCACTCCTCTTGTGTTCTTTTAATTCTTATTCCTTTACCACAACCATACAATAAAGCATCTTTCAAATCCTTTATGACACCAATATTATCATGATAAAAAAATGCATCCTCATATACAATTTTGGCATCCGAATTCAAAACTCTATATGCAAACTCCGCATCCGAACACCATACTGTATCAACCGCAAACACATAATCCCCACTTATTTTCTTAAATATTTTTTTTGAAAAAAGAATAACTGGTATGTATGGTTCTTTTGTAAATGAGGTATTGATTCGTCTTGCTTCCACTACGAAACTACTCTTAGCCTTATATACTAATCTTGCTTTGACCAAATCTGCATTATTATCTATCATGCTTTCTATCATTCTTTTTATTGATCCTTTTTCACAAATAACATCAGAATCTATAAAAAGCAAATTATCATAAGTTGCTTCTTTCACACCACAATTGTATAAGTATCCCAAATTGCAAATTTTTTCATTTATTATCTTCACGCTAAACTTTTGGGAATAATTATCAAGGATGTATTGACTTTGCTTAAGCACCTCCTTTGTTGGTCTATTGAGTATAATTAAAAGTTCAATTTTTAAGTTTTCACTATTGCAACAATCAATGCTTTCAATCATGTTTATCATTCGCAAATCACTATGATTAGGCACTAAAATAGATATATTCATCTTTTTCCTCCTATACTTCTACGTTTTTTATAGGTATTTGTTAAATTCTTTAACCTTTAATTCACTGAAATATATATTACACTAAATATACTAGAAATATTTCTAATAATCACCTATTTTTCTTTCCTAATATAGCCGTATCGCAAAGAAAGAAATGTATTTAACGGTTACCTATAACTTTTAGTTATATCTTAATTTGGATTACCATCCACTTGGAATTCTAATCCATGGTTCATCACACTGTTTACATATTTCTGGACAATTATTGGTATCCAAAATTCGTTTTCTTACATTGTTTATTATATCTTTATATTCTTTTCCGGCTATAATATCAGAAAATCCGGTTTCCAAAATATTCCCTAGTTTACAACTATTGTTCCAGTCCCGGCAACAAAGATGTATATTCCCATAGTAATCAATTGGAATTTCAAAACATACTCTTTTGCACCCAAACTTATTTTCTTCTTGACGATTATATATTTGAGCACGATCATCTAACTCCCATTGCTCTATCTCAATCTGCCGATATTCTTTTTGTAATTTTTTATAAAAAGGTAATTTTTCCTTTTTATAACACGAAATCACAACTTTAGCAAACAAGTCTAGAATTTCATCATTTTCTTTTAATAACTCCCCATTTGTCCATAAAAGATACCTTTCGTGCGGTTTTTTTGAAATCACCTGCATAATCCTTTCCCTATACAGCAATGGCTCATTATAAAAGTGGAATGCATAATAGCCTTCAAAATTCAGTTTTTGGCATTCCGAAATCACATTGGCAATTACACTTGGTGTAATAGTCCCAAATTGAGTCACTAGATATTTTCGGTGATTTATGGGGCATTTATGATGTTCCATTCTTAAATTACATTCATTTCCTATTTCGAATGAAATAATCTTAATTTTTTTTAGCATAAATTTTATTTTCCTTTCAATAATAAAGCTACATATGTAACAAGTTCATCAATCGATTGAAAACTATCATTTCCAATGTATTCATCCTCAAACTCTATTTCAAAGATTTCCTCTATATGAACAATTAAGTTCATATAGTCAAAAGAGTCCATTTCCAATTGATTCTCGTCCACTAATTCAATTTCGATTTCTTTAAATACTCTTTTTATCTGTCTGCGTATTTCTTCATTGTTCATAACTAACCTCCTTCAACTAAACAATTATATTATTTAAGCAACCACACTTAAATTGTTATTGATAACATTGCCTATTAATATATATTAATAGCACCTTTAATATTGTGACCATTCTGTATTTACTGTTAATACACGTTTATTTTTAAGTAAACTTCCATGCAATTCTTGCAACGCAGCTGCATATGAAGAGCACCCCGTAAATCCAGTATGTATCTTATTGCTTTCTAGACGCTTGTATGCTAGTGCAATTTCACTATCTTTCACAGTACAACAACCATATATCCCAGTTAGCAACATTGGTAAGGCTATCAAAGAAAGCTTTATACACTTCAAGCCATTAGCAATTGTCTCGCCGCCTTGTGCCTGCATTTCTCTATTGGCTTGTATAGATAAGTATAAAGAATTGTAACCACATGGCTCAACCGAAATCACTTTAGTTTTGTGCCAAAAAATTTTGCAAAACATTATACATGACAATGCTAATCCACCTACACCAACTGGAAGAAAAATATAGTCAAAATGCTCATTCCTTAATTCATAAAACATTGTACTATATCCCATAGAAACATCATGAGACATCCTTCTGTCATTTTTGTCTACTGCAACATCTAAAAGCACAATGTATTTATCGCAATTTTGAAATTTTTTAGCAGCCAAGACACACTCATCATAATTCCCATCATATAAGATTACTTTTGAATTATTTCTTTTTGCACTATTACAGTAAAAAGAAGGTGTATCTTTAGGAAAAATGACTGAGCATTGGATTTCTAGATCTTTACACAATTTTGCAACGGCCACACCATAATTTCCATCTGAAGCTGTAATAATCTCTATTTCCGAATTTTTCAAATATCTTTTCAAGGAAATATAATCTTTTACATTAGATGAAATTCGTTGAAAATATTTAAAAAGTGAATAACTCGCTCCTAATATTTTAAACGAATTACATTTTAATCGTTCAGACTCATCCTTGATAAATATGTTATCTGATTCTCTTAATATAGTTTCTTTATAATTAGGATAACTACAATGAAACCTATATACATCTTCGAAATCATTCACTGCAATTTTATGTAGCATTTCGCTTGTCCATTTTTTGTTTTTTATAAAATCCAAATTATATTTCCTTTCTCAAATATTTCTTGGTATTATCTTATACGATACAGGATCTTCTAAACCAAGTTCTTTGAAGGCAGCATACCTTGCCCTGCAGTCAACACACTCACCACATTGAATACGTCTTTGCGAATCTTGTGATTCTTTATGACATGTCCATGTGTTTTCAAAATCAACTCCCAAAGCATCTCCCAACTGAATTGTTTCTTTCTTCCCTCCGATTTTTTTCAAAATCGGATTTAGATATATTTCTTTAGTTCCATACTGCATACTTATTAACTCATTCAAGGCATCATAATATAATGAAGAATTATCTGGTGAAATTGCATCATCATTTTGACTTCCTGTCACTATCATATTTATATTGTCAGCTTGGCACATGCACAAAGCTATACTAATAAATATTGTATTTCTAAAGGGAACATACTCTAGTTCCTTATTTTCAACTGTCAAATTAATCTCTCGAGACAACAAACCACATTTATTTGATATTGTTTCAAAAAATGAATATAAATTTATTTTAATAAAATGTAAATTTTTTCTTTTTTCTTCTCGTAATATTCTTTTACATGAAGATTCTTCCTCCACAACATTACGCTGTCCATAATCAAAAAACAATAATGATATGTCCTTCGCAAATAAAGTTGACAATTTATACGCAACACTACAATCAAGTCCACCAGAATATAACACCAAAACCTTATTTGAACCAGTTCTTAAATCAGGTGAATTCGTGAAATCTTTTACTCGTTTTTCTGCCAACATATTCATGTATTGAAAACATATTCTAGATTTAGTCCCATAAAAAATCACTTTAGCAATTTTTTTAATATAGTCATCAACAACTTTTGTATCACAAAAAAACTTCCTAGAGTCACATACCAATAATAACATTTCCGATTGGTAATACTCTGCGATAGCACACGCAAAAGAAACTCGCAAAAAAATATTCTTCTTATACTGCTGAATATCATAAGGAATATCAATACATAAAAAACTTACTGCTTTACTCCTTATATACTCTTCCACTTTTGCATTGTCCGAAAAAAACAAATATAATACATCTTCAAAATCATTAACAACTAAATCGATTTGCTGTTTTGTATATTCTGAGTCAATTAATATGCATTTCTCGTATTTCTGCTTTAACATATCTTTCTCTAAGTTCCTTTCTATCTATTTTTCCATTATGGTTTCGTCCAAAAGTATCAATATAAATATATTCTTTGGGACATTTATACTTAACAAGTTTCTTTTTACATAATGTTGCTAGTTCTACTTCTATTTTTTCTTTAGTATAAGTATTGTAAAAACATACAAGTCTGTCTTTTATTAGCAAAATACAGCATTCTTTAACCATTCTATTTTGCTCTACAACATTTTGTATTTCGCCAAGTTCTACACGATATCCTTTTATCTTTACCTGATCATCTTTCCTTCCAACAAAAAAGATATTATTCATTTCATCCTTTTTGGCAAGATCACCCGTATAATAAACCATCTCATTGCCAGTATTCAAAAAAGGATGTTTTCTTAATTGATTAGATGTTTTTTCCTCATCATTCCAATAACCAGGGAAAACAGTATCCCCTCTAATAACCAATTCACCAACCTCGCCATTTTTTGCAAGTTTACCCTCACGATTAACAACAAAAATTTCAACATTATTAATTGGAGTACCAATTGCTATTCCATCCTCATTGTCCAAATCCTCCGCACTAATAAAATGAAATGTCGAAGCAGCAAATGTTTCTGTTGTTCCATAACCATTAATAAAATTTATATGAGGATATTCCTCCATAAGAAATTTTATAACACTTACCGGACATTTTTCATATCCAATGTATATATCATGTAAAGCGGACAAATCATATTTTTTCACTACATTAATATTTGATTTAAGCAGTAAAAGCAGTGCCGGACCACATCCAAAATTCGTTATTCTTTTTTCTTCTAAAAACTTCAAAAAACTCTTTAATCCTACATTTCGATTTTGAATATATACTTGGCCTCCACTAATAACACTTGGAAGAACTTCTGTCAAAAATGGATCAAACGCAATCGGTGTACGACATAAACTTCTAACAAGTTTACCATGATAATGATTACAAACAACATGCTCCAAAAAAGTAATAATCGCCTTATGATTTACCATAACGCCTTTGGGATGTCCCGTTGTACCCGATGTAAAGATAATATATACAATATCTTTAGATATTATTTTTCTTTTTTCAAAAACACCGTCTAAATCCTTATAACTTTCAAAAGTATAATGTTCTTCCTGTTTCGTTCCATACACAACCTTGTGTCCTTTATACATTTCGAAATTATGTTCATATTTCTTATCGTAAATGCAAACAGAAGGGCTAACTAGTTGTAATACATAATCAACATTTTCTTTTTGCATATTTTCATCAAGAGGAACATAAATTGCACCAGTTTTTATAATTCCAAATATAGCAACAATAGTTTCAATATTTAGTTCCAACATAATAATAACTCTTTCACCCTTTTTTACACCTAATCTTATTAAAAATTCTGCAAATTTATTAGACTCCCTTTCTAGCTCTGAATGATTCATGATTTCATTTTCGTAATTAAGAAGATTATTACACGAATTTCTTGTTTCATATCTTCTTAATAACGTATCCAACGTACTATTGCTCATCTTTGCACCTCACTTTACAATATGATGTATCTGTCTCATATAACTTAATTTCTTCCAAATTGATATCTTCCGTAGAAAAAGCCTTCTGTAGTTTATTCACAATTTCTATGCACATATTTTCAGCTGTTGGTACCTTGTCCATCAATTCATTGATAAATTGATGATCGTAATAATTTGTGACATTCTTATTGATTATCTCTTTTAATCTTTTGAAATTAATAACCATTCCGTCATTTTTAATATCTCCCGAAACAGATACTTCTAATTTGTAGTTATGTCCATGTAAATTGGAACATTTGCCAAATAGCTTTTCATTTTCTTCATCGCCCTTTTCCGGCAAACACAAACAATGCGCAGCCTCAAATTTTGTACTAATTGTCGTATAAATTTTCATCTTCTTCATTTCCTTTCATCAATTAATTTAAGCCAATCTTTGTTATATAAAGTATCTATGTAACGATCTCCTCTATCTGCGAAAATCATTACTACTTTTTTCCCTAATAATTTGGGGTTATTTTTTCTTAAATATTGCTTGTAACCCTCATAAACCATTCCAGATGAGCCACCCACAAAGAAAAATTTTTCTTTTAATTCTTCGCAAGCATTTACAACATTCTTTTCTTTAGTTACTATTATGTCGTCTATAAATGCGTTCTCTACATTTGGAGGATGAATACTTGACCCCGCTCCTGGAATGTGTCTTTCAACTTCTTTTGTTCCAAAAATTTGTGATCCTTCTATATCCACCGCTACAATTAGGGGATTTCTATTACTTTTAGCAAAATATTGCGACACTCCAGCTATACAACCACATGAACTCACTGGAATAAATATAGCATCAACATTATCTGTCTGTTGTTCAATTTCTTCCGCCAATCCACTATATGCTCGAACCACTTCTGGATTATTATATTGATTTACCCAATATAAATTGTTTTCGTCAGCCATCTTTTTTACGATTTTTAACCTTGTTTTTAAATATCCTCCTGTATCATCTTTTTCGTTTACCATTACTATATAAGCATCTAGTTTCTCTAGCAGTCGCAAGTTAACAGGTAAAATATTGGGATCAGTAACACAAATAAATTTTGTATGATTCACTTTACATGCACTAGCCAATGCAATTGCCATATTTCCAGATGACGACTCAATAACTCCATTATATTCACTAATGCTGCCATCAATATTCATTCTTTCAAGGAGCAGATTCGCTGGTCTATCTTTCATGCTTCCTGTAATATTGTTTCCCTCTAATTTTGCATACAAATTAACATGATTACCATCATTAATTTGAATCAATGGAGTTTTTACTAAACGTTCTTTCATTTTTCAATTTCCTCATATATATATCATAAGCTAAATTTCCTATACAAATATCAAAAAGCGCCATTCCCATTGTGTTTACAAAATAAGCTCTATTCTCTCCTTTAGGCACCTTCATATCAAGAAACTCTTCAATATTTATAGTATCCTCTCTTATAAGTTTGTTTTTGCGTGACAAATGATATATATTGGTTTCTTCGCGATTAACTTCATCCCAATCATCAACAACAGTAACTGTATTCGTCAAATCAAATGACTCAACACAAAAATCTCGAAGAGATACATTCAACGTCAGACAATTCAATCTGGGTGCCTCAGTTAAATATGGTATCACTGTATTTGTTGCCAAAACTAAAATATCTGCTTGATTATATACTTCTTTCCAACTAGTTTCAACAATAACATCACTCTGTTCTTTCATTATATTTTTGTCATATATATGAATCTCTGAAATCTGATCTTTTAATAAATGGCAAAAATATTCCTTATGCATTTTTCCTATAGGACCATACCCAATTATGCCGAGCACATACTTCTTTCTATCTGTTAATTGAATATATTTATCTAATAGCACAGTGGAAAGTGCTGCTGTTCTAATAATGCTAATGCACGATGCGTTAAATATACAAAACGGTATTCCTGTAGAAACACTATTAAGAATTGTCAAGCAATGTGCTCGAGGAATATTCTTCTCCAAATTATCAGGAAAACTGGAAATCCATTTAATACCACAAACATTCTTACTTCCTCCTACATATGCAGGCATTGCAATAATTCGATTTCTTTTATCCGGAAATTTCAAATATGGTTTTATGGGTTGATTATATTCTCCTCGTTTTTTTATGCTAATGGCATCTCGAATAGCCGATAAACACTCGTCCTTATCTGACAACAATTCTTTACATTGTTCATTTTCAATATATATCACAATATTCCTCCTCTTACTGAACCATTTTCAAAAATTTATCCACATCTTCACTTTTCATATTTCCACAAATTGAGGTAGTGATCGTTGTGGAATTTTGTTTTTCAACACCTCGCATCATCATACATAAATGCTTCGCTTCCATTTTAACTATCACAGAATCAGCACCCAATATTTCTTTTATCTCTATAGCAATTTCTTCCGTTAGTCTTTCTTGGATTTGTAATCGTCGTGCAAACATATCAACAACTCTAGGTATTTTACTTAATCCAATTATTTTCCCATTTGGAATATAGCCAACTGAACATGTCCCATAAAAAGGAAGCATATGATGTTCACATAAACTATAGAATTCAACATTTTTCACAATAACCATATCTTTTTTTTGTGTAGAAAAAATTGCCGAATTCACAACTTTATTTATGTCCATTGTATAACCTTTTGTCAAAAATTCCATTGCTACACTTGCACGTTTTGGTGTTTTTATTAACCCTTCGCGTTTTGGATTTTCTCCTATTTTTTCTAATATCTCTTTATATAATTTCTCCATTTTGTCCCTTACATGATGTTAATAGAATCAAAAACAACATGTTTCCTTTCTTTTTTTGTGTATCGTGTTTTAATACATTCAGATATTGTAGACATATAATTTTATCCAGCGGTTTGACACTCGATAAATATGTATTACTGTTACTTTTACCTGAATTATTATCACATGGATGTTGCCAGAAACATTCCTAAGTTCTTATATCTATATCTATCAAGTCCGCAATAATAATTGCTGATAGATAATACAATATCCGGCTAAAAAAACGTAAAACTTCTAAGCTGGATTGATATTATCAAACTTAGACTTTTCTTCTCGGACACATCCTCAGATGATGCCCCTAAGATACCGTCAAATTCTCTAATGCTGCTGTTGTTTTTCAATTTTTTACCTTCAAACCCGAAGCTCATTGTCCTTAGAACAACAATCTCATCATTAATCTCGAATTAACGGTACACTCCAGCGACAACCTTTTACGATACTTTGTTATTAGTTACATGTGTGTATCTAACCTATCAAGACATCTTCATATGGAAAAAAAAATCTCAAAAAGGTTGAACATACACTATTGATAAAACATTTTCTCAAAAAAACCACAGAGTAATGAACACAACTAAAACACTACTTGACTTCCTATGTTGACCAGTTCTTTCTTGAACTACAGTATTTCATTATGTCCAGTCTGCATCAGAATTTTGTCTACCCCTTTTAAAAAGGACACTTACGCCTCAAAACATTACTTCTTCCATTTATACTTCTCCTTTCAATCTCTTTACATGAGCATTTGCAAAAAAATATTAAGTTTTTTCACACGGAAGCCTGTTAGCGCTAACGACATTTCTTTATCTATTCAAATAACACTCTCCTTTGCACAGATTGAGTTATTGGATAGTTCATTAAATTGTTTTGCGGAGCAGATGACAAAGATTGTAATTTAATAATTCTGTCATCTTTCCATTTTCAGTCTCAAATAAATTAAAGAAAAAATTGTTCTTGGCGAAATCAATCATACTCACCAATTCTTTACCCACAGTAATTTACTTGCGTTTTCCAATTTAGGCCTTTCTATTTACCAGGCGAAAATTTTTGATTCATATGTCAAATCATAATCCTAACCAACATCTATAGTCGTTCTATTTTGTAAAAAACTCAATAATGTTCAAAAATAAACTTTCTTCCTCATTTCTGATTTTTACTAATTTTCCTTTTATTTTTTCTTTGTTTTCGCTCTTACTACTAAAAGCTTCTTTCATGCACAACTGCATTATTTTTTTTGATTCATTACAAATATACAACGCATTTGTTACAATAGAATCAAATTTTTGACTTTTGATATTCTTCTTTTCTTTTAGATAGAGCAACCTTCTATACATAATCTCTTTATGTTCAAAGAAAAGATAACTCATTCTAATGTCTTCAATAAAAGATTGTAATCCATCTTTTTTAAGAATAATATTGTATAGGTCCATTCCATAAACATATGAATCAGAATGTCGAATAATATCGGTTTTAACAACCGATTCTCCTTGCCTATAGCTTTCTAGATTTCTCTTAAATATTTCTATCGAAAACTCATATGCGATATTTTCAGGCGTAAATGCTATTGACATTACATGACTATCCTTCTTTTGTATCTGGGCAATAAAATCACCATATCCAATACTATCTATTATTAGTTTACCTTTCTCTATATAAATAACATTGAATTTTTCCTTTTCACTGTCATACCCATATATCAAGCTTCTATGATAATAATGAGTTATACTATAGCATACAGAATTTGGTAAGAAAAAGTAATCTATTTCCATTTCGAGATAGACACCATTACTAATCTTTCCAGTTATATATGATATAATTGAAAGTCCCATCTTTTTAATTGTACTTACACTTTCGATAGAATAATCAAAAAAATAATCTGCAGTAAAATAATTATCATTTTTCATGATTCCTGAATCATAATCCAATGTTATTTCTTTTCCAATACAATCATATTTAAGTTGCAAATTATTTTGAAAGAGAAAGTCATAATAACAATTATCATATAGTTTCACAAAAATACCTATATATAACTCAGCTACATTTTCTTTTTCATACACTTTCTCTTCTATTTTATTACAATTTGCAAGATAACACTCTAACTTATTGCCCTCCTTATTTATCCGTAAACTATTTTTTTCTTCTGAGATGTCAGTTGTCACCTCATACTGTGTACCCAAATCCTTGATATATATTTTACCATTATTAAATTGTCCAAATTCAAGAACACTATTGTTTTTCCAATCTTCATCAATCATCCGATAAATTCCTATACCAATACACCCCCACGGATTAGTGTATTGTTGATATTCAATTTGCAAATCCATTGAATAATTTAATCCTACCTTACGAAATAACACCCCATTCATTCCATAATTGTAGTCATTTTTTGAAAAAAAAGTTATTCTTTCATCTTCAATTCTAACATCTATATTTTCTCTTTTTTGACTCCACTTCCCCACACTTGTTTCATCTATTTTTAAACCTGCCACTTTTTTTCCAGTAAAAAATGGACTCTTTAAAATCGCCTGCGGATACGAATAATAGGTAAATGAATACATATCAACATTGTCCGTTATTGGCAAAATTTTACTACTCATATTTTTTCTCCTCATCAAAAAATATTCTTTTCAAACAAGCTCTGAACACTCCTTAGCATTAATGCTCTAACCTATTAATTACACTTTATAATTTCTTAATTATTCCACACACAATTCTGGCAATTCTTCAATTCAACTCCTGTTTGTAATACTTTTCCAATTTCTTTGCACTTACTGAAAAACAATTCAAACATGTCTGTTTCAACAATATTACCAAGCAAATACTCTTCAGACTCTTTTATGCCATCACAGCAATCCCAACAAAAATAAGCATTACCTCTATAAGAAATATGCATAGAATGTAGCATTGACTGACAAAAATACGAACATGGATTTTCATTACAGTTATAATATTTTGTTTCAACGCTTCCCATTCGATTGGATCCACTTTTAGAAAAATCTGTTGATTCAATATATGTAATAGTAGGATACTTTTTCATATTCCAAAAATTATACTGTTTAATATTAAAACCTAATCTTCTTAATTTGCTAGGTACAAGCGCAACTTTACTCTCTGATATAAACAATGATTTTCTTCCATGCAACCCAATTTTTCTTTTCATTGCCTTTATTTCCTTAAT
Organism: uncultured Roseburia sp.; assembly: GCA_947644305.1. GTDB lineage: Bacteria > Bacillota > Clostridia > Lachnospirales > Lachnospiraceae > Eubacterium_F. The sequence continues at coordinate 116,798 of CANRYS010000010.1, forward strand.
TGCGTCATCTTTGTTCCATTTCTCCATATGCCTTGATATATGAAACTCATCAATTCCATCTCTTTTCAAATCTTTATACAGCGATTTTGTCAACAAGTCACCATTTGTATAAAGAACCATTTTAGCTTTAGGAAGATATTTTTTCACTAATTTCATACAAACCAGAAGATGATTTAACTCCAATAAAGGTTCATTATATTGATGAAATGCAATACCTCCTTGAAAATTAATACTCTTCAATTCTATTAATATTTTTTTTACTATTGACAAAGATATCAATTCACCTTTACCATTTCGTTTTGAAGATGGGCAATAACTACAATGACGATTGCATTTAGATGAAATCTCTATCTCAACATAGTTAACAAAATTAAAAAAAAGCTTTCTTTTTACATATTCTTTCATTTATTCTCTCCAAACTATAAATTTTGTACATTTCAGTAAAAACTAGTTTCTAACCCAAATAATACTCCAAACCAACACACTCCACAACCTGCCATAGCATGATTTTTCCTCCTCTTTTGCGTTGTTTTTTCTTTTAGCTCTCATAGCTTATTTCTATGTCAACAGAATGCCTTTCCTTTTGTCATTAAAAGCATATGTGATTCTTCTCCTCTATTAACAAATTAACCCCATTACTCTAAACCAACTTTTTCACATTGTAAATTTCTATTTCTTTCTTTTGTGTATATCTATTTTCAAACATCCGTTGCAATGCCTATATTTTCATCCTCCCCTACGAGTTCTCCACCTGGATCTATACTATAAAAGTAGACACAGATATGAACCATATGTTATAATAAACTACACACAAAAAAAGAAGGCTTTTCATGGCTACAAACAACTACAACAAATATAATGAGGATTTCAAAAAGTCCCTCGTCTCCCTTCACCAGAACGGGAAAACCCAATCCCAGCTCTGCAAAGAATACGGCGTCTCCCAATCCGCCCTCGGCAAATGGGTAAAACAGTACTCCACTGTGGAAATTGATGACGGCGAAGTCCTTACTGCCAAACAGGTAAAAGAACTTCAAAAACGCAATGCACAGCTGGAAGAAGAAAATCTCATCTTAAAAAAAGCGATTGCCATATTCACGCCACACTCAAACAACGACTAGATGCCGTCCATAAACTCCGGTTTCAGCATCCGCTCAAAACCCTTTGCCGGGTCTTGGAGGTTAACCGCAGCACCTATTACAAGCACTTCCGTTCCAAACCCGCACCCCGCACCGAGGAAAACCAGCATATCGCATCCCTCATCCTCCGCATTTATTCAGATCACAACAAACGCCTTGGCGCTTACAAGATCTGTTACCTTTTACAGCGTGATTATGGCATTGACATTAGCGTCGGCAGAGTGTACCGCCTAATGAAAAAACTACAGCTCCCTAAGATGTCCACGGATAAGCCAAAATGCCAAGCAGCACACCCCGAAGACGACCCCTGCTGCAACCATCTGCAACAAAACTTTAACCCGAAGGCTCCCAATCTGGTCTGGGTCAGCGATATTACCTATCTCAAAGCAGGCGGCAAATGGTACGATCTATGCATCATCATGGACTTATTTTCCCGAAAAATCATTGCATGGCAACTATCCGGGAAAGCAGATGCAGACTTCGTGATCAAAACCTTCCAAAAAGCTTACCGGAAACGGAATGCTCCCTATGGACTTATGTTCCACTCTGACCGGGGATCCCAGTACACAGCCTTTTCTTTCCGGCAGTTATTGGATTCCTTTCATGTGGTGCAATCCTTTTCCCAAAAAGGCTATCCCTTTGACAATGCAGTATGCGAATGCTTTTTCAAATACCTAAAGAAGGAAGAGACCAACCGGAGAAACTATCACACCCTTCAGGAACTGCATGCTTCTGTCTTTGAATACATGGAAGGCTATTATAACTCCAGAAGACCTCACAGTTCCCTTGGGCTTTTGACCCCAAATGAGAAAGAAAAGTTGTACTGGGAGCAGCACTAAACTGCTGCTCTGAAAAATAAATTACGCAAAAATGTGTCCATTTTCTTGACTATAGTCCAACCACCTTTTTGATTGCATATAGCGATTACTCTACACATAATTCTGACCCTCCGTATTTTTTTGGTTATTTTTCATTTCGATAAACATCTACATATAAGCGTTTATACTTCCCATTCGTTCTTTCTATGGAACTAAAATTTGAAATATTTCTCACCTGCCACCGGCAATCCCGCTGTTTTTTCTTTAAAAACCAGCGAAGTTCCTTTTTGGTGTCAGATAATCTTACTTTTACCATCTCCATCACCGCCTTTCAAATAAATTTTCTCTATAACACAAAAAACCCTTTCCAAAATGATTTCTCATTCTGAAAAGGGTTTTAGTCAATTTGTAACTCTCTTTTCGCAGGTGCATAAATTATTATCATGTACTGAAACGTATCAAAACTTGTATATTTGTAGCACTAAATGTAGCACCATGTAGTATCAGCACTGTTGAAATGCCTTATTTTCGGTACTTTACTTATCCAGACTCTTCAATGTGGGGAATAACAGTACATCCCGGATCGCAGCGGAATCCGTTAGCAGCATCACAAGCCGGTCGATACCGAACCCAATGCCTCCTGTGGGCGGCATACCATATTCCAGGGCACAGATGAAATCTTCATCCAGATGATGGGCTTCCTCATCTCCTGCAGCGAACATCTCTTCCTGCTTCATAAAACGTTCCTTCTGGTCGATCGGATCGTTCAGCTCGGAGAAGGCGTTACACATTTCCCTCTTGGTGATAAAGAGCTCGAAACGCTCTGTATATTCTGGATTGTCTTTCTTTTTCTTCGCAAGGGGAGAGATCTCCACCGGATGGTCCATGATAAAGGTTGGCTGATCCAGCTTTTCCTCCACAAACTCTTCAAAGAATAAGTTCAGGATATCACCCTTGCCATGTCTCTCCTCAAATTCGATGTGATGGTCTTTCGCCGCCTGTCTGGCTGCTTCCACGTCCTGAATAGCGTCAAAATCCACTCCCGCATATTTTTTTACAGCCTCTACCATGGTAAGACGTTCAAATGGTTTTGCAAAATCGATTTCCACACCATCATAACTGATCTTTGTCGTGCCCAGTACATTCTGGCAGACCTGTCGGTACAGATTTTCAGCCAGATCCATCATGCCATAATAATCCGTAAATGCCTGATAACACTCCAGAAGGGTAAATTCTGGATTGTGGCGGATCGACAAACCTTCGTTACGAAATACACGTCCGATCTCATACACTCTTTCAAGTCCGCCCACGATCAGCCGTTTCAGATACAGTTCCAAGGAAATACGAAGATTCAGATCCTCGTCCAGCGTGTTGTGATGCGTCACAAAAGGTCTCGCTGCAGCTCCGCCAGCCATCGGTACAAGTACCGGGGTCTCCACCTCCAAAAATCCCTGGTCGTCGAGAAAACGACGGATCTCACTGATGATCCGGGTACGCTTGATAAAGGTGTCACGAACCTCTGGATTTACGATAAGATCGACATATCTCTGACGATATCGGATATCGGTATCCTTCAAACCATGAAATTTTTCTGGGAGAATCTGAAGACTTTTGCTCAGAAGCTCAATTCCGGTTACATGGATGGAGATTTCGCCCATCTTTGTGGTAAATACCTTTCCTTCCATTCGCACGATATCGCCTATATCAAACTTTTTAAACGCCTTATAGTTGTCCTCTCCAACCTCGTCTCTCGCCACATATCCCTGGATGGAGCCGTCCCTGTCCAGAACATTACAGAATGACGCCTTTCCCATAACTCTCTTGGACATAAGACGTCCTGCCACTGTAACTTCTGTCCCCTCAAGCTCATCATACTGGTCTTTGATCTCCTGGGAATGATGGCTCACCTCACACTTTGTTATCTCAAATGGATTTTTTCCCTCTTCCTGTAATGTAGCCAGTTTTTCTCTCCTGACCTTCATCAACTGATTGATATCTTCTGCCACTTTTCTCTCTCCTTCTTGTTTTCCTGTCTGTATCCATGTCGTATATTATACACGCTGTGATCAGCTCTTCGTGATCTCCAGAATCTTATATTTTAATACGCCTGATGGCGCTTCCACCTCGACTGTCTGCCCTTTTTTTGCTCCGATCAAGGCTTTACCCACAGGAGACTCATTGGAAATTTTTCCTTTCAAGCTGTTTGCTTCGGTAGAACCCACAATTTTATATTCCATTTCCTCATTGAATTCTAGATCCTTGATCTTAACGGTACATCCGATGTTGATCACGCTGGAATCAATATCATCGTCTACAACCAGCTCAGCATTTTTTAATATTTTGTCAATCTCTTCGATCCGAAGTTCTATATCCCGCTGCTCTTCCTTGGCTGCATCATATTCTGCATTCTCCGATAAATCTCCCTGCTCTCTCGCTTCTTTGATCTTCTGTGCCACCTCTTTACGACGGTTTACTTTCAGATCCTGCAGTTCCTCTTCCAGAGCCTTTAACCCTTCCTCTGTCAAAATATTTTTCTTCACTTCAGCCATGTTATCCATTTCCTCCATTCCTGTACAAAGCCTCAAAAGACATGCACATCGAAATTAATTCTACATCGTTTCATTATAACGTAGGAATGTGGGATTGTCAATCGGCAACCCCACATTCCTGTTAAATGATCCCATTTATTCTCCGTCTGGTCCGTCCCCAGATTCAGATGAATCTCCATCCTCTGCTGAAGAGGAGTCTTTAAAATAGTCCCCGGTAGCTGAACCATCTGCATTGATGATTCGGTATTTCTTATGACATCCCTCAAGAACCGTGTTATTTTTCAGGTCCTCCAGGTTCTGAGGAGAAATCTCGCAAATCGTATCTGCATACCCGGCATTGACAGCCGCTTCCACCTCGGCAGAAGTCTGCATGCGGATCACCACCGCATAATATTTCTTCACTCCGCCTTTACTAAATGTATTTCCAGTGATCGTTGGATTCACAGCGCCTCTTACAAGGATACAGGTATAGTTGTAGCCTTTGTTATCCTCCAGCCCCTGAACTCCCAGGAAGGAATTGTCCTTGATCACGGCATTTCTCCAGTTCCAGATACGGATCGCCGCATTGTAAGTCTGGTTGGTCTTACAATTCTGGATCGTCACATTTTCATGGTAGATCTGCTGGTTTGCCGTATTTACAGAGTATGTGTGGCTTCCCACTGCCACGCCCATATTGGTAAAGATACAATTGTTGATCTTCACCGTGTCACATGCTGTGCGGTCATGGTTGGACCACTCATAATTAAATCCGTTGTTATTAGAATCCGTGGTGTCAATATTGATCGCCTCTTTGTGGCTCTTATTGTCATAGATCCGGAAATCCGTAAAGGAACAATTCTCAATATTGACATTCTGGGATGAATTCAGCTCGATAAAGTGTGAACCATACTCATTGGTAAATGCAATGTTACGAATGTTTACATTGCGGGCATGTCCCATTACCACTGCCATAGCATTGACTACATTGTCACAGTCGATCACTGCTGACCCCGTCCCCTGGATCGTCACGTTCTGAGAACCATTGTAACCGCCCACAGAATTCTTTACTCCCTCTTTGGAAGGAGGAACGATCTCAAACATCGTCTTGTTGGTAGCAAGGTTGGTATTTACCGCCTTTACCTTCTGCACCTTTACCCCGTCAGAAAGATTCACCGTCACATTGGAAGGGATACATACCGAATGGCTGAGGGTATAGGTACCAGCCGTCAGCGTGATGGTACCGCCGCCTGCGTATTCCAGCTGCTCCATATAAGAGCGAAGCATAAAATAGGTCTTTGTCTGACCACCATTTGCCGTGTATGCCGCCTGGTCATCATAATGTTCCCGGTAAGGCTTGGAATTCGGAGATACCGTGAAGTTATTGTCCTCTTTTGTCTGGAAATAAAGCAATCTGGAAGTGGATCCATTTTTGTACAAAACATAGTAATGTCCCAGATTGCTCACGGTATTATTTTTCATCTGCTCGATCTTTGACCCGGATACCACATTATTAATGCTGGATGAGCGGTTAAAAGAGATCGGGTAACGACAGCTGCTAATTTTATTTCTCGTCACAGTCGGTTCCGACATGCTGTAGAGCTTAAATGCCGTCGCCGCAGAAATGACATTATCTTTACGTTTTACCGTATTATCTGAAATGACTGGTGCATTCCACATCTTACCTTGAACAGCGGAACTTTCCATATCCGTAAAAGTATTTTTCTGGATAGATATTTTGGTAGAATACTTCGCCTTTTTATATTTTGTGGAAGCAATTCCATTTTCCAGTCCGGTAAAGGTATTGGACAAAATCTTTACATTTTCACAGGGAACTGCCCCGGCTGAATTAATCGTAATTGCAGTTTTGTATTTATCTCCGGATTTCTTTTCTCCTTCTGCAAAGGTACAATTCTCGACCCGGACTCTCTTGCTTCCGGCAATATTCATGTATGTACCGCCCTTTTTTCCACGAAATTTGATACCAGAGACAGTGACATAATAATTATTGCTAAGATCGATTCCAATGGCATTTGGCACCTTCCCCATATCAATGGTAGCATTCTTACTACCAGTAATAGTAACCTTTTTGGTTCCTTTATAATTTTTTGCCTTGGAATTACTGAGCTTAAACAACGTTTTGGAAGGTTTCAGGGAGGAACTTCCCGTCACATAGGTTTTCTTGATCTTGGCTCCATTTTTCAACTGGATTGTTACGTTAGATGGAACTACAAGCGTAGAACACACCTTGTAAGTTCCTTTTTTCAGAACCAGAGTACCTCCCCCCTTACTCTTAAGGCGCTCCAGGTATGATTTGATCGTATAATAATGTTTCGTCTTGCTATTATAGCTTTTCAACCTTCGATATGAACTGTTATAAGGCTTCGTCGATTTAGAAATGGTATATTTCGCAGCAGCCTGTGAATTCTCTGCATTGGCAGCCGTACCCAGCACGATCCCCAGCGCCGCCACAGCTCCCGCTATCAGTACTTTTCTTCTCATCTTATACTCTCCTCGTGTTAATTGATTTTAATCTTTTTTCCGGTATTATAGAGTTCACCTTTAAACTCCACTGCTATAGTATACTCTCCCTGAGACAAACTGTAAAGCGGAATCGAAAGAAAATATTCCATCTCGGCAGCCAGATCCTGTTCCTGTTCTGGTTCCCGGAAATCTTTTACATAACTTTTTTTGTCCCCAAGCATAAATACCCGACTCACCAGATGATCTCTCGACTTAATCCAGAGATTTCCATCCTCGATCTGGAGCCGTACCCGCTCTTCCTGGCACGCCAGCGGGGCTTCCTCCACCATTTTCTCTGGAATCACCATCTCCTCTTCCAGCACTTCAAAGGGCTGGAGATAACCTACACAGGGCTCCTCATACAGATCCATCGCCGATGCCAGATCCGCCATATTCGGCTTCATTTCAAAAGCACGGAAAAAATAGTAGCGGAGCCGATATCGGTTCAACTCCTTTTCCGTATCATAATCAAACTCACTGATCCTGCCGCACCATCCCTCATTTTCTTCTGGATAAGCCAGAAAGCCTCCCATGTAAAAGAGCCGCCTCTCTTCTGGTTTGAGAATACCATTGGAGGTAATCTTGGATTTGATCCCGCCAAATCGTTTTTCGATCTTCGCTGTTTCCCTTCTCTCATCGATGGTATATATGGTGACATAAGACTTTTCGTCCTGATCATACGCTGGAATCTTTCGCCTCAGATTCCAGTGGTTATCAAAGAGAATCAGATGGATGGTATCCGGGTTCCCGTCCAGATCTGCGTGGATCCGTTTCACCGAATGCTGCTGGAAATGCCAGGGCATCCCCTTAGGCGTCTTGAGCAGCTTGTAAGCCCAGGGAGTCTTGTTCCAGAAATTTGTCTCCCCCAAAATCCACTGCAGTTTATCTGTCTTCCAGTCGATACACAGGATACTGTGAAGGTTTCTCGCGGAAAATACAACATGTCCTGTCTTCGGATCATACTCCAGAGAGTTGATATGAATCCAGTTCGTCCTGTCGCGGTAAGCAGTCTTCAGCACTTCACGAAGATCCAAAAACTTTTCTATCCTTCCATTTTGGCGATTTACTTCCGCAATGCAGTCCTCCACATGTCCGCACTGAGAATTGCTCACCACCAGAAGATTCCCCCCCGGCGTCATCTCGCAGACATCATGGTGAATTCCATTGGGAACATAATAGGTCCGATACACTCTGCCCAGCCAGTCCATCTCATACATCTGTGTGGAATGAGGGATCATATAGGTGGGCACCAACGCCTGCCGCTCCATTACGATGAATCTTCCGTTCGCCAGCGGAAAATAACCATAGCCCCTGGGACGGAACGTCATAATGTAACGCACATCACCGTACTCATCAAAAGCGAAAGGATACACTGTACTTTTTCCCGCCACAAAGATTAGTTTCATCGCCGATGTTTCGGTCCGTTTTTCCACCTGCACTGGACCCTGCATGGACTTTGGAAGTGGTTTTGTCTGGATGTAAATCCTATTCTTTCCCACCACCTGATCATCTTTATTAATCAGCTCCAAAGACACAGTATTTTCCATGTCGGGATACAAACCATAAACAGGTACCCGGTGCCACTTACAGAGTCCCTTAGCATGATCTGTGATGCAAGCCTCCTTGGTTTTTCCCTCTACACAAAAGCGAACGCTGCACTCTTCCTCTGTATAAAAAAATACATACGCGCAAAGAGGCGTAAGTCCGTATGGATTCAAAAAAACACCCGGTTCTTCAAAGGAAAACCGCTCCTTTTTAAATGTCTCGATCAGCTCCTGCTCTCTCTCCTGCGTTTGGACAGCCATTCCCTTTTCTTGTTTAATATCTGTCTCAATACGAAACTTACTTTTTTTCACAGACTGATAACGAATATAATCCTTTGATTTTATTTCATAGTCTTTGTCAAATTTGACATCGTAGCCCTTTGTAAATGGGATTCCTCGTCTTGCCATATACTCTACTCGAAGTGCAGGCGGCATAAATTTCATGATCCCCATATCAACCTCCGTTCTGATACGTCCATCGCTGAAACTGCGACACGAATCATTATTTTTCCATATTATACATCTTTTGGCCTGAATTTTGACCTCATATCATATGCAATATATAGTATACCCATATCTTGTCCATTTCATGGTAAAAAATGGGTAAAAATATGTCAAAATTTTTGTTTCTATATTCAACTTTGCCTAGTGGCGCCTAATCTTTAGACCAAAAAAAGAACCATTACAAGCTCTTACTCTCACAATGGCTCTGAATTTCTCTGTTCTATTTTACAATTTCTGTCTTCCCTGGAAATTTTGTTTGAATCATATCCAGCATCTTTTTTCCCGGTTCAAAGACCAGCACCGTCTTGTCTTCCTTTCCCTCGAGCCGAATTACAATCCCATACTTTACCGCCTCTGGACGGAGAGAGGAATAATCCATAACCGATAAATGCCTGTAACCGTCCATACGATGAGAATCCATTGGGACAATCACATCCGCATCCTCCAGCTCTATTCTCAGCTTGGTTTTTCTTTTCTCTCCACCCAGGATCTGGTCAAAATCCAACTGTCCATCACAGAATACATATTCCCATTCCACTTTAAATCTCGGCCAGTACCAGATCAGTCCGATAATGGCTGCAATAGACAGCAATGTGAGAAGAGTGATCCCACTCAGAAATCCAATGGCAAATAAAAGAATCACACCAATGATTAATACGGTTTTCAGAAAGATTACTTTTCCGGTTGTCTTCTGCTTTACGCTGGATTCTGCATATAATTGTTCCATGTAACTTCTCCTTATTCGTAATCTGCACTTCGTGCAGCCCGCGCTACCGCGCTCTTGCACGTTTCGCCTTCCTCCTAGCTCTACGTGCTCTGCACTTCGTGCAGCCCGCGCTGTCGCGCTTTTGCACGTTTCGC
>CANRYS010000011.1 GCA_947644305.1 uncultured Roseburia sp.
GTTTTTAATGCAATAAACTTCATTCTTTCGTTTTTGCTGACTTCAGACGGCTCGCAGCGAAAAAAGCGCTGGCCTCCTCCAGAAAATCATTTTCTTTCTTCAAACGGCGGTTTTCTTTCTCCAGTTCTTTTACCTGCCGGCGAAGCTTTAGGAGTTCCTCGTTAAGCGTCATAGCGCTTTGTGGAGTCTGTGAACCAGCTCCAAGGTCAAGATTGCCAAGACGGTTAGCCCGTACCCAGCCATACATGGTGTTTTTGGGGACTCCCAGTTCTTTAGCAGCTTTAGCTTGTCCGATTTCTTTAGCGAGCTTCACTGCCTGTACTTTGTATTCGTGGTCATATTGTCTGTTTTCTGCCATTTTGTTCACTCCTTATTCTCTTGATTATATCTCAAATCCTTGAGAATGTGGTGTCAACTTTTTTTATACCACATCATTTTTACTTCTTATTGCCCCACGTTACCTGCTCACCCGTAAACGGGTCTACGTACTCTTTCAACGGAATCTACATAATATCCACGGCACCAAAAATGTCTGTTCCCGTATTTATATTTCAGATTTGCATGTCTCTCAAATATCATTAGTGAACTTTTTCCTTTTAAGTAGCCTACAATCTGGGAGACACTATATTTGGGGGGTATTCGCATAAACATATGCACATGATCCGGCATACATTCAGCTTCTAGTATCTCGATCCTTTTTCTTTTGCAAAGCATACTAAGAATATTTCCCACATCTGCTCTGATTTTCCCGTAAATTATCTTACTGCGAAATTTTGGTGCAAATACAAGTGATATTAATATTCCCACTTTGTATGTGCTAAACTATTCATGTCCATTCTGGATACCTCCTATGTTGTTTTCTGTGTGGTTGGCGAACCATCACTATGATACAACATAGGAGGTTTTGCTTGTAGCTAAAGCTATTGCGGGTCACACCGGCATAGCCGATGGTTTATTTTCCTTTCATTCAAAATTTTGTTGCTAACAGTTTTGTTCTCAATTCAGAAATAATAATATTCTCTCTAACTAAACTTTCATAAAAATCAAATAATTTCTCTGTGTTCTTCCTAAACACGACCTGTGCGTTCTCTTGGACATTAACTGATAATTTTTTAAAATCCTTTTTATATATTTCTTTAAAAGTACTACCATTTGCAATAGATGATATCAATTGCTTATTTCGCTTAACCCAGAAATATATTTGAAGAACTGGGATTCTATTATCTTTTGGAATAAGTGAAAATATCCCTTGATTTGTAGTTACTTCATTCAAATTAATTACCGCCTGTCCAATTGTTGCTCTACTTGTCATAATTACAGATCTTGCAGGAATCAATTTTGCTCCACTATTTTCCAATCCTGATAAACTTATTTTCCTTTTTGCCGATAAAGTTAACATATTATCACAAGTTGTTACATCAGCTGGTGTATACCATTCATACATACCATTATTCCAATAAGTATCATTCTTCGTAGATGGTGTTCCTCCCGTTATAATTTCAACAAAATCTGCTAAAGGAATTATATCATAATTCCTTTCACTATCTTCAAAAAACTTACAATATAAATATTCCATTAAAAGTTCCATATTGGTGAGAATGTTACAATTATCCTCATATTTTTCATCCAACATAATCAACTCTTTAACAATATCCTTTTGATCATCTAATGAAGGTAATTCAATCTCATAATTAGCCAATGTTTTACGAGATACTTCTTTAAATGTACTTCCGTTTCCTAATACTTCAATTTTTTTCTTATTTTTTAACAAATAATAATATAAATACTGATTAAATAAAACATCCTCCTTACACACAAAACTTTTAAACCCTTGATTTGTGCAAAGTTCATTTCCTGCAATAGCCACATATCCTATAGGTGCTCTTGAAGAAAACAATATCGTCCCTTTTGGCAAAAGATTTGTTGCACAACTCCTAAATCCTTCTTCTGTAATACTTCTTTGTCCAGAATATATATATTTGTGTGCATAGCCCGATAAATCTTTAGGTGTTATCCATGCAATATTACCATTTTCATAAAAGTGTTTATTTTTTGTTAATGGTGTTGCACCACTATAAATATCCGCAACATCTTTCAAACAATATTTCTTCATTATATCAACTCCTCAAAAATTGAATTAGAAATTTCATTTGATTTTTTTATTTGCTGTATCAGTTTCATCTTCAATTCTTCTATCTCTCTTTCAACAATCACAGAATCCATTATTTTTTCTTGTACGCCAGTATATATGCTAGGCATTATTTTATATTCATTTTTTACAACATCAGAAACTTTCGCTACCCACGAATATCCTTTTTCATTATACTTTACCTTTTTCCCTTTTTGGTAATCATGATATATTTTACAAATTCTAGCTATGTCATTTTCTAATAATACTTTTTGCGTTTTGCTAACATTTTCTCCCAAAGAGCTTGCATCAATAAATAATATTTTATCCTTTACGCCTCTACCTTTATCTAAAAAAATCAAAGCACTCGGAATAGCTGTCCCTAAAAACATTTTATCAGGAAGTTGCACAACACAATCTATAATATTCTGTTTGATCATCTTTTTCCTTGTGTCTAAATCAGCTTCATTTGAACTTGTCAATGCACCGTTCGATATAACAAAGCCTGCTTTTCCAGTATCTTTAAGATGGTAAATAAAATGCTGAACCCACATGTAGTTTGCATTATTTTTATTAATTGTTCCAAACACTCTGGGATCACTTGGCAATAAATGCTCGCTTCCCCAATCTTTCATGTTAAATGGTGGATTACTTATTACATAATCCGCCTTAAGATCATTAAAACAATCATTCAGTAATGTATCACCGTTTTTAATCTGCAAATCTAAACCGTGAAGCACTCCATTCATATAAGCAAGCATAATTGTTTTACAATTTTGTTCTTGTCCAATAAACTTCATTTTCTTTCCGCTGTACTTATTGGATTGTATAAACATTCCTCCTGTTCCACACGCTGGATCATATACAATTCCCCCTTGAGGATTTAACATCTGCACAAGTAATTCTACTATTGATGGAGGTGTAAAAAATTCCCCCCCCCTATTACCTTCCGTTGCTGCAAAATTACCTATAAAATATTCATAGATTCTTCCCAAGTAGTCTACCTTTTCCTCTTGATTATTTGTATCTATCTCATTAATCAAGCAAACTAATTCCTTTATTGTCCTAGTTGGTAAATTGCTCTCTGAATATATGTTTTCATATGGACTTTTTATCTGTTCAAATTTAGGAAGTATCTTGTCTAACTCGTTATCCAACAGAGTCTCTATCCCATCTTGATTACACTCATTAGTTATTTTTTCCCAAACACCGTCTTTATTCTTTTCAGACATATATCGAATAAACACTAAAGGCAACACATAAAATTTATAATCCGATGGGGGAATTTTTCCACGCAATTTATTAGCAGTTTTAAATAAATTACTTTCATAATTATCCATATCAATTCTCCTTTCATTTCCTAAAAATATATTACTATTCTCCAGTGTTTTTGTCTATCCTTTTTGGGATACTAAATGTATTTTTTGTAGAATTACAATACATATGTTTCAATTTAAAAATTTAAAAACTGAGATTCCACCTTTATGTAATAGTTTAATTACCAAAAAAACAAACCGAAAAGAGCTCTCTGCTATCAATACTATAACACAAGATATGTGGTATCGTCTATCTCTGATTTGCTATGCCCCAAAATATGGCGTTACCAAGGCTACTGTTAAATACAAAACTAACCTCTAGTATATTTTCTGGATACGACGGCTCTTTTGGATCGTTACGCTGCAGATCCCGCAGACTCACCACCACCTGAACCAGCATGCCCCTCACGAGATCGAGCTTATTTTTCTCCCGTTCCATCCATAGGCTTTACTGGTTCTTCAGAAAGCAGGGCATGATGGCCATAAATCTTCCAAACCCCAAATATGTCTCGGAGGCTTACCAACAGATGTCCTCGCGTTCCGGAGAACGCATTCAGGATGACGTCAAATTCGTCTTTTCTGTATGTCTGATTAATGAAGCAATGGGGAAAAAGTTTTATGCATATACTGCGATTGATGAATACTCCCGCTGGAGTTATGTGGAAACCTTTTATTCTTCCTTGCTCTTACCGGAACACATTCTCAAGGCTTTTCCTTATCCAGTCTAATGCGTCCAGACAGCAATGGTCAAGGGTTTAGCAAGTTTTTCTTCCCATGGTATTTTAGACAAGCCTACCATTTTCAGAAATGTCTGAATCAGCTTGGTATCCACTATAAATTAATTCGCCTATTTACACCAAGACATAACGGGAAAGTGGAACGAAGCCACCACAAAGATAATGAACACTCTATAAAACACATGGTATTCTTTTGAAAACTTTGTAAAGCAACTCAAACTTTACAACCACAGGGATTACATCATCTTTCCCATGTCCCCCTTGGGCTGGAAACTCCCAGGCAGGTATTTAAAGTAAAGTGTAATTTGACAAACCTACAAAATTCCTATTTATCTCTACTACATAATTCCCACCGTCAATCTGCAAAATAACCTCCTGTATCCCCCGACTATTTAGTCTGTTTTTCACAAAAATCACCTTCCCCTATTGACAATCGATTCTTTATCACATAACATATAGTTTACAATATGAACTATATACCAAAACTCAAAAAAACTAAGCTCAATACTCCATTGAGCCGCCACTCAGTCTCAGAAGGGAGATTATTATGGAAGATTACGATTGGCTTGACATGATGGAAAAAATGAATGAAATACGGCTTTTTTCAAGCCTTCATATAAGAGGAAAAAGAAAGGGCGCCACCTCTCCCCAGGAAATAGATATGTTGTCTCGTATTTTTATATCCGAGGAAGCAAGGACACCTTTGGATCTCTCTGTACTTATGGGATTGAGCAAATCCGCCGTGAGCCGCCTGATCGAAAGTCTAGAAAAGAAAGAGTTTCTTGAAAAACAATTCAGCAAAAAAGATAAACGGAGCTATACATTGTATATCACAGAAAAAGGACATCAGGAGCTCCAACAGGCATACCGGCATTATCTGAAACCTATCTATAACCTGCGGAGAACTCTTGGCGAAGAACGTTTCAACTCTCTGCTCACACAGATCAAAGAAGCAAATAGTTTGTTACAGAATAAGGAGGTAACCAAATGACCTTTTACCAGGAACTTCAACTCAACCAGGCTGGTTCTAAATCTTATATCTCAAGTTTTGAAAGCATGAAAGACAAGTGGAAACATAGCGGGATTTACTTATTCAAAATTTTTCTAAATATCGCTTTTTGTACCATATTTATAGCCTTGTTTTCCATGATATTCGGCGCCGAAAACAGCTCCGCCGGGCTGGCAGTGCTTCTTAGCATCATGGTATTCCGCAATGCGGATCTGGGCATCCGTGTGTCCCATGGCACAATCAATATTCTGATCGTGTTTGCCATGCTGGCGGTGGGTCCGAAGTTGTCCAACCTTCTTTCCGCCGGATGGGCTTTCTGTATCGATGTGATCTTTATCATGCTCATCCTGCTCCTGGGGTGCCATAACGTAATTATGTTCAATCATTCGACGCTGGTACTTGCTTATCTTCTACTGCAGGGATACGATGTCAGTGGAGAGTCGTACCACAAACGGCTGTTAGGTCTGTTGATCGGCGCGGTTCTGACGGCCGCTGTCTTTTACCGGAATCACAGGAAAAAATCGTATAAACGTACATTTAAAAGCCTTTTTCTGGAGTTCGACTTATCCTCTGCCCGCACCCAGTGGCAGCTCCGTCTTACTCTCACCATTTCCAGCGCGCTACTGATCGCTTCCCTTTTGGGTATTCCCAAAGCTATGTGGATCGGCATTGCGGTCATGTCTGTATGCGTGCCTTTCCGGGGAGATATGACAGAGCGGATAAAATACCGTGCGCCGGGAAATATGCTAGGAGGCCTGCTTTTCTTAGTCGCCTATTTCCTTCTGCCGGAAGGTTCCGTCTCTTATATGGGAATTCTGGGAGGCATCGGCACTGGATTATCTGCCAGCTACGGGTGGCAGACCATTTTCAACGCCTTTAGTTCCCTCGCTATCGCGATGCCAGTCTTTGGACTGCCCTATGCTATTTTGCTGAGAATATTCAATAATGTATTTGGCACCTTTTATGCATGGGTGTTTGACCGAATCTTTCAACCATTCCTTTCCCGGCTGATCCATTGTTTTTCCCAGTGAGTTTTTACGCTTGATTCACTATACTAAAACCCCGTATCAATATTGATCCGGCTCCCCTCCCTGGTCTTTTCGATCTTGATCTGCTGGGGAATATTTTCCATCAATTCCTCGCGGTGGCTGATGATCCCCACCAGCTTATTGGTTCCTGACAGACGAACCAGGGTATCCATGGCGTTTTCGATGGATTTTTTATCCAGGGTTCCAAAGCCCTCATCGACAAAGAGGGCGTCCATCTGCACTCCGCCGAGATTGGAGGATACCGTATCCGAAAGTCCGAGGGCCAGGCTGAGGGATGCTTTAAAGCTCTCGCCGCCGGAGAGGCTTCCCACCGGTCTTCTGTGGCCGGTAAAATTGTCCTGCACCTCAAGGTTTAAGATCGTCTTGCTCCGTTTGTTATCCGAATCATCTTTCCTAAACAATTCAAACTGGCCGTCGCTCATAGGCAGGAGACGTCTGTTAGCCGCAGAGATAATGTGATCAAAACCAGCGGCCTGTATATACTGTTCAAAGGTGATCTTTGCCCGATTGGGTATATTTCCTGTGATAAGTTCATAAAGCCTGGTACACCGGTTATATTCCTCTCGGAATTTTTCCAATGAACTCCTCTGACCGGATATCTTTTCCTTTATCCTCTTATTCTTGTCAAGCCGGTTCTCAATCTGTGTGCACCGTTTCCTCAGCGTTTCGATCAGGAGGTCCTGCTCTTCGGATTCCTTCTTTAGCTGCTCCTCCACCATCTCCTTTTTCCCCCTGGCATCCACCTTTGCCTGTTCTAACTGTTGACTATTGGTCTGAACCTCCTGTCTATATTCATGGATCTTTTTCTCATTTTCTGCAATTTCATCCTCATCGGTCAAAAATTCTAGAAATGCTTCTTCCGTTGCGAAGTTCTCTGCCTTTAAAATGTTCTCAAAATTACTGCGGGATTCTTTCGCCAGTTCTCTCTGGGATTGAAATCTTGTCCCCAAAACACCGAGAGCGGCTTCTGTCTCCGCCTTCTTTGTATCTGCTTTCTGCTTGGCGGTTTTGGCTTTGTCGATGACCGCAAAGAGACCGGCTGCCTCTTCTTCTGCCTTTTCCTGCTCTTTGACTGCCGTTGGAAGATCTGGATATACCAGCTTGTCATATTCCTTTAAGGCAGTTTTCCTTTCCACAATGGCAGTCTGATTCTTTCCTTTTCTTGCAACAAGGTCTTCCTTTCGCGCCGTAAGTTCTTCGGTTTCCTTTCCTCTGGCGGTCTCGATATCTTGTATCGCCTTCTCATAGATACCACAGTCCTCTGCCAGCCGGTTTTCCTCCTTTTCATTAGCCAGGATCTGTTCCTTAACCATGTCCCATACGGAAGAAATCTTTTCAAAAAAAAGCTCTATGGAATCATTTTCTGAAAGATCAGCATTATAATCTGCCTGTTTCATCGAGGTTAAAATCCGGTTTCTTAATTGTTCTTCACCGGATTCCAGCGCCGTCTTCGCTTTCTCTGCCTTTATACAGGAGCTATCTTTTGCCTCCTTCGCTTCTTCTTCCCTCTCCCGCAGTTCTTTCAGATCCTCTTCGGATGCCGTCTTCTCCGGCAATACCGCCGGTTCTGGATGGTGGGTGGAGCCGCAGACAGGACATTTTTTCCCTTCCTCTAAGTGTTGGGCCAATATGCCTGCCCGACAGTTCTCTAACATATGTTCGCAGCGCCTGCGCTCTTCGGAGACATCCTCAAATTGTTCCTGCGCCAGCCGGAAGGCATCTTGCTTTACCTTAAGTTCCTGTTTCTTTTTCTTATGTTCTGGCATGTCTTGCTCCAGGATCTCTTTCATCCCAGCTTCCAGTGTCCGTAACTCTTTTCCCCGATTCTGAACTTCCACCCGTCTCGGTGCGCACTTCTCAAGATCTTTGATCACCGCTCCCAGATGATCGATCTTATACTTTAACTTCTCTTCCTCCTCACGTAATGTCCGTTCTTCTTTATCCAGACCTTCCTCTTTCTTTTTCAGCGCTTCCATCTCTAAGATTAGCGCATCCCTTTTTTCATATTTGGGAATATCTTCTTTCAGCCTTTCAGCGGTTTTTTTCTGCTCTTGCGCCCTTGCTTCACCTTCCAGACTTTTTTTCAATGCCTCTTCCGCCAGGTAGACTTCCTTCTTAATCCCGGCCAACTCCTCTTTTTTGCTGTTAATCTCTCCCTCTGTGTCTGACGCCTCCCGCTTCTCTTTTTTCCATGTTTCATACATCGGTTTGATTTTGCGGACCGCTGTCTTTTGGCACTCTGTAAGAAGCTCCAGTTCCCTGATTCCAGCCTCTCTGACCTCCAGCTTGTCCTTTTCTTCGGTGAATTTCTTAAGCCTTTGAAGAAATTCGTTATTGGTATGTGCATTGTGAAGTGCTTTCTTTTTCTCTTCTCCTGTCTGTTTTTCAGTATGTAATTCTTTCTGGGTATTCTTCCATTCGGCGTCATCCGCCGAAATTACATCTGTCAGTATGTTTAGCATTTCCTCCAGGTTCCAGGCACTGCCACTTGAATCTGCATCTTTTTGCATAAACCTCAGTGCCTCTTCCAGACTGCTGTCTTTTGGAGCCTCTGCATCTTTAAAATACTGAACAATGCTTTCCTCCGTCTTCTTTTTATCCGAATAACTGGCATTTTTTCTTTCTTTCAATTTATACTGCATACTTTCATAGCCAGAGGTCATAAAAATAGTTCGAAGAATCTTCGTCCGATCCTCCGTGGATGCATTCAGTAAATCCCAGAATTCCCCCTGGGCGATCATAGCGATCTGCTTAAACTGCTTAAAGTCGATCTTCAGAAGTTCTTTTACCGCTTGATTGACCTGTGTCGTCCCTTCGATGGGCATTTCGTCCTCACAATAAAATTCTGCCCGTTCTTTCTCCGTGATCATGCCCTCCCCACGCTGTTTGGGTCTGTCATAGGAGGGCTTCCTGTACACGTGATACTCTTTTCCCTGGTGGGTAAAGGAAAAGTCCACAAAACTTTCAGTAGAGGGACTGGCGTATTCACTGCGGAGATTTTTCGTATCCCGGAAAGAGCCGCTGGTCTCTCCATACAATGCAAAGCAGATCGCATCAAAAATCGTGGTCTTCCCCGCCCCGGTATCTCCGCAGATCAGGAACAGACCTTTCTTTTCGAAAGGTTCAAAATTTATCTCAGGTATTTCATCTGCATAGGGACCAAATGCACTGATCTTCAGTTTAATTGGCTTCATATATCAACACCTGCCTCTTCTGCAATCTCTTTCATGATCTTCAGCTCATCCTCACTGATGTCACAGCCATACATCATATGGTAAAAATCTGAAATCCGTTCAGAGAAGTCCTTCTCCGCTGCTTTTGTAACAACCACTTGCTCCTTCTCTCTTGTATAGGCATTGTCATACATGATCTTCATGGTATTTTTATAATGTTGTTGAAAAATGGAGATCGCATCGGGAATGGGCTCTTCATCGGTCAATGTGACATAGATATAATCCTCCGGAGAAACAATATGCTTCGGGTCCAGAAGCTGCTCCATCTTTCCTTTTACATGTCGCATATCCCGCCTCGGCCTGAGCTCAGCTAGTTCGACGGATACCTCCCCCTTTTTACCGAAAGCCACCACCGGCACCGATTTCGGATTGCTAGCTTCACTCTGGGAATATTTCAGAATGGAACCAGAATACCGGAGGGTTTCCCTTCCTATTTTCTGCGACGAGTGGATATGCCCCAGGGCGACGTAATCAAAATCATCAAAACAGTCTGCCCCGATCTTTTCTATGGTGCCGACATTTAAAACCGCCGCGCCCTCGGAACCTCCGACTTTCGGATCTGCACTTTTTCCTGCCACAAATTGATGCGCCACTAATATATTTCTCTCCGAAGTATCGATGTCTGTGTGTGCCAGGGCGACCCTCACCGCATCTTCATAGGATTCGATCTTTTCCTCTGGATAAAAATATTTTACCTGGGACGCCTTTACATAGGGAAGCAGATAAATATTTATCCTTCCAAACTCATCCAGACACTCTTTTTTGTAAATGGTTCCGTCGTATTTGGCAGAAATATATACATGGTTTGTTTCAAATAGACGGCTCCCAAAGTGCAGCCGCTCCTCCGAATCGTGATTTCCACTTATGATAAATGTGTCTACGCCGATTTCCGACAGCCGGCACAAAAAATGATCCAGCAGATGAACTGCCTCCTCACTGGGAACCGATCTGTCATAAATATCTCCCGCTAGAAGAAGGGCATCGATGCCCTGATCTTGGATCATAGCAAGGACCTGCTCCAATATATATCGTTGATCATCAATCATATTAAAATCGTTTACGGATTTGCCCAGGTGCAGATCCCCCAGATGCAGTACTTTCATACTTTTCAAACTTCCCTTCTAATGTTTCCTCTCCGTATTCATAAATGTGTCAGTCACTAGTTTCCCCCGGATCATCTCGATTTCTTCTGGCAGTACACCGATGGATCGCATATAGTTTTTGGCATCACCATATTTCTCCCTGAATAATTTTAAAAACCGGAGGATAAATTCCTCTCTCGGAATGATGATGTTGATGTCCATATCAGGATGATTTTTACGTGCCAGGGCAAAACGTTTCACATTACATTCTTTCGTCATCATATAGTTTTCGATGATGTCCTTATCCCTTACATCTGCCAGTAAAAGCAGGATGGCAGAGACGACTCCCGTCCGGTCTTTACCCGCCGAACAATGAAACAGCACTCCCTGGGGTGCTTGGGCGATGCATTGATATACCTTTCTCATATTGGCGCTGCTTGCTATGTTCATATAGCTGACGGGAACACCTTCTATGGACTCCGGCACACCGCTTCCCTCCTCTATGGGAATATTATGGTAGGCAAAGGGTGTCCTATTTGCAAAAGGGCTTGGCAAATGGGATGTAAATCTCTCTGTCCGCATATCAATGATGGTAGTGATCTGTCTCTCTGATAAATATGCGATATCTCCACTGCTTAGCTGCTTTTGCTCATCACTTCGGAGCAGCATATGAACCTTCGTCATGTTTCCCTGTCTTGTTCTGTAACCACCCAGCTCCCTAGTGTTAAACGTGGATTCCAGCAGACTCCCTTCCCTTTTTTTTTCTGTCTGGTCTGCCATTTTTTCACCGTCCCATCGTTATGTATATATAGAAGAAAAAGGCACTGATCCGCCAATCATTGCCTTTCTATTTCATATGTTATCGGACATTTTCGTAATGAGTCCACATTCTTATAATTTTTACAACTCCATCATATTCCTTTCCATTTTCATCGCAGAATCCATCACAATTAGACAAAACTTGATAAACTAAACGATGCTGCATATTTATCCTTCTGGAGTAAAAACCGGAAAGATTTCCTATTAATTTCTCATAGGGTGGTGGGGCTTCATAGGGGTCTACTTTTAAAATATCCAAAAGCCGTATCACTTTTTGTTTTAGTTCAGATCTTTCGATCAATCTTCGGTCTTTCATTGCCTGCGGAGAAAAGAATATCTTATACATTACCAATCGTCACCGTACTCTGTACAATCTTTTAGGGAAGTGTTTCCACCTTCAATAATAGTTTCCGCTAACCCCGGAATATTATTTAGATAAATTGTTTCCTGCAACGCTCTATAATCATCCTCTGAAATCAAAACAGCATTACCATTCTTTCCAACAATAAGTGTAGGATCACTGTAGGTGTTTACATTTTCTACAAGTTTGTACAGATCCTTTCTTGCATTTGTTATATTTATTGTAGACATAGCAAATCTCCTTTAATTTATGTATTTATTTCTAAAATATATTAGTCATTTCCATTTATTTGGTGTAAATTCTATCATTTATATTCTGTAGTGATATATTCAGTAGTTGATTATTTAATGTATTTTATAAGTATTCTATTGTTTATTTAATTTATTATTCTATTTGTATTTTAAATTTTTTATGTATTGTGCTATGTCTTTTTATATTATAGCGTACGCATTAACGTACGTCAAGGTTTTTTAATATTTTTTAAAGATTTTTCCAAATTCCTTGAATTTTTCCCTGTTTTGTTTTATGATATGTTATGTACATAATTTGACAAAATCATTGTACAAAATAAAAAAGAAAAAAGGAGAACACTATGAGAAAACTTGCATTAGTATTGGCATGTACTTTTTTGTGCCTGGCTGGCTGTGCTTCCGAACAGCCATCTACCCCGGTGAAATCATCCATTGAAAATAATGCCGGAGACAGTAACAGCAGTGCAGCAGCGGATACCCCTGCCCCGACAGAGACACCAGCTCCAGTAGCGGAAACGTTGTCCCTTGGAAAGAAAGCAACCCTTGGCGACTGGAAGATCTGTGCGAAAAAGGCTGAGGTCAAAAATAAGATTATGACAAGCAAATACCTTTACGTCAAGCCCCAAAAGGGAAATACTCTTGTGATCGTTACCTTATCTGCGAAAAATAATGGCAGTAAAGCGGAAACTCTTCTTCCTAAAGTCGGTTTGCAGAATACAATGATCACTGCCACTCTTTCCAATAAGGATGGGGAAGAATATAAACCTTCTGATCTTATGGGGTATGATAAGGATCTGATGGGCGATACCATCAAAGCTGGGGCTTCCAAAACAGGAGTTATCGCTTTTCAAGTACCGAAAAAGTCTGCAAAGAACAAAAAAGACCTGACTTTAAAGATCGGTACAGTGGATGAGAATATTACATATACACTGAAATAAGATCTGAATGAATACCGGGAATTTTAGTAAAGGGGCAATGCTGGGAATCCAGCACTGCCCCTTTGGTTTACGTGAAATAGCCTAACCTTATCCTCAAAGTAATGTCAAGTTAATCTACCGAAATATTCTCACCCTTCAGACCGTTAAAAGCACCGGCGATGCCTGCCTCTTCGTGACCGATGAGCCATTTATTTCTTGCCACCAGAAGTTTGTCTTCTTTTGCTCCCTCTGGCTTAACCTCAAGGTCAAGGTTGGTGTCTTTGGGAAGGACAACAACACAGCGGAACTCCTGTCCGTCCACGCTGCATGGTGCGTAGTGAAGAGTGGTGGCATATACTTCGATCATGGTTCCCTTTGGTACCAGAAATGCCTCGATCTTCTTTGTGTCATAGGTAAAATCAGCTTCGATGTCCTGCTGCATACCGATCAGAAGTATAAGGTCTGTAGCAGCTACATTTACCTCAGAGGAACGATGATACTCAACGGCATTCAGCAGATGGTTATGTCCGTTGCAGTATCCGATCTGGATGGGAAGTCCGCCGTACAGACTATCAGTAAATGATTTCATAATGGGAAGTGCTTCGAGCTCTGCCACTGATGGTTCATAAACCACATCTGCTGGACAGGGCATCTCCTGCATTTTGTCGATCAGTTCTGCCACATCGTAGTCTGCGGTAAGAATCCTTCCGTACTTCTGAAAAGATGGATCTGTTACGTTTTGAATCTTGATACTCATAAAAAATACCCTCCTGAACATTTTATGTACCAGCAGCCGCAACTGCTGTCTAAGTTTAATTTTATTATATAACGAAACCGGTCTTTGTACAAGCGTAATATAACTTCTGCCCTACCAGTTTTTCAAAATCCATTTTCCTGATTTGGACAGATCGCCTTTTTTGATATTCCCGGTCTTCTGGCAACTGCTCTTGATCAGGGCAGAAGTCTCATTTTTATTGGAAATATTCCAGGCAATGCGGCCGATCTTATTCTTTTTCAGAAGTTTCATCCACTTCCCTGCCTCTTTCGTATCCAGAGCACCATTTCCGGAGGCATCGCAGATCGAGAATTCGGTGACCAGAATCGGAAGGCCTGACTGATTCGCCTTCTTAAACTTATCCCGGTTCCAGTCCTTATGAGTAGCGGCGTAAAAATGTAATGCATACATGATATTTTTCTGATTCTTGATCGGATTCTGCGCCACGATATCCACATCCTGGGACCAGGTCGGAGTCCCCACGATGATAATGGCTTTTTTGTCATATTTCCGAATCAAGGCGATCATCTTGGAGGCATAAGGTTTGATATCTTTTTCCCAGGTGACATTTCCGTTGGGCTCATTACAGATCTCGTACAGGATATTGGTCTGGCCCGCATACTTTTTGGAAAAATGGGTAAAGAACTCTTTCGCCTTCTTTTGATTGGTCTTTGGATTTCCGTCAGATAAAATATGCCAGTCGATCACTACATACATTCCGAGATCTGTGGCGGCCTGAATACCCTCTTCCACTTTCTTGTAAAGAGATTTGCTGTAGCCGGCTGCGTCGTCACTGTAAAAAGCGAGACGGACCGTATTGGCTCCCATCTTCTTAAAACTCTGAAAGCAGGATTTGTTCACATACTGGGGATACCAGGCGATACCATGGGTACTTACACCTTTTAAAGTTACAGTTTTGCCGGAGGCATTCACGATCCGGGTTCCTTTGACCCGCAGGGGAGAAGGTTTTGCCGCCGCCTGGCTGACAGCCGCCTGGACGCCCAGAGCACCTGTCAGTATCATGATCGTAAATACCCCAAATAACATTATTTTTTTCTTCATGGATAGTCCCTCTATTCTATACAAGCATTTTTTCATTCAACTAGTGTTGTCGTTCCCGCTGGCAACTTGAGCAGATGTTTCCGGTCAATCTCAACCCACAGATCCGTTGCAGTGGGATTATAAATCCGGGTGGCATCTGCTGAAAATACGAGCTTTTGATAGGCGGTGTGATAATCATAGAGTTCTCCGTTGGTGGCGTACCAGATTTCAGCCTTTCCAGATACGTTCTGGAACAAATCTTCGATCAGATGCCAGTTATCCTGCTGGTCAAATTCAAAGGTATGTCCCCACACATAATACATATAGGGCTGCTCTTCCACGCTGTCTTTCAAAAATTGCTCCGTCAGTTCTGGAAGGCGTTCATCCGCCTGATGACAGGTGGGATGGAGTTCCAGCCAGTTATCCGGCAGAGAAAACTCGTAGGTGCTGTGGACGGTCCGGGCATAAGTGATCCCCGCCTCTTCTAACAGCTGTATCAGATCTTCATCATACCATCCATAGGGATAGGCAAATCCAGTGATGATCCGCTGGTACATCTGTTCCAGCTTCCGGCGGCATTTAACCAGATCCTCCATCTGCTGAATCTTGGGCGTACAAGTCATTTTCGTATGGTTAAACCCATGGTTTGCTACCTCGATCAGCTCATG
Organism: uncultured Roseburia sp.; assembly: GCA_947644305.1. GTDB lineage: Bacteria > Bacillota > Clostridia > Lachnospirales > Lachnospiraceae > Eubacterium_F. The sequence goes on from CANRYS010000011.1 coordinate 15,387, forward strand.
ATCATAAAGCTCCAAAGCTTTTTTCTCTGTGACATTGATATAGGTCTCCCCCTCTGGGAATACAGCATCTTCCGCCGCAAACCAGTTAGGGATGATATTAAAAGTTCCCTTGATATTATACTGCTTCATAAGCTCGATGAGTCTCTCATCCTGGGTCGTATTGTCATCGTAGCTGATGGTAAATGCTTTTTTCCTTCCCTCAGGAAAACGTAAATACATTTCGTTCATAGTCTTCTTTTCCTTTTTATTTATTTTTCCGCAATGACTGGACTGCATCTAAAAATGGCGCCTGATTCATATAGATAAACAACGACCGGGAATAGGAATAATTCTCCACACATTTCCAATCCTCTTCGTCCAGGATCACATTATTTTCTGAGTCAATATATATCGCTTCCGTTTCTCCCTTTGCCGTGTGCATCACATAATCACAGAGCTGAAATACCACATCTGCCTGTTCCCGGTTTTCACAAGGTTTCAGGGTCGAATTCAGCGAACATAGAAAATGTTCTGTCTGTGCCACCTGCTCCTGGTTCCCATCTGGAACGATATAAAAGGATTTTTTATCTTTGAGAAAATCCTTTAGTTTATCGTCATTGGCATCATTTTCCATTATTTTCCCATCAGCTGCCTTCCCTCTCACTCCCCGGATGGCATCGTAAAAGGCATAGGAAATGGTCTGCATGACATTGTGCTCTTCTCTGTACATACTCTCATACAGGGAATCAAACACAGCACTGAGGATACGGTAACTCATGGTCTCCAGCTTTTCTTCTGGTGTATAGCGCATAAAGAAATTCAGACGGTTGCGCCACATATAATAATTGATAAAAGTATTGGTAGGTCTTGTATTGGAACCCATCTTATGTAAAACCACACTGTTTCTTACGGTTACTGCCTGAAATCCAGCCAGGGTAAACCGGTAGATCCACTCCATGTCATCCCAGTAGATAAAATTGTCCTCCGGCATGATACCGATATCCGTATTTTTGATACAACTAGTGCGAAGCATCACGCTGCAGGTGGCAATGGTGTCACAAACCTTAACCTCTGGAATGGTTCCATCATCCAGAAAATCCGCGAAATGGGTGATGGCTGTAAAATTTTCGAAGTCGATATCCAATCCATACTGCTGTACATATTCCGGGTAATCCATATGATATACGATGGAACCGGCAGCGCCGGTATCCGGGTGACTGTCAAGATATTCTGCCAATGCACCCACCGCATTTTCATCCACCAACACATCATTATCCAGACAGTACAGATATTCATAATCCCCCTCCAGAACTTTTCGAATGCCGGTATTAAAGCCCCCGGAGCCGCCCAGGTTTTCTGAGTTCACCAGCAGGGTTACCTGTTCCCCATAACGTTCACGGACAGCTTCCACAGAGCCATCCGTGGAGGCGTTGTCAACCACATAGATATCAAAATCATCCGTTTTTGATTCCAGAACGCTCTGGATACAGTTGACGACATACTCCTTCTTATTATAATTGCATATTACGATGCCGATTTTCTTCATCCCGGTATCCTCCTTTGAAATGTTAGGGCTAACAAAAAAGGGTGCCCTGGAACTAAGGCTGGCAGTCAAGCTGTCATAAGTTCTTTGGACACCCTTCAATCACTGATATGATTATTTCTTCATCTCTGTCTTAAGCATCTCTGTCAACTGTGGAACGATCTTGTTCAGATCACCTACGATACCATAGTCAGCTACATCAAAGATCGGAGCATCCTCGTCTTTATTGATAGCAACGATGATATCTGCCTCTTCCATTCCTGCTGTATGCTGGATAGCTCCAGAAATACCGATGGCAAAGTATACGTTCGGACGAACGGTCTTTCCGGTCTGTCCCACCTGACGGTCTACCGGAAGCCACTCATTTTCCACAACGGCACGGGAACAGCTTACGGTTCCGCCGATCACCTCTGCCAGATCCTCCAAAAGTTTGAAGTTCTCTTTTGAACCAACACCACGTCCACCGGATACAAGGATCTTTGCATCCATAATGTCTACGGTATCGTTCACTTCTTTCATCACGTTGAGAATCTCAACATATTTGTCGTTTGGAGTAAATCCCGGGTTGTAATTGATTACTTCTGCCTTGGCACCTGCTTTTGGCTCGATCTTCTGCATAACACCTGGACGAACGGTAGCCATCTGAGGACGGTTATCTGGACATGCGATGGTAGCAATGGTATTTCCACCAAATGCAGGACGAGTCATAAGAAGCTGGTTGTGTTTCTGCTCGTTCTCTTTTCCAGGAACTGCATTGATCGGAAAATCACCGATCTCAAGAACGGTACAGTCTGCGGTAAGACCAGTAGCCACACGAGCGGACACACGAGGACCGAGGTCACGGCCGATGGCTGTCGCACCTACCAGCATGATATCCGGTTTGTACTCGTTGATCACAGAAGCAAGGGCATGAGTATATGGCTCTGTCCGGTAATCTTTCAGTTCCGGATCATCCACAACAATTACCTTGTCGGCGCCGTACTCAGCTAATGTATCTACAAGACCGGAAACACCGGAACCAACCAGAACGGCTGTTACATCGGTATTTAAGTCTTTGGCAAGCTCATTTGCTTTTCCAAGCAATTCCAGAGCGATTCCACTTATTTCATTGTCTACCTGCTGTGCATAGACAAATACACCTTTATATTCTTCTAAATTCATGATTGCCTCCTTGTTTACTTAGATTACATGTTTCTCTTTTAATTTCTCAACAATATAACTTGCACCTTCTGCGCCGTCCAGAGCCACTTTTTCACCAGCACCCTTACGAACTTTGTCAGAAGCCTTTGCAATCTTTGTCGGAGAACCTTTCAGACCCAAGTTAGAATCATCCACATCTTTTAAGTCTGCCCTTCCCCAAACCGTAATCTCTTTGTCATAGGCATCAAAGATTCCGCCAGGAGTCATGTAACGTGGCTCATTCAATTCAGAAAGAGCAGTGATCAGACAAGGCATTTTTGCCTTCAGTTCATGACTTCTGTCATCATACTGACGCTGTACGATCACATAGTCGCCATCGATCTTAATATCCTTAGCATAGGAAATAACAGGAATATCAAGATGCTCGGAGATCTGAGGTCCTACCTGTGCGGTATCACCATCGATCGCCTGACGTCCCGTGATGATCAGGTCATAGTCGATATTGCGAAGAGCACCTGCGATCGTTGTGGAGGTTGCCCATGTATCCGCACCACCAAGCACACGGTCAGTTACAAGGATTCCCTTGTCAGCGCCCATTGCCATTGCTTCACGAAGAACTTCTTCTGCTTTGGGAAGTCCCATGGTAAGAACGGTAACCTCTGCACCGTTCTGCTCTTTGATGCGAAGTGCTGCTTCCAGACCAGCTTTATCATCCGGGTTCATAATTGTAAGCATTGCACCTCTGTCAAGTGTACCATCCGGATTGAATTTTACTCCGCCTGCTGTGTCAGGTACCTGTTTTATACAAACTACTATTTTCACGATATGAACCTCCTTATTTCAATAAGTTTCCAGAGATAACCATACGCTGAACTTCTGATGTTCCTTCGTAAATCTCTGTAATCTTCGCATCACGCATCATACGCTCTACGTCGTACTCTCGGATGTAACCATAACCACCATGTAACTGAACTGCTTTTGTTGTCACTTCCATGGCAACCTCTGCAGCATATAATTTAGCCATTGCAGCCTCTACACTGTAAACCTTCTGTGTCTCTTTTGCCTTTGCTGCTTTGTATACAAGATGTTTGGCAGCTTCTACCTTTGTCGCCATGTCAGCCAGTTGGAACTGTGTGTTCTGCTGTGCTGCGATGGAACGGCCAAACTGTTTTCTTTCTTTTACATACGCTACTGTCGTCTCCAGCGCGCCCTCAGCGATACCAAGTGCCTGAGCAGCAATACCGATACGTCCGCCATCCAGTGTGTGCATGGCGATCGGGAATCCTCTTCCCTCTGGTCCAAGAAGATTTTCTTTCGGGATACGGCAGTCCTCAAAGATCAGTTCATATGTAGCTGAACCGCGGATACCCATTTTCTTTTCTTTTGTACCAAATGAGAAGCCAGGAGTTCCTTTTTCTACAATGAATGCTGAGAAATTCTTTTTCTTTCTGCCGCGTTTGTCCTCTGTCACGCTGGTGATAGCGATCACGATATAAACATCTGCCACTTTACCGTTGGTAATGAAACATTTGGAGCCATTGAGGATCCACTCGTCACCATCTAAAACCGCTTTTGTCTGACATCCCTGGGCGTCGGTTCCGGCACCTGGCTCAGTCAGTGCAAAAGCACCCAGTTTTTCACCTTTTGCCAGCGGTGTGAGATATTTCTGTTTCTGCTCTTCCGTACCATAAGTCATGATCGGATCACAGCAAAGGGATGTATGAGCAGATACGATTACACCTGTCGTACCACATACTTTAGAGAGCTCCTCCACACACATAACATAAGTCAGAGGATCGCAACCCTGTCCGCCGTACTCCTTTGGTATCGGAATTCCCATGAAACCATATTTCTGCATTTTTTCCACAGTCGCCATCGGGAATTTTTCTGTTTCGTCGGTTTCCTGAGCGAGCGGTTTCGCTTCATTTTCAGCAAATTCTTTAAACAAAGATCTTGCCATTTCATGTTTCTGATCTAAAGTAAAATCCATTGTTAATGAACTCCTTTCTAATTATTTGCTGTAGTCAAAAAATCCCTTGCCAGTCTTGCATCCCAGTTTTCCAGCGCGAACCATTTTTCTGAGAAGTGGTGATGGTCTATATTTGGAATCACCTGTTTCTGCATAGATGACTTCCATAATGGCAAGGCAGATATCGAGACCAATGTAATCACCAAGATGAAGAGGTCCCATCGGATGATTACATCCAAGAATCATAGCAGTATCAATATCCTCAGCGCTGGCAACGCCTGCTTCAAGAACACAGATCGCTTCATTGATCATCGGAATCAGGATACGGTTTACGGCAAATCCAGCGGCCTCATTAACCTGTACTGGTGTTTTTCCGATCTGTTTTGCAATCTCAATGATCTTATCATTCATCTCATCTGGTGTGTTCTCACCACGGATAACTTCTACCAACTTCATTCTGTCAGCCGGGTTAAAGAAATGCATTCCGATCATCGGACGGTCCAGACCAGCTCCCATCTCTGTGATAGAAAGAGAGGAAGTATTGGAAGCAAACATACAGTCAGCAGGAACGATATCCATCAATTCTTTGAATGTTGCTTTTTTGATATCCATATTCTCCGGAGCAACTTCTACGATAAGATTACAGTCTGTACAGATATCTTTCAGACCGGTCTTGATCTTGCCAAGGATCTCTGTTGCTTTTTCCTGTGTGATCTTCTCTTTTTTTACAAGGAAATTCAGGTTTTTCTCAATCTTTGCTTTTCCGCCATCTGCAAATTCCTGCTTGATGTCGCAAAGACGAACTTCCATTCCATCTGTCATTGCAAATGCCTGAGCAATTCCGGAACCCATCGTTCCAGCACCAATAATACCTACTATCATGTTACCTTCCTCCTAAATATATATTTTTCTTTATTCCACCGGTTTGCACCGGTAATTTCAATCGACAGGCTGCCCTTTCTTATTTATTCTGAAAAGGAACTACTTTTAATTTTTTCTCTTTATCCTTCTCTAAGAAATTGCCCATTCCAGCTCTCTGGTCTTCTGTCTCAAAACAATCGCCGAAGAGTTTCTCCTCAATCACGATCGCCTGATCCATATCTACCTGCAGACCGTCGTTGATGGCTTTTTTACAGTTGCGGACAGCGATCGGAGCCTGCATAGCGATTCCGGCTGCCATCTTCTTCGCTGCCGGCATCAGTTCTTCCTGAGAATATACAGCATTGACAAGCCCAACACGATATGCCTCATCTGCCTTAATATTTCTAGCCGTATAGATCAACTGTTTTGCCATGCCAACTGGGATCACACGTGCCAGTCTCTGGGTTCCACCAAATCCTGGTGTGATGCCAAGACCTACCTCCGGCTGTCCAAATACAGCATTGTCAGAACAGATACGAATATCACAGCTCATGGAAATCTCACAGCCACCGCCGAGAGCAAAACCATTTACTGCTGCGATAACTGGGATCGGGAATGTCTCCAGCTTGCGGAATACATCATTTCCCTTTTTACCGAATGCCTCACCCTCTGCTTTGGTCAGTGTGCTCATCTCGCCGATATCAGCGCCTGCCACAAAAGATTTGTCGCCTGCTCCGGTCAGGATCAGACAGCGGATTACATCCAGATCTACCGCATCCAGAGCTGCTTCCAGTTCATCCAGAACGGTGCTGTTCAATGCGTTCAATGCTTTGGGACGGTTGATGGTAATAATACCAACTTTGTCCTCTACGTCATAAGTAATGAATTCCATATCGGGAACTCTCCTTTCCATTCATTATGTTTGCATAAAGCGCCCAGCTCATGCCGCCGAGCCGCCATATAAACAGTCCATATGCCAGAGGCTGTTTCCCTCTGGCATAGAACCAAAATGCTTTTTATCAGTCGCGCTCAACGATGGTAGCACAACCCATTCCACCACCGATACAAAGGGTAGCAAGACCTTTCTTTGCATCGCGTTTCTGCATTTCATGAAGAAGTGTTACAAGAATACGGCATCCAGATGCTCCTACCGGATGTCCAAGAGCGATAGCACCACCATTGACATTCAGCTTCTCAAGATCAAAGCCCAGATCTCTTCCCACTGCGATAGACTGTGCTGCAAATGCCTCATTTGCCTCGATCAGATCCATGTCTGCCACGCTGAGTCCGGTCTTGTTCATAACCTTCTGTGTCGCAGCAACTGGTCCGATACCCATGATCTTCGGATCTACACCAGCCAGGGCGCCGGCAACAAAGGTAGCCATTGGTTTCACACCAAGCTCTTTTGCCTTCTCTTCGCTCATAACTACAACAGCTGCCGCACCATCATTGATTCCAGAAGCGTTACCAGCGGTAACAAAACCATCTTTGTTGATCGGACGAAGTTTGGAAAGGCCTTCCATGGAAGTGCCAGGACGTGGTCCCTCATCTTTGTCAAATACAACCGTCTGTTTTCTCTGTTTTACTTCTACTGGAACGATCTCATCATCAAATTTTCCTGCTTCCTGAGCTGCAACTGCCTTATTCTGGCTGTTTACTGCAAACTCATCCAGCTCTTCACGGGTCAGTTTCCATCTGTCGTCTGCACAGATATTGTCTGCTGTCTGGATCATATGGTAGTCATTGAATGCATCCCAGAGAGCGTCATTTACCATCGTATCCACGATGGTATTGTTGTTCATTCTGTAACCGAAACGTGCCTGTTTCAGAGCATAAGGAGCCATGGACATGTTCTCCATACCACCTGCCACAACGATATCTGCATCCCCTGTCTGGATCATCTGAGCAGCCATATTGACACAGTTCAGACCGGAACCACACACAACATTCACCGTTACAGCGGGTGTCTCAATCGGAAGACCTGCATTGATAGAAGCCTGACGTGCTACGTTCTGACCTAAACCAGCCTGGATAACACAGCCCATGTATACATGGTCAACCTGTTCCTTTGGAACACCAGCTCTCTTAAGAGCCTCTTCAATCACGATAGAACCCAGCTTCTGTGCCGGAGTCGTACTGAGTGTACCCCCCATTGTTCCGATCGCAGTACGGCAAGCGCCTGCTAAAACTACTTTCTTAGACATGATAAATATATCCTCCTTAATAAAATGATTATTTTATATGTGCCGGAAATATTTCCGGTATTATACTGTGAGCTTTATCAAGCATGACTGCCCTTATCACTTTCTGTAACTAACACATGCGAGATATCTGTCATCTGGCGTATTTTTTTCTCAACATCTTTTCTACAGCAGCCGGCACCATTTGGGACACATCGGAACCATAGGAAGCCACCTCTCTCACAATCGTAGAACTCAGAAAAGCATATTCAAGGCTCGTCGTAAAAAACATCGTATCGATATCTGGATCCAGACTATGGTTGGTCTGCGCAATCTGCATCTCCGACTCAAAGTCTGAAACAGCACGGAGTCCACGGATCATAACCTTTGCATCCACACTCCTGGCAAAATCCACCGTAAGCCCGTCAAAGGTCTGTATTTTCACATTGGGAAATTCTTCTGTCGTATCCTCAAGCATACGAACCCTTTCCTCCAAAGTAAAGAGGGGATTTTTGCTGTTGTTTTTTAAAATGGCTACTATGACCTCGTCTACCACCTTCGAAGCTCTCTTGATAATATCAAGATGCCCATAGGTAACAGGATCAAAGCTGCCAGGATATACTGCTTTTATCATAAGAATCTCCCTTTTCAGGCTTATACCGAATTACTTTGTTAATTTTTTCACAATGCGTTGTCCCACCACTCACATTACCTATCATAACATTCCTGTTTGAAGTTGTCAAACAATTATCAATCTAAAATTCATATATTTTTTAACCTCATAATAAGTTAGCCTTAACGTAAACAATTAAAGTCATTTTACCGTAACCTGAACCTTCTTATAGACCCCGCTCTGGGCATAGGCAAAGATCGTACATTTTCCCTTTTTCTTCGCCTTTATGACACCCTTTTTGGAGACGGTGGCTGTCTGGGGACGGCTGGATTCAAAGCTGACCTCCCGGTGATGCCGCAGCGGTTTGGACTGTTTGATCTCTTTTGCCTTGATGCGCCATGTCTTACCTGTCTTTAAGGTAACTTTATTCTTATTCAGCTTTACAGACTTGGCGTTTCCGTTCTTCCCTCCTCCCGTGATGACGTGGATCGTCTTGGAGACGGCGATGGTCACCTTCTTCCCGTCGATGATCTTATAGGCACGGACCATATACTTATAATAAGTTCCCTTTTTGCATTTGCGGTCAATATAAGACTTTTTATTTCCATTCTTTATGTTCTTCTTCAGCTTATATTCATAGATCCACTTTTTGGTGTTGCAGCGGTTTCCGTATACCTCATAGCCGTCTGCCCCCTTTACCCGGTTCCAGGTCAGTTTGATGTTTTTTTCCGTGATCTGGGACGCCTTCGCCTGGATCCTCGCAAAATATGACCCCTTTATGTCCTCATCGGTCTTTTGGGACTGTATGGTTTGTTCCGTCACCAGGATCGTATCCATGGGGACGTCCAGCTCTTTCGCTGCCGTCTGGATCTTCATTGCCGTATCCGGGGAGACGCCCAGTCCGTCCGTGATGGTAGAAAGGTCTTTGTTCGGAAAGGGCGCCTGGGAAGACTCCGGTGTTGGTGCGGGGGTCGGGGTCGGCTCTGGGACAATGGAAGGCGCTGGTGTCTCGGTAGAGACTGGCGTCGCCGATGGGGATGGTGCTTCCGTCAGAACTGGTGTCTCCGTCGGTCTTGGCGGCTCCGGAGTACCTGTCGGGGTGGGAGTTACAACAGGTGTGGGCGTTGGTTCCGGAGTGGGCTGCAGTTTTTCCGTAAAGGTTACGAGGATCGTATGGCTGCTCTGAACACTGGGAATCCTATAGGTATTTCCCTCTGCCAGTTTTTCTTCTCCGTCGATGGTAAATGTATAGGAGCCGGACTCTTCTGCCGGCTGGAAGGTAAGCAGGACGTCTTCGCCACTGTCCACCGTCATCTCTATGGAAGCATTCCCGTCGGTGGTTACTGTAGTTTCTGATGTTTTCAGGGTAACTGCCCCGGTTCCAATTATTTTTACTTTGAGGTCATGTGTAATCAAAGTTCCTTCTGCGGTGATCACAATATTTCCGTCGATGGAGCCTTTGTAAATCAAAAGATTTCCCGTATCTGGATCGTATGAATAGTCTGTTCCGGGAACGGCTTCCCGGTCTCCCACCGTTATGTGAATGGTATCCGGCGGCTGATATTGCTTTCCCTCATCCTCCATTCCACTCAATGTGGCAGTATAATCCCCTTCTGTATTTTTCCACACCAAACCATCATTACTGCTGTTAAGATGGCACAGACGGTTTTCCACCTGATATGCCCGTCCAATTTTCCAGTCATACCAAAGGTTATCTTCGGTATCTCCATCTTCCACAGCCAGATATACCTTTGCCACCTCATCTAAAGTCGGCGTTGTCTTATCAGATAACAACGTATGATCTGCCGAATAAAAGAAAAGAGCACGCTCCGAATCAATGGGATAAAATGGTGAGCTTTGTCCCAATGTCACTGGAGTTATATTACCGTCAGCTCCCTCCCCTTCTTTCAATATAATATTTAAAACCTGGATCGGACAATTTCCAAATATCACTTTAAAATATATATCTACCCCCGTATTTCCCTCTGCATTATCTAAAACAATTCCATTGGGAAGAGTTACCTCTTTGAGGTTCCCACATCCCAAAAATGCACCAGACTTCAGCTTATCCACACCAGAGGGAATGGTTATTTTTTCAAGCGATGAGCAGCCTCTGAACGCAAATACTTCAATTGTTTCGACACTGTCTGGAAGTATTATGTCTTTTAGATTTGTGCAGGTCATAAATGCCTCGTCCATAATTTTCACCACTCTTCCAGAAATTGTTACTTTTTCAAGATTGCGGCAGAACTTAAAAGTTTGAGAAGATATATTTGTTATACCTTCTGGCAGATTGATTTCCTTTAAACTCTTACAATTATAAAATGCCCCAGGGCCAATTTGTGTCAGACCATCCGGGAGAAGGATCCCCTCCAGACTATGGCATTCATAAAATACATTATCCCAAATCTTTGTTACATCATCTGGGATTGTTACCTTTTGTAGATTCTGGCAGCCATTGAAAATATTCATTGGAAGTTCCGTTATGCCTTGAGGAAGAATCGCCTCACTCAAGCTGGTACAGTCCTTAAAAGCGCTTTCTCCGATACTAGTTATCTGATTAGGAAGAGACACTTCCTGAAGACTGGTGCAGCCTTCAAATGCACTTTTCCCGATGCTAATCATCTGATCAGGGAGAGACACTTTTTTTAGACTGGTACAACCCTTAAAAGCAAACATTCCGATATTTTCGATCTCATTTGGAAGCTTCACTGTTTCCAGACTTTTAGGGAAATTGCATATTATCGGAAGTCCACCATCACTTATAACCTCTTCCTCCGCCAAAAAGCTAGTAAGGTTGGAAAAACCAGTGGAAACAGTACTTGAATCATTCCCGCTGTTATCAAAAATATGATTCCAATCGCTTTTTGTTATTGTACCGCTAAGAGCCTTTAGGCATGTTATATCAGGATATTTTAAGTTCTTTGATAACAATGCTGACTGCAGACTGTCTCCTGTTACTTCCATTTGAATTTCCCCACCATCTTCCGTCATTACAGTGACCTGCCAAGTGGTAAGGCTCTTCTCCTGTGCTCTCGATGTTATGGTCATGCCAGACATTAATGTAATAGTTAATGTCACAATAACGATAACCGCAATCCATCTCCTGACATCCCTTAACTTCAACTCCGTCTCCATTTCTTTTCCCTCCACTGCAAATTCTATTAGTATCTTCTGACCAGTGTGCCAAAACATTAGCGTACAGATATTTTGATTTTCTTATAGCCCCCGCTCTGGCCATAGGCAAAGATCGTATATTCTCCATATTGTCTTCTATTATATAATAATCTCATAATTTGTACAAGACTATGATACTCCATGGGACACAGGTAAATTTCACTTGACCGTGGATTTTATGAATGATAGAATGTAAGTTAAATGAAATATGAAATGTAACTATTTATGAGTATAAGGAGGATATTGGAACGATGGATTTTGAAGCAATTTACCAAAGTAAACTTACGACTGCCGAAGAGGCGGCAAAAGTCATCCAATCTGGTGACTGGGTAGACTATGGATGGACTGTCACTACACCTGTCGCTGTTGACAGGGCGCTGGCTGAGAGAATGAAGGATCTTACGGATGTGAAGTTTCGTGGCGGTATCCTTATGTGGGAGCCGGAAATATTTAAGATTGAAAATCCATGGGAACATTTTTCATGGAATTCCTGGCATATGAGTGGGATCGAGAGAAAAGCAGCCGCAAAAGGCTTTGCCTTTTATGCACCGATCCGTTATTCGGAACTTCCAAGGTACTACCGGGATTTATCTTGTCCTTCCCGCGTGGCTATTTTTCAAGTGGCGCCGATGGATTCCCACGGCTATTTCAATTTTGGACCAAGTGCTTCCCATCTGGGAGCCTGCTGTGAACGTGCCGAGACGATCATCGTAGAGGTAAACGAAAATATGCCAAGATGTCTTGGAGGAAAAGAAGAAGGCATTCATATTTCAAAGGTTGATATGATCGTAGAGGGAGACAATCCTGCCATCGCGGAAATGGGTGGAGCCGCAGCCGCCACAGAGGTAGACCAGGCAGTAGCTAAGTTGATCGTGGAAGAAATTCCAGACGGCGCCTGCCTCCAACTGGGGATCGGCGGCATGCCCAATGCTGTGGGTTCGATGATCGCAGAATCCGATCTGAAAGATCTTGGTGTTCATACAGAAATGTATGTAGATGCTTTTGTGGACATTTCCAGAGCTGGGAAAATCACCGGAGCCAGAAAAAATATCGACCGCTTCCGCCAGACCTACGCCTTTGCAGCAGGCACGAAAAAACTCTACGATTTTCTCGATGACAATCCAGAGTGCATGAGCTCACCGGTGGATTATACCAATGATATACGCTCCATCAGCGCACTGGACAACTTTATCTCCATTAACAACGCCGTAGATATCGATCTATACGGACAGGTCAATGCCGAGAGTGCCGGAACGAAAAATATCAGCGGGGCCGGCGGACAACTGGATTTTGTCCTTGGCGCCTATCTATCTAAGGGAGGAAAAAGCTTTATCTGCTGCTCTTCCACTTTTAAGAACAAACAGGGTGAATTGGTTTCGAGGATACGCCCCACCCTTGCCAACGGTTCTATCGTAACCGATACAAGAGCCAATACCCACTGGTTTGTAACAGAGTACGGAAAGGTGAACTTGAAAGGTCTCTCTACCTGGCAGAAAGCGGAGGCACTGATCTCCGTAGCCCATCCTCAGTTCCGTGATGATCTGATCAAAGAGGCAGAGAAAATGAATATCTGGAGACGATCCAACCGCTGAGATAGACAAACATAAAAATTAGAAAGAATTAAAAAGCCAGGCAATATGTAAATTCATGCCTGGCTTTTATCTTAATTATACCTGCCGCTACAGGCGGTACAACAATTTCATGACTCTGCTTGCTATTTTAGCTACATTTCTCCAGCAGCTCTTCCCATCTCCTGTCCACTTCCTGCTGGAAGGCTTCGATGAGCTGCTCATTCCCCGGTTTAAAAAGGTGTTTAAACCTTCCCTGCCGTTTTAGAAAATCTTCAATTGGCAACTTGTTTTTCGGCTTATAATTTAAAATCCATTTTCCGTTCACTACCTCAAACAGCGGCCAATAGCAAGTCTCTACCGCAGATTTGCACACGTCGATGATATCTGGTGCATCATAGCGCCAGCCACGAGGACAGGGCGCCATAATATTCAAAAATGCTGGACCTTCGGTATAGATCGCCTTTTCAGATTTTAGATAAAGATCTTTCATGTTTCCGATAAAGGTAGTCTGTCCCACATAGGGAATGTTGTGGGCCGCCATAATGGCTGCCAAGTCCTTCCGGCCCTGGGGCTTTCCTTTGGATACTTTACCCGCTGGCGTCGTCGTCGTGTCAGCAAACATCGGGGTAGCGGATGAGCGCTGGATGCCAGTGTTCATATAGGCTCCGTTGTCATAGCAGACATAGACCATGTCATGCCCTCTCTCCATGGCACCGGACAGGGATTGAAACCCGATGTCATAGGTGCCGCCGTCGCCTCCAAAGGTAATGAATTTATAATTCTCTTCCAGCTTGCCGGTCTTTTTCATATATCGGTAGGCAGCTTCTACTCCGCTCAACGTAGCGCCTGCGTTTTCAAAGGCATTGTGAATATAACTGTCCTGATATGATGTATAGGGATACATAAAGGAAGAAACTTCCAGACACCCTGTGGCGTTTCCCACCACCGCTTTATCTCCGGGACGAAGCGCTTTCAGTACATTTCTTACCGCAATGGTTCCCCCACAGCCGGCACACATACGGTGTCCCGGCGCCAGGCGCTCTTCCCTGCCCTGTATTTCCTTAAAATCAAATTGTTGTTCCATGATGTTATACCTCCTTGTCACGCAGACCGATATAACGGTATTTCTCATTCTTCGCACCGTGTTCTGCCGCTTCTGCCAATTCGTTATATACGTTCTCTACCTGTTCTACCGTCAGATCCCTGCCGGAGAGACCGTATACATAGTTGATAACCTCTGAAACATTTTTATTCCGGTAAAAGGCAGCTTCCAGCTCCGATCCCAGAGGACCGCCATTGGCGCTGTAGCTCTCACAGCGGTCTAAGATCGCCACCGCTTTGCATTTTTTCAATGCTTTTGCCATTTCCTTACCAGGGAAGGGACGGAATACACGGACTTTGAGAAGTCCCACTTTTTGGCCCTTCTTTCTCAGCCTGTCCACCGTATCCTTAATGGTACCGCAGGCAGAGCCAATGGCAACGATGGCGTATTCTGCATCTCTTAATTTATATTCTTCAAAAAGGCCGTATTTTCTTCCGGTGAGTTCGCCAAATTCTTTCGCTACATCTAGGATTACCTGTTTGGCGCGGATCATCGCCTCCGCCTGTGCCTTTTTCGCTTCCATGCAATAATTTGATACCGCATAGGGTCCCACTGCCATAACCTCTTCCGGGTTCAGCAGATAGTGTTCTGGATCATATTCTCCCACAAATTTTTTCACCAGTCCGGTATCTTCCAGAGTGATGTTTTCTACCGCGTGGCTGGTGATAAATCCATCCTGGCAGATCATGATGGGAAGCATCACATCCTTATGTTCTGCGATCCGATATGCCTGAATGAAATTGTCATAAGCTTCCTGGTTATTTTCCGCATAGATCTGAAGCCAGCCGGAATCTCTGGCTCCCATACTGTCAGAGTGTTCACTGTTGATATTCAGTGGTCCCGACAGAGCGCGATTTACCACTGCCATGCAGATCGGAAGACGGTTTGACGCCGCCACATACAATACTTCCCACATCAGGGCCAGTCCACAGGAAGAGGTAGCAGTCAGTGCCCTGGCGCCGGCGGCTGACGCACCGATGGCCGCGCTCATGGAGCTGTGTTCGCTCTCCACAGGAATAAATTCGGTATTGATCTCACCATTTGCGATAAAATTAGATACAAATTGTGGAAGTTCTGTAGAAGGTGTGATCGGAAATGCCGGCATGACATCTGGCTCCACCTGTTTGATGGCATGGGCAACTGCCTCATTGCCTGACATTCTTTCTAATTCTGCCATGTTATTTTCCCTCCTTCATTGTGATCGCTCCGAAGGGACATGCTTTTACACAGATGCCGCAGCCCTTGCAGTGAAGCAGATCAAAGGCTTCTCTTTTACTGTTTCTTACTGGAATGGCGCTGTCCGGGCAATAGGGAACACAGAGCAGACACTGCTTACATTTTTCTTTATCAAATACCGGGGTATTGACTCTCCACTCACCGGTTTCAAACCGTTTGGATGTTGCTGGCTCATAGATCTGCAGCCCCGGCGTCAGGTCCTGCCATGGAGTTTTTTCATTGATTTCTTTTGCTCTTAACATATCAGTGCACCTCCTGTAACGCCATGCGGAGTGCCTTCATATTTCCCTCTAGCATCTCCGGTTTTTTGGCAAATTTATGACTAAGGGAAGCTTCCATTTCTTTAATAAACTGATCTTCTTCCATAATTTGGGATATCTTTACAATAGCTGCAAGCATCGGTGTATTGGGAAAATATTTTCCCAGCGTCTTCATGCACACTTTTCTCGCATCAATGGTATACACTCTGCCCTGGTATCCGTGTAGGTATGTATAGATTTCTTCGCTGGAGCGGGACGTATTGACAAGGATCGCTCCATCCTTTTTTAATCCTTTTGTGACATTAACAGAGTTCAGCAAAGTCTCATCTACAACCACCACATAATCCGGTTCGTAAATATTAGAATGTACCCGGATCTGCCTGTCACTGATCCTGTCATAAGCAGTAATCGGTGCGCCCATTCGTTCTGGACCATATTCCGGAAATCCCTGCACATGTTTGCCGGTTTTAAACGCTACATCTGCCAGTAAAAGCGCCGCTGTCTTGGCACCCTGGCCGCCGCGGCCATGCCAACGAAATTCAGTTAATCCGTTCACTGTTTTTTCCCTCTTTCTTATGCAATATAATAGTGTCGTTTTAACATAAAACGACACTAACTAAGATTATAATATCATTTATTCCTCTTGTAAAGTATTTTTTAAAAATATCACTTTCACTTCTGTGCCTTTTCCCACTTCGCTGGTCAAAGTAATCTGGGCGTTGTGCTGGGCTATAATATGCTTGACGATAGCGAGGCCAAGCCCTGTTCCGCCCGTCTGTTTGGACCGGCTCTTATCCACCCGATAAAAGCGTTCAAATACCCGTTTTTGGCTTTTTTCTGGAATGCCGATCCCCGTATCCCGGACAAAAAGTTCAACCTGGCCCTGCTGTTCCATCACCTGGACACGAACACTCCCTCCGGTATTATTATATCGGATGGCATTGTCACAGAGGTTATAAACCAGCTCCTCCATCATATTTTTATTGGCATAGAGGATACAGTGTTCTCCCGATAACGATATCTGAACCTGGTGTTTTTCAGCGCTGATCTGAAGCATATTGACGCAGTTTTCAGCGATCTCATAGAGATCTAAATCCTCAAATTCAATGGTTTTTTCCATGGCATCCAATTCAGCCAGGCGGATCGTGTCGTTGATCAGCGTCAGAAGACGCTTGGAATTCCGGTGTATCTCTCCGGCAAAACGAGTTACATCCTCTTTTTCTGCCATACCGTTTTCGATCAGCTCCGCATATCCAGAGATCGCAGTAAGAGGAGTCTTCAGCTCGTGAGACACATTCGCCGTAAACGCCTGCCGCATACTGGCGCTTCGCAAGATATCGGCATGCTGGTCTTTGATCTTCTGGATAAAAGGCACCAGCTCCTTGTAGCCTCCAGTAATATTTACCGAATCCATATCGTCTGCCATCTGCTCGATGGGCTTTATGATGCTCTTAGCAAAGAATTGGGTAAAAATATAGCTAATGATCAGAATAAATATAACGATCCCTATAATCTCCGGAACAATCCCCAGAAATATGCTGTAAAGGCTGTCCGATTCCTTCGCCACGCGGAGTACACATCCATTGGACAATTTCAGTGCATAATAAAAGGTATCTTTTTTCATGGTGACAGAATGCCTCACCGAATGGCTTTCCCCCTTCTCAAAGGCCTGCTCCACCTCCGGGCGTTCCCGGTGGTTGTCCATGATCCCGATATCCGCATTGCTGTCAAAATAAACGTCCCCGTCTTCGCCGATCAGGGTCACTCTGAGGTTGGCGATTTCCTTATGATAAGAAATATGCTCCTTATCCCGAAATGAATCTGTGCTCTCTAACAATCTGGCGCTGCTGACTAGATTATCCACCACCTCATTGACTAGCAGTTGATAAAAGATCAGTGTAGAAAAGGTGATCGTCAAAAGAATCGTCAGTCCTGCAATCAACAAAAAAGTCCGGTTCAGCCTTGCTTTCATTCCAGCATATACCCCACATTCCGTATGGTTTTAATGCGCCTGCCCTCTTCCCCCAGCTTTTTGCGGAGAGTTTTGATATGCATGTCCAAAGTCCGAGACTCTCCCTCATAGTTAGCGCCCCAGATCCGCTCCATAATGCGGTCTCTGGTCAGAACGATACTGGCATTTTGGATCAACAGTTTCAGAAGCTTGTACTCTTTATAAGTCAGCTCACAGGGTTCATTCTTTACAAAAACGCAGTGTTTCTCTCCGTCAATGTAAATATTTCCAATGGCAAGGGATTTCTCCTGTTCCATATCCCGGCTTCTGCGAAGCAGCGCCTTTACCCTGGAGATCAGTTCCATCACCCCAAAAGGTTTGGCAAGGTAATCATCTGCCCCCAGATCCAGCCCCTTCACCTTATCCAGTTCCGAGGTTTTCGCAGATACAAAGATTACAGGAATCTTCTGATAATCAGGGATGTTTCTCAACTTTTTTAGAATCGAAAGACCGTCCATATCCGGCAGCATAACATCCAGAAGAATCAGATCGGGAACCCGCTCCGCCAGTTTTTGAAAAAAACCCCTGGCGTTTTCAAAACCCTCTACGTTATATCCGCTGTTCTTTAGAGCAAAGCTCTCAATCTCCTGTATATTTGTATCATCTTCAACGATATAGATCAAAGCCATTTTTTCTGTCTCCTTTGACTTGATGTCATAAAGTTATACCAAAGCCCAGGATGGTAAATCTTTTCTCTTCGTCACCTGGATGCATCACAATCCTCACCCGGTGTTCTCCACTCTTCCCGTCATTGAGAATGATCTGTGGATTGGTATGATTCCAGCCATTCACCAGTGGATCTGGCGTCAGTACCAGCATGTCATCCACATAGACATCCGCCTTTCCAAAGACAGGACTTCCGGAATCCTTAGAAACCAAAATGATATTGCGGCAATTCACCGTCATGGCAAACTCGGCATCCTTTGTGCCGTCTGTCTTCGCCCATCCATTCTCAAGTACTGGACTGGCTGTCAAATCCATATTCCGCTCCACAAACTGAATTTCTTGGTCCTTCACATCAAATCCTTGATTTACAACATCCTTCGCATATTTATCAATATTCGTAGCATCCATTAGGAAAATATCTTCAAACTCACATCCCTTTACCGGCGGTTTTGAAAAATCACTGTCTTCCGCTGGACATTCTGCCTCATCCGCCTTACGGAACAGGTGAAGTAGGCAGTCTGCCATCACCCGGTGTCCATCGTTTGTCGGATGATAAATATCATAAAAGTACTGGCGTTTGGAGATCACCGTATCCTTCTTATACTGGGGAACTACTGCCGCCCTGACACTTGCCATCGGAAGATCATAATTGGCTCCCACCGGAACCAGCCTGTCTTCCAGATTCCAGTCATTCATAAATACGGCAAAATTCAGAATCACCGCTGGCTCATGATCTGCCTTGGCGATCTTTCGCACAAGACTCTCAAAACACACGCCTTCGGTCTCATCCCCTTCATCATTTACCGCGAATTCAACAATCACAATATCCGGCTTGCATTTCCCAAAATCTGTCACTTCCTTCTCGTACCGGATCATTCCCAGCTCAGAAGGAGTCCCTCCGACTCCGGCTTTGATATACTTGACATGTTTTCCACCATCTTCTGTAAAAAGATCACAAAAACCGCAATAGGAAAGATAGGCATAGCATTTTTTATCGATGGGTTTTGCCCCTGCTCCCTGGGTAATCGAACCGCCGATGTAGGCAATGGTCACTTCTTCACCACGTTTTGCCTTTTCAATCGCCCGTTTGAGTCGCAGTGTATTTCCAAGGGAAAGTAGGGAGCGCTCAATCATTTTCTCATATCTCTCTGAATCATAGTCAATGGGAGGATCCACTTCGATCTCAGGAACCGTAAAACCATCATTCAGATAAAATTTGAGAGTGACCGTAGCAGCGTCACATCCCTGAGGAAAATCAAAATGAAACGCACCAATAATATCGTCTTCTTTATTGATACCGGTCTCATCTACCGTTACCACAACCTCTTCTCCGTTGCAGGGACAGGAAAATTCAACATTCGTTCCCGTAGCATATTTATCCGTTTTCCCGTAACACTGCATGGTGAATTTAATAGATTGATCTTTCGCATCGTCATCGACCGCTGTTATGCTGACACCGATGCTATGTACCAGAGTTCTAAATCCCTGAAGATTCTCCAATAATTTTAGAATTTCCGGATCCACTTCTCCACAGAGCCCTTTTACCTGCTCTACAAGACGTCCTTCCATAAAGTTTGTATCCCGGCATAAACCATTTTGCCCCGGCATCCCGGCAATATTTTTATCCAGCATGATATATAAGCAAGCTCTTTTCTTCGTTGGGTCCTTTGGTGCTGTTGGTCCTCTCATAGTGTCCTCCATTTCTGTAACAAGTTCTTTTCACATTATAAATATTCACTAATTAAACTCCCTTCTAGTATGCACCAATTTTCTCGTTTTTGCAAGTTGGTTTTCTGTATTATTTTCATCTTTTAGGGCACAATAATAAAAAATCAAATGGAGGTATCATGATATGACTAATTTATCAGAGAAAGAATTATCCGCAGTTCAGGATATTCTCAGCGAAGAAGATCTTCTGATCAAGAAATTTAAGAATCTTTCCGATCAGTGCCAGGATCAGGAAATCAAGAACAAGCTGCTGAATATCTCAGAGCGTCACCAGAAACATTTTAACTCAATTTATTCCCAGTTAAACTAATCGTAAAAAGGAGAATGATTATGCAGTATAGTGAAAAAGAAATTCTTGCCGATGCTCTTGCATCTGAAAAAACAGCAACTGACCATTATAACACCTTTGCCAACGAGTGTGTCCATGACCGTGTCAGAAATGCGATCCTGAAATGTCTTGAAGAAGAACATGAGATCCAGAAAAATGTATTTGATGAAATGCATTCAAGAGGGTATTACCCAACTCCCGCAGCGGATTCTACGAAATTAGATCAGGTAAAACAAAAATTTGGACAGTGTGTGAAATAATTCACTGGTTCACGGATTTTTTATCTGATAGGAAAATTCTTAAAAGGTGCGCGCTTCTCAGTCGCACCTTTTTTATCTGACAGAAAATTTATCAATTTGCGGAGCAAAAGAATGGCCGCAGGCAATTCTTTAGAGGTGCGCGCTTCTCAGTCGCACCCTTTTTTCTAACAGAAAATTTATCAATTTGCGGAGCAAAAGAATGGCCGCAGGCAATTCTTTAGAGGTGCGCGCTTCTCAGTCGCACCTTTTTTTCAATGTCACATCCAACTGGTTAAAGGGAATCACAATTCCTTCCTGATCAAAAGTTTCCTTGATCTTCTCCAACAGCTCCCAGCGAACATTCCAGTAGTCTTCTTTTTTCACCCAAACATGAATAACCATATCCACCGAACTGCTCCCCAACTTTCCTACCACGATATCCACAGGTTCATCCCGAAGAATTTCCGACTGATTTTGAATAATAATATCAAGAACATGTTTCACCTTCTGGATATTTTCGGAATAATCTACACCCACCTCAATATCAATACGACGCTTGTCCTGCCTGGTGACATTGATAATATCTGAATCCGCCAGCTTTCCATTGGGCATAATAACCGTTTTATTGTCTACCATCTGCAGCTTGGTATAAATAATATCAATGCTGAGCACCGTACCTTCCATCCCTCCTACGATAATATAATCTCCCACCATAAAGGGTTTCATAACAAGAATCAGCACTCCCCCAGCGAAGTTCGCCAGGCTTCCCTGCAGCGCCAGCCCCACAGCAAGTCCCGCGGAGCCCAGCAGAGCGATCACCGAACTGGTCTCCAACCCCAAAAACTGACAGATCAGGATCAGCAGTACAAAATAAAGTGCAAACTTAATAATAGAAAGAAGAAAAGCGGCAACTCCATCCTCCATCCTGCTTCGCTCAAAAGATTTTTTCAGAAAGTTCAAAACGGCTTTTATGATCCGTTTCCCTATAAACCAGGCGACCAGAGAAATGACAATATGAATGCCAAAATCAGCCGCCGCCGGAAGTTTACCCTTAAGAAATTCAAGTATTTGTTCCATGTAAGTCTCCTTTTATAAGTTTTTATGATTTGTCTTATTTTGTTATAATTAGAATAACTCGTCCAATAAAACACCATTACGAATCAAAATCGCCCAGTACATATGTTATATATCTTCAGACATATATTGTTTCACATCTTCCATACACAACGACCATTCATCTCTACACACAGTAGTCCCTATTTTTTCTAGTCTTGTATAACAATATATCATGTTCATTAGCTGAACACCATCGATAAGCTCAATGCCCGTTTCCTTTGCATATTCCCTTGCTGACTCAGAGTAACCACTTGTTGTTATAAAAATTAAATGTTCAGCCCCAACAAGTTGATTTGCTCCTACAAGTTTTTGAAGTAGAGGTCTTCCAACTTTACTTTTGTTGTAGCATTTACATTCTACAAGCCCCTCTTCTCCATTTTTATAATGCAAAATTATATCATATCCACCATCATTTGAACTTGGAGTATTCTTTGCATCAACCCCCATTAATTGATATAATTTTGCACAATATTTTTCAAACTCATAAGGATTATCTTTAAATCTACCAATTACATCATTCAAATCCTCCATTTCTTTATCTCTTTTTTTCTCACTTAATATCCTCTTTTCTTTGTTTTCTTCGTATCTATTTTTTTCTATATTTGCATTATGCTTTCTTAAAATATTTACAAATTCCACCATCAACAAAGGATTCTTTATTACAATATGAAACTGATCTACGTATAAGTCACATCCTGGATAATTTATCTCATTATTACTTCGACGCTTATCTTTTGATCCATCCTTATTCGCGTAAGTCCAACAAGGAAAATTTAAAGTATAATAATTTTCCGTATTCTTTGATCTATTTTTATGTATTTTAACTCTTTTAGGAAAATAATCAACTTTATATTGTCTTTTAAAATCAGATTTCAGATGAAAATAATAAATAAATCTAAAAAGGAAAAATAATAATATCCCTAGGCAAATAATATAAATAATAACTTCCATAATATAACCTCCTAGTAATGATGTAGCCACTCAAGACTACCTGGTTAATAAGTTTCTATAAATCAGATAACAGAAAAAGGGTTCTTCCTTCATCAGATGTTATCCATAATTATACCAATGAGGATACCAGTTGCTTTTTCCAGAAAGGCATAAGGGCTTCCAGACTCTCATTTCCATCCCTCTACTACATTTAAGAACAACTTCCTATATGGTTCATCTTTCTCAGCCAGTGCATCAAATGTTGTATTTCCAAACCATTCTGTAACTTCCTTTAAATTTTCTATAGCCTTGCATACACTTTCTCGCCTTGTATCCAAAAATCGCCCTTCCTCATCGAGATATCCCCGAATATACATAAGATTTGCCAATGCGAGCATTTATAGTTCCGCTCCTTCTTCAAAATACACATAAGAACATAGCATAACAGCCGCAAAATATAAAAAACCACGGTCCTCTACTAATCGTTTATGAATCCAATACATACAAACAGCATACTCTGTCTTTGGAATCTGGGTGATTCCATTTAATAATATTTCCCCAATTCCCCTGTTCAGCCGGCTGGAACCACCTAAATCAAGATGAAAAGCATTTAATGGTTCGTCCGCAAATCCTTCTTTTTCATCCACCTGTTTTAAAGGAGCCTTAATATAATGTTCAATAAAAAAAGTTGTTATTTTACTTTTTTCCGCTGGTGTCCCCATCCTGCTAATACTACAGAACAAACTACAAAAGTCATAAAAATAATGTGCTGAGATATCTTCCCTATGCTTTTGCAAAAAATCCTGGATTTGTGAAATTAAAACCAATACGTCATTTTCTTCTGCCAGCCTCCAATTCTGATTTGTACATTTATGCCGAATCTCTTTCATAACTCTGGAATCATACCCTGATAGAATTTTTTCATCATCTAATTTTCTCAGTGTTTCATCCAGGCACACTTGAATACTTCCCATATCTGGTTCTTTACGTTCTGAAAGAGATTTAATTTCAATCAGTTCCTTCAATTCATCATAGATTTCGCACGGCGCTATATCCTTGCACGCATCAATAAAACGATGGAGCGCATCTTTTATTTCGTCTTTTCTTTCTAAATGTAAACTAATACAGAGTTCATGAACAATCTCACTTTTCACATTCATTTCGCCCTCTTCATCCCACTGCGAAATCGTTTTGAGCATTTTTTTGCAATCCTCCAACGGCATATAACATAAAGCCCGCTTCCCCAACTTTTCATTTGAGCGATACATATGAGGGTTGTTATACACCCGCTGAATAATTGGCATAACAATCTGCCAATCCTCATCCGTCAATCGTTCAGCAACATCTGAGATAAAATCAAACTCACCAAGATTAATATATTCGTTACATGTTTGAATATAATTATCATAAACAGGCAGCCAACGTAATACTATTGAAAGTTCTTCCTCATGCAACTCTTTTATCATACTCTCAATCCACTCAATCGCATACCTCCATGTACATTTACATTCATTATTTATAATAAATTGAATAACTTCTGAAAATCCCTGTGGATACTGCACTTTCATTGTTTCAATTAATTTCTTTCTCTCATCCTCCTCAATGCATTTATTGTCCATGCCTTGTATACAAGTAATAATAGCTTTTGGCAAATCAGTAGGATATCCACAGTATTTTCCATATTTATCACGATACATTGAATTACTGTACAACCAAAGAGTATAATTACGCACAGACTCCAAATATTCTCCCAGATTCCACATCCGTACCCCTTCTACACAACGTAGGGAGATCAAACGAAGCGACTCCATCCGTTTATTAGCAGCTTTTCCAGGTTTCGATCGTATTTCTGCCAATAAGCTTTCTATCTTCGCTTCTCTTGCCTGCCAGTATGCAGGAAATGCCGGCTCCTCTGCTGCACGCTGATAACGGTATATTCCTGCATATTCAAATTTCGTATCAATCCCTTTTATTTCAATATCGTTCCATTGAATCACTGGTCTTGTCATATTTTGAAACCCCTGTATGGCACTAAATTGGTCCTTATTTAACTCTCCATCCCGAATCAATTCTGGAATTATTTGTGCTACCATCTTCCAATCTGCACGATAAAAATATGTCCATGCCTTTGCAAGACTTGGTATATCAGCCTGGTTCAAAATTTCATCTGTCACGCAATGATTCCTATACAAAATATCATATTGAAAACTAAGCTGTCTTTCTAAATCTAACATTTTCTTCGATAAGGCATCTATTCTAATATGTTCCCTCATATAATGAGACACTCTTCTCCAAGAGTCTCCCTCTCCATCCCAAAACCAAAACAAACCAATGATTGTACAACACAAAAGCTCTGTTGCCATATCTTCCTTAAGCAAACTATAGTCCGTCTCACATAAAAACTTCTCATAATTTAAAATATATTCCTCTGAGATTCTCAGCATTAAAAAGCAAAATAGTACATCCAACAATTTACTATATGTACAATCTCTTTGTATTTTATTTGATACTCTATCATTATAATCAAAATCAAAAGAATTTGGATAATCTATTCTGGCACTCGAATAATCAAGATCCCCTTTTTGATACACAAGCATATATGCAAAAATCCAATATATGTGTTCCAGTAAAACAACCTCTTTTACCTCTTTTTTAACTTCATTTAATGCCAATGCACAAATATGGCGAAGCTTACCAATTCTCCCATTTACGTAAGCATCTTCCGCCATATTTTTCATATAATTCAGCTTAAGCGATATCTCATCTTTTCCAAAAATCACCCGTTCTTCCGGGTGTAAAAGTGCACAAGGTTCCATAAAATATAAAATGGATGATAAATTTATACATTCAAGCCCAATAGCATCCAGTCTTTGGCGAAGCTGCTGGTCACCATCATCTTTATTAAGTGCTTCTTTCATAAACGTAGACATCAGCTGAGGTACTAAATCATTCCTCAATTCAGGAATTTGTTTATATATTTCCAATTCATCAGATATCATATCTTTGTATATAGGCAATCCATCATTCGGCTGAAAATTAATATGAATAATTTGAGCACCTAATTCCACAAGTTTTCCATTATATAATTTAACCAAACGGTAATGATTTCTAAGTGCACGATAAATCATTTCATTGTCTGGAATTTCCGATCTAAAAGTCCGAAAAACTACCGTCACTTCTTGTTTTTCAACACCAATAACTTCTTTTGTTAATGCATGGCGAATCCAATGAGCCATATTTTCTACCGTGCCATGATGATGTTTAATTAGTACAATCGTATCACAACGATTAGCATCCTCGTCCAGCAAGTCACAAACCGCTATGATCGCATTCAAAGCTGCAATTCTATTTTCAGTAAGATTAAGTTTTCGAATCTCATGCTGGCAAGAAACAAATCCCTGCTGCCATGGCCATTTGTCATGAGAGCTTGCCATTCCAATAATTACATTTAAGTGGATTTCTAATTCCACGTCTTTTTTTATATACTCATTTAATATGTATTTCACTAACCCATCAATACGAATAACATGGGTCCGTCTTACCCAATTAGCTATATCAGAAGAACCCTTTATATATTTTGAACGTTCTTTTGCGGGTATATATTTTGCATCTTGTGATAACATCCCTATGTCATGAATGAGCAGTGCTAACAGTAAGTATGCTGCTTCCTGACTACTGATTCTTTTTATCCATCCATCGCTTTCTGCCCATTCTGACGCACGTTTTATAATACTGCATATATGTGGCATAGCATGATTAGTAAATTCCGCCATATGGCAATTATCCGCCAGACGATCTATACTATGTATAATTTCCAACAATATATTTGCGAAATTATCAAAAGGTGGTCTAACCAGGGCCTTCTTTGTAATTTCACTCTCAAAAACAAAACTAATGGATTGGTCTAACTCTGTATCAAAATCTGGAATTTGTTTCACAACATTCACCTCTAACTTATCTTCATTTTGCCTTCCAGTTTCTTCTCCTTGCACATACCGGCTCCCTGCATGGAGCTTTTTATATAGACTTAAAGCCTCCCTTACTTATGATACGGCTCATTTCTCAATATCCGGTAACCACGATAAATCTGTTCCAAAAGGATCACCCGCATCAACTGATGGGGAAAAGTCATCTTGGAAAAACTGATGGCCTCGTCCGCGCGTTCCAATACCTGCTCACCCAGACCGAGGGAGCCGCCGATCACAAATACCACGCTTCCCCTTCCCAGCATGCCAAAGCGGTCAAGTTTTTGAGAAAATGTCACGGAATCGTACATTTTTCCGTCGATAGCCAGAGCGATCACATAATCCTCCTGCCGGATCAACTTTAACAGACGTTCCCCCTCTTTATCTCGGATCTGGAGCTCCTCTCTTTCTGAGGCATTATCGGGCGTCTTTTCATCGGCAACCTCGGCGATCTCCAATTTTATGTAACGGGACAGTCTCTTGCTGTACTCACCAAGAGCCTCCCGCATAAACTTTTCTTTTATCTTTCCGACACATAGAATCCGGATCTTCACTTCTTATCCTCCCGGTCTGCTGATTTTTTTGATGGTTTCTTATACTGGAAGGGACGCTTATAATCTGGTATCTCATACAAATATAAAATGCCATTTTTCACACGCCTGACTTCCTTTCCCATGAACCCCAGGCGAAATAGTTCATAGATAAAATTAAAAATAAGAAATCCGTGGGATACGATCAGCACATTGTCTTTTGACCAGTCAATCTGACGGAAAAAACGGCGGACTCTCCTTCTGGTCCCCTTAATGTCCTCCGGCTGGCTTTTAGATTTAAAAAACCAGGCGAGCCTTCCGCAAAAATGCCAGACTGGGAAGGGAAGCCTAAATTGTTCCGTATGAATAAATGGCGCATTGTCCACCTCCCGAAGAAGCTTGTCTATATAAATGTTTCCACTGTAGACTTCTTTGGCAGTTTCTACGGCACGTTCCAGATCGCTACAGTAGCAGACATCCCAGTTGATGCCGGACATATTTACTTTCTTTTTTAAAATTCTCGCATGCTCATATTTTTCAGACCACTCCCTAAATTCCTCAGATGTCATCATCATCTTATGGGGACAGTCCACTTTAAAATGTCGTACTAGTCCTATTTTCATTTGTACGCCTCCAAAATTTCAATTCATAGTACTAGTATAACAATAACAAGGATTACAATGCAATAACATTTTTCAGAATTTTATGTAATAAATTGTATTTTGACACAAAAATGACACACTTTATTTGTAGTATAATAATCGGAAAGTATAAACTTTCTACTCCCACCCTATTATACGCTTAGGTACCCTCGGGGTACCACAGAAAACACCTCCTCCCAGAGGTGTTTTTTGTTTGCGCGAAAGGCACAAGCCATGGCGCCGCCCGCGAACGAGAGAAACTGGCAAAGCGTGTTTCTCACCGTTGGCAAAGAACTCCCTGCTCCTGTTGATCAATCATCATATGTATCAAGTGCAAGACTGATCTCCAGCGCCCGGTTGATTGTCTTTAATACAGTCTCATCCAGATGGCATACCTTCTCTTTTAATCTGGATTTATCAATCGTACGAATTTGTTCCAACAGAATGACCGAATCCTTTACAATCCCGTAGCTTTCTGAATCCAAAGCAATGTGCGTCGGCAGTTTTGCCTTATTCATTTTGGAAGTGATTGCCGCACAGATTACTGTCGGACTATATCGGTTTCCCATATCATTCTGTATGATCAAGACCGGTCGCACGCCACCCTGTTCGGAGCCTACAACCGGTCTTAAATCTGCATAATAAATATCGCCTCTTTTTACTACCATCGGTATTACTCCCTAACATTGATATATTTTACTTATGTAGCCTATTATTACCAATATACGGAAGTTTATACGAATCGTACTCAATTAATTTATATATTTTCTTGGAACCCGTGCTGAAATTCCACACACATATTCATAATTAAAAGAATGTGACAACGCTGCCACTTCTTCCACGGATATTCCATGATTCCCGTCTGTTCCGATCAAGGTCACGATATCTCCCTCGGATACACCATCTATCTCCGTAACATCCACCATAAACTGATCCATACAGATCTTTCCTATGATCGGCGCATATTGTCCCCGTATCAGCACTTGTCCCTTCCCGGACAGATCTCGTTTTACGCCATCGGCATACCCCACCGGAATCGTAGCCACCATGGTCTCCCGGCTGGCAGTGAAAGTTCCCCCATAACCAACACTGGTTCCAGGATGAATGCGTTTCACAAAGGATACCTGGGATTTCCATTGAAGGGCTGGGATGAAATGCAAAATATCTCTAGGCACCTTCTCCGAAGGATACAGTCCATAGGTAGTGATCCCGGAACGTACCATATCCAACTGAGATTCTGGAAATTGAATGATGGAAGCACTGTTGGCTGCATGCTTGATCGGAATATGAACCCCTCGGTTTTCCAGTTCCCGTATAAAGATCATATATTTTTCAAAGGGCTCTCTTGCTGCCTCCGAAGTCTCCTCATCGGCACGGGCAAAATGGGTAAATGCCCCTTCAATCGCGATGCCAGGCAATTCACTGATCGCCCGAATGACATCAATATTATCTTTGACTGGCTTAAATCCGATCCGGCTCATTCCTGTATCGATTTTAATATGGATCTTCGCTGTTTTCCCTATTTTTACTGCGGTATCGCTCATTTGTTTTGCCATGGAATAGCTGTAGACAGTCTGAGAAATATCCTCGTGAATAATATCTTCAAACCAGTCCTTTCCAGTATACCCAAGGATCAAAAGCATCTTTTTTACACCATTTACCCGGAGTTTGAGCGCCTCTTCTGGAATGGCTACCCCATAGGCATCCACCAGGTCATCTAACGCCTCTGCCACTGCGATATCCCCATGGCCATAGGCATTTGCTTTGATGACAGCCATGATCTTCACACCTTCGCTAACCCGTTTTCTCTCCACAGCTATATTGTGGCGGATCGCCCCCAGATCGATCTGCGCATAGGTTCTGTCATATCGTTTCTTCTCTTTTTCAAGTTTCATGATAAAAACCTTTCTACCTTCTATTATTATAGAATCTCTTTTAAACTGTCAACCAAAGCAGAGGCTGTCAGGGAATAGGGGCTATAAGTCTCCGAATAATAGTCTCCTGCCAACCCGTGTACATATACCCCGGCGGCAGCCGCATCAAACAGCGGCTTTCCCTGGACAGCAAATCCCGCAATAATTCCTGTCAACACATCTCCGCTTCCTCCGGTTCCCATCCCTGAATTACCAGAGACGTTTACATATTGCCTGATACCATCACCCACAATGGTCCTGGCGTCCTTTCCCACTAAGATACAGCCCGTTTTTGCCGCAAACTCACGAACAGCCTCCCCTAAATGTTCTTTGATAAAAGATATATCCTGATGGGATAGAACAGAAAATTCCTTAGGATGAGGAGTTAGTATAATCGAATTTTTTCCCTTTAGCTCATCCCTGGAACACAGCACCAGAGCGTCACCGTCCAGGATCATTGGCTTATCACAATTTTTTAACACATAGTCAGTGATCTTTTTTGCCTTTTCCTCTCTCCCAAGCCCCGGACCGAGCACCACGGCGTCGGCAAAAGAAAGAACTCGTTCCAGCGCCATAAGATCCAATTCTCCGTCGTCCCCCTCATAGGCCTCAAACAGTGCTTCCGAACAACCTGCCAGAAGAAGATCCCGATTTGATCTGGCGGAACAGATCATGACCAGTCCGGCCCCAGATGCATAGGCAGCTTTCGCGCTGAGAAGAGCAGCCCCGCTCATTTTGCTACTTCCACCAATGACGGCCACATGGCCGAAACTTCCCTTGTGCCCATCAGGAGCTCTCTCTGGCAAAATGGCCGGAAGATCTTCCGGCTCGAAATAAAAAACTGGTTTTTCTACTGCTTCATAACTGGCCCTAGGATACCCGATATCTCCGATGATTACCTCTCCGGCATATTGACAGCCCGGATACAATACCAGCCCCAGCTTATTTACACCAAAAGTCACTGTGACATCCGCCTTTACGGCCACATTCATAACCCTTCCGTCATCTCCGTTGATACCGGAAGGAATATCAACCGCATATATTTTTTTGCCGGAAGCATTTATATCCTGTATCACCTTTTCATACACCCCGCCGATATCCCGGCTCAATCCCACTCCGAACAAACTGTCTACAAGAACCGAATAAATCGGAGAGTCCACAGCTTCCTCTGACTGAACCGGCACGTCACAAGCTGCCGCCAGCGCCAACTGTTTTCTGGCATCTGGAGTCATTTTATCCGGATCTCCCACAAGCACCACCGCAGTCTGAAACCCATGCTGATGCAGCATACGTGCCGCTGCCAGTCCATCCCCTCCGTTGTTTCCGGTTCCACATACAATCAGTATTCCGCTATCTCTACTCTCTCGTTCCATCAGAACGGAAACAAGAGTCATGGCCGCCTTTTCCATCAGAACAAGCCCCGGAAACCCTATGATGTTTATAGCATGATCATCCAACTGCTTTGACTGTCCGCTGGTAAATAAATATCTCACTGAACTCCCTCCTCACTGAACTCCTGGCTCCCGCCACATCCAATCACAAAGGCAGTAGCGGTATCTACCGTATTGGTGATACTGATCTTGAGTTCTTTGATTCCCTGCTGGCTGGCAATCTGTCTGGCGCCACCATACAGATTTACATAAGGCGCCCCTTTTTCGTCGCGAAGCACCTCGATCTCTGCCGGTTGGCAGCCGGAAAAACCGGTGCCAAATACTTTTGACACCGCTTCCTTCCCCGCAAAATTCGATGCTGCGCGGATCTTTCTGGAATCAAACTGACGAATCTCTGCTTCTGTAAAAATCCGTTTCACAAAATGCTCTCTTTCACAGGCCTTACGCACTCGGCCGATCTCAACGGAATCCACTCCAATCCCGACAATACTTACACTCATATAATTTGGATTCACCCCTGATCATATTTTATTTTTATCAAATAGATTCATCACTTCTCTCCCCAAAAGGGCGTGCATCAGGGAATATGTAGAATCAAGGCTCTCCTCCAGCTCCACTTTATATGCCACTTTCTCCTTGAGCTGTTCTCTCATGATATCGATCTCACCGCTGAGATCTGACAATTCTTCATTGCGGTTCTTCCACTCGTCATAACAGTAACGAATCCCTGTAACAAGCAGACGCTCATTGGCATTTTTGATCTCATAGGGAAGATCCATAAGCCGTTCTGATTCTGTCTCGATGCGCTCTTTGGTCTCCATGAGAAGCTTCTGCTGTTTATTCTTCTTTTTATCGCTATTTTCCTCATTCATACCGGATACAATGGCATCCATCAATTTCTTTTTTCCGGTTTTTAATCCCTTGATTGTATTTACTCGTTTGCCCTGTTCTTTTAAAAGCTCATTCAGCTCTTTTTCCAAAACCTGTATATCGGCAGGTTTTTTCCCCCCTGGAAAAAGCTTATGCCACCGCTGGTCTAACACAAGAATAGGAATCTTTTTCCCTTTTAAAAGCTCTTCAACAGGAATATTTTCTGTTGCATTCTTCTTCATACTGCACCTCATTTCAAATAATAGTTACCCATTTTTTTCAGATAATTTGTAGGATAATCTCATCAAGCTCTCTGCCAGATGAACATTTTCCACCACCACATGTTCTGGAAGATTCAGATCTGTAGAGGCAAAATTCCAGAATGCCTTTACATCCAACTCCGCCAGTCTGCCGGCAATCTTAGAAGCCTGATCTTTGGGCAAGGTCAGTGCTGCAATATGTACTGGATGCTCTCTGGTGAAGGTTTCAAGATCCTCCACCGGCATCACCTGTATGCCATTGATTTCTTTTCCCACCACCATGGGATTGATGTCGAAGATTCCCGATACGCGGAACCCTCTTTTCACAAATCCGCTGTAGTTTGCCAGTGCCTGCCCCAGATTTCCCGCACCAATAATAATCACATTATAATTGTGTTCCAGCCCCAGAATCTTTCCAATCTCATCGTGAAGAAAACTGACATTATAACCATATCCCTGTTGCCCAAACCCTCCAAAATTATTAAAATCCTGACGGATCTGAGAGGCAGTAACTTTCATCTTTTTACTCAGCTCCTGAGAAGAAATTCGGTCGATTCCATTTTCCAGAAGTTCACTCAGGTATCTATAATACCGCGGCAGACGTTTGATTACTGCAGAAGATATTTTTTTATTTTCCATGAATCGAGAACCTCCATGTACTTTTATCATATCAATTATACTACATTTTTTCCGATAAAAAAAGATGTAAAACTCAACTTTTTATGATACAATAATACAATAGTTGTACGAAACAGAGTTACCATATGGAGGAAAATATGTTACTTGCTTGCAGTCATGTCGATAAAAAATTTAATGATGTTCCCCTTTTTTCTGATGTCACGTTTCACATCAATGAGATGGAACGGGTTGCCTTAGTGGGGAGTAATGGTGCCGGAAAAACAACTCTTCTTCGCATAATCGCAGGGGAACTCACTGCCGATTCCGGAGAGATCACCACGGCGAAGGATAAAACCATCGGTTACCTTCCCCAGCAGTTGGGATATCACTCGGAAAATAGCATATATGAGGAACTTCTCGAAGTAAAATCAGAGATCGTGGAGCTGGACCGTAGCATACGAAATATGGAAAAACAAATGCAGCATGTCTCTGGTAAGGAGCTGGAGTCTCTTCTGGAAAAATATCATCGCTTGCAGACAGAATTTGAGGCAAAAGACGGCTATGCCTGCAAAAGTCAGATCATGGGCATCATCAACGGTCTCGGTTTTGGCGGCAAAGATATGGAGCAGTGTATCAATACGCTTTCCGGAGGGCAGAGAACTAGAGTGGCGTTGGGAAAACTACTCCTGCTTGAACCAGATCTCCTAATCCTGGACGAGCCTACCAACCACTTAGATCTGCCTTCCATCCAATGGCTGGAAAACTATTTGTCCAGTTATAAAGGCGGTGTGTTGATCGTATCCCATGACCGGTATTTTTTGAATCGCATCGCAGAAAAAGTCGTGGAAATTGAACATGGTAAAGCGATTTCTTTTACTGGAAATTACAGCGCCTATGCCGAAAAGAAGGAGCAACTGCGCCATACCCAGCTCAAAGAATATGAAAATTATATAAGAAATGTCAAACATCAGGAGGAAGTGATCGAGAAACTTCGTTCTTTTAACCGGGAAAAATCTATAAAACGGGCAGAGAGCCGTGAGAAAATGCTGGAAAAAATGACGCCTGTAGAGAAACCAGTGGAAGCTCAAAAAACCATGCATTTTGAACTTACTCCAGAAAAAAACAGTGGAAACGATGTCTTATATGTGGATGATTTTTCAAAATCCTTTGGAGAAAAACATCTTTTTGAGCATATTTCTTTTGACATCCACCGGGGAGAACGGGCTGCGATCATTGGAAAAAATGGTACGGGAAAAACGACGCTTTTAAAAATACTTTATGAATTGGAAACAGCCGACAGCGGCAGTGCTAAACTGGGTACCAATGTAGAGATCGGTTATTATGACCAGGAACATAATGTGCTGCACGACGACAAAACCATTTTTGACGAGATCCACGACGATTATCCAGATCTGAACAACACCAGAATCCGTAACGTCCTGGCTGCCTTTTTGTTTACCGGAGATGATGTGTACAAAAAGATCTCCCTGCTCAGCGGCGGAGAAAAAGGAAGGGTTTCCCTGGCAAAACTGATGTTGTCAAAGGCCAACTTTCTTCTGCTGGATGAGCCTACCAATCATCTCGATATCGAGTCCAAGGAAATTCTTGAGGAAGCCCTGAACCAGTACACAGGAACAGTACTCTACGTATCCCATGACCGGTATTTTATCAACAAAACAGCGACCCGGATCATGGAACTCACGGAACATAAACTACTCTCCTACCAGGGAAATTATTCCTATTATTTGGAGAAAAAAGAGACGATGGAAAAGATCTATCTCGATGCTGCAGATCCCTCTTCCCCGGTCCCAAAGACCGAGTCCGAAGCAAAATTAAACTGGAAGGAACAAAAAGAGCGGGAGGCATACCGACGTAAGATCGAAAATAACTATAAAAATGCAGAAAATAAGATCCAGAAACTGGAAGAAAAGATTGAAAAAATCGATGAGGAGACCTCACTTCCAGAAAATGCATCCGATGTAGCAAAATTAACGGAGCTTACGAGAAATAAAGAAGCCCTGGAGACAGAACTGAATACCGCTCTGTTAGAATGGGAGACCTATGCGGAAGAACTGGAAGCTCTAAAAAGTGAGATGGAATAAAAGATGAGAAACACGCTTTTCCTTGTACTCAAAATCTGCCAGCCCTATGGGACTGGCAGATTTTGGATTGATGTATTTTGCTTACGCATAATATTTAGTACAGCGTATTACATCTGGCATATCAATTCTCAGTTACAGATACCAATTCCAGGCGCTCATTGGATTCTGGAACATATTATATACCCCGGTTCTTCCATAAGTGGTACCTGTGGATGCCTCCCTTACCGCCGCCTGGCCGATGCTCTGGGAGCGGCTGGATGTCAATGCCGCAAAGGACGTATTTCCATTAAATATCCGCTTCAACGTGTCAATGTTAGCACTTTTCAGTTTATCGGTATCCAGGGAAAGGGTGTTATCTTTTCCGATTGTAACCCCTGCCTGCGCCAGACTTTTTTCATAGATCGCTGTTTGTCTAACCATATACTGTGTATTTCTCCTCACATTGGTACTGGAAGATTCACTGCCTGCCTTCATCGCCGTATTATAATCCGAGACAAATTTGTCGACGGCATTTGTTATAGCCTCCATATCATAGCCTCGCGTGGTTGTCTGCACTCCGGTCTCTGCATCTTTTGTGGTGGTAACCACTTCATTAAAGAGTGAGTTGGTTCCTTTTGCCGTCAGGGCTGCTGCAGATTTTGACAGATCATCGGTCTCTTCTTTTACTTTATTCAATGCCTTTCCCGCATAAGAATAGTAGGAAGAAGCTTTCCACAGATCCTGATAAACAGAATTGGTCTTTGTACCTGTGCTGTTGTTACTCCCCGGTGAAACCTTCTGACTTTCTCTTGTCTTCGCATAATAAGACGTAATAAGTTTTTTATAACTACCACTGCGAATACTGGAATAATCCCCCAGTGATCCGTAAAAACTGCTTCCGAAACCACCGCCAAACATACTGCGATACATTCCGTAATTTCCAAAATTTATGTTCATACCCATTCCTCCTTTTATATGATGTTGAGGGTAAAAATATTTTGACCCTAGCATCATTTATATATTGCTGTCTACTTTCACACCTTTTAAATCTTCCTGAATCAGCTTCAATTCATCCAGAATTTCATCGATCTCTTTTTTTATCTGGGGATCTGGATCATTATAGGAGTTCAACGTCTCGATGGTTTCTTTATTCTGCGTATCTTCCAGCTTCTCTTCTTTCTCTTCCTTCTTCTCTAAGCGCTCTTCTTCCTCTTCTTTCTTCTCGGCAAGTTTTTCTGCCTTTTCTTTTGCTTCCTCCATTTTTTCCTCAATATGTTTTTTGGCTTCATTTACGAGTTCGCCGTAAATAGCCTTGTTGGCCGCTTCCAGGATCTCTTCCGATTCTTTCTCAGCCTTTACCATCGGATTCGATTTGAGCCGCTCAATACTCATATCCCCAAGAGATCTGCTGATGCCTATGATTGAGGCATCATTTCTCTTAATATATCCACTATACAGGTTTTCCTTCTCCTCCAGCTCCTGAAGCTGCTGCTGATATTCCTCGGGATATTCTGTGCTGTCTTCCGTCACTCCATATCGTTCCATAAGTTCTTGCTTCTCCCCACGGATCTGTTCCAGCTCCTTATGGTATCCCACATTGGCATCTTTTAATTCCTGCATTTGAGCAGACACATCATCCATGCTCTGGTCCATCTTCTTTTCTGAATCAAAGGTATCCATAAGAACTTTCATAGCCTGCTTCTGCGCCTGTTTCTTTTTAATTGTTATACTGTCAGGACGCACCCCGATATTTCCAGCGAATACCGTAGATCTCCTGTTATTGTCCTCTTTTTCCGCCTGGCGCCTTGCCGCTGCATTTTCATTGGTCACAAACAAACTTTTTACTGCTTTTCCTGCATGTATTGTGAATGACATAATGATCACCAATCCTTTCCTTTGATATTATTTTAAATTATGATGTTGCTACGAATTGCTCCGTTGTTTCACAACTCCCGCAATTCTCAAACATTCGAAATCCGCTGATTTACCACGTAAATCGCTCCTTTCTCATGTTTGGCAGGTCCCAAGTTCAAATGCCTTATCATGCAAGCATGAACGGCATTTTGACCTTTTGACCCTAGCATCATTACATATATCTAAATACCCAGTCTCTCAAAACATCCGTCCAGTGCATTTTATTATAACTGATATGGACTACGGACTGTTCTGTTCCATAGGGCTGATATTGTACAACACCTCCACCGCCACCAATGCCAGGCTGCTTCATATAACCTCCATAGTAGATCCAGAAGTAATCTTCTTTATCATATGTTCTATCGGCCTTTTCCAGTAATTTTTTTACTTTGTCATTTTGTACCTGAATTCCATCCCTTGTCATTTGTACTGCCGAATTGAATTCCGAATCGTCCATAAATATAACCTGTTTTGCATCATAGCTGTACAGAGAAAAATCATGATACGGAGTATAGAATGGATAGGAAAACTGGTTTACCAGAACAAACAGGATCAAGACAATTCCAACCACTGCTGCTCCCATAATAGCAGGCCGTATCCCTGTGCTTTCCTCATATCTCGCTATCATTTGAATCCGTCTTTTCATCACCTTGAAAGAACGTCTGGCAGCCAGGGCTGGCATCGCCTTGATTCTTTCTGCCTTCTCCCGGTTTCCGTCTATACAATCCAATGACCGTATCAGGAGCATACCATAGGCATCCGGAGCAATTTTTGCGGAGTGGATCGTATCATGATCACACAAAAGTTCCAGGTCATCCTTCATCCATCTGCTGCACAGATGGATCAGAGGGTTCATAAACCATATGACCCGTAAACAGTCAAATACAAAATACAGGATCAGATGTCCATAACGAATATGATTGTACTCATGCTGAAGTACTCCCTGTATCTCATCCTCACTAAACTGGTGGATCATTGCCTCTGGAAGCACAATGACTGGTCGGAAAATCCCCATGGAAAAGGGAGTAGTCAGTGACGGGTTCAGTCGGATCGTAACATGTTTCAATTTTTTAGGATGAAGCTGAAAACTATCCTCTGGCATAAATACCGGGAGCTTTCTTACTCTTCGTGTCAACCGAATCTTCCTTATTAGAAACCAGAGTGCTATCCCTGTCATCCCTGCAAAATAAAGCCATCCCCACAGAGGAGTTCCCATAATATTTTCATATAGGAATACATAGATGCGTATTCTCCATCGGAAAGACTGCTGGGAAATTTTCAGCGTTCCCATAAAAGGTACCGGGATCAAAAGCGCCCAGAGATAAACCTTCATATAAAGTCTGTCCCTGCTGGCTTTTCTTCTCTTTTTTCCATCCAGGATCCTGCGAAAGAACAGGATCAAAAATAGTACAAGGACAGAAATCAGAACGGTACGTCCAGCTTTTAATGTGATATAACGGACAACATAATCCAGGCTCTTAACTACGTTGATCAAAATAGCTGCCATGATTTCTTTTCACTCCTCTGCTATCTGTCCTTTGACTGCCCCTCTTTCAGAATCTGTATCAGTTCGTTCCGTTCCTCCTGGGATAAATGTTCATGCCTTACCAGCGTTGCCACCATTCCCATCGGATTTCCGCCAAAATAGCTATTCAAAAACTGCTCACTTTTTTCTGCTAGGCAGGTCTCCTTGCTTTTCACCGGAAAATAATGATATATCCTGGAATCTTTTGCATCCACCTTATAATCTATAATTCCCTTTTTTAATAGCCGGTTGATCAATACCCGTATCGTCTTGGGGCTGACATCTTTAATCCCCTTCAACCGTTGAATGATCTCCGCGGCAGTCAAAGTTGTATCCTGATTCCACAAAATCTCCATGATGATCCATTCGTTTTCACTTGGTGTCTTTTCCGCCATATGTTCCTCCTGTTGAGCATAATTCTTCTCATTCACTTATTATATCGGTTTACATCCATAAATAGTTTATAGCAAAAATCAGCAGAATATTATTTTATTCTGCTGATCCATACCTTCCATCGCTTCAAATGGCTCATTGGCGCTGGCAAATCAACGCATTCTCTCTATGATCTGGTTTGCTTTGGAAT
The DNA here is from genome assembly GCA_947644305.1 of uncultured Roseburia sp. Taxonomy (GTDB): domain Bacteria; phylum Bacillota; class Clostridia; order Lachnospirales; family Lachnospiraceae; genus Eubacterium_F. The sequence continues at coordinate 54,327 of CANRYS010000011.1, forward strand.
AAATCTGCTCCACGTCTTCCCCGATTTCGAACCTGCCATCTTCGTAGAGAATTTTTCCATTTATCATCGTCAACTTGACATTCTCTTTGCTGCCACTGTACACAAGATTTTTGGTCAGGTTATTTTCCGGCTGCATATTGGGGCGATGCATATCGATCATGATCAGATCCGCACATTTTCCCTCCGCCAAAACATCACAGTCTTCGAGGCCCATCGTCAGAGCACCTCCCACTGTGGCCATGCGGAGAACATCATCTGCATTCATGGCTGCTGCGTCCTGTTTGGTCACTTTTTGAAGCACCGATGCCAGATACATCTCCCGGAACATATCCAGCGCATTGTTGCTGGCTGCACCATCGGTTCCCAGCGCTACCGTAATATTGTTCTCCAGCAGCCCGCAAAGATCCGCTATTCCGCTGGCGAGCTTAAGATTGGACGACGGATTGGATACGATCGAGACACCTTTTTTTTGGCAGATTTCTTTGTCTTTTTCGGACATCCATACACCGTGAAAGCCGCCGCCGCCATACTCAAACATCCCAATAGAATCCAGATACTCAAATGGTGAAACATTGTACCTCTCATAACATTCATCAACCTCTCTTTTTGTTTCTGCAATATGCGTATAAACCGGCTGCTTGATCCGATTCGCCATCCTGGCAAGTTTCTCAAGAGTCTCTCCCTTGGTCGTATATTCGGCATGAAAACCGATTTTTGCTGTTACCAGTGACGAGTACTCATTGAGCCGGTAAAATTCTTCCTCTGTTTCTTCTACTGTACCGCCAAAGTCATTCATGCTCCCGCACAGTACAGTCCGAAATCCAATCTCGGCCGATGCTGCTGCGTGGCAGGCATTGTCCAAATACATGTCAAAATTCGCAGTAATACCACTGGAAATATATTCTATCATCCCTAGCTTTGCCAGAAGCACCTGATCTTCTTTCGTAAGCTTAGCCTCCATCGGAAACACTTTATCGTAAAGCCATTCCTGCAGAGGCAGATCGTCTGCATAGGATCGCAGAAAGGTCATGGCAGAATGGGTATGGGCATTTTTGAACCCTGGCATGAGCAGATTCTTTTCACAGTCGATCTCCCGGTCCCAATGGATATCCGATATTTTTTTCCCATCCGTTTTACCTATATATGTGATCTTTCCCTTCTGCACCTGCAACTCACCGTCGATAATATCTTTCCCATCTTCCATTGTAAGTATTCGACAATTAAAAAATCGTATGTTCATATAGATCCTCCGTCTACATATCGTCAATTATTGCGCCTGTTGTCATCTTTTGCTGCTGAGGTGCAGCGGAATCTGGTTGATCCACCATATCTGCTGTCATTTTACTGATGGATTTATATACTAAAAGACGAAACAGAGGCGCCATCTTCTCACCGACTTCCGTAACATCCATATGGTTCAATGGGATTTTGCTGATGCCACATGCCATGTTGGAAATACAGGAAAGCCCACACACCCGCATGCCCATATGCCTTCCTGCCACCGCTTCAATGGCGGTGCTCATTCCCACCGCATCACCTCCGAGAATCTGGCACATTTTGACCTCAGCGATGGTCTCGTACTGAGGCCCTTTCATCTGCACATAGACGCCTTCTCGCAAAAGAACGTTGCACTCTCTCGCGGACTGACGGATAAATTCGCACAACTGGGTATCGTATATATTTTCCATAGAAGGAAAGCGTTTTCCCCATTCCTCCACATTTTCCCCGATCAGAGGTGAAGGCATAAAGCTGCCGATATGATCCGTGATCATCATAAAATCGCCAGGACGATACATCGTGTTCAACCCGCCGGCAGAATTGGTCAAAAATAAGATGTCTGCCCCCAGCTTGCGCATGACGCGGATCGGAAGCACCACATCACTGATCGCATATCCCTCATAAAAATGCACACGCCCCTGCATGATCACAACCGGCGTCTCCTGAATATAGCCAAAAACAAATCTTCCCTTATGTCCGTCAACGGTAGACAAAGGAAACCCACTGATATCCGAATAATCAACGGTATCCACAACCTGAATCACGTCAGCCAGCGCCCCCAGACCACTTCCTAATACGATGGCTACTTTCGGCACAAAGGCTACTTTTGCCCGAATCTGCTTAAAACAAATCTCAACTTTTTCGTACACTGGATTCAAACTTTTCACTTCCTTAATTTATAATTTAATTATTACTATTGTAACTGTTTTTTCATGGGTTGTCTATAAAAAATTGCATACTTTTTCCATCTTCTGTCACACAATGCCAGGGGCAGCACTCTTTACACAAACTCGCAAAATACAAGGTTACTGACATCCAACCCGTAATTCGTCAGATACAGCCGGGGCCCCTGCTGCTTTAGCAATCCGTATTCCACCAATTTCCGTATCTGTCGTCCATAAAGATCAAAGGCACTGACGCCATATAAACGCTCAAATTCCGTTAAATTGACTCCTCTTGTTTTACGGAGCCCAAGGAAAAAGAATTCCGACATCTGTGCCTGCCTGTCCAAAACCTCATCCACATCCGCTGTCCTTCTCTCCTGCCAGATCCGTTTTGTATATGCTACCGGATCTTCCTCATTGCGATAACGGGTGTTTCCCACCCGAGAGCTGGCGCCGACGCCAAAGCCGACGTACTCCCCACCAGACCAGTATTTTAGATTGTGCCTGCACGCAAATCCGTCCTTGGCATAATTCGATATTTCATACCTCTCATAGCCATATTCAGACAAGCGCACTCCCGTAGTCCTGTACATCTGTCGGTCGGTCTCCTCGTCCACCGGCGGCTCCTCTCCGTAACGTTCATAAAAAGGAGTTCCCTCCTCAATGATCAGACTATATGCAGAGATATGCTCTGGCTCCAGATGTAGAATTCGATCCAGTGTCCTCTCATAACTCTCTATGGTCTGACCCGGGATGCCACTCATCAAATCGATATTTATATTTTGAAATCCGGCTTCTCTGGCTTCCTTGAAAGACCGCTCTGCCTCTTCATAGGAATGAATCCTCCCCAACATCTGCAGTTCTTTCTTCTCGGATGACTGGAGGCCAAAACTGATGCGATTGATCCCCATGTTAAGGCAGGCAGCAAAAGTATGTCTGTCTGCCGTACCTGGATTGCACTCTATCGTAAATTCACATCCCTCCTGGATGGAAAAACGACGGTCAAGCGCTTCACAGATACGTTCCAGTTGGCCGGCAGACAAGATACTTGGCGTCCCGCCGCCGATAAAAACGGAATCCACCTGTTCAATCTCTGGAAACCAGCGATCTGAAAGACCGATTTCCCGGACCAGGTCCCTGGCATACTCCTCCCGCTCGCTCTCCTCTGCCCGCCAGGAAAGAAAGTCACAATAATTACACTTTCTGACACAAAAGGGAATATGAATATAGACTCCTGCTGGACGGTTCATATTATTTATCCTCATCCAGTTTCAGCACACTCATAAATGCTTTCTGTGGAATCTCTACATTTCCGATCTGACGCATCCGCTTCTTTCCTTCTTTTTGTTTTTCCAGCAGCTTTTTCTTTCTGGAAATATCACCACCATAGCATTTGGCAAGCACATCTTTGCGCACTGCCTTGACGGTCTCTCTGGCAATGATTTTGTTGCCAATGGCTGCCTGGATCGGGATTTCAAACAGATGTCTCGGAATCTCACCCTTTAATTTTTCACACATTTTTCTTCCCCGCTCATAGGCCGTGCTCTCGTGTACGATAAAGGATAGAGCATCCACTTCTTCTTTATTGATGAGAATATTTAATTTCACCAGCGTGGAAGGTTCATAGCCTTTCAATTCATAATCAAAAGAAGCATAGCCTCTGGATCTTGATTTGAGGGAATCAAAGAAATCGTATATGATCTCGTTCAGAGGCAGAACATATTTGAGCAGCGCTCTCGTCTCCTCCATATATTCCATCCCCAGATATACACCGCGGCGCTCTTGGCACAAGGTCATGATCGCCCCCACAAACTCCGTGGTCACCATGATCTCCGCGTTGACCACCGGTTCTTCCATATGCTCAATCTCAGAAGGATCTGGAAGATTAGAAGGATTTGTAACCTCCACCATTTCCCCATTGGTCTTATAGACACGGTACACCACTCCGGGAGCTGTGGTCACCAGATCTAGATTGTACTCCCTCTCCAACCTCTCCTGGATCACCTCCAGATGAAGCAGTCCCAAAAATCCACAGCGGAATCCAAACCCAAGAGCGACGGAAGTCTCCGCTTCAAACTGCAGGGCGGCATCGTTGAGCTGCAGCTTCTCCAGTGCATCCCGGAGATCCTGATATTTGGCGCCGTCTGCTGGGTACAACCCGCAGTATACCATCGGCTGTACCTTTTTATAACCCGGCAGGGCTTCCTCACAGGGGTTTGCCGCATCCGTCACCGTATCTCCTACCTGGGTTCCCTCTACATTTTTCAAGCTTGCGGTAATGTATCCCACCATACCGGCAGTCAGTTCTTCACAGGGGATAAACTGACCGGCGCCAAAGGTGCCCACCTCTACCACCTCTCCTTCCATGCCAGTTGCCATCATATGGATCCTTGTCCCCTTTTTCACCGTTCCGTCAAAGATACGACAGAAAATAATAACCCCCTTATAAGAATCATAGATGGAATCAAAGATCAGAGCTTTGAGAGGCGCCTTTTCATCCCCCTGCGGCGCCGGGATTCTGGCTACAATTTGCTCCAGTACGTCCTCAATATTCGTCCCCATCTTCGCAGAGATCAAAGGGGCATCCTGTGCCTCGATGCCGATCACATCCTCAATCTCATTTTTTACCCTCTCCGGCTCCGCGCTGGGAAGATCGATCTTATTAATTACCGGCATGATCTCCAGATCGTGGTCAATCGCCAGATAACAGTTTGCCAGCGTCTGCGCCTCGATCCCCTGAGCGGCATCCACAATAAGAATCGCCCCTTCACAGGCCGCAAGGCTTCTCGACACTTCATAATTGAAATCCACATGACCCGGCGTGTCGATCAGGTTAAAGATATACTCTTCTCCATCCTTAGCCTTGTACACGATACGAACCGTCTGTGCTTTGATCGTGATTCCCCGTTCTCTTTCCAGATCCATATTATCCAGTACCTGCGCCTGCATTTCCCGCTCTGTCAAAAGCCCCGTCTTCTCAATAATCCGGTCTGCCAGAGTGGATTTACCGTGGTCAATGTGGGCGACAATGCAAAAGTTACGAATATTTTTTTTATTGATGGTTGACATATTTTTGTGCATTCCTTCCGTTAAAATAAAACTGATTTGAATTATATCATAAAGGAAACTTTTTTTCCACCGTAAAATTGGCAGGCGGGTTAACCTTGCACTTTTACAAAATTTGATGTACAATAATTTTAGTTCGACGTTTTATGTGGTGCACGTCGGGCTGGTACAACATGGCGCTGCCCTGTTATTACGATCAGAAAGGAATTTATGAACTATGAGAATTACGAAACGTATCTTGTCACTGCTTTTGGTCCTCGGTCTCTGCACTTCTCTCTGGATGCCGAATACATCAAAATCTTCTGCGGCCACTGTCCGTATGAATAAAAAAACTGCGACGCTTCGGATTGGAAGAACATGCAGGCTTAAGGTATACGGCACGAAGTCAAAAATCACCTGGCGCTCCACCAAAAAATCAGTGGCGTCGGTAAATTCTTCTGGTGTCGTCACCGCAAAAAAGATGGGAACAGCTAAGATTTATGCCAAGTTCAGCGGCAAAAAACTGTACTGCAAAGTATCCGTTACAGGATCTTCCGCAGACACGAAGGCCGGCGGCCGATTGAATCCACTTTCCGCCTATGATGAACATACAATTAGTTATTATGACGATGGGAAAAAGATCGGAACATTTAAGATCAAACTGGAAACTTTCCAGTCTGGGAATTCAGCCAAAAACCGTGTTTTGAAAAACAAAGAGAATCCCGTTCCCGCCAATAATCAGGAATACTTATATTTTCGTTTTCAGATCAAATATGTCTCTGGTAGTGAAGTAGTAGATGCAAAGGATCTGTTCAGTTATTATTATAATATATTTGACTCCACGGGCACAACACAGTTAGAAAACATCGACTGGGGCTTTTACTTTGAGCTTATGGAAGATCTGAGTGATGTTACTCTCTCACCAGGTTCCTCTTCCAAATGCTCCAAAGCAGTTCTCGTGAACAAAGGCAGCACTCCAGTATTGTACCGGATTCGGACCGGAAAAAGTTCTTACACTTGGTTTACTACAGAGAAATAATGTGGAACAGAGTGAATATTTTTATATTCAGATTAGAAGCCTGGAAATCAATTTCCAGGCTTCTTTTTATATAATGATAACGTCGAAGTATAAATTTTTTATAGATTTGGATTAAAAAGCAGATAAGGCTCCTACCCATAATTGAATCGCCTGTAGTGCCATTGTTGCGAGACCAATCAGATAAAAGATAAATTTAAGCCTGTGCCATTTCTTATCATATGCAATGGCTGCAAGCACAAAAGCGATGACTGACATTAACCAATATGGCATACATTCCTCCATTCCTGAAAACGGAGTAGTATAAGACTACTGCCCCGCCTCTGTTTGATATTATCCTGTAACCTTTGCTGACATTTTAAACAATTGTTCTGCATACTTATTTATCTCATTCGCTCTGCTGGTTGTATAATAATATTGGGGTTTTGAATCAACCATTTTAAATTGCTCTGTTCCATTTGACAAATATAAACGGACTGCATAATTCCACCCCACCCTTCGTCCCTTGTTCGCCGTTTTATAATCAAACTTAAATTTTGCTTCATTAATCAAAGCACACAAATTACGGATAGCCTCCTGTTCTTCAATTTTGACTACCGTTCCATCCGATCCGCTTTGGATCGTCGCATATTCGACCATTGATAAATCTTTTTGGGGGGTTTTACTAACAACATCCAAATCAATCGTATATCTTTTCTTTTTTGTTATGCCAATCAACTTATATTTTCCAATTTTTTTTGCTGTAAAAGTTTTACCAACGACTTTTAAATTTTTATTTTCAGAAACCCATTTTATTTTTTTATTTTTTAACTTCTGTGTTATCTTTTTACCTGTGTCTATATCATGGACATCTTTAGCAATCTGGGATATTTTATACTTTGTACCATTCGCAACAATCACCTTACTACAGTGGTAAGCCTGTACCTTTTTTGCACTTATATCCACCCCATTCAACATAGAAATAACGAGCGATAAGACGAACATTAGCACGATAACATTTTTTTGTTTTTTCATTTTCATTTGTTTTCCCTCCTTAAAAAAATTAATTACCCTGTATATTTAATCGATGAAAAACACGCTTTGCGAGTTTCTCTGCCTTCCGCGTAAACAAAAAAGATGCCATATATATTATAGCATCTTTTTTACTGTTTGTGGGAAAAATTCCCTGAACGACATGAATTCGCGACAAACGACATATATAGTTACGTTTTTCCGAGCTTTTCGTTTAATTTTTTATATCCCTTCCAGCCTCAATATTTCTTTTTTGAGGCGTTTCATGATCTTCTTTTCCAGTCTGGAAATGTAGCTCTGGGAGATTCCCAGAAGATCCGCTACTTCTTTTTGTGTCTTTTCACCTCCTTCATAATCATCAAGGCCAAACCGCATATGTATGATCATCCGCTCCCGCTCACTCAGCGTACTAAGCGCTTTTTTTAGCAGCTTGATATCTACTTCCCGCTCAATATCTTTGTAGATAATATCTTCACTAGTGCCGAGAATATCAGAGAGAAGAAGCTCATTGCCATCCCAGTCCACGTTCAGCGGCTCATCGATGGATACCTCCATCTTTACCTTGCTGTTGCGGCGCAGATACATCAGTATTTCGTTCTCGATGCATCGGGAGGCATAGGTGGCAAGCTTGATGTTTTTGTCCGGTTTGAAGGTGTTGATCGCCTTGATCAGTCCGATGGTGCCGATGGAGATCAGATCTTCCACCCCGACCCCGGTGTTGTCAAACTTTTTGGCAATATAGACCACCAGCCTCAGATTATGCTCCACCAGCATATTCTTTGCCTTTTCCGAGTTCTCTGCCCCCAGATTTTCGATACATGCTGCTTCCTCACCTGGTTCCAGCGGTGCCGGCAGTATTTCAGCTCCTCCGATGTAATGTATATCACCCCCCTGGTGAAAAAATACATTTTTCCAGTCCGGAATCATACGGAACTGAAAACGATTTGGCATTGATAAACGTAAAAACATATACATCCCCCTTAATGAATTATTTTCGGAATATCCCGCTGTTCAACAGCACTTCATACCCGTTGTCTGTTGACAGAAAACGATCACAGATTCCAAGCCAGGTATTCCCTGTATGAACCGTCTCACTGCCGTTCACTTGAATCTCCATATCATCCGCCCGAACTCCCGGAAGATAATCACACTCTTTCCCCAGCGAATGAAATGGGATATAGCGCAAAAGCAGTTTGCCAAATAGTTCCGGTTCCATATCATGCAAAACTTTGTTAAAATCAGCTTTTTCTTCCTCAGACAGCATTTTTTGAAACAAATTGTATTCCACTATGGTGACGCACTCTTGGCTGACCGGCTCATAAAGATTGTTGCCGGTGTCCAAAAATCCAGCCGCTTTCACGCTCTTTCCCCGGTACTTGATCGTTACAGGAAATACATTTTGTTCGTTTCTAATCTCATGTTTTTTAGAAGAAACGATTTTCTGTGCAAGAAATAAAAGTAAGATTGCGGATGACAGGAGAAAAATGATCGGGATATTTCGGATTCCCGCGATTCCCTTTAAGAACATGACAGCCCCTGCAACAATTACCGCTGTCAGATAAAACCCTGCCATATGCCTGCCAAAGCCATAAACCGTTGTTTTTCCATAAGCGGTCCGTATCATCAGACAGCTCACAATGAGATACATAAGAATAAATGCCGCTGCCATCTGCCGCACCCCGCCAAACACAAGCAATACCGCTGCCAGGGCTCCTTCCGCTGAAGCTGCTGCACATCTTACGCTCACAGGTCTTTTTCTTAAAAATATATTCATGATCTCAAATACGAGTAAATTCATAAAGAAATTAACGATAAAAAATACATCAAGATATATTTTCATTGTACCTGCTCCCATTTTCTTTCATTTGCTTTTGCATATACAGATGATACACTATTTATGACTAATATTTTGTCAAAAAGAGGCGATAAAATTAAATATTTTTTCTCTGTTATCCGACAAATTCTTTGTTATTTGGACAACGTCATATACCCCGCAAACCATTTTGTACACGAAAATAAAGGATTCTTTGCCGGCTCATGCAAAGAATCCCTTGTAATTTTTATGTAATTACTGTCGTTTTTCGTCTATTTGAGGGTTGTCATCAGATGCGAGACGCCATTTTTCGTCCTCCACTCTCCGACACTTCCATTGATGATGGTAAACTGAGGTGATTTATGTCCAATATCAGCTTCAAACACGATGGGGACATGAAGTTCTGATAGAATGACTTCCACTGCCTCCCGGTAACTGTGGTCCGTGAAGCTCTGGAACATGCAGGGACGTCCGAATACAAAGCCGGCGGCATGTTCAAACCAGCCCGCATGCTTAAGCTGCCACAGTCCCCTGGTGAGAGAATCGCTGTCTAAGGAAAAGCTTTCCATATACCACAAGATTCCCTCCTGGCGATAGGAATCGACGAACTCGCGGGTTTTGTCAAAACATGTCCCCACCAGATTCAAGAGAACATCCAGACATCCACCCAACAGTCGTCCCCTTATCGACACCTCTTCCACGATCTTTCCATCCACCACAGCGTATTGGCGGGAGGGCTTATCTTTCCGGTATCCCTCCTCTGGACGCTCTCTGTCATAAAACTCGTCTTCATAGGCATCGAAAGAGGACTGTTCTATCATATTTCCTGTCATGATCTCTGCATTGTTCTGAACTGCCGGATGCCAGGGAGCCATGGAAAAATCATTGAAATGATTTCCGTATACTGTAGCAATATGGCAGTTCACGGCAAGAGTATAGGTCAGTCCCGTGTTGTCTGAAAACCCCTGGAACCACTTGGGATTCCTACGGATCACATCCAGATCCAGCAGCGGCAGTATCTCCATCAGAAAATCCCCGCCCTTGGCAGAAAAAATGTACTTTACCTCAGAATTCTCAAACAGGCCCATGAGCTGTTCTGCCCTCTGCTCCCTGGTACTGCTCCGTCCCCTTCCGTCGCTCTGCCGAACATTTTCTGTCTCAAAGACACGAAATCCCCGTTCCCTGATCCTCTCTTCTGCCAGATCCAGTCTGGCAAAATCCATCGGCTTGCGGTTTCCATCCGAAGGCGCTGTGATCCCTATGGTATCACCCTTTTTTATAAAATCTGGATAAATCATTTTTGCACTTCCTCTCTTCTAGCTCAACGGCGCAAATTTGAACTAAGCCTTGAAAAATTTTCCGATCTTCTGTATACTTAATTCCAGAAAAAATACAGAAAGGAATACGAACTATGGCTGAAAAAAATCCAATCGTAACAATTCAAATGGCGGAAGGAGACACCATTCAGGTAGAACTTTATCCTGAGACGGCTCCAAATACCGTAAATAACTTTATATCTCTGGTAAAAAAAGGATATTATGATGGCCTTACTTTCCACCGTATCATCAAAGGTTTTATGATCCAGGGCGGCTGTCCCGACGGCAATGGAATGGGTGGCCCCGGCTACAGCATTCGTGGAGAATTTGGCATGAACGGTTTTGAAAATAACTTAAAGCATACCGCCGGAGTCATCTCCATGGCGCGTTCCCAGATGCCAGATTCCGCTGGTTCCCAGTTCTTCATTATGCACAAGGACGCCCCTCATCTGGATGGCGCCTACGCTGCCTTTGGTAAAGTGACAAAAGGCATGGATGTAGTGGACAAACTTGCCGAAACAGCGACAGATTATAGCGATATGCCGCTAAACCCTGTAGTGATGGAAAAAGTCACCGTGGATACCTTCGGTGAAGAGTACCCTGAACCGGAAAAGAAATAACAGATTCTATTGTTGTTCCGACCAGCCCGATGGCGCCAACTTGAACTCTGCTTCATTCCGCACCATCGGGTTATCTTTGCGTCATGGATACAGGTTTCTAATCTGCCTGAATCTCCCCCATAAAATAAAAGCCTTTACTTTCCGTCAATTTTACCCTGCGAATCTCCCCAATACAGTCCTCAGATGCCGGACAATGAACCACGGCATTGGAGGAAAGTCGCCCGGTGACCAAAGACGGATCGTGATCATTGATCTCTTCCATCAGAACTTCCTCTATCATCCCTACTTTGCTGTCTGTGATTTCCTTAGAAATAGACTGGATCTCCCCAAGGAGCCTGTCAAATCTCTGTTTTATCACGTCCTCCGGCACCTGATCTTCCATCGCCGCCGCGGGAGTTCCTGTCCGCTTAGAATAGATAAATGAATATACACTGTCATAACGGACCTTCCGCACGACATCCAACGTCTCCTCAAAATCTGCTTCGGTCTCTCCCGGAAACCCCACAATGATATCTGTAGTCAGCGAAATATCCGGCAATTTATCGCGAACCCGGTCTACCAGTGCCAAATAATCCTCTTTTGTGTACCGGCGGTTCATTTTTCTCAGGATCTCCGTACTTCCAGACTGCAGGGGAAGATGAAGATGGGTACAGACTTTGTCGCACTCTGCCATTGCTTGTATCAGCTCTTTCGAGAGATCCTTGGGATGGGAAGTCATAAAACGGATGCGGCGCAGTCCTGGAATCTTATTCACTTCACGTAAGAGCTCCGCGAAGTTCATGGGAACTTCAAGTGTCTTGCCATAAGAATTTACATTCTGTCCCAGAAGCATCACCTCTGCTACACCATCCTCTGCTAACCCCCGGATCTCCCGGAGAATTTCTTCCGGCTCCCGGCTCCGCTCCCGTCCCCGGACATAGGGAACGATGCAGTAACTGCAGAAATTATTGCAACCATACATGATGTTCACGCCAGCCTTAAAGGGATATTTGCGGCTGCTTGGCAAGTCTTCCACAACTCCCTTTGCCTCCTGCCAGATGTCGATGACCATGCGTCCAGACTGAATCTGGGTATAGAGGATCTCCGCCAATTTATATACATTATGGGTGCCGAAAATCATGTCCACAAAGGGATAACTTTTCTTTATTTTTTCTACTACTGTAGGCTCTTGCATCATGCAGCCACACATGGCAATCTTCATCTGCGGGTTCTTCTTTTTCTGGTTTTTCATGTATCCCAGTCTTCCATACACCTTAAGATTGGCATTTTCACGCACCGTACAGGTATTGTAAAGGATAAAATCTGCTACGGTATCTTCCACCGTCTCATACCCAATATAGGAAAGAATTGCTTCCAATTTTTCTGAATCTCTGGCATTCATCTGACACCCCATGGTCTGCATAGAAAGAGTCAGTTTCCGCCCCAGCCCTTTGCTCTCTTCTTCCGCCCATATCCGGCATTTTTTCATAAAATAATATTGTCTTTCTGGTTCCGTTGCCGGCGCTTCGCCGGTGATATCTGTATCATCAATCCGCTGATAGTCAAACATAATCTTCCTCACTTTATCTTCACAAAGGTAGCTCGACGGCGACAAATTAGATCGCAAGCATTCCAGCTTGGCTTGTGCCTTTCGCGTAAATTAAGACACAATATCTCCTGTCTGGGCTCCCTCCTGGAACCCCTGAGAAGTACTGTTACCTTTCATCAGGCTTTCCATGATAGGCAGTGCATCCGAGATCGGAATAGCAAATCCCATTCCTTCCACCTCTTCCGAGGCAAACTTTGAGGAATTGATACCGATCACCTTTCCCTCTGCATTCACCAGCGCTCCTCCGCTATTTCCCGGATTGATCGCCGCATCCGTCTGGATCAATTTCATGGTGTCCTGCTCTTCCATTCCCAACTGTCGATCTTTCGCACTGACATATCCTACGGTCACACTAGTACCATATCCCAGAGCATTTCCAATGGCGATGGCCTGCTCGCCTACTTTTGTCTCCTTGCTGTCCGCCAGCTCTGCGATCTTGATCTGGGACAGAGTGTCATCCTTCAAATCTCTCTTTTCCACCTTGACCACAGCGAGATCCGATGTTTCATCGGTGCCTGTCACCGTTGCATTTGCCGTAGTTTCATTGTGAAATGTAATCTGAACCTGTACGCTGTCTGCTACCACATGATTGTTGGTAACAATATAAATCGAATCGGAATCCTCTTTAAACAGAATTCCCGAACCGCTTCCCTCTCCCTGACTCTCAAAGGTTCGTCCAAAAAAGTCCTGTTGTCTGGAAACCACTTTTACATCGATCGCCACAATGGAGGGAAGAACTGCCTCCGCCACAGCAGAGACACCAGAATTTTCCTGTCCTCCGCTACTGGATGTCTGGATCACACCGGAATTTCCCGGCTGCTGCTCTGCTGCGGCGCTCCTGTCCGCTTGTCCAGACACACCATACAATCCTGCCACATAACTGGTTCCCTGAAATACCACACCGCTCAACAATCCAAATGTCATCGCTCCCGCTACTAGTTTTATCATCTTCTTCATCGTCATAGCCTCCAATCTCAAAATCTGTTTTTCTTCAACACTCCGCCCGGTTCATGCTCCAGCAGGAATGAATTTGTTATGGTTACACTATAACGTGAATTTGTGGGCAATCATTGTTTTCTTTTTGAAGAAGATGTGTGTAAATTTTGTTTAATTTGTGAACGCAAAATAGGACTTTTGCATTACAATTGCAAAGTAGTGAATTTCAGCACTTAAAATTCCCCAGCACTCTAACACTCTTTGCCTCTTCCTTTATACCACGAAGGGCATTCTGCACCGAGGGGTCCTCAAGATTCCCTTCAATGTCAATAAAAAAACGATACTCCCAGTTTTTCCCTTGCATTGGACGGGACTCGATCTGAGTCATATTCAACCCATTGAAGAGAAAATGGGACAGGATCCGGTACAAAGAACCACACTCGTGGGACAGCTCGATACAAAGAGCGATCTTATTGCTGTCCGCCAGATAGATGGGCTCTCTTCCAATCACAATAAACCTGGTGGAATTGTTTTTCTCCTGCTGAATTCCCTCTTTCAGCACCTGAAGCCCATATTCTTTTGCCGCCCGCTTCGCAGCGATCGCCGCCTGAGACCGCTCTCCATCCTCTGCAACTTTTTTGGCCGCTGTAGCTGTATTAGAAAATTCGATCTGACCCAACTCCGGATGCTCTTTTAAAAATCCACTGCACTGTAACAGCCCCTGGGGATGGGAAAAGACGGTCCTGAGCTCCTCTATCGCCACCCCGGGCAACGCCAGCAGACACTGCTCGATCCGGTTTACATACTGACCTACAATACAATTTGAATAATTTAAAAGCAGATCATAATTTGCCGTAATCCCTCCGGTGGAAGAATTTTCGATAGGAAGAACACCGTAATCTGCCTCCCCCTGTTCCACTGCCTCCATCACGCTCTGAAAAGTTGGACTGCTGATCCCGGTAATCTCCTCACCAAAAAAATCCTCCATCGCCTGATGAGTATGGGCTCCCGGTACTCCAAAATAACAGACCTTCGTATCCGGCCCCGCCGGAAGTTCTTCTGCCCTTTTAAAATCAGCCAGCTTTGATGTCTGGGGAAGAACCGTATACTGGTATTTGCGACTGATGGACATGATCTGGCTGAACAATTCAACGATGGCTTTCTTATTGAATTCATTGCTGGAAAGCTGTCCAAGGTTCTCAAGTTTTTCATCTTCCCGCTCCTTGTCATACACTGCCTTCCCAGTCTTTCGTTTGTACTCTGCCACAGCATTTGCTTCCAGCATACGCTTTTCAAAAAGCTCTACGATCTGCTTGTCAATGGCATCAATATTTTTTCTAGCCTCTTTTAAATCCAGCATCGTTGTCCTCCAATCCAAAACAATCCGTGATATTTCCGGGACAAAAGTTCCTTTGCCCCGGCTTCCTTATTATGTATTCGCTATACTTTTTCTTCCTTTTTTTCACTCTCCAAGAGTTCCCTGTACATATCACATACGGTTTTTCCCAGAACCGGATGTATCACATAGGGCGCAATCTCATTGAGGGGTTCCAACACAAATTTGCGATAGGGAATCTCTTTGTGGGGAATAATGAGATCTTCCGTCTGCAGGATCTGGTCTCCGTAAAATAGTATGTCCAGATCAATGGTCCGTGGTCCCCAATGGATCTCTCTCGTCCGGTCCCCCTCATCCTCCAACCGATGGAAAAACGTTAAGAGCTCCTCCGGGCTGTATAAGGTCTCAAAACAGATAACGCCATTCAGGAAATTGGCCTGTTCCGTGTAGCCATAAGGCTCTGTATCAATGATATTCGACATATACGCACGTTTACAGTATCGGTTATTGCGAATTCCAGCATAGGCATCATCAATATATTTTCTGCGGTTGCCCTGATTGGAACCGACACCGGCGTATACTCTTGTCCACTGCCTTTCGATGGTTACTGCCACAGTTTCCAGCGGAAGCAGGATCGGAGCCCACGGCTTCTGAATACTGACCTCGATCTTCTGCAGCAACGGATACTTTAACAGTACCTCTCTGGCAATATGTTCTGCCACCGACTCAATCAGCCGGTGCTCCCTCAAAGACATGATCTCATTGATAAAGTGCGCAGTCTCCGCATAATTTACAGACTGGGACAGATCATCCTCGTTTCCTGCCTTTCTGGTGTCCATATACAGAACAGCAGACACAAGAAACTTCTGCCCCAACACATTTTCCTCCCGCAACACACCGTGATGGCAATAACATTCCAGATTTCGGATCTCTATTTTATCCATATTCCCTCATCCTTTCCTATGAGCTGACCTTATACTCTAAAAACCCACAACCACTAGTACAATGAAATGGAGTTACCGGAGCGCCGCCAAGCTGACTCGGTGACTACAGCTAGAAAATCTAACATAGCAGACAGGCGAATAAACAAGCAAGTTTAACTAATTATCAACGTGTCAATGCGCTATTGTATATCGCTTCTGTCATCTGCAATGCCCGGACATTTGCCTTTACATCATGTACTCGCACAAAATTGCAACCCTTCATAGCTCCAATCACAGTAGTGGCAATGGTCCCCTCTTCCCTCTCTTCCACTGGAAGATCTAGTGTAATGCCAATCATACTCTTTCTGGAAGTGCCAAGCAGCACTGGATATCCCATATCACATATGTCTTCCAGATGATTCATCATCATGAGATTCTGCTCATAAGTTTTTCCAAATCCAATTCCTGGATCCAATATGATCTTTTCCTTTTTCACTCCATATTTTGCCGCCACTGCCAAACATTTTTCCAGATCTGTAACCACATCTTTTACAAAATCCGTATATTCCGTATTGTTCCTGTTATGCATCAGACAGACTGGCACATCATACTTGACAGCCAACTGTGCCATCCTTTCATCGTACAAAAATCCCCAGATATCATTCAAAAGATCGGCCCCGGCCTCCAGAGCCGCTTCTGCCACCCGGCTTTTATAGGTATCCACAGACACTGGTATGTCAAACGTCGCCTTTACCTCCCGGATCACTGGTACCACCCGCCGAATCTCTTCCTCCTCTGTGATCTGCTCATGCCCAGGTCTGGTAGATTCTCCACCGATATCAATGATATCTGCTCCTTCTGCAATTAACTTCCGAACCTGTTCCAATGCCTTTTCCCTGTCGTTGTATTTCCCTCCATCGGAAAAAGAATCCGGCGTCACATTCAAAATCCCCATAACATAGGTTTTTTTCCCAAATTCAAACTCTCTACTTCCAATCCTCATCTGTATCTTCCTTTCCTGTTTTTACTGTCGGATCAGGTTAAAAAATTCCTGTTTTAGTTCCGAATCGCCTTCGACACATCCTCTTGTACTGATGGTAACCGTCTTTGAGCCGGGCTTTTTTATGCCCCGCATGGTCATACACATATGCTCCGCCTCGATCATTACCAACACCGCCCGGGGTTCCAAAATATTCATAACCGCATCCGCGATCTGGTCGGTTAGTTGTTCCTGGATCTGGGCACGTCTGGCATAGACCTCCACGGTGCGTGCAAGCTTACTCAAACCAACCACTCTGCCATCTGGAATGTACCCTATGTGAACCTTTCCATAAAAAGGAAGCAAATGGTGCTCACAGACAGAATAAAATGTGATATCTTTTTCGACTACCAGACCAGTCTGCTCTGAGGAAAATGTCCTACTTAGATGCTCTGCTGCACTGCTTTCATATCCGGCAAAAAGCTCCTCGCACATCTGGGCGATCCTCTCTGGCGTCTCTGTCAGCCCTTCTCTTTTTGTATCTTCACCGATTCCTTCTAAAAACAGTGTAACCGCCTGTTTAATCTTCTCTTTATCCATGTCTCATGACCTCACGCCTTCTGAATGTGCTGACACAACGGTGCCAATAAATCAAACTATATTTTACCACGATTGAAGGATAAGGTCAAATTGCAAATTGGGTTTTATTCTTTTCTCCTAAATTATTAATCACAATTACTACTTGTCCCTTTTAATTTTCTAAATCATTTCCATGTTCTGGAGGCAATCCGTGTTCCGTCGCACCGCAAAAACACTCCCAGCCATCAATTATTACCGATGGCCGAGAGTGCTTGAATCCCGTTCAACTTTCAATCATTTTCTCCGAATTGGGAAATACACCTCCGTTTCCCATTCCTCCGGAGCGAGCGAATCAAACTGCGTTTTGATATAGAGATCAAATGGCGCTCCTGCGATCTCATAATCGTGTTCAGCAATCCATGTCACAACCGCACCATACGCCTCCGAAAGCGTGGAATATCCCCCGTGGTGTACCGTCATCGCGCACTCACAGGATTCCACAACCACATCTGCCTTATCCTTCTCTCTGATTCCAATAAAGACTTCGATATCTGAAGATTGCCTGTCAAACTCTTTATCATAGTATCTGGCGCCATTTAATCCGGTAGGCGTAACATGCTCTTTCGGCACACGCTCAAAAAGCGTGCTGTAATACTTGCCAAACTCATCCACCCCCATCATTGCGCGGTTTACCAGAACATTCATTGCCGGCGAATTTTTAATCTCAATCGTATAACCTTTCTGATAAGTCATAATATCACTTGTCCTTTCAAATATAGAAATGTGTGTCTGAAGTTCGTTCACTATCATGTCCATCTCCTGCTTTTTCCGCTTCAGCTGTTCCATCTGCTGCTGCAGCGCATTTACGAGCTCTTTCTTATCCGAAATGGATAACAGATGCTGGATCTCATCCAATGAGAAACCATAGCGTTTCAGACGCTGGATATAATTCATGTCGTCAATCTGTTCTGTCTTATAATAGCGATACCCTGTAAAACAGTCCACCTCTGCCGGAATAAGAAGTCCGATTTTGTCATAATGATGGAGAGTCTTTACACTTACCTGACACACTCTGGAAAATTCTCCGATCTGCAACATCCTTTTTACCTCCTTCGCGATAATAGATCCGAATCTGATATCAGTTTACATTCTGACCCAAGAGGAGAGTCAATACATTTCTAAAAATTCTTCTACATTTTCACTTTTTGCCTTAAGTATTACGCTATTCTCTTTAAAAATTTCTTTTAATATCCGGCGTTCTAATTCCCTTCTCTGCTCCATGTGCCAAAGCAGTCCTTCAATTCCCTTCAGTCCATGCGCCCTCCCATATGGAGAATTTTCCAAATACTCGGTCATCATCGAGAACCACACTTCATTTCCCTGATCATCCACACGTTCTTTGCGGATCGCATCAACTGCCTCTGGAATATCTTCCACATCCAGATAAATAATCTGAAACAGCTGGTCTGTCAAAACCTTCCTTACCCTCTTATAAAACTCTATGATTTCATCCTCCGGCATCATGAAATAGAGCATTTGGTTTACGATAATATTTTGAAAGATAGAACATTCAAAAATCTGCTTCTCCCCATTCCATTTTTGAAAACGACCCAAAATCACCTGTTCAAACGATCCTTTATCCCAATTTCCATTATATATTTCATATTTCTCCAAATCTTTGTGAAATCCCGGAATGTCGGTTAATATTTGTGTATAACATATAATTTTATATTTCCCTTCTGTCACCATCTTCTCTTTGATTTCCGTACGAAGCGCCGGATATTTTGCCAACACATCCTGATACTCTTCTTCTGTAACATATGCGCACCATGCTAATTCAACAGGGGAATAGTCCCCTTCCCGAAAAACTTCGTAATCGTTTAGACGTTCAGAAAGATACTTTACAAATGTCGTCTTTCCGGCTCCCTGCAATCCCTCTACGAAAATATTGCTTTGATTCATACTAGTGCCTTCCTCTCTAATTCATATAGTGCTGTTCTACTAGAATCCCATTTTAAACGAGAAGTCGCAGTCCAAAGCACATAACCGATTACATTATTTCACCCCTTTATGCTGCGATATTCTTTCCAATTTTTCTTTATCCCTTCAATGGCATGCTTTTTCACTTTTTCACCCGATTTAAAAGCCTTTGCCTTGCTCTTTTCGATGCCTTTTTCAGCATCTTTAAGCCCTTTTTCCAACCATTTTCTAACTTGCTCTGCCATTGTTTTGGGAATCTTACATCTATTCGTAAGAAATTCCCTCTGCTTCTTTCGTAACTCCTTTAACTGAACATTCGATAATCTTTTATTTTCACTAGCATCCACATCATTTACTTCTGTTTTTTTCTGTACACCACTTCTTTTTACCTGGATGCCAGCTTCTTTATATAACTCAATTGCCGTATCAAAGCCTGTATCATCGCTAATAATTGTAAAAGATTCATCCACATTCTCTTTCGCCATTACAGCAATCATCGCTATAATTTGAAAATCCAAAGCATTTGGTTTTCCACACTGACACTTTCTTAGGTCAATCTGTTCTGAAAAGTGTTCGAGCAAGAGAGCTATTTCATCATACTGAAGTTTGGGTGTATTATTAGTATACATCACCATAATCTTATCTTTTGAATTTACATTTCCTTCCTCTCCCGTAATCAGTGCCTCCAGCCATGCACTTTTCACATTCTCCGTATCAATTAAGTATACCATTAACACTTCCTCCTGTTAGTTATTCTAGTACAAAAAAAATTAAGTTTTTGATACATTCGCGCAGGATAATTATTTCAGATACAATGAAAAAACCGACGGTGTAGCGTGTGGCAAAGACCATACAAAACAATGGTCTAGCTAGATTTTCTGACAAATCAGCTGGACAATTAGACAAGTGAATGTGCCAATTATTTAATTTTCGTTGTACTAGTCACATGACATATCAATTTTATTTTGTAATTTACAAACTATCTTACTTATGGCGCAAAAAGCCATGCGCCCCATACACACATGGAACGCATGACCATTTGATCACGTTAGCTAAATGGCGCCATATATATTTTATTAATACAACGGATACTTATCTGTCAGTGTCTTCACGATCTCCATTGCCTTTGCCTGATTTGCTTCCACATCATCAATGAGCATTGCGATAGCCTCAGCGATCTGATCCATATCCTCCGTATTCATGCCGCGTGTCGTCACCGCTGCCGTGCCGAGACGGATACCACTGGTCACAAATGGACTCTGGGGATCGTTCGGAATGGTATTTTTGTTGGCTGTGATATTGGCCTCATCCAGCCATGCCTCTACCTGCTTGCCGGTCAGTCCCTTCTTCACCAGGTCTACTAACATCAGGTGATTGTCCGTTCCGCCGGAAACAATGTCAATGCCGCGGTTCATAAGCCCCTTGCTCAATGCCTGAGCATTCGCCACGATATTTTTACCGTATTCCTTAAAGCTTGGATCCAGTGCTTCCTTGAAGCAGACCGCCTTGGCAGCGATCACATGCATCAGAGGTCCGCCCTGGATGCCAGGGAAAATAGATTTGTTCAACTTATATTCATTGGCAAACTCTTCACTGGAAAGAATCATGCCGCCACGGGGTCCACGAAGGGTTTTATGAGTGGTAGTGGTGGTCACATGAGCATATGGGATTGGGCTCTCGTGTACACCAGCCGCGATCAGTCCGGCGATATGCGCCATATCCACCATCAAGAATGCGCCCACTTCATCTGCGATCTCACGGAATCTTTTAAAGTCAATCTTACGACAGTAAGCGCTGGCCCCAGCGATAATCATTTTCGGCTTGCATTCCTTTGCAATGCGCTCTACCTCATCATAGTCAATAAATCCCTCATCGTTTACTCCATAAGGTACAATATTATAATAGGTTCCAGAAATATTTGCCGGGCTTCCATGGGAAAGATGTCCGCCGTGATCCAGATTCATTCCCATCACGGTCTCAC
Organism: uncultured Roseburia sp.; assembly: GCA_947644305.1. Classification (GTDB taxonomy): domain Bacteria; phylum Bacillota; class Clostridia; order Lachnospirales; family Lachnospiraceae; genus Eubacterium_F. The sequence goes on from CANRYS010000011.1 coordinate 75,632, forward strand.
CTGGTTTTACAAGGGCAAAGAAAACTGCCATATTTGCCTGGGCGCCAGAATGGGGCTGAACATTGGCATAGGTGCAACCAAACAGCTCCTTGGCACGGTCTCTTGCCAGATCTTCTACCATATCCACATACTGGCAGCCGCCATAATATCTCTTGCCCGGATACCCTTCTGCATACTTATTCGTACAGGTGCTTCCCATCGCTGCCATAACGGCTTTGCTGACAAAGTTCTCCGAAGCAATCAGCTCGATATGGTCATTCTGTCTGCCAGTTTCCAGTTCCATCGCCTTGGCAAGCTCTGGATCCGCTTTTTTTACTTCTTCAAATGAATACATAATCTATCTCCTTTTTAATTATTAATTTACCTGGTTGATCGCCGAGGCGATATCATTTCTCATATACTTATTCTCGAAAGTAATCCACTCTGTGGCGGCATAGGCGTTCTTTCTTGCTTCTTTCAGATCTGCTCCCTTGGCAGTCACTCCCAGGACACGTCCTCCGTTGGTGACGATCTGATCCCCTTCAAACTTCGTGCCAGCATGGAACACATAATAGTCTTCTCTGCCCTCAAAGTTCTCTAAGCCTGTGATCACTTTTCCTTTTTCGTAATGCTCCGGGTAACCGTCAGAGGCCAAAACGACACAAACTGCCGCATTATCCTCAAATTGAAGATCGATATCGTCCAGTTTTCCGTCGATGCAGGCGTTCATCACATCCACAATGTCATTTTTCATCCGGGGCAGTACAACCTGCGCTTCGGGATCACCAAACCGGGCATTGTATTCCAGTACCTTCGGCCCATCTGACGTGAGCATAAGTCCTACAAACAGGATTCCCACAAAATCTCTTCCTTCTGCTTTCATGGCATCCATCGTGGGTTGGAACACCTTTTCCTCACAGAATTTCTGGATCTCTTTATCGTAAAACGGCGTCGGGGAGAAGGTTCCCATGCCTCCGGTATTCAATCCTTCATCATTGTCCTTTGCTCTCTTGTGATCCTGGGCACTGGTCATCGGTTTAATATGAGTTCCGTCACAATAGCAGAGAACCGATACTTCCCGCCCTGTTATAAATTCCTCGATCACAATCCGGTTTCCGGCGTCACCAAACTGCTTATCTAACATCAGCATCTTAACACCGGCTTTTGCCTCCTCCAACGTATTGCAAATCAGCACGCCTTTTCCAAGGGCAAGTCCGTCTGCCTTGAGTACAATGGGCATTTTAGCATTCTCAAGATAGGCAAGTGCCACCTCCGGAGTATCAAAATTTTCATATGTCGCCGTGGGAATCCCATATTTTTTCATAAGATCTTTGGAAAATGCCTTGCTGCCCTCGATGATCGCCGCATTTTTGCGCGGTCCGAACACCCGGAGCCCACGTTCTTCAAAGACATCCACAACGCCGCCCACCAGCGGATCATCCATCCCGATGATCGTCAGACCAATCTCATTCTCCTGGGCAAAATCTGCCAGACGGTCAAATTCCATGGCCTGAATATCTACACACTCCGCCACTCCAGCAATCCCAGCATTGCCTGGTGCACAGTAGATCTTATCCACCTGGTTGCTCTTTGCCACACTGGCCGCAATGGCATGTTCACGTCCGCCGCTTCCTACAATGAGTACTTTCATCTGCTTTTCCTCCAAATTTAAATTAATTATGATATTTCACGATTCCATCCACAATCTCGATCCGTCCGTTAGCGATATCATCAATGGCCTGAGGGAGAATCTTCCACTCTGCCTGCTCCATCACCCGTTTCTGCAAAATCTCCGGGGTGTCATCATCCCTGACTTCCACCGCCTTCTGGCTGATGATAGGACCGCCGTCCGGGATCTCATTGACAAAGTGAACTGTGGCTCCCGTCACCTTATTTCCCCGTGCCAACACGCTTTCATGTACTTTCAACCCATAATACCCCGGCCCGCAGTGAGAAGGGATCAGGGAGGGGTGAATATTGATCATTCTTCCCGCAAAATGTCTTACAAAATTTTCGGGAAGAATCACAAGAAATCCTGCCAGAACAACTAAATCAATTTTCTCTTCCTCTAAGCACCGAATCATGGCCTCTCCATATTCTTCTCTTGTAGAATACTCCTTCGGTGAGATCACTTTGCCTCGGACGCCGTAACTGGCCGCACGCTCCAACGCATAGGCTTCTGTTTTATTGCTGATCACCAGGCTGATGTCAGCATTGGTGATCTTTCCTTCCCTGTGACAGTCCAGGATCGCCTGCAGGTTCGTTCCACCGCCTGAAACAAGTACTGCTGTCTTTGTCATCTCTCGTTCATCCTTTCCTAACCGCTGCACTGGTCTATTTGATGGTGATGCCCTTCTCTCCATCAACGATCTCACCTAATACATAAGGAACTTCACCCGCGCTGCGAATCGCTGCCACCGTCTCGTCCACATCTGCCTTGTCTACTGCTGTGATCATACCGACTCCCATATTGTAGGTATTGTACATCGCCTCTTCTGACACATTTCCATCCTTGGCAAGCATACCAAAGATCGGAGGAATCACGAAACTTCCCTTTTCAATCACCGCATGAGTGCCATCCTTGAGCATTCTTGGGATATTTTCATAAAATCCCCCGCCGGTGATGTGGCTGCACGCCTTGATCTTCACACCAGCCTCCTTAATGGCTCTCAGTGCTTTTACATATATCTTCGTCGGGGTAAGAAGAGTTTCTCCCAGCGTTCCAGACAGACTTTCATAAGTTCTATTCAGTGCCTCGGTATTCATGCTAAACACCTGACGAACCAGAGAATAACCATTGCTATGGATTCCCGAAGAAGCCATTCCCACCAGAACATCTCCTGGAACCAGCTCCTTTCCTGTAATCATATCTCTTTTATCCACAATTCCTACAGAAAAACCAGCTAGATCGTATTCATCCACCGGATAAAAACCTGGCATCTCCGCGGTCTCTCCGCCGATTAGAGCCGCACCGGACTGACGGCAGCCCTCTGCCACTCCACTGACGATCTTCGCTATCTTTTCCGGCTCGTTTTTCCCGCAGGCAACATAATCCAGGAAAAACAAAGGCTCGCCGCCGGCACATGCGATATCGTTTACACACATTGCCACACAGTCGATACCGATGGTATTATGCTTGTCCAATAAAAACGCGATCTTAAGCTTTGTTCCGACACCATCTGTACCAGACACTAAGGTCGGCTCTTCCATTCCCACAAATTTTTTCATGGAAAATGCACCGGAAAACCCTCCGATATCCGTGAGCACTTCCGGTCTCATAGTGGATGCAATGTGCTCCTTCATCAACGAAACCGCCTTATAGCCCGCTTCAATGTCAACTCCAGCTTTCTTGTAGTCCATTGTCTTCTTACCTCCGTTTATACTGCTCCTAAGATGCAGTCATTTTTATGTAGAGGGTTTCTCCTGGAAACCCCAGATTCGTTCCTCATTATAGCATACTTTTTTTAATTATACAAACTTTTTCCTTTTCATAAGAAGTTTTTTCTGTTACAATAGAACTCTAACAAAGGAGGTTTTAACATGGAGACAAAAGGAACAATACTTTCCTACCGTCCAGATGTACGGGTGGTAGACGCAACGATCCGCGATGGCGGACTGGTTAATGATTTTCGTTTCACCGACGAGTTTGTAAAAAACCTGTATAAGGCTAATATCAAAGCCGGTGTGGATTATATGGAGTTTGGTTATAAGGCATCCAGTGATATTTTCCCAAAAGCAGATTTTGGGCCATGGAAATTCTGCGATGAAAGCGATATCCGGCGGATCGTGGGCGACAACGATTCGGATATGAAGATCGCTGTGATGGCTGATGTGGGACGTACCGATTTCAAACGGGACATCATCGACCGGAGCGACAGCGTGATCGATCTGGTGCGCGTGGCTACATACATCAACACCATCCCGGCTGCCATCGAAATGGTAGAGTACTGTCATGAAAAGGGCTATGAGACCACCATCAATATTATGGCGATCTCCAACGACAACGATACCGATATCGACGAGGCGCTGGAACTGATCGGTCACAGCAGCGTAGACGGAATCTATATTGTTGACAGCTATGGCGCCATCTATCCAGAGCAGATGAGAAAACTGGCAGACAAATACCTTGCCTTTGCAGAGAAATATCATAAATATGTAGGGATCCATGCTCACAACAATCAGCAGCTCGCTTTTGCCAATACCATCGAAGCACTTTCCCGCGGCGTCAGCTATCTGGATGTGACCGTCAGCGGCATGGGACGCGGTGCCGGAAACTGTGCTAGTGAGTTCCTACTGGGATTTTTGAAGAATCCAAAGTATAATATACTTCCGATCCTGGATATCCTGGAACACGAGATCATACCTCTGAAAGAACAGGGCGTGATCTGGGGCTACGACATACCCTATCTTCTCACAGGACAGTTGAACCAGCATCCCAGGACTGCCATCGCAGCTACCAGGGAAAAACGGACCGATTATAGAAAATTTTACGTAGATTTGGTGGATTATAAATAAAAGTACCCGGTACAGACGGATTTAATTGCTCAGGGCATGATCATCTGTACCGGGTATCCTTTTTTTGTTTCAGAAGAAATCGTCTTATTATGCTTCCTCTTCCTGAAGTTCCCGCATCACTTCGCGTTCTGCTTCTTCTTTAAAGTTATCAATGGTCTCCTGATTCAGGATCGGCAGCTCTTCCAGAGATTCAATGCCAAAATACCTCAAAAACTCTTCTGTCGTGGCAAAAAGAATGGGCCGTCCTGGTGCATCCAGTCTGCCCGCTTCGCAGATGAGATTATATTCGATCAGTTTATTGACGGCATGGTCACATTTTACTCCCCGGATCTTCTCGATCTCCAGCCTTGTGATGGGCTGCTTATAGGCAATGATCGAAAGGGTCTCCAGCATCACATCTGTGAGCACATGCTTTTTGGGTACGTGGGCCACCTTGATCAGATATTCATACATCTCCGGTTTGGTACAGAGCTGAAAAGAGCCATCTAGTTCAATGATACGAATACCCCGGTCTGATTCCTCATAGCGGGTCATCATATTGCGGATCAATCTGCGGACCGTATCCTCATCGTGCTCTACGGCGGCGGCGATCCGCTCCACCTCAACGGCCTCTCCCATCGTAAATAATATCGCCTCTATGACCGCTTCCAATTCTTTTATATTCAAGCCTGTGTCCTCTCTTTCTCCGTCGAATTATATGTAATCAGAATATCATCAAATATCTTTTCCTGCACAATGGAGAGTTTCCCCATCTTCATCATCTCCAGTATCCCCAAAAATGTCACGATCACATAAGTTTTTCCCCTGCCATTTTCCAGGATCTTGCGGAAACTAAAGGTCCCATTCTCTTTGGCGTAATCTTCTAGAAATACGATGTGGTCCTCCAGACTGATCTCTTCTTTCTCAATCTCTCCAAATTTACTTCGGATGGGGTCGATCTTGTCCACCTGTTTTTTCATTACAGAGTTAAAGATGCCCTGCAGTTTTGCCAGTGTCACATCACTCAGCAGTTCCTCGATAGGCACCTCCTCCTTGAAGTCCCGGATCTCCTCAGGAATCGAGGGTTCTTTAAAGATCATGCGCCCGGCGTCTAACTGCCGGTCTTTCAATTCAAAGGATGCATATTTGTACATTTTATATTCTAGAATACGCTCCACCAGTTCCTGGCGTGGATCTTCGTACTCCTCTTCCTCTTCTTCCTCTGGTGGAAGAAGCATCTTAGATTTGATCCGTACAAGGGTGGCTGCCATTACAAGGAACTCACTCATGACATCCATATCCTTCGTATCCATCTGGCGGACATAATCCAAATACTGCTCCGTGATAAGGACGATAGGAATATCGTAGATATCTACTTTGTTTTTCTCGATCAGATGAAGAAGAAGATCGAGAGGCCCCTCAAAAACCTCAAGTTTCACAGGTATTCCCACATTTTGCACGTCCTTTCCCGTTTTTATTTTGGCACCGCCATTACTTTGAATAGCATTTTGACCCTGGCATCATCTTACCATTATATTATATTTATCCGCTTCAATCAAGAAAGATTTATAACAGATATCTCAGGAGCGTTAAAAAAACGTAGGCGGATATGATGGGTTCCCAGTCCCCTGGTGAGTACCATCCGGCTCTTTCCCCTCTGAAACAGTCCAGCATCGTAGGCAGGAAACGGCTGCAGCGACGGAGCGATCACCCCGCCCAACAGCGGGAGCCTTGCGATGCCTCCATGCACGTGGCCCGACAGCACCAGATCCGCCCCCCACTCCTGATATTCCTTGAAATATTCCGGGTTGTGCGCCAGAAGAAGGTTGAAACACTCTTTTCTGGCAGGCCCCAGATACAATTCCATTCTGTCGCTGTCAAACTCTGTCTTACGCCAGAATTTGTGATACAGCTCTTCTTCCAGATTCAAACCATAGACACGGATCCGCCTGCTGCGGATCACCAGATCGTGAAGGGCATTGTCCAGCCAGACCACCCCTGATTTTTTTAATTCTTCTACAAAATGTTCATAGCACGCCATTCGGATCTCATGATTGCCGGGGGCATAAAACACCGGACATATCTCTAGAAGTTCTTTGCACAAAGCAAGGCAAGAGTCCGTCCCCTTGCCATTTTTAACCGTCATATCTCCCGCCATACAGATGATGTCAGGAGATTCTCTCTGAATCTTCTGGATCAGCCGTCTGTTACCGGAACCAAAAGAGCTGCCGTGAAGATCTGCCAGCATCACTATTTTAACTGGTTCTCCATCCCCCCATACGGAAAGGGGATAATGTTCCACGGCGAGCATGCCGTTGGACAGATAACCATAAATCAGCAGAAGAATGATAAGAACTGCTGTGATCAAGAATAACTCTGTCATATTAGAAATCCTGCCTTATTCTATTATCACCGTTCTGGCAGGGCTTCCACAGGACATCGCCGGAACGGACTATAATTCTTCCTCGTCCTGTTCCGCAAAGGCAATGTTGGTGCCATGGTCTGCCACCCTCTCCAGATTACTGATCAGATCGGAGAAGATCATAGCCGCATGGGGCTCACACTTATTGTTCGCCAGCCGGTTGACATGTTTTTTCTGTAACTTCTTTTCCATTTTATCAATTTCATTCTCAATTTGCAAGATATCATTGGTGTGAGTATCGTCCCCGGAAGCAAACATCTGAACCGAATACTGCAGAAGCTGTATCACTTTTTCAAACATTTCCCTCAGTTCATTTTGCGCTTTTTTGCTAAATTTGAGATCCGCAGACAGCGCCGTTTTCGCATAATCTGCGATATTCTCAGCGTGGTCACCGATACGCTCGATATCATTTACCACATGGAACATGGCACCTAGCTGTTTACGGTCCTGGATCGGCAGGGAGAGCTGGTTCACTTTGACGAGATAGTTAGTGATCTCTGTGTTTAGATAGTCGATCACTTCTTCTTTTTTATACACTTCATCCAGTTCTTTTTCTTTTTTATTCAGCAGACACTCCATCGAACGTCTAAGATTATTGATCGCCATATTTGCCATACGATCCAGTTCACTAACTGCCTGTGGGATCGCCGTGGTTTGATTAAAGATGGCATGTTTTCCGATAAACTTAAGTTCCATTCCATGAACCTCTTCATCCTCACCAGGAATAAGCAGATATGTAAGACGAACCAGAAACTTGCTGAAGGGAAACAGTACGATCACCTGGAAGATCTTTATGATGGTATTGATGTTTGCCACATCCCTTCCGGCACGGATCGCCGCATCTGCTGTGCCCGCTGTCAGTCCGTGAATGGCACCCATAATTCCGTCTCCCCATATTCCCAGAAGAGTCATCACGATAACCAGGCCAATGATATTGAAAGAGACATGAATCATCGCGGCGCGTTTGGCATTTTTAGTCCCGCTCAGGCTGGCCAGCACTGCGGAACCACAAGCCCCGATATTACATCCCATGATCACATAATAGCATATATTCAGATCCATCAGACCTGTGGACGCCAGCACGATAAGGATACCCACCGACGCCGAAGCACTCTGGAGTACGGAGGTCGCCACAAAACCGATCAGCACCGCAAGAAATGGATTCCGAAGGCTGCCAAATAGATTTTTCACTGCCTCCACCTGATTGAGCTGATCCACAGAGGCAGATAGTGTGGTCATTCCAAAGAACAGCACGCCAAATCCCAACAGCACCTCACCGACTCTCTTCACCATCGGTTTCTTGATAAACATGACCATAACCACTCCGACGATGATAAAAAATGGTGCAATGGCGTCCAGCTTAAAGGATACCAACTGTCCCGTCACCGTCGTACCGATATTGGCGCCCATAATCACTCCCACTGACTGGGCGAGCGTCATCAAACCACTGTTTACAAAACTCACCACCAGTACCGTTGTGGCATTGGAGGACTGGATCACCCCCGTAAATACGATTCCCAGTATAAGACCCATAAAAGGATTTGTCGTAAGCCGCTCCAGGATCGTACGCATCTTCTGTCCCGCTACCTTTTGAAGACCATCGCTCATAAGCTGCATACCATATAAAAACAAACCGACTCCTGCCATGATCTGTAATGCTAATTCCATGATTACTCCTCTTTTCTCCCGTAATTTATTTCACTCCATCTCTCGTATGGCCACAATTTATACTTTAAACTATTTCTTTACATTATACAAGAACATTCTTCATTATTCCGCTATATTTTACAAAGGATTTACTTGATTTTACATACATTTTACATTCAAGAGAAATTATCAAAAAACCTTTTCACACAAGATGCGAAGCCCTTCTTTTAGCTCTTCCTTCGTCTGCCCAGCAAAACCGATCAGAAAGGAAGGCATATAGTCTTCTGGCAGCTCTTTATAATAAAAAGACAGGGGGCGCAGACGGATCTCATATTTCTGTGCCGCCTGCATCACCTTTTCTTCTTCCCGCTGCCGAAGGCTCCGGGCGATGACATAAAGCCCAGCGTAATCTCCCGTCACCTCGATGCGGTCCTGGTAACTGCGGAAAACAGCCAGTACCGTATCATGTTTTTCCTTATACCGTTTGCGCATCCTGTTCAAATGCTTTTCAAAATACCCTCCATGGATAAATTCAGCCATCATCGCCTGATCCAGACGGGATACCGGACAGTTATAGTCCCCACAGCACTCTTGAAATCGCTCTAAAAGCTGGTCTGGCAGAACCATATATCCCATCCGAAGCGCCGGCGCGATGGCTTTGGAAAAGGTACCGATATAAATGACTTTCCCCTCGGAGTCGATGCTTTGCAGCGCCGGGATCGGTCTTCCCTTGTAGCGGTACTCACTGTCGTGGTCATCTTCGATGATATATCTGTCTTCCTCTTCCTTCGCCCACTGAAGAAGCTGCTGTCTTTTGGCGATCGACATAACTGTCCCCAGAGGAAACTGGTGGGATGGCGTCACATAGCAGAGCTCGGCTCCAGAAGCTTCCAGCCCCTCGATTCCGATCCCACCGCCTTCCACATCAATATGACAGACCTCGAAGCCATGGGAGGCCAGAATCTTTTTTGCCCTTACATAGCCTGGCTCTTCAAAAGCAATCCTCTTTTTGTGCCGGAACAGCACCGATAAAAGCTGGAGTAGGTATCCGATCCCTGCCCCGATGACCACATTGGCCGCTTGACACAATACCCCTCTCGAACCGTAGAGATAATCTGCCACCGCCCGCCTCAGTTCCCAGTCCCCCCGGTAATCTCCCGCCAGGAAAAGACTGTGGTCCTTTAATGCCTTTCTCCCAATAGACTGCCAGACAGAATAGGGAAAACTCTCCACATCCACCGCATCGGGATCAAAATCATACCGATAGTTCTCCTGACCTTTCTCCTCCCCCTCTTCCTTGTGTTCTGCCGGATGAATCTGCTGGGTATGGGTGATCCTGTTCACAAAATATCCCCGTTTGGGCAGGGCATATACATATCCTTCTGCCACCAACTGTTCATAAGCGGTGTCCACCGGATTTCTGCTGACCGAAAGATAACCAGCCAGCTCCCTAGCAGATGGCAGTTTTTCCCCACAGGAAAGTCTTCCCGACAGGATTTCTTCTTTTACATAAGAATAAATCTGATGATACATCGGTTCATCAGATTTATTGTCTAAAGAAAAGGTAAGCATTTTTCTTATCCTCCTCCAACTGTATTTTTAATGTATCCAGCCCGGAAAACTTTCGTTCTCCACGCAAAAATGCAAACAGCTCCACGCAGATCATCTCTCCGTAGATCTCCCGGTCGAAGTCCATGATATAAGTTTCTGCACCAGCCCGGTTTTCTCCAGGTATGGTTGGCTTAACACCTACATTGGTAACTCCTATATACTCACCGTACTGTGTGTGTATCCGGGACGCATAGACGCCATAGGGAGGGAGAAGTTTTTCCTGCTCCGGAAGCTGATTCACCGTGGGCATCTGTATCGTCCTTCCAATCTGATTGCCCCGGCATACTTCCCCATATATAAAATAAGGATGACCCAGTAGCTGATTCACCATCTCTATGCTGCCCTTTTCCAGCTCCTCACGGACTTTCGTGCTGCTGACTGGCTCACCGAACATTTTCTTTTTTGGAAAAACTTTTAGTTCATAACCATAAATGGAACTGTTTTTCATTAAAAAAGCCACATCGCCCTGACGCTTGTACCCAAACCGGAAATCCTCACCTACAGAGATCACCTTCGCCCCACACTGACGAATCAGAATGTCTTCCAAAAAATCCTGGGGCTTCATATGTGACAATTCCTCGTCAAAAGGACAGTCGACGTACACTTCGATCCCAAGCTTCTTCGCCAGATAACGTTTTTCCTCCGAACTGTATATATGTCTGGAATCGGAAAAGCGAAAGGTAAAAAGAACCTTCGTCAGATCTGAAGATTCCTGGATTGAGTCCAGCAGCATCCGATGTCCGCTATGCAGACCGTCAAATTTGCCGATACAAATCGCTGTATTATTCAGTTTATATGGTCCGTGTTCCAGAATCTTCATCTCTGTCTCATGCCTTTCTCTCTGTATATCCGCCAGACCCCTCATTAAAAAACATCTTATGGTTTCCAAAGCCACGCCTTTCGTCTTTGTATCTGTAAATGGCATAAAAACGCTGCGTCTCGTCATACATTCGGACCAGCGCCCCTTCTGTCAGAACTTCCCCGCTCCGGCAGAACTCCCCAGCCACATCATTTCCATTTTTCAGGAACCGGAGTCCCTTTTCCTCAACGATAACTGCGGGATACTTTTTAAATACGTGATCCACTGGGTACAAAATTTCCTCTATTTTTCCATTTATATATATATCCTCGATCTCAGCCAAAGTATGTGCCTTCTCCAGAAAAAAAGGCGCTACCGAAGTGCGCACAAGAGAGGCCATAGCGGCTCCACATCCCAGCTTTTCCCCTATATCATGACACAGCGTGCGGATATAGGTTCCCTTAGAACAGTGTACTCTCATGGAAAATTCTTTCTTCCCTGGCTCATACTCCGACACTTCACAAGAATATATATTGATCCTGCGCGCCTGACGCTCCACCTCGATGCCCTGTCTTGCCAGCTCATACAGCCGCCTTCCATTTACTTTTACGGCGGAATACATCGGCGGGATCTGCCAGATCTCACCGGTAAATGCCTGGGCTGCCTGGCGGATCTCATCCAGGTTCACAGATACCGGATGTTCCTCCTGAATTCTTCCTGTCATGTCCTGGGTATCCGTCACAACTCCCAGACGGACAACCGCTTCATAGGTCTTGGACTTGTCCGTCAGAAGTTCACATACTTTAGTCGCCCTGCCAAGGCAGACGGGAAGCACCCCGACGGCATCCGGATCTAATGTGCCGGTATGCCCAATCTTTTTCTGATGAAGGATCCCTCTCAGCTTCGCCACCACATCATGGGAAGTAAAACCCTTCTCCTTATATACATTGAGTATTCCATCCATCGTTCTCTTCCGGGATGTGCCCATCCTGCTCCTTTACTTTTGATCATTAAACTGCTTTTCAATGTGTTCCGTAATATTGTTGATCACATCAAAAGCAGAACCCTTAATCGTACAGCCTGCCGCACGAATATGCCCGCCACCGCCAAAAAAGGAAGCGATCTTGCTCACATCTACAAACTCATTGGAACGCATACTCACCTTATATTCAATGGTATCCTTCTCAGTCAGAAGAATTGCCACCTCGACTCCCTGGGTGGTTCGCAGCTCATCGATCACGCCATCCAGATCCGATGGTTTTGCCTCATAAAAATCCAATACCCGGCGGGATACAACAGAAAAAATGACTTTCCCGTCCATCACCCGGACACTTTCTAACAGACAGCGTCCCATGATCTGAAGCTGACGGTACGTCTTCATATAAAAACTTTCATCAATGATCTTACCATAAGGGATTCCCTTCTGCATCAGCTTCCCCGCGATCTCCATTGTGGACAGTCCCGTATTGGAATGTTTAAACACTCCGGTGTCATGAATGATCCCGGTATAAAATGCCTGCGCAGAGAAATAACCAATTTTATCCACATCCAAAAGACCGCAGAGCACTTCACAGGTGGAACTGGCCTCTGCCTCCACATGGTTTACCTCTGCAAAATTTGTGTTGCTGATGTGATGGTCGATATTGACCCTTCGCACTGCCGCATGAAATACCGATTCCGCCTCTCCCAGACGGTCCGGCGAACCGCAGTCCAGCGAGACAAACAGATCAAACTTTTCTGTATTGCCCTCCAGTGCCTCTTTCCGATTGAGATATTCAAAAGCATCCGGAATCTCTTCTAAGAACACCTGTACCCTTTTGTCTGGAAAATTTTCTATAATATATGAATACAACCCTATACAAGAACCGATACAGTCTCCATCGGGACGAATATGTCCGCCAATGGCAATGGTTCCTGCTTTCTGAATCTCATCCAATAAAATACTCATCCTCTTCCACCCCTTCTATTCCCTATGATTGACCTCGTCAATCCGCTTTGACATCGTCACACCATACTCGATGGAATGATCCAGAATAAATGTCAACTCTGGTGTGTTTCTCATATTCATTCTTCTGGCAAGCTGTCCTCTGGCGAAGGAGGCACTTTTTTTCAGGCCTTCCATCGTTTTCTCTTTCTCTTCCTCACTGCCCAGCACACTGACGAATATTTTGGCGAATTTCAGATCTGGAGTCACCTCCACTGCCATCACCGAAGTCATGGGATGCACCCTTGGATCTTTTATCTCTTCCCGTATGATCTGGCTCATCTCCCGCTGAACCTCGCTGTTGATACGAATATTTTTTACACTATTTTTTTTCATAGTCTCTCCATTCTAAGGATGGAGCCCCGCCTTTTTATTATCGCGGAACCTCCACCATGATATAACATTCCACCTGATCCTCTTCGCGGATATCGTTGAAACCATTAAAGACAAGACCACACTCGTAACCGGTCGCCACTTCTTTTACATCATCTTTGAAACGTTTCAGGGAAGCCAGCTCACCCTCAAAGATCTGCTCGCCCTCGCGGCTGATGCGGCACTTACAGCCCCTCTCAACCTTTCCGTCAAGAACATAGGAGCCAGCGATGGTTCCCACACCAGATGCCTTGAATGTCTGGCGGACCTCCACATGACCGATGACCTTTTCCTCAAAGATCGGTTCTAGCATACCCTTCAGAGCATTTTCTATGTCTTCTATGGCATCGTAGATGACGCGGTACAGACGGACATCTACATTTTCTCTATCTGCGATCTCTTTCGCTGTATTATCTGGCCGGATATTGAATCCGATGATAATGGCATTGGAAGCGCTGGCAAGAGATACGTCGGATTCGTTGATAGCTCCCACTCCGCCGTGGATCACCCGCACTGCCACTTCTTCGTTGCCAAGTTTGAGAAGGCTTTGTTTTACCGCCTCCACAGATCCCTGTACATCCGCCTTGATAATCAGGTTCAGGTCCTTTACATTTCCTGCCTGGATCTGATTGAACAGTCCATCCAGAGAAAGTTTCTTCGCTTTTGTCTCTTCCAACAGTTTATCCTTACTCTGGTCAATATATGCCTGTGAAATCTGTTTTGCCTCTTTGTCGCTCTCTGTGGATACAAAGATCTCTCCCGCATCCGGCGCTCCGTTCAGACCAAGAATTTCTACAGGTGTAGACGGCCCTGCCACCTTCACTCTCTCACCATTGTGATCGATCATGGCGCGGACTTTACCATGTGCAGATCCCACTGCCACATGATCGCTGATGTGCAGCATACCCTTCTGTACGAGTACTGTCGCCACCGGACCGCGTCCCTTATCCAGACGTGCCTCGATCACGATACCACGCGCCTTACGATCTGGATTTGCTTTAAGTTCCAGAACCTCTGCCGTGAGCACGATCATCTCAAGCAACTGTTCGATTCCTTCTTTTGTGTGAGCAGATACCGGAACAAATATGGTGCTTCCGCCCCAGTCTTCTGGAATTAGCTCGTACTCTGCCAGCTCCTGTTTCACCCGCTCAATATTGGCACCGGCTTTATCGATCTTGTTGACTGCCACGATGATCTCCACACCGGCTGCCTTCGCATGGTTGATGGCTTCTACCGTCTGAGGCATGACACCGTCGTCGGCTGCCACTACCAGAATGGCGATATCCGTAGACTGGGCGCCACGCATACGCATAGAGGTAAATGCCTCGTGTCCCGGAGTATCCAGGAAGGTAATCTTTTCCCCGTTGATCTCTACCACATAGGCTCCGATGTGCTGTGTGATTCCTCCTGCCTCATGGGACGTAACATTTTCTTCTCGAATGGCATCCAGAAGAGAGGTTTTTCCGTGGTCTACATGACCCATTACACAGACTACCGGCGGACGCTTCTTCATGGATTCTTCTGGTTCCTCATCTTCTTTCAGAAGCTCTGCTACCATATCAATCTTCTCTTCCATCTCGGCGATGATATCAAACTCCAAAGCGATCTCTTCTGCCTCTTCAAAGGTAATATCCTGGTTCAGAGAAACGACCTGACCCTGCATAAACAGCTTTTTCACCAGCGCAGCTGCCGGCATTTTCATTTTATCCGCCAGCTCACGAATCGTCAGACTCTCTGGTATCGTAATCTGCTTAATGGTCTCTTCTGGCTCTTTTGCTGCCGGTTCCGGTTTAATGAAAGCACCCTTTCTGTTCGGGTCCTTCTTGCTGCGGATTTTGCTCATCTCTTCTTTGCTAGATTTTTTATAGGTTCCCTTTTCTGTTACTTTCTTATTACTTCTCTTACGGGAGTTTTTCTGCTCCTGTTTGATGCCGTCAAAACCGCTCTGGGACTTTTCAAAGCGCTCAAATACGCGCTCACCGCCCCGACCGCCGTTATTTCTGCGGTCTCCATTGTTGTTCTGTCCGCGGCGGTCTCCACCACCAAAGTTTCCATTTCCTTGACCTCTGTTTCCCTGGCCTCTCCGGTCATTTCCGCCACCCTGGCCTCCGTTCTGATTCCGGTTCCCCTGGTTTCTGCGGTCTCCATTGTTATTCTGGTTACGGCGGTCTCCACCACCAAAGTTCCCATTTCCCTGGCCTCTCCGATCATTTCCGCCACCCTGGCTTCCGTTCTGATTCCGGTTCCCCTGGTTTCTGCGGTCTCCATTGTTGTTCTGATTTCTTCGCTCCCCGTTATTCTGGAAGCGGCGCTCTCCACCGCTCTGATTACGGCGTTCTCCATTGCCAGAATTTCCGGTGCCCTGGCCTCCGTTCTGGTTCCGGTTCCCCTGATTTCTACGGTCCCCATTGCTGTTCTGGTTTCTTCGCTCCCCATTACTCTGACTACGGTTCCCCTGGTTTTTCTGCTCCCCGCTCTGAGGCTCTTTATTCCGGTTCTCTTTGTTTTGAGGTTCTTTGCGATCCGTCTCTTTCCGTTCTGGTGTCTGACCCGCATCTGCCGAATCCGCCTTTTCAGGAGCCTCTTTCTTTTCTTTCGGGACTTCTGTCGGCTTCTCTTCCGGCTTTTCTGTCTTCTTCTCTGGCATTTCCTTTTTCGGAGCCGGCTGTTCTGCCGGTTTGCTTTCCGTTCCCTTTTTCTTCGCCGGAACTGCCGGTTTATTGGCATTGTTGAAGGTCTTTAGCAAGAAGGCGATCGCATCATCTTCGATATTACTGTTGGCACCTTTTACTTCAAAACCATTATCATTCAAAAGCTTCACCAGATCTCCGCTTTTGATTTCTTTATTCTTTGACTGCAAGCTTCTTGCAATTTCATATATTTTCATTTTCGCCATTCACTTTTTCCTCCAAATCTAAATTCTTACCAATTGACACTGCAAATCCCGGATTCAGAACTGCCATCGAAGCACGGAACTCTTTTCCCACCGCTTTTCCCAATGTTTCCTTACTGCCATACAGGGCAAAAGGAACCCGGTAATACCGGCAGGAATTCCTGAATTTTTTCTTCGTATTTTCAGAAGCGTCCTCTGCAACGATTACCAGTCTTGCCCTGCCGGAACGGATCGCTTCTTCAGTAAGAAATTCCCCGCAGGCTACGTCTCCGGCTCTCATCGCCAATCCAAGAGTTCCCAGTACCTTACTCTGCTGAATCATTCACTCAACTGCCTTTCTAAATCTTCATAAACTTCCTCTGACACATTTATTCTAAACGCCCGGCTCAGTCCGTTGGTTTTTCGCGCTTTTTTCAAACACTCCAGGTCATCACACAGATAAGCTCCTCTTCCATTTATTTTTCCTGTGCGGTCAATGCAAATCTTTGGTTCCCCGCCGGAATCCTCCTCTGTTCCTGATACCTTCACCACTCGGATGAGCTGCTTTTTTTCTTTGCTTTCCCGACAGCCGATACACTGTCTCATAGGAATCTTTTTCCCCTTCAAACGATCAACTCCTTACCCTTCAAGGCTCTGCGTCTCACTCTTGATATCGATCTTATATCCAGTCAGTTTTGCCGCAAGCCGCGCATTCTGTCCCTCTTTACCGATAGCGAGGGAGAGCTGGTAATCCGGCACGATCACCAATGCTGTCTTTTCCTCCGGATCCACCGTAACGGATAATACTCTCGAAGGACTCAGGGCATGCTCGATAAAGATCGCCGGATTTTCGTTCCATTCCACAATGTCAATCTTTTCTCCGCGAAGCTCTTCCACAACGGTATTTACACGGATACCATTGACTCCGACACAGGCGCCTACCGGATCTACATCGGGATTGGAACTGTACACCGCGATCTTAGAACGCGATCCCGCCTCTCTTGACACATTTTTGATCTCCACAACACCACTCTGGATCTCTGCCACCTCAGATTCAAACAATCTTTTTACAAGTTCTGGATGGGTACGGCTGATGGTGATTCTCGGTCCCCTTGTAGTGTCTCTTACCTCTGTCACATACACTTTGATCTTTTCATGGGAACGAAATCTCTCGGTCTTCACCTGCTCTGCCTCGGTGAGAACCGTATCCACCTTGCCGAGATTTACGGTATAATTTCCATTGGAATAACGCTGTACTGTACCTGTGATGATGTCCCGCTCTTTCGTATAATACTGATCATAAAGGACTTTCCTCTCCTCTTCGCGAATCTTCTGCACCACAACCTGTTTCGCCTTCTGGGCGGAGATCCGGCCGAAATTCTTCGGCGTCACCTCAATGCTTACAATAGCCCCTACCTCTGTCACATTGTGTCTCGCCTCTGCCTCGGTCAGAGACATCTGAAGCATATCATCCTCTACCTCTTCCACTACCTCTTTATCCTGATATACATGGAATTCTCCAGTGGTATCATCCAATGTCACACGAATATTATCGGATTTTCCAAACTGATCCTTACACGCTGCCAGAAGAGAATTCTGAATGGCGTCGATCAAAATCTCCTTGCTGATATCTTTTTCCTTTTCAATCGCCTCCAATGCCTCGATCAATTCGGGATTCCCACTTGATACTTTGTTATTTTTCGCTTTCATTTTTCCTTTTTCCTCCAATTCTGAATACTAAAAATCAATCGCTTTTCGAATCAATGCAATATCTTTAATCTCTATCTCCAATTGATCATCACCATCAAATGCCAACAGGATCTTCCCTGCAGCAGTTGTGGCCTCGGAAGGCGCGTTATATTCTTTCAGGATACCGACAAATTCTTTATCTGTATATTTTTTTCCATCCTGTTCAAAAGTCACCGGAGCAAACAATTTGACCTCTACATCCTGTCCCAGGTTTCTTATGTAGTCCTTCGGTTTCTTAAACGGTCTCAGCAGGCCAGGGGAGCTCACTTCAAGAATATAGGATTCTTCGATAAAATCCTCTCTGTCCATCAGGTCACTGAGTGCATGGTTTACAAGGGTCAGATCATCAATGGTGATCCCGCCTTCCTTATCAATATAAGCCCTCAGATGCCAGTTTCCTGCCTCTTTTACAAATTCCACATCAACGAGTTCAAAATGATTTTTCTCCAAAATTGGAGTGATCAGCTGTTCCGTACGCTGCTCATAATTCTGATGTTTGCTCAAAGACAACCCTCTTTTCCTTTTCTACAAATCAAAACGACAAAAACAATGAGTGGACTTTCGCCCACTCATTTCCATTAACAACATTTTTAGTATATCACACGTTTTCCCAAAAAGCAAGGGGTTTTGGGATTTTTTTGCACTTCTGTTAATTTCCTGCCAGCGTATACATATTATAGTAGACACCCTGCTGTTCCATCAACTGGGAATGTGTCCCCTCCTCTGCGATGCCTTCCTCGGTCAGAACAAGGATTCTCTGGGCATTGCGAATGGTAGATAGCCGGTGGGCGATCACAAAGGTCGTACGGTTTTTCGCCAGTTTCTCCAGCGACTCCTGGACCACTTTCTCACTCTCGTTATCCAGCGCTGAAGTGGCTTCATCAAATATAAGAATGGGAGGATTTTTCAAAAATACCCGGGCGATGGAAAGCCTCTGCTTCTGCCCGCCAGACAGTTTCACGCCCCGCTGTCCGATATTGGTCTCGTACCCTTCCGGCAGATTCATGATAAACTCATGGGCGTTGGCATTCTTCGCCGCCTCTATAATCTCGTCTCTGCTGGCGTCCGGCCTTCCATAACGTATATTGTCGATCACCGTCCCGGCAAAGAGATATACATCCTGCTGAACGACGCCGATATTCCGGCGCAGGCTTTTCAGGGAATAATCACGAATGTCCACTCCGTCAATCCGCACACAGCCAAAAGTCACCTCGTAAAATCTGGGGATCAGGCTGCACAGCGTCGTTTTTCCAGCTCCCGACGATCCTACCAGCGCCACATACTCTCCCTCATTTACTTTCAGACTCACATGGCTGAGCACCTTTTCCTGATCTTCCTCATACCGGAAGCCCACATCATCAAACTCCACATCTCCCCGGAGACTCTCCGCCTCCACCGGGTGTTCTGCCTCCTGGATCTCCGGAGCGATGGCAAGGATCTCCCGAAACCTCTCGTAGCCGGAGATCCCATTCTGGAACTGCTCTGTAAAGTTGATGAGCTTCTGTACCGGCTCAGTGAAATTGTTGATATAGAGCAAAAATGTGATGAGATCTGGCGCATTCAGCGATCCATTGGTCAGGAAAAACGCCCCCACGACGATGACCAGCACCGTGATCATCGTGATAAATGCCGTCAGTCCGGCGTGGTACTGTCCCATATAAAAATAGCTGTTTTTCTTGCTGTCCAGAAATCCCTGGTTTCCTTCCATAAATTTTTCCTGCTCCACATCCTCATTGGCAAAGGACTTGACCACCCGGATACCGGAGAGGTTGTCTTCGATGCGGGCGTTGATATCTGCCACCTTTTCCCGATTCCGCTTAAAGGCGCGTTTCATTTTCTTATTCAAAATGTAGGCGTAGACAAACATCACCGGGATCAGGACGAATGCTGCCGCCGCAAGTTTCGGATTTACCCAGACCAGTATGGCCAGCGTCCCGATAAACTTGATAAAAGAGATCACCACATCCTCCGGCCCGTGATGCAGAAGCTCGGTGATGTCAAACAGGTCATTGGTGATCCGGGACATGAGCTGTCCCACCTTCTGGTTGTCGTAAAAAGAAAAGGATAATTTCTGATAGTGCTCAAAGATTTCCTTTCTCATATTGAATTCGATCTTCGCTCCCATCACATGACCGTAATTGCCGATGAAATAATTACTGAAACACTGTATTCCCACCAGCACTGTCATCAGAAGCCCCAGCATAAGGATCGTATTCCAGATCTGCTCCTTTGGCATGTAAATCACCGTCCCGGTAATATAGCGCACGATCAGCGGGATCACCAGCGTGGTGGCCGCCCCCAGAAAGGCAAAGAACATGTCCGCCGCAAAAATCCCCCGGAAGGGCTTATAATAACTTAAAAATTCATTCCATTTAAAATATTTCTTTTCTGTCTCCATTTATTTTTGTCTCCATTCGCCGCAGGCGGCACAAACAATTTTCGAGAAGAACGCTGTTTTTGCGTTCTTCCTGTGTGAAGAGAGTAACGTGCCGTAATCGGCGCGTTACGAGAGATTGTCTGATGAGGTTTTGATGCCTCCAACGGAGGCATTGGAACCGACAATCTCCTTCACACTTGTCTCCTGGTCAACTTTCTGTATCAGATAGAGCTTTTGCCCTCTCTTCATCCTTTTTCGCCTTTTCATGTTCGCCCAGGGCATGGTACACTTTTGCCCTGGTTTCATAGGCTTCTTTATAAGATTCGCGAAGATTGATGGCTTTGTCTAAATATTCTAATGCTTCTTCATACTCCTGGCATTTGTATTTTAATGTGCCCATGTGTTTGTAGGAATAGGGACTTTGTGGGGCAAGCTCAGTGGCTTTTTCAAAATCATTTAATGCTTTTACATATTCCCCCATATTAAGATATGTATACCCACGATTATTATATGCAATATCAAATTTGGAATCCAATTCAATTGCTTTTGTGTAATCATTTATTGCCTTTTGATATTCTCCCAGTTCATCATAACAATACCCACGAACACTATATACATCCTTAGCATTTAAATCAAGTTCTATGGCTTTTGTATGATCTTCAACTGCCTTATTATATTCTTTTAAATCAACATAAACATTGCCCCTATTATAGTAGTTCTCTGCTTCCTCCGGACTCAGATCAATAGCCGCAGTATATGCTTCGATAGCCTTGTCATATTTTCCTTCTCTTTTATATATGCGTCCCATTACCATATAATTATGAACGGTTTCTTTTTTCTTTGCCTCCTTAATTTGTTCATCATTATATGTATCCATTTCAATCAGTATTTCATTCAATGCCTCATTGGAACCCGAACTTTGCTCCGCCTCGGTACGGATCATCTTTTCAAACTTATCGTACTGTTTATTATAACGTTCTATTCTGTCCTCCGTCACCTTCCGCATCTCCTCATCTGGGTTTTCAAAACCCATTTTCCGAGAAAGCATATACATAAAATAGTCAAAGCCCTCTATGGGAATCAGACATCCATTTTTACTTTTTACCAGATCAATGATCTCCTGGGAAGGTGTCTCTTTCTTCCAATAGCACCAGTATAAACCGTTCATCTTGACGTTTTCATCCTTGAGAAACTCCATCAGGCTCTGGTCGCCGCCGGCATATCCGATTACCACTGGCGTATATACCATAAAAGCATTCTTCAATGTCTCCTGCCACTCCTGGTCTAGACCATGGGTCTCCTCCTGGCGGTTATAGGGGTGAAAATACAGGCTTCTGTGAATCTTTGCCACGATGGGGCGGTCAACGTTTAGATTGATAAAACCTGCCAGGGATTCATGCCCCACCAGCAAAGGGTGTTTATTTGCATAGATAAACAGGGCATCCTCGATCAGACTGTCAAAATTTGTGGTAATCGCCAAATTATGTGTTTTCCCCGTAAGAATTTTCGCCAGGGCATGATGGCCAAGACTTGGCATTCCTTTTTCCAGTTCTCTCTCAAAATACGCATAGCCTTCCTGATATTCTGGATAATATCGTAGCTCGTATATCCCAAAATAATTCTCACTGGAAGGACTTATGCTTTTAATGTCCAGCTTCTTCATCAGATCCTGCAGTTCTTTTTCTTCGTATTTGTTTTTCAACTCCTCTGCCCAGATCTTTGCCATCTCCACCCCGGTAGGAATCCCACCCTCGCGGGACGCACCGGAGCCCAAAATAAAGCAAAAACGCCGATTGTATTTCTGAGCCTCTCCAAACATATGAATAAATGCTTTCGGGGAAATCTCATTTATCTCTT
Organism: uncultured Roseburia sp.; assembly: GCA_947644305.1. Classification (GTDB taxonomy): domain Bacteria; phylum Bacillota; class Clostridia; order Lachnospirales; family Lachnospiraceae; genus Eubacterium_F. The sequence continues at coordinate 97,795 of CANRYS010000011.1, forward strand.
TGTCCATTAAATTCATCCTATCCGTCCTCTCTGATGTGTAATATCTATATATTAACATATATCCCAGATAATGGCAAACCATAGCATGCAAAGTCTGATCACATGCAGAAAAAAACTTTTGAGCAACTAAAAAAACCGACATTTGCCGGTTTTTATAAATAGTCCGTAGGGGAATCGAACCCCTGTTTCTGCCGTGAGAGGGCAGCGTCTTAGCCGCTTGACCAACGGACCGTGTCAACAATTGATATAATACTATAAATTTCAACTGTTGTCAACAGTTTTTTTTAATTTTTTTATTTTAAGTAGATTAGATATAATATTCATATCGCCGACCTCCTCATGGTTTGCTGTGATCCCTCACCCAGCCAGCGCTCATATATCTCCTCTGCCAGCTGGAGGAACAGTTCCAGGTAACATTCTCTGGTTTTCCCGATAATTGTCAGCGCCACTTCCTCGTTATAGGAATGCGCCACCGCGTTCCGATGGTCAAGAAGTTCCAGCCACCCCTCTTCACTGGCAATCATCCCTGCCTGATATGCCAGCTTTATGATCATTCTGGGAGAACCGGTTCTGCCGTCAGCATAACCATGCTCCTCCAGGATCTCTTTCATCGCTTTCCACGCCTGCTCAAAACAAATAGAAAATAAATGAACCAGCCCGGTCTCTGTCACCACATCATAAGGCGGAGCATAATCACGGATCTTTTTAAGATTTTCTAATGCGGACAAAAAATTATCATATTTTTCATATTTTCTGTGCGCGCTTTTTGCACATACTAAGTTGCGTAAGCAACTTGCTAATAAGTTCGCAGAACTTATTTTTTCATATAGAAGAATTCCCTCCTTTTCAATGGACTCCAACAGTCACATCTGTACAGGCTCGTCCAGATTCACCACATCAAACATCAACAGCGTGCGAACCGCCTCATCGATCTCCGTGCGAAAATGAACGATATCACCTCCGTTGACCGCCAGATCTATGTCGCTGCGGGATTTATAGTCCCCTCTGGCTCTGGAACCAAATAAGATCACCTTGTTGACCCCACACTCTTTTGCCCGCTGGATGATTTCCTGCTTTATGGCATCCTCAAGATTCATGTACAATCCTCACTTTCCTCAATCACTATCCAGCCCCCTCACTGAAAAAAGTCCAGTATCGACATTTGGTCCGTCTCCGGCAGATCTCCCAGGATTCCCAGTTCCGCCATCTTTTCCACCACGGTTCCCGACACCTTGCAGCGCTCCTTGAAATTCTCACGGGAGGAAAATGGCCCGTCCTTCACGGCCTCCACGATACCTTCCGCCGCCTTTCCTCCCATACCGTCGATAGAGTCCAAGGAGGGCATCAATTGACCGTCAATGATCTGAAAATGCATCGCCTTAGCGCGGAAGATGTCGATAGGCATAAAGGTAAACCCTCTGGCGTACATTTCCTGTACAATTTTCATATCCCCCAGGCTGTCCTGCTCCTTCTTAGATAACTCATTGGATCGGCGTCTATAGTCCCGGATCGACGCCTCCAGCCGCTCCTTTCCCTGGCACATCAGTTCATAATCAAAGGCTTTGGCGCGGATGCTAAAAAATGCCGCATAATAAGCGAGAGGATAGAACACCTTAAAGTATGCGATCCGAAATGCCATCATGACATACGCCACCGCGTGGGCTTTCGGGAACATGTACTTGATGCGCTTACAGGACTCGATGTACCAGTCCTCCACCCCAGCTTCCTTCATCGCCTGCTCCATGTCCGGCGTCAATCCCTTTCCCTTGCGGACGCTCTCCATGATCTTAAAAGCAAATCCGTTCTCCACCCCGGTATGAATCAGATAGGTCATGATATCATCACGGGTACAAATCGCCGTGGACAGGGTACAGTTACCCTCCTTGATAAAATACTGGGCGTTGTTTAGCCACACGTCCGTACCATGAGACAGCCCAGAGATCCGCACCAGATCGGAAAAATTCTGCGGCTTCGTATCCCGCAGCATCTGCATGACAAATTCCGTCCCAAACTCCGGAATGCCGAGGCTCCCCAGATCACATCCCATCAGTTCCTCCGGCGTCACCTTCAGCGCCGAGGTATCCGCAAACAATGACAATACCTCCTGGTTGTCCAGAGAAATGGTCTTCGCATCCAGTCCCGTCAGGTCCTCCAGCATACGTATCATCGTGGGATCGTCGTGTCCCAGTATATCCAGCTTCAGCAGGTTGTGGTCGATGGAGTGGTAGTCAAAATGGGTAGTGACGATGGTTGTCTCCTGGTCGTTCGCCGGGTGCTGCACTGGCGTAAAGGTATAAATCTCCCAGCCAAAAGGGAGTACAATGATACCGCCGGGATGCTGTCCGGTAGAACGCCGGATGCCGACGCAGCCCTCCATCAGTCGCTCGATCTCTTCTACCCTCTTATGCTCGCCCCGCTCCTCAAAATAGTTTTTCACATATCCGAAAGCCGTCTTCTCTGCCAAACCGGCGATGGTGCCGGCGCGGAAGGTTTGTCCGTCTCCAAAGATCACCTCCGTGTAGGCATGAGCCTTACTCTGGTATTCTCCCGAAAAGTTCAGGTCGATATCCGGCTCTTTATCTCCATAAAATCCCAGAAAGGTCTCAAAGGGGATATCGTGCCCGTCCTGTACCAGGGGCTCTCCGCACTCTGGACAGGTCTTAGGCGGCATGTCGCAGCCAGAGCTCCCCGCAAATTTCTTTACCTCTTCCGAATCAAAGTCTACATAGTGGCAGTGGGCACAGTAATAATGCGCTGGCAGCGGGTTTACCTCCGTGATTCCGGACATAGTCGCCACAAAGGAAGATCCCACGGATCCACGAGACCCTACCAGATACCCGTCCTCATTGGATTTCCACACCAGTTTCTGGGCGATGATGTACATCACAGCAAATCCATTTTTGATAATGGAATCCAGCTCATGATCCAGCCTTCCCTTCACCTGGGGCGGCAGGTCCTCTCCGTACATGCTCTTTGCCTTGTTATAACAGATATTTCTCAAAGTTTCATCTGATTTCGGAATCACCGGTGGACACTTGTCTGGATACACCGGTGAAATCTTCTCGATGCGGTCTGCAATCAGGTTGGTGTTTGTCACCACCACCTCATATGCCTTCTCCTCACCCAGATAAGCAAATTCCTCCAGCATCTCCTCCGTCGTGTGGAGATACAGGGGCGGCTGCTCGTCCGCATCCTTCATCTTCTTGCCTGCAAAGATAATACGGCGATACACCTCATCCTCCGGATCCAGAAAATGCACATCGCAAGTCGCCGCCACCGGTTTCCCATACTTCTCTCCCAGCGCCACGATCCTCCGATTCATCTCCCGGAGATCCTCTTCACTATTAATATTTTCCATCCGCTCACTGTCGATCATAAACTGGTTATTTCCCAAGGGCTGGATCTCCAGATAGTCATAGAAATCCACCAGCTCCCTGATCCGCTCTTCCGGCGCCTCATCCAGAAGGGCGCGGTACAGTTCTCCCGCCTCACAGGCAGAGCCGATGATCAGTCCCTCCCTATATTTATTAAAGACACTCTTAGGGATCCTGGGACGCCGGTAAAAATAATTCAGATGTCCCATGGACACCAGCCGGTACAAATTGACGCGGCCTGTCTCATTTGCCGCCAGAATGATGGCATGAAAGGAGGGCTTTTTCTTCACGATATCCGCCGATCCCAGCGTGATCTCCGACAGTTTTGCCAAGTCATAAATCCCTTTATCCGCAAACATCGCCACAAACTTTTCAAAGATCTCCGCCGTCGCCCCGGCATCATCCACCGCCCGGTGGTGATTTTCCAGGGAAATCTTCAACTTCTTGGAGATGTTATCCAGCTTGTACTTGGCAAGCTCCGGAAATAAGACACGGGCAAGCCCTACGGTATCCAGCACCGTGTAGTCGGTGTGAATGCCCTGCTCCTCTGCCTTTGCTTTAATAAAACTGTGGTCAAATCCCGCGTTGTGTGCCACCAGCACACTGTCGCCGACAAACTCCAAAAACTGGGGAAGAATCTCTTCGATATTCCCGGCATTCTTTACCATATCGTCGGTAATCGTAGTCAGTTCTGTGATCCGCTCCGGAATATGAATCCCTGGATTTACAAATGTACTATATCTCTCTGTGATCTTCCCACCGCTGACCTTCACCGCCCCAATCTCAATAATGCGGTCTTTCGCCGGGGAAAAACCAGTAGTTTCCAGGTCAAATACCACAAAATCCCCGTCCAGCTTCTGACCCTTCTCATTCTCCACCGCCAGGTCATTCAGATCATCCACCAGATACGCCTCACAGCCATAGATCACCTTAAAATCATCCTCTTCGGAGAGTTTCAGCCCTTCCAGGGCGTGGTTGGCATCGGGAAACGCCTGCACAACGCCGTGGTCGGTGATCGCCACCGCCCGGTGCCCCCAGGCATGGGCGCGGTTTACCAGTTGCTTTGCCTGGGTAATGCCGTCCATATCGCTCATCTGAGTGTGGGCATGAAGCTCCACCCGCTTCACCGGGGCATTGTCGCTGCGCCCCACATGAAAACTCTTGATCTCCTTCATCCCCATAATACCGCCGATGCGGATTTCCTTGTCATAGGAATCTAGACTCGCCACACCCTTTACCCGGATAAAGTTTCCCTTTTTCACAAACTCAAAGAACTCGGTATCGATCACCTGCTCTTTTTTAATAAATACTTTACAAACAATGGAATCGGTATAATCCGTCAGGGCAAAAGTGACGATCAGTTTCTCTCCTTTAATCTCCCGGCTCTCCACCTTTCGGATCTGCCCGTCGATCACCACCTCACCGATCTCGTCCTGGATCTCCCGAATGGGAATGATCGTTCCTTCACAATTTTTCCCATAAAAAACTTCAGGATCATTTGCCGGCCTTCGGAACCCGCCCTTCTGACGGCTCGTCCTGCCTCCGCCGGAACGGCTCTGTCTCTGGGACTGCCTCTCTTCTTTTTTCTCTTTCTTCCCTTCACCAGATGCAGTTTTTCTCCCCTTTTCTGCTCCTTGCCCGATCACAGCTCCCGCAGCCTCTGCTGCTTTCTTCTCCTCACCGGACTTCAGCTTGACAAAATAGGTCTCCGGCTTCGTATCCTTTTTCCGCTCAAACTCCTTAAAGTGAAAATCAACGGTGATCTCTCTGCCAAACCGTTGCTGAAACACTGACCGGATGAATTCTCTTACTCCGTCACAGCGCTGTCTCGTCAGAAAAGAATCCCCACAGGTTATGTACAGAGAATCACCCTCCGCCTCAAAGGGCTCGGCGCAGAATTCCAGCCCTTCCACCAGATCCCTCTCCCGGATCTCTGCCTTTAGATCATCCTCAATTTGGGAGAGGAGTCTGACAAGAGGCATGTCCCCCAGATCAGGGTAGGATACCCGGAGCCTAGGACGGAATCCTAGACGACGAAAAACCTGCTTATATAGTTCTTTTTCCATAATCTGTATTTTTTTATAGGACAAAAACTGGTGTCTTTTACAATAAATAAACACCAGCTTTTTGGACTGGGATGCGCTGATCTTCTCTACCATCACATCCTCATATTCTCTTTTTATCGTATCATTACAGCTTAGTTTGGAAAACGCGTGAAAAAAGAGTTCCATCTCATCAACCTCCCGCTTTATCCCAGTTCTCCAGTTCCTGTCTCAAAACTGCCAGGAGTTCACTCTCTGGCACTTTCTTTATGATTTCACCTTTTTTAATCAGAAGACCCTCTCCGATGCCACCGGCGATGCCAATATCCGCTTCTTTCGCCTCGCCGGGACCATTGACCACGCAGCCCATAACAGCGACTTTGATATCCAAGTCAAACTCCTGCACCATTTGTTCTACACTTGTAGCAAGCCCAATCAAATCAATCTGCGTTCTTCCGCAGGTAGGACAGGACACCACACTGATGCCCCCCTTCTTCAATCCCAAAGCCTTAAGAATGATATTCGCTGCGCGAATCTCCTCCACAGGATCGCCGGTCAAAGAAACCCGGATCGTATCGCCGATACCCTGATACAATATATTGCCCAGGCCCACAGCGGACTTGAGACCACCAGAAAAGACCGTTCCCGATTCTGTGATCCCTACATGAAGCGGATAATCTGTGCGAGCAGCAAGTATTTCATGGGCGTGGATGCAGTTCAGCACATCCGATGATTTAATGCTGATCACCAGGTTCTCATATCCCATCTCTTCGATGATCCTCACCTTATCCAAGGCGCTTTCCACTAATGCCTCCGGCGTCACGCCGCCATATTTCTCCAGAAGTGGCTTCTCTAGCGAGCCGCTGTTGACACCCACCCGGATCGGAATATCTTTCTCCCGACATTTGTCTACCACCGCACGAATTCGGTCTTCACTGCCGATGTTTCCAGGATTGATTCGGATCTTGTCAGCGCCGTTCTCCACCGCCGCGATGGCAAGCTTATAATCAAAATGAATATCCGCCACCAACGGAATCGTGATCTGCTTCTTGATCTCGGAAACAGCCTTGGCCGCCTCCATCGTCGGCACGGCCACCCGGACGATATCACATCCCGCCTGGGTCAACTTCTGAATCTGCTTCACGGTATCTGCCACATGTTCGGTTTTTGTATTTGTCATGGACTGTATAGCGATGGGATGATCAGCTCCAATCTTTACACCGCCGATGGATATTTCACGTGTTTTATTTCTCATTTCACTCTCCATTTTCCGTTCTGAAACAAATAATTAATGAGGAATCAATTTGAGGATGTCATTGGCAAGGATCACCACCATAAGTCCCATCAAAATGACAAAACCTCCCACATTGACATAATTCTCAAATTTTTCCGGCAATGGCTTCCTGCGGATCGCCTCTATAATCAGAAATAACAGTCTTCCACCGTCCAGCGCCGGAATTGGAAGCAGGTTCATCACACCGAGATTGGCGGTCAGCAAGATCCCCATAATAAGAATATTGCACATCACAAGCCCGATCCCTCCTGGCATACTGTCATTCACCACATCTCCTACGACCTGGACGATTCCCACGGGCCCTGAAACCTCTTTGGCACTAACTTTCCCGGAAAACATCTGTCCCAAGCTCTCTATGGTCGTAAAGATCCAGAATTTCACCTCATAGGCAGAATACTTGATGTTTTCCCAGATCCCCGCCTTTGTCCTCTCAATATTATAGGAAAAGCCAAGACGATAGACATCCTTTCCCTCTTCATCTTTTACCAATCTGGGTGTGACAGACTTCGTGATCTCCTGCCCGTCTCTCTCTACCGTCAGCTCAATGGGTTGATCCGATAACGGATGGAACTGAATATAATTCTTAAGTTCCCGATTTACCACGATATTCCTACCGTTGATCTCCGTCACCCGGTCTCCATCCTGAAATCCCTGTTCTGCCAACGGCATTCCAGGGCTAACTCTCGTAAGAAATGGTTCGTCATAGCCCGCAAAACCGATCAGAAACAGCGATAAGACAAAAGCAAGGATAAAATTAAAAAATGGTCCCGCAAAAATTACAGACATCCTGGCCCAGACTCCTTTTTTGCCAAAAGCCCGATCATCCTCTATATTTTCCATCTCTCCTAGCATCATACAAGAGCCACCAAAGGGAAGGATCTTCCAGGAATATAGAGTGTGGTCTTCAAACTCTTTATGTTCCTCAAAATATCTACTAGAACCAAAAAATTTCACCCGATGCCCTTCTTCTGTCTTTGCATAGGATATGATTCTTGGCCCCATTCCCAGGGAAAATTCGATCACACCGATCTTATTTGCTTTTGCCAGCAAAAAATGCCCCAGTTCATGGAAAAGTATGATCACACTAAATAATACGATGGCAATCAAAATATTTACAGCACTCATGTTTTCCTCCATTCTGCCAAATCGTGCATCTGGTCTCTATTACTTAATATACTCCAAAGCCCTGCACCAATGACTAAACATAACATTTTTCCAGTATGGAATAGGTCTCTTTCTCTGTTTCAAGGATATCATCCAAAGATGGATTTTTTATGAACGAATGATGTTCCATGGCATATTCGATCATCCGGTATATATCCGTAAATCCGATCTCTTTATTCAAAAACTTTGCCACGGCAAATTCATTGGCAGCATTCATCGCTGTCGTCATGCTCCCTCCTGTCTGGAAGGATCTCTTTGCCAGGTCGAGCCCCTTTAATACCTTTGTATTTGGCTCCTCAAAGTGGATGGACTTCAATTTCTCAAAATTCAAACGTTCTCCACCGAGCTGCGGACGCTCAGGATACATCAGCGCATACTGGATCGGCAGACGCATATCTGGTGTTCCCAGTTGAGCCATCACGGCGCCATCCTGGAATCCCACCATGGAATGTATGATACTTTTCGGCTGCACTAGTACGTGGACCTGCTCCAGTTCCACGTGAAAGAGCCAGCAGGCCTCAATGATCTCCAGTCCCTTATTAATCATCGTGGCGGAATCAATAGTGATCTTTTTACCCATGGACCAGTTGGGATGAGCAAGCGCCTGCTCCACCGTCACTCTCTCCAGTTCCTCTTTCGTACTGTAACGGAAGGGACCGCCAGAAGCCGTCAGAAAGATCTCTTCGATTTCCTCACTGGAACCGCTCTGCAGACATTGAAAGATCGCGGAGTGTTCGCTGTCCACAGGAAGAAGGGATACACCGTACTCCTGCACCAGCGGCATAATCAGATGTCCAGCTGTCACCAGGGTCTCCTTATTGGCAAGAGCGATATTCTTTCCTTTACGGATCGCCTCCATCACCGGCCGCAATCCGATCATTCCTACCATCGCCGCCACCACCATATCCGCCTCTGGCAAGGTCGCACAAGCTACAAACCCATCCATGCCATATAAGATTTCCGGTAGCTGGTTTTTATTTGCTGTCGGATGTTCTTGGAGTTTCTGCTTTAATTTCTCCGCTCCCTCTCCGCTTTTTACAGCCACCATCCTAGGCTGATAACGAAGGATCTGTTCCGCAAACAGGTCAATATTGTCCCCTGCTGTCATCGCTTCCACAGAAAGCACATCCCTATTATTGTCCACTACCTGTAATGTCTGGGTTCCGATGGAACCGGTGGAGCCCAGAATACATAATTTTCTGTTCATATCTCCTTCTCCATTTCACAGAAGAGTTTTTCTATTTACTAAGTAACACCTGACTACCCCTTTAAAAGCCATAAGGATACGTAGTACACCACCGGAGCCACAAACAAAATGCTGTCAAAACGATCCAGGATTCCACCGTGTCCCGGAATTAGATTACTGTAATCCTTAATGCCAAAATTACGTTTTACAGCCGAAGCCGCCAGATCCCCGATCTGGGATACCACCGAGCCCAACACACCGATACAGGCAAACAGTACATGGATATTCGCACTGGTAGAGGCCAGGATTCCTTCCGGGATAACAAAAGAATAGACCAGAGCCAGTAATGCCGCTCCGATCACTCCACCAACACATCCTTCTATCGTCTTTTTCGGACTCAGTTCGGAAAAATGATGCTTTCCCAAGAGCATACCCGTCAGATAAGCAAAAGTATCCGAACCGGATGCACTGATCAAGATCAGCCAGACCAGCCAATTCCCTCCTGGAAGGGTTCTCGTCTGATATACATAGGATACCAACACCCCCACATACAACACACTAAAAAGGCAAACACCCATATTATGGATATGATACCTGGGATAAACAAACACATAGGCAGACAAAAGTAACAGGATCATCAGAACCAGCCACAATTCCAGTATATAGGTCTGGTGCCAACATAACATGAGATAAAAACCAATAACCGAGACATAACAAATACATCCCGGCACTGTTTTATTCATATGATCCACCTTTAAAAATTCATAGGTTCCGGCAAGAGCAACTACGACACTCACCGCAAGTAGAAAAGTTCCGCCTCCCACCAAGGCAACTACCGCAAATGCCAGCAGAACCACAGCACTCATAAATCGTTTGGCAAACATAAAAGACTCCATTTCGCACTTATTTATATTGATCAAACACCGCCGAATCTCCGGTCTCGTTTGTTATAATATTCGATCGCCTTCTGCAGCTCCTTTTTGTTAAAATCCGGCCACAGAACATCGGTAAAATAAAACTCCGTATAGGCCAGTTGCCAGAGAAGAAAATTAGAAAGCCTCTCCTCGCCACTGGTGCGTATGAGAAGATCCGGGTCCGGAATTCCTTTGGTGTCTAGATAATCACTAAAATGTCCCTCATCGATCTCGTCCAGGGCTAGCCTTCCCTCAGAAACTTCCTCTGCCATAGCACGTACCGCCCGCAGCATCTCATCCCGGCTGCCATAATTCAGCGCCACCTGAAAATGAAGTCCGGTGTTTTCCTTTGACACTTCTTCCAATTCAAGTATACTCGCCTTCAAATCCTCATCCAAAGGGGAAATATCCCCCAAAACCCGAACACACATATTATTTTTCGTGCTTCGTTTGATACAGTCTTTCAAATACTGTCTCAAAAGCTTCATCAAGGCGTCTACTTCATCTTGAGGCCGCTTCCAGTTCTCTGTGGAAAAAGCGTATACTGTGAGATAACGGATGCCCAAATCCCAGGCATCCTCACAGATCTGCTCTACCGTTTTGCTCCCCGCAACATGTCCTGCTTTTCTGGGCAAAAAGCGTTTTTTCGCCCATCTGCCATTGCCATCCAGAATGATCGCCACATGTTTTGGTATCTGATAAATATTGTCTTCCATTTTTCTCTCCATAATATGCTGCTATGTGACTCGTCCGTTTTGTCATATATCGTACTGGTTATACGGTCATAACCTCTGTAGATTTAGATTCCACCGCCTCATCTACCTTTGAAATAAACTTGTCGGTAAGCTTCTGAATACGGTCTTCCAACTGCTTTTGCTCATCATCTGAGATCTCATTTGCCTTATTCTGTTTTTTCACCGCATCGTTGGCATCACGACGGATGTTACGCACAGCAATTTTGGCATTCTCTCCCTTTTTCTTAACATCCTTCACTAGCTCCTTACGGCGGTCCTCCGTAAGCTCCGGAAATACCAGGCGAATTGTCTTGCCATCATTGGCAGGTGTCAGACCAAGATCGGAGGCAATAATCGCGCGCTCGATCTCCTTGATCAGACTGGACTCCCATGGTTGGATCTGGATCATTCTTGCCTCTGGCACAGAAATATTTGCCACACTCTGAAGCGGAGAAGGTGTTCCGTAATAATCCACCTGAATCTTATCCAGAATATGGGGATTGGCGCGCCCAGCCCGGATCGACACATATTCCTCCTGCAGATTTGACAATGTTTTATCCATTTTATCTTCATACGTTTTAATATCAAATTCCATCTCTATTCCCCTCCATGATTAGTCCACTGTAATAATTGTTCCCGTACTTTCACCCTTAACGCAATTTATGATACTATTTTCTTCATTCAAACCAAACACGCACATCGGCATATGGTTCTCATAACAAATCACCGCGGCAGCCAGATCCACCACACCCAGCTTCTCATCAATAACTCTTGAGATCGGCAGAGTATCAAACTTCTTTGCCACCGGATTTTCCGCCGGATCTGAGTCATATACTCCATCCACCGACTTAGCTGCAAGAATCACATCGGCCTGAATCTCCACCGCACGAAGTGCTGTCGCTGTATCCGTAGAGAAGTAAGGATGTCCCGTTCCTCCAGCCAGAAACACCACCATGTTCTTAGCCAGATACTTCTCTACTCTGTCTCTGCTGAACAATTTAGTAAAAGAACCGCATTCGAAGGGAGTCAGTATCTGTGTCATAAGGCCGACATGACGGCAAATTTCTGACATATAAATACAGTTCATCACCGTAGCCAGCATACCGATCTGATCCGCTTGGTTTCTCTGAATGGTCTCACTGGTTCTTCCCCGCCAGAAATTTCCACCACCGATCACCACAGCGGTCTGACAGCCCTCTTTCACCAGCTCACGTATCTGCTCTGCCACCCGAATACAGGTAGCCTCATCAAAGCCATTCCCCTTGTTGCCGGAGAGAGCCTCTCCGCTTAATTTTAATAATACCCGATTATATTTCATAGAAACCTCCCTCTCCGCTCACTCTCTTAGTCAAAAAATGTATCCAGATCCACATCTGCATATTTGAGAGAGCAGTTTCCATCAATGACAGCACCACTGTTGATCTGAATGGATTTAGCAAAAACAGAACCCTTGACTACTGCTGTAGAGTCAATAATCACAGGACCATTTACATCAATATCACCTTTTACTGCTCCAGCAACTACGACCGATGCACTGGTAATCGAACCAATCACCACCGTACTCACATCTATTTTCACGCTTCCTTGGCTGTTAAGGCTACCTTCCAGTCTTGGAGTGTTGACATAGATCTCTGACGCTGTGCTGTTTCCTGCCACATGCCCAGTAATAGTCAGTTTTCCTTGACATTCCACATCCCCCTCGATCACTCCCTTTACAATAAGAGAGGTATCTGATTTAATACCACCACTGATCGTAGTACCTTTGGTAATGACTGTTGTCTCTTCGCTGTTATCTTCTACTGTTTCCTCAAAATCACTCATGTTATTTTCCTCCTGGCTTATATTCATTGTTTCATTCTCTTCCTGTTGGCCCATCTCACCAAAATGGGAAACTTCCTGTTTTTTCTCTTCTTGTGGTTCTCTCTCTGACTCAGAAATATCTGTCATCCCCTCTTTTGCCTCATCCTGTTCTTCAAGAAGTTCTGCCGAAAAATCCGGTTCTGAAGATTCTTTTGACTCTGAAATATTCTTAGAGGTCTCTTCCGTCACGGACATGTCATTTAATATGCCATCCTCTAGAATGGAATCAATCTCTTTCCGAACCTCCGTCTCCAGTGTTTCAGCATCTACCACTGTTTCTTCCGACGCAGTTACTTTTTCTTCCAGGGTATCGCTCAATTCATTCACGGACTGAACAATATCCTCTTTCAGTTCTTTAAAAAAGCTCATTCTATTTCCTCCTAATATCTATCTTCAAAATCTGTCTCTGACAGACATTGATATCCTTCAAATTAATGTTACGAATGATGAATCGGTACGGTGCTGTCGTCCATAGGAAGCAGCTCGTACCCAGCAGCCTGCAAACTGTCAATCATAGCAGACAATGAGTCCGCCGTCATTTTTTTATCGGCAGAATCATATAAGAGCACGATTGAGGTGTCGTATTTCGCCACACCCTCCATGACAGAACGAACCATATCTTTCTTCGTCACGTTATCTGTGATCCCATTGGCAGCAATGACATTCCAATCGGCATATTGGACTCCCTGTTCCTTTAGAAAATCCGTGTACTGTTCAATTGGAAGTTGATTTACAGAATTGCTGCTCCCTCCAGGAAAGCGATAAAAGACAGGACGGACTCCTGTGATCTTCTCCAGGTGATCAGAAATTCGATAAAAGTCCTTTTTAAATCCCTCCAGAGATCCATATACCTCTTTAAAAATATGAGAATAGGAGTGCATCCCAAGGGTATGCCCCTCTTTTACAATGCGCCGGTAGATATTCTGGGAAAATTCATCCTCCCTACCAATGGTAAAAAAGGTTGCCTTTACCTTTTTTTTCTTTAAAATATTTAACACTCTCTCGGTCTGCTTGCTGGGTCCATCGTCAAAAGTAAGATAAACCCGCTTCGTTTTTTCTTCCTCAATGGCACTTCCCGTTACTATTTCCTTTTCCTTTGCGCTGACAATGTCTGCCATCGCCTCTTCTCTGCCGGTCTCCAGCTTATTTTCAGATATAATCGTTTCAATTCTATTCTCAAGTTTTTTTACTCTGCTGAAAAGAACGATGGAAAGCACCACCGGCAGTATAAAAAGCAGGATACAAAGCACTACAATAATCTTCTTGATCCGTTTGACCCTCTTTTTTCTAAAATCTATATTATCTTTGGTTTCTTCCGCCAAAGTAGTTCCTCCTTCCAAATTATGTCTCCCCTTCTCTTAACACACAGTCCCTGTGATTCTTTTTCTTATCCCTTTTTGTCTCATACAAATGTTCGTCACTTTTCACAATCGCCGCTTCAAGAGTGCTCTTGTGGGAGGTAGTAATCAAATACCAGCCACAACTGGCACCGACAAGATACGGCCGCCCGCTATCCCTATTAAAATCCTCCAGATACTCATTAAATTTCTTCATAAATCCCTGTATTTTCTGCTTGTCATAATCCATCCCTGCTACAGAAAATTCGTCTCCTCCGATCCTCGCACATATATCCCCTGGCTCTGCTGCATTTAAAATCGCCTTTCCGATCGTCTGAAGCGCTATATCCCCCTGCTTGTGGCCAAATCTATCGTTTACAATCTTTAAATTATCCATATCAATCGAGAATATGGCCATCGTTCTTTTCTCCGACTGACTTTTGTCATAAAAATCCCGGGAATTATTTTCAAATCCCCTTCGGTTCAAAAGTCCGGTGAGAGCATCGTGTACATACATATTGTTTAGTTCCTCCAGCAGTGCATTGGTCTTATGTCTGAGACGCATACTTTCAAGAACATTTCCTAGAATCGCAAGCCAGCTATGAAAGGACTTGCCACAACTGTGTGTTCCTTCATAACTGATCGCAAAATAACCAAAAGTCACATTCAGATTATGCAGTGGAAAAAAATAATAAATCATGGGGTCTTGTTCCACCGCTTCCTTTGGTAGCAAATCGGAGGTATCAAAAACAGCAGTTTCTGTCTGAAGGATCTTTCCCTCCATCGCTGCTCCCACTGCCTGGCTCTGCTTTGGATATCCGTTTTTATCTGAAAAGTACTTGGGATACTGGCTGCCTTCCCCCTCTCCCAGACAGATAAAAAAGTTCTTGATAAAATTGTCTTCCACATCCAGCAGACGAGTATGGTTCACAATTTCCTGCGCCCGCTGTACATCGGACATCTCCACAAACGTATAGGTGTTATATCGGATCAGATCCAGTATTTTTTCATATTCCTGACTCTGCCGCACCCTCTTTTTAATCGCGGTATCCATGTCTGTCCCCTCACAGCCACAGGAATCCCTTATAACAGGTTCCGTTCTAAGGGTCTGAACCCTTGGCACGTCCTCGCCATCCATCATGCGCTCTAATGTTGCAAATGCCAGCTCACTCATCTTCTCCACTGGCATCGTAACTGTGGTGATTGGAGGCATATTGATCGTCGCCTCCCATATATCATCAAAGCCTGACACAGCAATGTCCTTTGGCACAAGTTTACCAAAATTAACCAATTCATTACAAAGAGAAAGCGCCATATAATCATTGGCACAGACAACGGCCTGGGGCATTTCTGGTAGATTCGTGATAAAGTACTGCGCTGCCTCTCTGGAATATTTACGCCAGAAATCTCCATAAAACACATAATCTTCGTCAAAAGCGATACCACGGCTGGCAAGACCTTCTTTATAATCTGCCAATCTTACCAGGGCATCCGGATGATCCTTGGGGCCGCTGAAAAAGGCGATGCGGTGAAAGTGATGAACATCTACAAAATGCTGTACGATCTCTTTGATAGCGCCTTTGTTTTCTGCCAGTATACAGGGATACTCTTCCCAAGCTCTCCGCAGGGTCACCACCGGCTTCTTGGTGCGCTCTTTGAGGTACGCAAAAATCTGCTTTACAGCCTGCTCATTCTGAAACGTGTCGTGACAAATTATAAATCCGTCAAAATTTTCATAGGGAACCAAATTTATAATGTTCGCTTCGCCAGCACCATTCTTCGTATACACTCCATAACATACAAAAAACGTAAAATAAGCAAGATTATACCCCTTCTCTCTGGCATAGGAAGTAAGCGTCCGGCAAACCTGTTCCTGGTAATGAGCCGCCACCTCACATAATATCACACACACGTTCTTTCTACCGTTATCAAACATAGTTCCAACCCCACTGTAAAACCATTCATTCATTTGTATATATATATACAGACTCATTATACATGATTTCCCCGAAATTGCCAATATAAATTTTCTATTATCTTACTTTTTCCCTGTCGGGGCAATCTAGCCCCATACTTTCAGGAACATTGGCGGTTTATTTCCACTGGTTTTTATCCAGTAGCTCCTCCCTCGCATGATAATATCCAATACTCATGTCCAAATAATGTCTGTGGGGATTGACAAATCTTTGCTCTTCTTCCCAGATTTCTGTCTCCAACTGTTCTTTTACGTATGCCCGGATGCTCTCCAGACTCCGAAAGGGTGCTACCCGTTTTCCATTCCGAATCACTTCCCGGTGCAGTTTTTTCGCCCGACAGTTGGTGAAAGACCGCTTTTTCCAAGGTTTCTGCGGATCGATATAGGGATACTCTTTCGACAGATCCACAGCTTCTCCCCCTGCCGTCAAAAGATCCGCCACCGCATGTCCCGTGTCATCATAGATACGGTAAACATCTTTCTTCCCTGGATTGGTAATCTTTTCAATATTTTCTGATACCTTTATTCTCGGAGTACATACCCCATTCTGTTCTACCGCTGCTAGTTTGTAAACAGCTCCAAAAACTGGATCACTCTTCGCTGTAATCAGACGTTCTCCCACTCCAAATGCATCGATACAACCTCCCTGCTCCAAAAGAGAGGTGATGGTAGATTCATCCAGGCTGTTCGATGCAATAATCATGCAGTCTTCCATGCCTTCCGCATCCAGCATCCGCCGTACCTTTTTCGACAGATAGGCCAGATCTCCCGAATCCAGACGCACCCCCTTTAACCGCTTCCCCTTGGGATTCAGCACCGCCCTGGCCGCCCGAATGGCATTGGGGACACCGGAATGAAGAACATCATAGGTATCCACAAGAAACTGGGCGGAATCAGGATACTGCTCCGCATACCGGCAGAACGCGGTATATTCATCGCCATAACACATCACCCAACTGTGGGCCATCGTCCCCGACACGGGAATCCCAAACTGCTTTCCCGCCATCACCGTGGCGGTACTATCTACTCCGCCGATATAAGCCGCCCTGGCGCCATAGACTGCCGCATCGATATTATGGGACCTCCTTGCCCCAAAATCCAGCACCCCACGTCCTTTGGCGGCCCGCACGATCCGCTGTGCCTTGGTAGCGATCAGGGACTGATGATTGATCTGAGTCAAAATAGCCGTCTCCACCAGTTGGGCATCGATCAGGGGAGCGTGTACGATCAACACTGGTTCATTGGGATACATGATCGTCCCCTCAGGAAAAGCCGATATGTCCCCACGAAAATGATATCCTCTTAAAAACTCTAAAAATGGCTCACTGAACAGGTGCAGGGAACGAAAATACTCAATATCATCTTCCTCAAAATGCACCCCCTCAATGTATTCAACCACCTGTTCCAGCCCGGCGAAGATAGCAAATCCACCGCTATCCGGATTTTTACGGTAAAACACCTCGAAAGTACCCCAGTCATCTGCGGATGAATCCTCAAAATACCCGTTTGCCATGGTCATCTCATACAAATCCATCATCATGCTAATATTTCTCACTTCAAATTGTGACATTGCTTTTTACCTCCTTATCATGATCTGACAGCTCTCCATCGTCTGTAGTGCCGCCTCATGGAGCTGTGGGGTCACTCCTGCGCAGCAGGAAGAATCTACAGATATCAGAACCTCCGGCAAATATGCCTTTAGCAAAATCGCATTGGAAACAACGCAGATATCGGTACACACCCCGATCAATTCCACAGATTCGATGGGCTGCTGCTTATGTTCCCGTTTCAACGCTTCTGCCATCTCCACAGAGGCGAATGTGTTCTTTTCATATATTTGTATTTGGGCTGGTTTTTCATCCTGTAGCTGCTCCAGTTCACGGATCAACTGTCCTCCATACGTATCTGCTACACAGTGGGTTACCGGAAGCAATCTGCCCTCCTGGGTAAAAAGATAATCAGATCCATGAGTATCTTTTGTGTATATGACCTGCCCTGAAAAATCTCTTATTTTTTTTATCACAGAGGGAATGATCTTTCTCGCCTCATCTGTTCCCAGAGCTCCTTCTACAAAATCATTTTGCATATCTACAACCACCAAATACCGGCTCATAGTTTCCCTCCCTTCGATTTATCTTTTATTATCTGACAGAATACTTTGTGCCATTCACATTTTAAAATATAATATAAAAAAACTGCCAAAGCAAGCGCTAAAAAGGCAGCCGCATAAATACGACTGCCCTTTAATAGCACCAGATACAACAAAAACGCTTCCATTTACTATGACAAAAATTTTCCATCCAGTTTATAATACCATTTATTATCTTGATTAACGAAAGCCTTGCAGCGATCAAACCCATTTGCATTAAGGCCATTCACAACACAACTGATGCGAAATGAAAAACCTGACGAATCCTTTTCTGTTTGGTGAATCTTTATGAATACCCCACCTTGAAAAACAAATCCATAGGTATCATCCTCTACAATACTTCCCTCTTCTTTTAATTCATCCTTTGTTTTTTGTACTGTCTCTTTTCCATATTTCTCAGCTATAAGTCCGGCTAAAATCTGCTTATCAGAAACGGATAGGCTGATACTGTCAGACAAATCGATAGCAATTCGATTTACTGTACCTGCATTTATCATAGCTGAAAACTCTTTTGTAATAATATCAAAATACATTTCTGACAGACAATCAAATGTCTCAATATCATTTACAGGTTCTTTCGATGGTTCTGGTGAATGCTTCGGCGGTTCTGGCGTAACTATAGGAACCACAGGATTCTCTGTTTTTTGGGGAACCGGGGGATTTACCGTATAAGATGGCTTTTTCTTTTCCTTTTTATACTCCTGAACTGTGACCGTGACGGTCGTTTTTATACGCTTATTCTTCTTTGAAACAATAACGATCTTTGCCTTCCCAGCCTTTTTCCCTTTTACCACTCCCTGTTTACTTACCGTGGCAACCTTTTTCTTATTAGACTTATATGTTACTGCCTTACCAAGCTTTGACGGATTTACTTTTTTTACTTTTAACTTATATTCACTCCCGGGAGTCAGTGTGATCTTCGACTGATTCATAATGATCTTCTTGCCTTTTGACGCGGCCTGGATATTGACTTCATTTCTTAAAACACACGTAGAAACCAACGCTAGTATCATGATGAAACATACGGGTACTTTCATAACTTGTTTCTTCATTTTTTCACTCCTTCCACCTTTTTCAAGCACTAATTAATAATTACATTAGTTTTTTATTGTCTACTTTACGGAGAGTGGTTCAATTATCCGCCCCCCTTTTGTAAACTCGATGGCATGAAAAACATTTTAATAATCATTTGCTAGCCAAAAATTATGTTAGTATTATTAATATTTCGTTGTCTTACCTTATTAGCAAAATATTGTTCCACAAAACGATACCGATCGCCATAATAATTTAAAAAATTATACGCAAAAGGATTACTAAAAGGCGAACAAATATTTACCACAGTCATAAACTGTACAAATGACACAGGAGTACCACCAGTATCACCATAATTATCATTAACAAAGCAACTAAAAGCCCTCTTCATAGTATCCCAGGAACCAAATTCTTTGATCCCATTGAGAAACATATAAGTCAATCCATCATTGTTGTATTTCATTGGATCAGCCCCAATGGTCTTAGTATACGATCCATTCGATCCAGAATAATAAAAATCCACTATATCTGAATATTTAGTTACAATTTTATCTCCGATCTTAACTCTAAAATTCCCATCTCGCTCATAAAATACATACGCCATCTTAAAATTTGCAAAAAATTCAGCATCAAATGTCCATATATTATCAAGATCAAACAAATGCCCTATTTCATGCAATGTTCCAAAATACCAGTCATCATATTTGCTAATTTGTTTTAATCCATCCGCAATATAATCTTCATTCCAATAAATTGTACTTGTATTAGGATACACCCACATACCACCTATATCCTCAGAACTTGATACAATATTTATTTTTCTCCCATTATTAGGTTTTGCCCCCACTAAATTGTAATATGAATCATAGGCAGCATCTAAATGATTCAGCCAGCGCTTTAAATTATTATAGGTTATATTTCCTTTCAGATACGTTTTATAATCTAAATCAATACTAACATGTTTTCCTTCTGGAATGCCTGCTGTATAGGCAACCAAAAATTCAGTAAATTGAACATCGGATTCTCCATCTCCATATAAAATTGTAACATAATATAAAGCATCAGGTTTAGATAATTTTGTAAAAGTATATGTATGTGTTCCCTTTGAATACATAATAGGTGATGTACTAGTCGCACCCGAATTATATTGGTCATGAATTTCTACCCTATTATATTGAGAATTAAATGTAAAGGTAACTCTTATGGTAATAGAATCCCATGTACTATCTACAATTTCATATTCAGGCATATCGGATGCTGCCTGTACATAGGAGCACGGTAATACAACTGCCAATAAAACAAACAGGCCTCCTAAAAGAATTAAGTTTGCTGCACATTTTTTCATAATAAAAACCCCTTTCCTTTTTGTTATAATTTTACTCTATTTATTCGCCTGTTGCAAGTATTTTCTGGATATATCTACCATTTATTTTTTGAAAATACCATAATATGTATAAATATTACATCAAATTTTTTACTATTTATACATTGATATAAATAATAAGACAATTTATACTAATTCTTGACCGAAATTTATGAATAAACTGCCAATTGAAAGAGGGAGTCAGAACGAGCAGTAATACTGTCCGTCCCGGCTCCCTCTTTACTCTCGCTGATATGTTATCTGCCTGCTTTATCAAAAGCACAGCCAATCAGATCAGGAGCCAACGATGGTTCCTCCATTTGGATGAAGCACCTGGCCCGTCATATAGCTTGCGTCCTCCGAGGCTAGAAATACATAACAGGACGATACCTCGCAGGGCTGCCCCGCTCTCTTCATCGGAACCTCTGAAGTCTTTGATCCAAACGTAGTTACCTCTTCTGCCGAATAAGATGCCGGGATCAGCGGCGTCCAAATGGGACCAGGAGCTACGGCATTTACTCGGATTCCCTTTTCGACAAGAGACAGTGAAAGTGATCTTGTCAGGGCGACGATGGCTCCCTTAGTAGAACTGTAATCGATCAGATCCTTGTTGCCCTCATAAGCTGTAACCGACGTCGTATTAATGATGGAACACCCCTTTTTCATATACGGCAGAGCATACTGAATCAAATAAAAGAAGGAAAATACATTATTTCTGAAAGTGAACTCCAACTGTTCATGGGAAATATCCAGTATACTCCTCTGTATATACTGAACCGCGTGGTTATTTACGAGAATATCCAGGCTCCCAAAAGAATCAACTGTTTTCTCAACACACATTTTAGCAAAAGCAGGATCTTTCAAGTCACCTTTTAAAAGCAGACATCTGCCACCCAGCTCTTCGATCCGGCCTGCGGTATCTCTGGCATCCCTCTCTTCGTCATAATAAACAAGGGCAACACAGGCGCCTTCTTTCACAAAATCATAGGCAATGGCTCTTCCTATACCGCTGTCACCTCCGGTGATCAGCGCTGTCTTTTTGTCTAATTTCCGGTTTGGCTTGCAGCATTCAGATACCGGCTGAGGTTCCATTATATATTGAAACCCTGGCTGTTCCTTCTGATGCTGCGGTGGAAATGATGTGGGAAAATCTTTACAGGCATCTGGTGTATGATAATTGTTAAATGAATTCATAGTCTGACCCTCCATGTAATATGTTATGCGGGATCAGACTATGATGTTAAAACCCTGACCAGGAAGTGTACTCAGCTATCTCACCTTCACTAACTCTATGCCCTCTTTCCTGCCAAGATCGCGGCTGTATTTCTTGCTGACCGGATTATTCCAATGTTCAAGAACACCGAGATTGGTTACCTTTTTCCCATTCCCATTTTTATATGTGTTTCCTGACGGCGCCTTTTTTACCAGCGCTGCCTCATGGAGATAATTCTCCACCGTGGCATTATTCTTCAAACTGTCATTTTCTTTCGTAACAACTGGCTCATTCATCAGAAAATCTGCACCGACAGAATCAACCGCCGCTTTTTCCCTTTCATCTCCTGCCTCGGTATTAAAACCAAAATGTATTTGATCTGGAAAAAATAATTTCTCCTTTCAGATTGAATTTAGGGCTTACCAATCACGCTTTTCAATGGCATCTTCCACATCAAGATCAATGCCGAACCACTTTAATATGTATTCCACGGTTTCCCCAATGCTTTCTCTTGCGACAGTCTCCAATTCGCTGTCATTCTCCTCAAATTCTTCCTGTAGATCGTTGACAGCCTCTGTCATTTCATCAAATTTCCCCTGAATCTTGACTAAGTCATTTTCTTCGGTTTCCAAAAAGCCAATGACCTTCTGCACCTGATTCCTTACTTTATCTACAAGAAAGTCTGGGAAATATTCATCCTGATACATTTCTGAAAGTAATTTGTAATCTTCATCAAATTTTTTCATCTCTTCTTCCTCTTTCTTTTCCCCAAAGGGCTCTCCATATCGCTATACTTATTCCAATAAAAAGGCTCGTGCCATTCATTCTCTGTCTGCTCACTAAAATGGTTGATATTATTGTTCAACTTCTTCGTCTTCCCATACTTCCTTTGCCATGCGGAATACTGCCCATGCTTTCGGCCATCCACAGTAAAATGCAGCATGGGTGACAATCTCTGCAATTTCTTCTTTTGTGATTCCGTTTTCTTTGGCACTTATCAGATGGTAACGGAACGATTCATCCGTCAACCCCTGTGCCATCAGCGACACCACAGTCACAAGACTTCGGTCTCGCAGGGAAAGTTTATCCTCTCTGCTCCACACCTCTCCGAATAATACGTCATCATTTAACTCCGCAAACTTTGGGGCAAACTCCCCAAGCTGTGTCCTTCCTGCTGTTTGTTTTATTGCCATAACAAATCCTCCTTTCCGGAAACATCACGAACTTCGCATAAACACTCACTCCGAAACCTACGGTTTCTCTGCGTTCGTGCTTATGCGTTCAATTTTTTGTATTCTTCCTCATCTACTGGCTCAAGCCACTCATTAGAACCACCCTCTGCCGGAACTTCCACTGCTAGATGTTGAAACCAGCTATCCTTTGCTGCACCGTGCCAGTGTTTGACCTCTGGAGGAATATTTACCACATCACCCGGATGTAGTTCCTGTGCTTCTTTTCCCCACTCCTGATACCAGCCCCTGCCGCCTGTCACTAACAGGATTTGACCGCCTTTGTGATGGATATGCCACCAATTCCGGCATGCTCTGGAAAAACTCACGTTACCAATCGGTACGCCTTCTGTCGTAAGCATTTTCAAATAGCACTCTCCCGTAAAATATTGTGCAAATGCTGTATTTTCTTCTCCGATATCAAATACAGCGCCTGGTCCTAAATCCGCTTTCATCTGTTCTACATCCATGAGTTCGTCCTCCTTAAATGAAATATTTTTTCTATACTAACATTGTATTGCCATCACTGATCCATGTCAAATACTTCTTCTCCATGGCTTTTAATGCTTTTTATCCTCATCTGTTATCTCCCCCTGCGTTCTTCCCTGATTTCCCTCACATAGTCCTGCATCTCTTTTTCAGACTGGAAGCCGGCCTCTGCCGCTGCACCACGGAAGCCTTCCTCCACAC
>CANRYS010000012.1 GCA_947644305.1 uncultured Roseburia sp.
TTTCTGCTGCGCTGTTTTTGTTCTTTACCGCGTCAGCGAATATTATATTATCAAATGTTTTTGCATTTGTCAACACTTTTTTAAAAGTTTTTTTACTTTTTTTCAAAATAATCTGATTATATTAAAAATTCGCCCTTTTTCAACGGGTTTTCAAGCAAAACATTACTTGTTAAAATCATGATTTTTTCTCTGAGTGACAAAAGTTACTGAAATAAAATTTCTTTTCCTGTATTATTATGATATAAATACATGATATTAATAATTGGAGGTATCTCATGAAAAAGAAAGCTTTTGTTGATCAAAAACTATGTGTAGCCTGTGGTTCTTGTCTCACAGCCTGTAAGGTAGGAGCAGTTAGCATTCCAAAAGGTGTTTGCGCCATCATCGATAGTATGAAATGTATTGGATGCGGAATGTGTGCGAAAAAATGTCCGGCAAGTATTATAATGATAAGTGAGGTGGAATCCGATGAATAAAAAGAGATGGTATGATTATCTGTGGATTTTCTCTACAATATATCTTATCCTAGGATTTTTTAATATTCTGTTCGCCTGGCTTGGACTGATTTGCTTTTTTACACCGCTTGGGATTTCATTGATTAAGGGAAATAAAGCATACTGCAACAAATATTGTGGAAGAGGTCAGCTCTTTTCCCTTCTTGGAGGAAGATTCGGGCTGTCACGCAAAAAGGATGTGCCAAAATGGATGAAATCTCCATATTTTAGATATGGCTTTTTGATATTTTTCCTAACAATGTTCGGCATAATGATATGGAATACATATCTCGTATTTGCAGGCACAGAAGACTTAAAACAGGTTGTCACTCTGCTTTGGACTTTTAAAGTACCGTGGCAATGGGCATATCACGGATCGCTTATTTCACCAGGTGTAGCACAGTTTGCTTTCGGATTTTACAGTGTTATGCTAACATCTACTTTGCTCGGTCTTGTTACAATGGTACTCTTCAAACCGCGTTCCTGGTGCGTATACTGTCCTATGGGAACTATGACGCAAATGATATGTAAAATAAAAGCACATAATAAAGATTAAAAAATAGGAGGTGTTTCCCTTGCAATATATCATTTCTTTTTTAGAAGGAATTATCACATTTATCTCCCCTTGTCTCTTACCTATGATTCCAATCTATGTTTCCTATTTCGCAGGTGGAGGTGAGAGAAGCCGAAAAAAGACCTTTCTTGGTGCATTCGGATTTGTCCTAGGATTTACCGTCATTTTTATGGCGCTCGGTGCATTAGCAGGAACACTTGGCAGTTTCCTAAAACAATATCAAACTGCTGTCAATATTATTTCTGGTCTTGTAGTAATATTTTTCGGACTTAATTTTCTCGGCGTATTGAAACTGAATCTGTTCAGAGGAATGACAAGGACGGTTCGCACTGATAACATGGGATTTTTCTCTTCGATGCTTTTTGGGATGATTTTTTCAATAGGTTGGACCCCCTGTGTAGGAGCTTTTTTAGGCTCTGCTCTTATGCTTGCTTCTCAGCAGGGACATGTCCTTGAAGGTATATTGATGCTTTTTGCTTATTCCATAGGCTTGGGAATTCCTTTTACTTTAAGCGCTGTGTTGATAGACTATTTGAAATCTACATTTGACTTTATAAAGAAACATTATCAAATCATTAATTTGATCAGCGGAATCTTTCTTGTCCTCATTGGTGTGCTGATGGCGACTGGGACTTTGGGTTGGCTGCTCGGATTTCTGAGTTAGTTAGGAGGCTCTATGAAAAATAAAATAACTTTATTGATTATAATTTTTGTTTTCATTTTACTGATTGGCGGTTCCTATGTGCTGTACAATTATTTAAGTCCGAATATCTCTTCTGACAAAATAACAACAAATGAAGAGTCTCAAAAAGAAAATCAAACTTCACAACAAGAAAACGAACCTGCCCCTGACTTTACAGTGTACGACAAAAATAATAAAGAAGTTAATCTTTCAGATTTCCGCGGTAAACCTACGATCGTTAATTTTTGGGCAAGCTGGTGCGGACCTTGTAAAATGGAGATGCCAGATTTTGAAGAAAAAAACCGTGCACTCGGTGATAAGATTAATTTTTTAATGGTCAATATGACCGACGGTTCACGGGAGACAGTTAAAATTGCATCCGATTTTATTAAAAAAGAGGGCTATACTTTTCCTGTATATTACGATATAAAATCAAACGCCGCAATTGCCTACAGTGTTTATTCATTGCCAACTACTTATTTCATTGATGCAGACGGTTATGTAGTTGCTCAGTCAACAGGTGCAATTGACGGTGAGACATTACAAAAAGGCATTGATATGATAAAGGAGGAAAGTGGGCTATAGATCTAAAGAATAAGCAATACTCCACAATTTCCTTTCATCCAAAAAGACACGGAAAGCACCATTTTGGTACTTTCCGTGTTTTTAAAGATTTTAGTAACGGAGAAGGAGGGATTTGAACCCTCGCGCCGCGCAAACGACCTACACCCTTAGCAGGGGCGCCTCTTCAGCCACTTGAGTACTTCTCCAAATTTCTGAAAATAAGTTTCTCTATTAAATTTCAGTGCATGGATAATTCTAGCAGATTATTAGCTATTTGTCAACTAAATATTCTCATATTCTTTCACTGCAGTTTCATATAGATTATTTCCCATGCAATCAATTACTGTGATAACGGGAAGATTTTCCACCTCCAGCCTGCGGATCGCCTCTGTTCCTAGATCATCATAGGCAATGACTTCACTTTTTTTGATGCATTTTGATAGTAGTGCTCCAGCTCCACCCACAGCAGCAAAATAAACTGCTGTATTTTTTTTCATGGATTCAATGACGTCAGTACTTCTTTTTCCCTTTCCAATCATCCCTTTTAATCCAAGATCTAAGAGCGTGGGAGCATATTTATCCATGCGACTGCTTGTAGTAGGACCGGCAGAACCGATCACCTGTCCTTCTCTGTTTGGCGTCGGACCTAAATAATAAATCACCTGATCTTTTATTTCAAAAGGAATTTCTTTTCCCTCCAAAAGCCCCTCTGTCATCCTTTTATGTGCAGCATCCCTTGCAGTATATATTGTGCCAGAGATATATACATAATCTCCTGCCTTTAGATCCCTAACCTTCTCATTTGTTAAAGGTGTCTTGATAAACTTATCCATATGTCCTCCATCTCCATGCTTATGCATAGCCCTTCTATAGTATTAACCCATATCCAGAAAATAATTCTCGGATTATATCATCATATTCTAAAAGCTTTTGTGCCTTTTTTATTCTTTTTTCAATTCCACTATCGTATTGAAAAGAATGGATCATGTAACTCCAAAGTTCTTTCATCTTGAATAAAACTGTTTTATCTCCATATAGGTGTTGTTTGTAATTTTCGTAGATCATATTATGAAATTCCAGCAGCTTTTCCTTTTTCATGACAGTGTCATATTTGATAAAATCAATGAACCCTGGATAACGCAATATTCCTCTCCCAAACATCATGGAATTCAATTCTGGAAATCTGGATATTAGGGATTGATAGTCTTCTCTTGTAAATATATCTCCGTTATAACATACTTCCGCCCTGCTGTGGTCATATCCTTTTTCAAAAGCAACTAGATTCGGTTTATTTTTATAATAATCCTCTCTGGTTCTAGGATGAATGATCAACTCGTAAACAGGGAATTCGTTGAATATCTCCAGCAGTTCTTCAAATTCATCTGCTTCTTTTAAACCGATCCGCGTCTTAATAGAAATCTTACTGTCACAGGAATCATATATTTCACTTAAAAATTCCTTCAATTTATCTTTCTCTCCAAGAAAACCGGAACCCTTTTTTTTAGATACGACTGTTCCTACCGGACATCCGAGATTCAGATTAACTTCATAGTATCCTAAATTCTCCAGATATTTAACTGTCTTTATAAACAATTCAGATTGATTGGTTAGAATTTGAGGTACTACCTTCATTCCCTGATTATGCTCTGGAAGCACATCGTTTCGCTCTCGTGTGCGGCAGATCTTCTTCTGATTGGGGGATATAAATGGTGTAAAATATTTATCGATTCCTCTAAAACACGTCTCAAAAGCATTCCGAAACAGATAACCTGTGATTCCTTCCAGTGGCGCCATATAATAATTCATAAATTCCTCTAATTTTGTTTTCTAACAATCTTATATTCATCATTACTTTGATAATAGGGACAACTTTTATAAGAAGTATTCATAAAATGATACATCTCATCTTCATCAAGATTTACTTGACATTCTCCATATCCATCACCGTCAATTTGAAAAAAAGAACAAAATTCGCAATTGGTAACCATGAGCTTCCCTCCTATTCCATTAAAATATTTTTTATCCATTTTGTCAACAACTAAATTTTTATACTACTCTTTCTCTATATTTTGACAAATAGTTTATATTATGCTAAAATGAAATAAATAATTTTGTATCAAAAAACAAAACCTTTTTTGAATGTAATTTGCATATACATAAATTACAGAAATATTTAATTTAAGGAGGAGTCTCAAAATGGTAAAAGAGAAAAATCTTGCACTTTGTATTATTCTTTCTATTGTCACATGTGGTATTTATATGTACTACTGGATTGTTACTCTGACGGATGATACGAACGCAATCGCAGGAGAGCCGGAAGATACTTCTGGAGTGATCGCATTGGTCCTGACAATCGTGACATGTGGAATCTACGGTTTATATTGGGCATATAAACGTGGAGAGAAAATTGACAAAGCTCATCAGCTCAACGGCCAAGCAGCTTCCAATGGTGGAGTTCTTTACTTAATTCTCTATATCTTTGGTGGCATCATTGCTCTCGCTTTGATCCAGAATGAGGTAAATAAATTTGCTCAGTAAAAAACTCAAGACCTTGGGCATATTGCTTTTGATCGGTGTTTTTTATGCAATCATGGTACGGTATACATCTTTTTGTATACCGTGCTTTTTTAACACAATCACTGGCTTAAAATGCCCAAGTTGTGGTGTTACCCACATTTTTCTCCACCTGATGAACTTTGATATGCCCGCTGCTTTTCATGCAAACCCTTTTCTTTTTGTCACTGCTCCGATTCTTTTATTGATTTTAGTACTAAATATTTTCTGTAATATAAAGATTAGAAAAAGCCCTATTACTAGGGCTTTGACAATTACGTATCTGATCAGTCTTGTGATCTGGGCTGTGGTCAGAAATATCATGCATATTTAAACTTAATCTTTGTGCATGCTTTTTGCATATTTCAAGTTGCGAAGCAACTTGCTAATAAGTTCGTTAGAACTTATTTATATCACCCGCCTAATATGCCGGTTTACATGACAACATATATTGATGGCTACCGGCATTCCAGCGATATGAGTTGGATAAGTTTCCACATTGACACCAAGTGCAGTTATTCTTCCTCCCAGACCTCCTGGTCCTATACCAAGCCGGTTTATCTTTTCCAGCAACTCTTCCTCTAACTCTTTGACATATGGAATATCCGATGAACGATTCAGATCTCTTGTGAGAGCTTTCTTGGCAAGAATCGCGCTCTTTTCAAAGGTTCCGCCAATGCCTACGCCTACTACAATTGGCGGGCAGGCATTGGGCCCTGCAAGCTTTACTGTCTCCAGTATTGCCTCTTTGATTCCCTCGATGCCATCTGCCGGTTTCAGCATATAAAGGCGACTCATATTCTCGCTGCCAAAACCTTTAGGAGCTACTGTGATCTCTACCTGATCCCCTGGAACAATCTCATAATGGATTACACCAGGTGTATTATCTCCAGTATTTACTCTGTCTACCGGATCTTTTACCACAGATTTTCTGAGATATCCATCTTTGTACCCCTGACGAATCCCCTCATTTACTGCATCTTCGATAAACATTCCCTCAAAATGTACATCCTGACCAACTTTGAGAAATACGACAGTCATCCCGGTATCCTGACAGATTGGAATATTCGTCTCAACTGCGATATTCATATTCTCTTCCAACTGTCCAAGAATCTGACATCCCAAAGGCGATTCTTCTTTTTCCTTCCCTGCTAAAATCGCATTTTTTACATCATCAGAAAGCTGTACATTGACCTGCATACACATGTCCCGGATCTGACTTATAATTTCACTTGTATTAATGATTCTCATCGGTTTGTTCTGATGCCTCCTCTGATTCATTTTCCTCGGCAGATTCTTCCTTGCGTACCTTGGCTATACTTGCCACAACAATATCTTTGGTATGATCAAGATTCATCAGTTTAACGCCTGAAGTAATACGCCCTAATACAGAGATTCCACTTACCTCGATTCGGATAATGATTCCTTCATTGGTGATAAGCATCACTTCCTGATCTTTGTGTACCGCCTTTGCTCCCACAACATTTCCTGTTTTTTCCGTTATTTTATAACATTTTACACCTTTACCGCCACGATGCTGAATTCCAAATTCTTCGATGCTTGTCCGTTTTCCCATACCAAATTCTGAGACAAGAAGGAGTTCCTCTCCCTGCGTGTTGAGCTGCATTCCGATCACTTCATCATCAAAGGAGAGATTCATTCCCCGGACTCCCATGGACGTTCTTCCTGTCGGCCGGACATCTGTTTCTTTGAACATAATGCACATACCCTGTCTGGTTACAAGAAGAATATCTTTGTCATCATCTGTAACTTTAACTTCGATCAAATCATCATCCTCTCTGAGATTGATCGCCTGCAACCCTGTTTTACGAATGTTCATGTACTCGGTAATGGATGTCTTTTTCACCAACCCATTTTTTGTCGCCATAAACAGATACGTATCTTCTTTATATTCTCTCAGGGAAATAACTGCTGTAATTTTCTCTTCCGGCAGAAGCTGAAGCAGATTGACAATGGCAGTTCCCCGACTTGTCCGCCCTGATTCTGGGATCTGGTACGCCTTAATTCGATATACGCGTCCCTTATTTGTAAAGAACATCAGGTAATGGTGAGTTGTCGCCATAAACAGATCTTCAATATAATCTTCTTCAATGGTCTGCATACCTTTTATGCCTTTGCCGCCACGGTGCTGGCTCTTAAAATTATCTATGGTCATACGCTTGATATATCCCATATGAGTCAATGTGATCACTGTATTTTCTACCGGGATCAGATCTTCCATGGATATATCAAATACATCAAATCCAATACCAGTTCTTCTCTCATCACCGTATTTATTAGAAATTAATGTAATCTCTTCTTTTATTACACCAAGAAGAAGCTTTCGATCTGCAAGGATTGCCTTATATTCACCGATCTTCTTCATCAGTTCTTCAAATTCCTTTTCTAGTTTTTCCCGCTCCAAACCAGTCAGCGCACGGAGCCGCATATCGACGATCGCCTGAGCCTGGACATCATCTAACCCAAATCTTTCGATCAATCTTTCCTTTGCGATCGGAGTACTCTGGGAACCACGAATAATCTTGATCACTTCATCAATGTTATCCAGCGCAATCAGCAGACCCTTTAATATATGTGCCCGCTCTTCTGCTTTGTTCAGATCGTATTGCGTACGTCTTGTGACAACCTCTTCTTGATGCTTTAGATAATAGGTCAGCATCTGGAGAAGATTCATTACCATAGGCTGCTTATCCACAAGGGCAAGCATATTTACACCAAAGGTATCCTGTAACTGGGTATGTTTATAAAGCTGATTGAGTACCACATTGGGGTTGACATCTTTGCGCAATTCAATACAGATACGCATACCTTCCCGGTTGGACTCATCTCTCAGCTCAGTAATACCATCCACTTTTTTATCCTTATGAAGTTCAGCAATCTTTTCAATGAGCCTTGCTTTATTGACCATATAAGGAAGTTCTGTCACAATGATACGATTCTTTCCATTTGCCATAGGCTCGATATTGGTCACTGCTCTCACACGAATCTTTCCCCGTCCTGTGCGGTATGCTTCCTCGATACCAGAGCGACCAAGTATGGTAGCTCCGGTAGGAAAATCTGGTCCTTTTATTATATCAATCACTTCATCGATCGTGGTTTCTCTGTCTTCTTCCACGATGTTATCAATGATCTTCACTACACCGCCAATCACTTCCCGAAGGTTGTGGGGAGGAATGTTGGTTGCCATACCAACCGCGATACCAGAAGTACCATTCACCAAAAGATTCGGATATCTAGAAGGAAGCACAACAGGCTCTTTTTCTGTCTCATCGAAGTTTGGATCAAAGTCAACGGTGTTTTTGTTGATATCTGACAGCATTTCCATGGATATCTTACTTAAACGCGCTTCCGTATAACGCATGGCAGCTGCCCCATCTCCATCCACTGAACCAAAATTACCATGACCATCCACCAGTGGATATCTTGTAGACCACTCCTGTGCCATGTTGACAAGTGCCCCATAAATGGAAGAATCACCGTGTGGATGATACTTACCCATTGTATCACCAACGATACGGGCACATTTACGATGAGGTTTATCCGGTCCATTGTTCAACTCAATCATCGCATAGAGAATACGACGCTGTACCGGCTTCAAACCATCTCTCACATCAGGAAGCGCCCTGGATGCGATAACCGACATGGCATAGTCAATATAGGAATTTTCCATTGTCTTTCTGAGATCTATAGGTTTAATCTCATCCAAAGAATCAATGTCTTTGTCAAAAATATTTTCATCCATGCTCTTCTACATTCCTTTCCTAAATATCCATCGTGGCAAACCTCGCGTTCGCTTCGATAAATTCACGTCTCGGCTCCACTTTATCTCCCATCAGAGTAGTAAAGGTAAGATCAATCTCAGAGGATTCATCTTCATTCATCGTTACCTTCAG
The DNA here is from genome assembly GCA_947644305.1 of uncultured Roseburia sp. Classification (GTDB taxonomy): domain Bacteria; phylum Bacillota; class Clostridia; order Lachnospirales; family Lachnospiraceae; genus Eubacterium_F. Next base: position 8,782 of record CANRYS010000012.1, read on the forward strand.
AAGAATTCGTTTCGCAGGATCCATGGTAGTATCCCATAATTGTTCTGCGTCCATCTCTCCCAGACCTTTATAACGCTGGATGCTGTTATTGCCATCGCGTCCCAGCTCTTCTAGCTTCGCATTTAACTCTTCATCCGAATAAACATAATAAGATTTTTTGCTTCTGTCGATCTTATAAAGCGGCGGCTGGGCAAGGTATACATAACCTTCCTTGATCAGATCCGGCATAAAACGATAGAAAAATGTCAGCAGAAGAGTAGCGATATGTGCTCCATCTACATCGGCATCGGTCATAATAATAATTTTATGATAACGCAGTTTATTGATATCAAAATCATCAGATATTCCGGTTCCAAAAGCAGTGATCATCGCCCGAATTTCATTGTTTACAAGAATTTTATCCAATCTTGCCTTTTCCACATTCAAAATCTTTCCACGCAGCGGCAAAATTGCCTGAGTAGCGCGGTCTCTCGCCGTTTTGGCGCTTCCTCCGGCGGAATCTCCCTCTACGATATAGATCTCACAATTCTCAGGATTTTTATCACTACAGTCAGCAAGCTTGCCCGGCAAAGTAGTAGAATCCAAAGCAGTCTTTCTCCTTGTCAAATCTCTCGCTTTTCTCGCTGCTTCTCTCGCTCTCTGAGCAAGGATCGCCTTATCACAAATCATCTTTGCCACAGAAGGGTTCAATTCTAAGAAAATAGTCAACTGCTCCGTGACAATATTGTCTACAGCTCCCCTAGCTTCGCTGTTTCCAAGCTTCTGTTTTGTCTGTCCTTCAAACTGGGGTTCTGGAATTTTGATGCTAATAATCGCTGTTAAGCCCTCACGTATATCATCACCACTTAGATTCGGATCATTTTCCTTTAAAAGCTTTTGTCCTCTGGCATAATCGTTGAAAGTCTTTGTCAAAGCATTCTTAAATCCGGCAAGATGAGTACCACCTTCCGGGGTCGTGATATTGTTTACAAAACTATAACAATTATCAGAATAGGAATCGTTGTGTTGGAAAGCAACCTCCACATACACATCACCCTTCTGCCCTTCACAGTAGATAATATCTTCATAGAGGGGATCTTTATGACGGTTCAAATATTCAATATATTCCTTTATTCCGCCTTCGTAATAAAATGCTTCTATCACTGGTTCCTCCTGACGGTCATCATGAAGAACAATTTTTATTCCTTTGGTGAGAAATGCCATCTCACGAAGGCGATGTTTCAATGTATCATAGTCAAATTCTGTCGTTTCTGTAAAAACTGTTTTATCTGGCAAAAATGTAACTTTTGATCCACGCAAATCAGTAGTTCCAACTTTCTCCAGATCATACATTACGTTTCCACGCTCATAGCGCTGTTTATAAATTGTTCCGTCCTGATAAATCTCTACTTCTAACCAATCGGAAAGGGCATTTACCACAGAAGCGCCCACACCATGAAGACCACCGGATACCTTGTATCCGCCGCCGCCAAATTTACCACCTGCATGAAGAACGGTAAAAACAACCTCTACTGCTGGCCTTCCTGCTTTATGATTGATGCCAACAGGAATACCACGTCCGTTATCCAGTACAGTGATTGAATTGTCTTTGTTGATATGTACATCAATGACATCACAAAAACCGGCAAGAGCTTCGTCAATGGCATTGTCCACGATTTCATATACAAGATGATGAAGGCCCTTTTCCGACGTACTTCCGATATACATTCCTGGTCTTTTTCTCACGGCTTCCAGACCTTCCAGAATCTGTATCTGGTCAGCACCATATTCAATCTTTTCCTGATTCTCCATTTTTTCTCCGTCCTTCCTCTATTTCAAAGGTTTTTTGAATATTAATACCATTTTTTACGAACTCTTCCAGACCAGTACAGGTTATGATGGTCTGAATTCCTTTTATATGCTCTAAAAGATAATTTTGTCTCTTGCGGTCTAATTCGGATAATACATCATCCAATAACAAAATTGGTTTGTCTCCTGTCTTCTCTTCTACAATCTTTATCTCTGTCAGTTTAAGAGATAGTGCTCCCGTTCGCTGCTGGCCTCTTGAACCAAATTTTCTCAGATCCTTTTCTCCCGATAAAAAAGAGAGATCATCCCGATGAGGACCTGCATGTGTTGACTTTTTAAATAAATCTTTTTGTTCCGACAGTATGAGTTTCTGACTAAATTCTTCAGAAACAACATTGGGTTCATAGATTAGCTCAATATTTTCCTTTCCACCCGTAAGTCTGTGATGGATTTCTTTGATATAACGGTTCAGCTTTTCTACGAATTCTTTTCGTGCCTGGATGACGTATGTACCATATTCTACCAATTTACTGTTCCATATATCCAGTGTGTCCAATAAATCAGAATTTATACTAATCTGTTTTAAAAGTTCATTTCTTTGTTTCAAAACACTTTTGTATTTTGTCAGATAGAGCAAATACATCTTATCCATCTGACACAATTCCATATCAATAAAACGCCTTCTTGCCTCTGGACCATTTTGAACAATAGCAAGATCCTCTGGAGAAAAAAATACAATACTTGAAACTCCCAACAGTTCTCCGCTCTTCTTAACAGGAACACCATCCACGGCGATACCTTTTGACTTGCTTTTTTTTAAATGAACGTCTATTTTATGGTGAAGCCCATCTTTTTCCACAATCATCCTCAAATGTGCTTCCCCACAGCCAAGACGAATCATCTCCCTGTCTTTGCTCCCCTTGTGGGAACGGGTCGTAGAACAGAGATAAATTCCCTCAAGCACATTTGTCTTTCCCTGGGCATTATCCCCAAAGAGAACATTTGTTTCCGGATCAAAAACAAAGACTTCTCGCTTATAATTACGAAAATTCATTAATTCCAAAGAATTTACGATCATAAACTGCTTACCTTCACCTGTTGTCCTTCTAGACCTATTATATCACCAGGACGAATTTTTTTTCCCCGGCGCAGTTCTTTCTCTCCATTGACAGTAACAATGCCATCTTCGATCATAAACTTTGCTTCCACTCCAGAACTAGCTAATCCGGCAAGCTTCAATGCCTGTCCCAGTTTAATAAATTCATCTTTGATAAATATTTCTTCCATCACTCTCTCCTTACATCCTGTCAATTATCAATAAGATTTACCGGAAGGATCAGATAGATATATGAATTATCATCCCGGATAAAACAAGGCGCTTTTGAATTAAATAGATACAGATTTACCTCTTCTTCATCAATCACACGAAGCACATCGATAAGAAATTTAGGATCAAAGGCTATTCTCAGATCCTTTCCCTCTTTTTGTATCCCTATATTTTCATCCATGGAGCCAATCTTCGTATTCATCTCCATCTTGATTTCATCACTTTTTACATTCATAATAACCGGTTTATTTTCTGCTTCTCTTAAAAGAAGAGTGGCACGGTCAATACAATCTAAAAGTTCTCTTTTGTTTACTGTAACCTTTGTCTCGTAATCATTGGTTAGCATTTGATTGATGTTATAAAAATTTCCTTCGATGAGCCTGGATATAATGATCGTTTTTCCAAGTTCAAAAAGAACATGATTTTTAGTAAAGAAAATCTCTACCTCATCATCCATTCCTCCTGTCAGAATCTTACTTACCTCACTGAGAGTTTTACCAGGAATGACTGCTTTTATATCATCATAGCTTTCTTTTAACTGAATCTTTCGGATGGATACACGATGAAGATCCAAAGAAGCAATTTTAAATTCATCTCCATTGATCTCAAAAAGCTCTCCGGTAAGTATTTTATTATTTTCATTATTTGAAATAGAAAAAATGGTCTGTCGAATCATTTCTTTTAAGGTGAACTGAGAAATTACAATTTTCTTTTCCTTTTCAATCTTGGGAAGCATTGGGAATTCTTCGTGATTTTTCCCTGAGAGGTTGAACTTAGCCTTTCCGCAGAAAAGAAGAATATTTTCATTGTTGTCTGCCTCAAAATATACGTCCTCATCTGGTAATTTCCTTATGATCTCAGAGATCATTTTTGCATTTACAAGGATGATACCTTCTTCTTCTACATTTGCAGTAAACCTTGTTTCAATTCCTAAAGACATATCATTGGTTGTTAGTTTTAATTCATTATCAAATGCCTCGATTACAACACATTCCAAAATTGGCATCGTAGTTTTTCCTGGTACAGCTTTCAATACGATATTGATTGCTTCGTTAATGTCAGACTTATTGCATGTGAATTTCATATTGTGTATAACCCCTTTCAAGTTAAAGTCATATTAAATAATAATTATATTTTAGTAATATATAGTATTAAGGGCTGTGTATTTGTGTAAAAGGTATGTAAGCTGCTTTAATCTTAGCTTTTCATGTAAGGATAAGCTCTGTTTTTGTCTTTGAATAAAAAGTGAATACTGTGTAAAAATTAAATGTAAGTAAATTACAATTTTGTTGTATTCACATGATATCAAGTAAAATTAACAATTTCCTTTAAAGTTATCAACGAACAATTAGGGATTGATCTTTTTTCTTAAAATGTCGATTGTATTTTGGAGACTTTTATCAACCTTTAACATTTCTGATATTTTATCACAACCGTGGATAATCGTAGAATGATCTCTATTTCCTAACTTTTCTCCGATATCGGTTGTGGATAAGTCTGTGAATTCTTTGCAAAGATACATACATATCTGTCTCGGAAAAGCGATGCTTTTTTGTTTTCTTTTTGATACGATAGCATCTTCTGCTAAATTAAAATGATCTGTCACAATTTTATTAATAAAGTCAACGGTGATTTCTCTGGCATCATCTGGACGGATAATATCTTTTAACGCATCCTCTGCTAGATCAAGAGTGATCTCTTTTCGATGGAGTTTTGAGGAAAAGATCACTCGTTTGTAGGCACCTTCTAGATCTCTGATGTTAGAACGGATATTGGTGGCAATATAGCTTAAGATCTTATCATCTAGTTTCACCGATTCATTTTCTTGATAATTTTTAAGTATCGCCATACTGGTCTCATAATCTGGTGGTTGAATATCGATAGGAAGCCCGGAATTGAACCGGGATCTATAACGTTCATCTAGTTGATCCATGTCCCTCGGGGGCTTATCACTAGATATGACAATTTGTTTATTTGACTGAAATAGTGCTTCAAAAGTATTAAAAAATTCGATCTGGGTCGATTCCTTTCCTATGATAAACTGAATGTCATCGATCAGAAATACATCGATATTCCGGTACTTTTTACGAAGATTTGCAGTAGCTGCTGTATCTCCTTTTTTCTTATTTGTACGGATGGCTTCAATCACCTGATTCGTAAAATCTTCACTGGTAGTGTAAAGTACATTGAGTTCAGGATGATGTTCTATGATATGTCTGGCTATGGAGTGCATCAGATGTGTCTTGCCAAGGCCAGGTCCACTATATAGAAAAAGAGGATTATATACTTGTGAAGTCGGAGCTTCTGCCACAGCGACAGCAGCAGCATGAGCCATCGAATTACTTCGACTCGTGACAAAAGTGTCAAAGGAATGTCCTGACTTCAGATATGGATATTTATCTGTGAGAGTTTCCTCCTTTATATAGGAAGAAACTGATTCACTTTTGTAGATATAGCTTATTTCAATTTCTTCTCCAATCACTACTTCAATCGCAACTTTAATATGTACATTGTATCTGGATTTAAGAAGACTGATGCAGTCTCCCTGGGTTTCTTTGTTAATTTGAAAGGTGATGACTCCATCATCGTAGGAGAAAAATTCCAGGGGCTCAATGAAGGTCCGAATCGCTGGTTTACTGATGTCACTTTCTTCCATCAAATAGGCGATAATTTCACTCCATTGGGCTTTTATCTTGTTTTCCATAAAAAAACCTGCCTAACTATTTTAAAATTGAAATAAGGGTATAAACATACAAATATATTCTACCTCAAAATCATAGTTTTTTCAATGGGCATTTGCAAATTTGTAATTTTATTGGAATATTTGCTTGACTAATTGGCAATTCAATACTATAATTAGGCTTGATACGGATTTAGTACAGAATTTGTAGAATTGTATAGCTATGATATAAATCGTGAAGGAGGTGTATAGATATGAAAATGACATTTCAGCCAAAAAAGAAATCCAGAGCCAGAGTTCATGGTTTTCGTAAAAGAATGAGAACATCGAATGGAAGAAAGGTGCTCTCCAGAAGAAGAGCAAAAGGAAGAAAAAAATTGTCTGCGTAATGCAGTCTGTGCAAAGTCACATAAAATGTGTGGCTTTTTCTTCTCTTTATAAGGAAAGAATCAGTGTTTGAAAGACTTGGAAAAAATTCTGAATTTCAGAAGGTTTACAAAACTGGTAAATCAAAAGCGAATAAATACCTGGTGATGGTACTGGTTGAGAGGGAAAGTGGTCCCAATCGTTTTGGCTTTTCTGTTAGTAAGAAAGTTGGTAATAGTGTCGTGCGTCACAGAGTCACCAGGTTGTTACGCGAATCTGTCCGTAGAAATGATGCACGTCTCAAAAGAAGTTATAATATTGTAATTGTTGCCAGAAACACAGCAAAGGATAAGAGTTTTGATGAGATTGACAGTGCTGTGTGCCACTTGTGTAAATTACATGGAATATTAAAATGAAAAGACTTTTTTTATTTTTATTAAAGATATATCAAAAATTTATTTCTCCGCTGAAACGAACACCTACCTGTATCTATACACCTTGTTGTTCTGATTATGCTGTTCAGGCGATTACAAAGTATGGTGCGGTCAAGGGTGGTTTTTTGGCTGTAAAAAGAATTTTGAGATGTCATCCATTTCACAAGGGTGGTTATGATCCAGTACCATAATGGTTTTGGACATGATTGTAACTGCTGGCGTAAAATATGGAGGTAAATAAGATTGGAAATTCTTTATCAACTGTTGGGCTGGATTATATCCGGTATTGACTGGTGTGTATTCCAGGTGTTTGGATTGCACAACATTGGCTTGTGTATTGTGTTGTTTACAATTATTGTATATACACTAATGATTCCATTGAATGCGAAGCAACAGAAGTCTTCCCGGCTTATGAGTAAGATAAATCCTGAAATTCAGGCGATTCAGGCAAAATATAAGGGAAAAAAAGATAATGAATCAATGACGAGGATGCAGACTGAGACACAGGCTGTGTATAATAAATATGGTGTTAGTCCTTTTGGAGGTTGTTTGCCACTTTTGATTAGTATGCCGATTATGTTTGCCTTGTATGGAGTGATTCATAGAATTACGGAGTATGTTCCTTCTTTGAAGGGGACGACGGGATTTCTTGGATTGGATGTATCCCAGACTCCGACGCAGTACGCCCAAGTTACTAAACTAGCTTATTTAATTCCGATTCTTGCTGTGGTATTTCAGTTTATTAATACAAAAATGCTTCAAGTAAAAGATACCAACAAGAACAAACAGCAAGATTCCATGGCAGCGAGTATGAAGATGATGAACTACTTTATGCCGTTTATGTCTGGTATATTTTGTCTTTCATTGAATATAGGTATTGGACTTTACTGGATTACCAGTTCCATTTTCCGAATTGTTCAGGCATATTTTATCAATCGACATGTGGACAAGATATCATTGGATGATTTGATTGAACAGAATAAAGAAAAAGCAGCTAAGAAAAATAAAAAGAGAGAAGAAATGACAAAACAGATGGAGATGTATTCCAAGCAGAAGACGAGCTCCATCAAAACAGTAACGAATTATCAAAATACAGCATCTTCTGATAAATCTGATAAGAAGATTCAAAGTGTGAATGTAAACAAAGATATTGAACCGGGAAGTGTTTCCGGGTATGCTCATATGCTGTCAGGAAATAAAAAAGATAAGTAATACAGCATTTTGACTGATTGGAGGAGATTGTTATGTCGAATTGGCTTGAAATTAGTGCAAAGACTGTTGATGAGGCATTGACGGAAGCGTTGATAAAGCTGGAGACAACAAGTGACCAGATTGAATATGAAGTGATTGAAAAAGAAAGTAGCGGCCTGCTTGGTTTATTTAGCAAGCCGGCGAGAATACGGGTTTGTAAGAAGGAAAGTGTAGAAGATAAAGTTAGAAACTTTTTATCCAATTTATTTGAAAAGATGGAGATTGAGGTAGAAGTAGTTCTTGATTATAAGGAAGAAGAAGGAGTTATTGAGATTGAATTAAAAGGTAATGAGATGGGTCTTCTTATTGGTAAGCGAGGGCAAACACTAGATTCCATTCAATTTCTTACTTCTCTGGTGGCAAATAATAATAGAGAAGATTATGTTAAGATTAAAATGGATACAGAAAATTATCGTGAGAGAAGACGCCAGACCATAGAAAACCTTGCTAAAAATATTGCAAATAAGGTAAAGAAAACTCGTAAGCCGGCATATCTAGAGCCTATGAATCCTTATGAGAGAAGAATTATCCATGCCGTACTTCAGAATGACAAATATGTGGAAACATATAGCGAAGGTGAAGAACCTTTCCGTAAAGTTGTCGTAAATATTTCTAAAGAGTATGCAGATATGCCTCCTCGCAGAAATAATAATTATCGAAGAAGAAATAATTATAATGGAAATGGTGGTAATTATAGACGTAAGCCTTATAATAAGAATTATAGGCGTGACAATAAAGAAAAATTTGAATCAAATAAGGAAAGTGAATAATTATTAATTATGGCAGCCAGGCGGCGCCAATCCGAATCTGCCATGAGGCGGGTTTAGATTGGTGCCGCAGCTTTTTGGGGGGATCTTATGTTTTATGACGATACCATTGCAGCGATTGCTACTGCTTCTTTGAGCGGAGGTGTTAGTATTTTGCGTATCAGTGGGGAGGATGCAGTAAATGCAGCAGATCGTATCTTGCAGTTAAAAAATAAAACATTGGCGGAGTGTCAGAGTCATACGGTTCATTATGGCTTTGTCGTGGATGAAAGATCACAGCGTCTAGATGAAGTGATTGTTCTTTTGATGCGAGCACCTAATAGCTATACGAGAGAAGATGTTGTGGAGATTCAATGTCATGGAGGTGCATTGATCTGTCAGGAGATTTTGGATCTTATTTTGAAGCAGGGTGTCCGTATGGCGGAACCAGGAGAATTTACGAAGCGTGCTTTTTTAAATGGCAGGATTGATTTGTCTCAAGCTGAGGCGGTGATGGATCTGATTGAATCGAAGAGCCGTTATGCCATGGAAAGTTCCATGAGCCAGTTAAAGGGAAGCGTGAAAGAAAGAATTGTTTCTTTAAGAAATCAGATTTTGGATGATGTGGCTTTTATCGAAGCGGCATTGGATGATCCAGAGCATATTTCTATGGATGAGTTTGAAGATAAATTTTCAGAAAATTTGAATGATTGTATTTGTGAACTAAGGCAGATCAAAGAGAATTATAAAAATGGACGTATAATCAAAGAAGGGATTCAGACGGTTATCATTGGAAAACCAAATGTTGGTAAGTCTTCTTTTTTAAATAGAATACTTGGGGTTGACCGAGCAATTGTTACGGATGTACCTGGAACTACAAGAGATACTTTGGAAGAGGATGTGAGATTAGGAGATCTGCTTCTCCATGTGATTGATACTGCAGGAATACATGAAACGGAAGATGTGGTGGAAAAGATCGGAATAGAAAAAGCGTTGGAGAGTATAAATGCCGCCGATTTTTGTATTTTGTTGATCAATGGAAGTGAAGATCTGATGGAGGATGATATTGAACTGATGAGAAAGATCTCTGATCTTCCTGGAGTTGTTTTACTAAATAAAAATGATCTTCCTGTGAAGATTGATCCAAAGAGTATATCTGAATATACAGATAAGAAAGTGATTTCTTTTTCAGCAAAGACAGGGGATGGATTGCTAGAACTGGAAAATTATGTAAAAGAACAATTTTATCTAGAGCAACTTTCTTTTAATGATGAGATTTATATTAGCAATGAAAGACAGAAGCAAGCAGTGGAAGAGAGTTATGCCAGTTTGATGAATGTAAAAGAAAGTATGGAGTTAAATGTGGGTGAGGATTTTTATACCATAGATCTTATGCATGCTTATGAACAATTGGGACGAATCATTGGCGAGAGTGTGGATGACGATTTGGTTGATACCATCTTTAGAAAGTTTTGTATGGGTAAATAAATATTGAGGAGTATTTACAATGGATAATAAGATAAATAAATGTTTAAAGGAACGATGCGATGCTGTGGTGGTAGGAGCAGGTCATGCTGGTTGTGAAGCTGCTCTCGCTCTTGCCAGGCTTGGTTTTGATACTGTGATATTTACGGTTAGTGTAGATAGTATTGCTATGATGCCATGTAATCCGAATATTGGTGGTTCTTCAAAAGGTCATCTCGTTCGAGAGATCGATGCTCTTGGGGGGGAGATGGGAAAGAATATTGATGCTTCCTTTATTCAGAGTAAGATGTTAAACCAGTCAAAGGGGCCTGCTGTTCATTCACTCAGGGCTCAGGCGGATAAGAAAAATTATAGTCAGTTGATGCGTGAGAAGTTGGAGAGAAATGATAAGATCTCGATAAAACAGGCGGAAGTCACGGAGTTGATTGTAGAGGAAGGAAAGATTACTGGAGTTAAAACTTATACGGGAGCTATTTATGAGTGTAGGGTATGTATACTTTGTACTGGTACTTATCTTAAGTCTAGATGTATCACGGGGGAGGTTTCAGTTCAGACAGGACCAAATGGCTTGATGTCTGCCAATTATTTATCGAAATCATTATTGGAACATGGAATACAATTACGTCGTTTTAAAACAGGAACTCCAGCTAGAATTGATGGAAATACTGTGGACTATACGAAGATGGAACCTCAGTATGGCGATGAGAAGATTGTTCCTTTTTCTTTTACGAATAACTCGAAAGATTTAGAACGGGAGCAGGTGAAATGCTGGCTTACCTATACGAATGAACAGACTCATGAAATTATAAGAGATAATTTGGATCGATCTCCATTATACTCCGGAATGATCAAAGGTACTGGTCCCAGATATTGTCCTTCTATTGAAGATAAAGTGGTGAGATTTGCAGATAAAAACCGTCATCAGGTTTTTATAGAGCCGGAAGGGTTGTATACATCTGAAGTATATATAGGGGGGATGTCTAGTTCTCTTCCCGAAGATGTACAGGCTGATATGTATCATACTGTACCTGGTCTAGAACATGCCAGGATCGTGAGAAATGCTTATGCCATTGAATATGATTGTATTGATTCTCTGGAATGTAAGCCATCATTGGAACTTAAAAAAATAGAAGGTGTATATAGTGCCGGGCAGGCAAATGGTAGTTCCGGTTATGAAGAAGCGGCAGCCCAGGGACTTATGGCAGGTATCAATGCGGCGAGAAAGATGCAGGGGAAAGAACCAATTATTTTGGATCGTTCTCAGGCATATATTGGCGTATTGATTGATGACTTGGTGACAAAGGGAACGAATGAGCCTTATCGTATGATGACTTCCAGAGCAGAATATCGTTTGCTTCTTCGTCAGGACAATGCGGATTTGCGTCTTACTCCTATAGGTTATGAAGCTGGATTGATTGACGAGGAGAGATACCAAGAATTATTACAAAAGGAAGAGCTGATTAAAAATGAGATACAGAGGATTAAACATACTTCGGTAGGCGGAACTAAAGAAGTGCAGAGACTTTTAGAGGAATATAAGAGTACATCATTGGTTAGTGGAATTACTCTGGCGGAATTAATTCGGCGTCCTGAATTATCCTATAATGCAATTTCTGAAATAGATAAAGAACGTCCTGATTTGCCAGAGGACGTCTGTGAACAGGTAAATATAAATATTAAGTATGAAGGTTATATTGTTAGACAGGAGAAACAGGTTAAGCAGTTTGCAAAACTAGAGAAAAAAAGAATACCTGATAATATAGACTATTCTTTGATAAGTAGTCTTAGATTAGAAGCAATACAAAAGTTACAGGATATTCGACCTGAGTCTGTAGGACAGGCGGCAAGGATTTCTGGAGTTTCACCTGCAGATATTTCTGTGTTATTGGTATATTTGGAAAATTATAATAGATAAATGTTTCACGTGAAACATCTGAAAGTAGGTTGATAAAATTGAAAGAATTGTTTTCTAACTATAACATCGAAATTAATGATGAACAAGTTGATAAATTTAATAGGTATTATGGTTTATTGATTGAATGGAATAAGAAAATAAATCTTACTACAATTATTGATTATGATGAAGTAATCAAAAAACATTTTTTAGATAGTGTTCTTCTAATAAAAGTTTTTGCAAAAGATTTGTTTGCAAATAAGAATATTATAGATGTTGGAACAGGAGCGGGATTTCCAGGAATACCTCTTGCTATTATGTTACCAGATGCAAAGTTTACCTTAATAGATTCTTTAAATAAACGAATTCAATTTTTAAAGGAAGTAATTAAATTTTTGCAAATTGATAACATTACTTTGATTCATGCCCGTGCAGAAGAACTTGGAATTGATTCAAATTATCGTGAAAAATATGATATCTGTGTATCTAGGGCAGTAGCTGCTTTGCCTTTGCTATTGGAGTATTGTTCTCCTTTTGTTAGAAAAGAAGGAGTTCTTTATATGTACAAGAGTTTGAAAGTAGAAGAGGAGATTTGTAGTGCCCAAAACGCTTTATCTATTTTGAATTGTTCTATTAATAAAAATGTTTTATTAACTGATGAAAATGATTTTAGGCGATATATATTGGAGATAAAGAAAGATGATTGTACTCCATGTAAATATCCGCGTAAGCCTGGAAAGGCAAAAAAAACACCGTTATAAGATTAATGGTGACGCAATAAGAAAATGGATAAGAAATGATATGTTTCACGTGAAACATATTGCATATAATTTGTAATTTTAATACTTTTCTCTAGAAAAACGTTATGATTGATGATATAATAGAAAGGTAAGAGAAAAGTGTGAAAGAAAGCGGCATACAGATAAATCTTGGTATGCAGGAAGAGGATAAAATATGATGAGTCACAAAATTATTGCGATAGCGAATCAGAAGGGTGGTGTCGGTAAGACTACGACTACAATCAATCTTTCTGCTGCTTTAGCTGAAAAAGGTAAAAAAGTTCTTATGATAGATATGGATCCACAGGGCAATGGGTCAAGTGGTCTGGGTGTTGACAAAGATGAGCTAGATATTACAGTATATCAATTGATGATTGGAACAAATACTTTTGATGAATGTGTAAAGAAAAATGTTTTAGAAAATTTAGATGTACTTCCAGCCAATGTTAATTTAGCGGGTGTTGAGATTGAGACTTTGGATATGGAGGACAGAAATTATATTTTATCAAAGGAAATCGAAAAGATAAGAGATTCATATGATTATATATTGATTGATTGCCCCCCTTCCCTAAACAGCCTTACCATAAATTCTATGACGACAGCGGATGCTGTATTAGTTCCGATACAATGTGAGTATTATGCTTTAGAGGGATTGAGTCAGTTAATTTATACGATTAATCTGGTAAAGGATCGTTTGAATCCAAGACTCCAAATAGATGGTGTAGTATTTACAATGTACGATGGAAGAACGAACCTTTCACTCCAGGTTATTGAAAATGTTAGAGAAAATTTGGATCATAAAATATATAATACGATCATTCCCCGTAGCGTGCGATTGGCAGAAGCTCCAAGTTATGGACTTCCCATTAGTATTTATGATAGTAAATCAACGGGTGCGAAGGCTTACCGGGCATTGGCAGAAGAAATGATTGAAAAAGGAGATGAAAAATAAATGGCGGTAAAAAGGGGACTTGGAAAAGGCATAGATACGATTATTCCAAATAAAAATGTAGGATTAAATAGTACAGCAGAAACAAAAATAAAGGTAGAAGAAACCATTGACATAAACAGAGTAGAGCCAAATAAAGATCAGCCGAGAAAGACTTTTAATGAGGATTCTCTGATTGAATTATCGGAGTCCATCAAACAGCATGGAATCGTACAGCCTTTGGTAGTGGCAAAGAGAGATGATTATTTTGAGATAATTGCCGGTGAGAGAAGATGGCGTGCGGCAAAGTTAGCAGGTCTAAAAAAAGTACCGGTTGTAGTTAAAGATTATTCTCCCCAGGAAATCATGGAGATTGCACTGATCGAAAATATTCAGAGGGAAGATCTGAATCCAGTAGAGGAAGCCATGGCTTATCAGCGTTTGATACAGGAATATAACTTGAAGCAAGACGAAGTGGCAGAGAGAGTATCGAAAAGCCGGACAGCAATTACAAACTCCATTCGGCTTTTAAAGTTGGATGAGCGTGTACAGAGTATGTTGGTAGAAGAGAATATTTCCAGTGGACATGCCAGAGCATTGCTTGCCATAAAGGATAACGATGAACAATATAATATAGCCATGAAGATATTTGATGAAAAGTTAAGTGTTCGTGAGACAGAAAAGCTAATTAAATCTCTTGGGAGAGAAAAGAAACCAGGAAAAAAGAAAGAAGAGCTGAAAAATGAATTTGTTTATCGTGATCTGGAAGAGAAACTTAAGATGATCACCGGAACAAAGGTCACTATTAATAGAAAAACCGAAAAATCTGGAAGAATTGAGATCGAGTATTATACTCCTGAGGATTTGGAAAAGATCATTGGTTTATTAAATAACTAGAACACACATTCGATAGGAGAGATAAATATGTTTCGTTTAAGTGATTATGGAATAGAACCGGACATCGTTATAGTGAGCCTAGCAGGTGTCCTTGTAGTTATGTTTGTTTTACTTATTGTCGTTCTTGTTAAGATGAGCAATCTCAAGAATAAGTATACGAATTTTATGGAAGGAAAGGACGGCAAAAGCCTGGAAGAGTCATTTCAGAAAAAATTTGAGAATATGGATTATGTCAATGAAGAATTGAAAAAGATCGACTGGCAGATCAACAATATCAATGAAAATTTATTGCACACATATCAGAAGGTTGGCATCGTAAAATACGATGCGTTTAAAGAGATCGGGGGTACACTTAGTTTTGTATTGGTACTCTTGACTAAGAACAATAACGGATTTATTTTGAATTCTATGCACTCCAATAGTGAAGGCTGTTATACTTATATCAAAGAGGTAAAAGGTGGAGAAGTATTTGTAACTCTTTCGGAAGAAGAGAGACAGGCATTGGAGATGGCGAAGGCGCAGTAATAAGCCTTTGCCATAAAAATAGAATTACCTGCCTATGCAAGCAGATGAATTGACACCGAGTGGAATATAAAGGGTATAAAAAAAGCCCTTACCCAGCAGTTGCAGGTCTGCCAAACAAGGACTCGGGAGTACGCCTTTGGGGGCTCGAACCCCAGACACCCTGATTAAGAGTCAGGTGCTCTACCAACTGAGCTAAAGGCGCTTATCTTTAAGCTACAAGAGATATTATATAATAGAATATGAAAAAAAGCAATAAAAAAAATATAAAAAAAATCTAAAACTCGAAAAAAATGTAAATAATAAAATTATTATATCAATTTTTTGTTGGTTTTGGTACAGGAAGGAATTAAAATGGCTAAATATTCAAAAACAAACAAAAAAATAAGAGAAACTTTAAAGGCTTTACTGGCGAATACGGGAAGATTGATATTGATCGTGGCTGCCTGCAGTATCGTTATCGCAGTGATCATGCACTGGGAGAGTGTCATGGTAGAGTTAAGCCGGTTGATCAAGGTTCTGATGCCTTTTATTTTGGGAATCGTACTTGCCTTTCTGATCAATCCCTTAGTGGGGAATGTTCATCAGTTTTTGAATCATTTTATTTTTAAGGATAAAAGGCAGAAGGGATGTAAGTATACCAGTGTTGCTTTGTCATATTTAATTTTGTTGGGAGTACTAACAGTAACGATAGTTTATATTGTTCCACAAATTTCTGAGAGCTTAAAGGAATTAACAAGATCATTGGGGTATGGATATAATTATGTGATCAACAATACTTCGGAGATACAGGAAAAATATCCTTTTCTGCCAATGGAAGATATCAAACAGCTTTTATTGAAGGTAGTATCGGAAAATATTTTTGGATATGGAACTGATTTAGCAAAGTTTGTCTTTCCTTATTTGTATAATCTTTCTGCTTCCTTTATCAAAGGATTTATTGATGTTATATTTGGAATTGTTATATCTTGTTATATCATTTTGGATAAAGAGAAGATTTCCAAACAGATCAGAAGAATTATATATGCGTTTACCAATGGAAAGCAGGCCCCGGTTATTTGGGATACCTTCCGGGAATGTAACCATATTTTTAATGGATTCTTGTATGGAAAGACCATTGATTCTCTGATTATTGGTGTCTTGTCACTGATTGTCATGTCTGTGATTCAGCTTCCCTATGGATTGCTTCTCAGCGTGATCGTCGGAGTCACGAACATGATTCCATATTTCGGTCCCTTTATAGGTGCTATTCCAGGGGTAATTATTTATCTTGTAATAGAGCCGAAGTACGCTATTATTTACGTGATCATGATACTAGTTCTGCAGCAGTTCGATGGTTTATATCTAGGACCAAAAATCCTTGGTGATCTCACAGGAATCAAACCACTCTGGGTTATCTTTGGTATCACAGTAGGCGGTGCGTACTTTGGTGTTCTTGGAATGTTTCTTGGAGTACCGACAGTGGCAGTAATTATGCATATCGTCAATGTAATTATGGAAAAGAAGATTAAAAAAAGGATGATACAGGAATATAAAAATAATTAGTATCATTTGGTGATACCTTTTGACCCCAACATCATTTAATATTTAGAAGATTCATGATATAATGGGTGGACTCTGCAATTCTCTCAAATGTTTTGCAGAGTCCTGGTTTTCCTGAGAAAAAATTACGTATAATCCGATGACAGTTTTTCTTCATATTCTAAACTCCCTCATATCTTTATTTTATTATATGCGGGAGCTTTTATTATGCGCAGCAACCAGACGATGGATGGGCATTCCTTTGGAAGAAAATTTTTCTTCGTATTCCGTCATCACATTATCTTCTGCGAAGGAACTATTGTGTAGATCATAGGTTACATCTTTGAGATTCCATATTTCTGATTCTTCAATGGTCTCTACAGAGTAGTCAAAAAGTTTTCGATTATCTGTCTTAAAGCAGACGATGCCGTTCTGGTTCAAGATAATATCATAAGAAGCGAGAAACTGAGGTGAAGTCAATCTTCTTTTGGCGTGTCTTTCCTTTGGCCATGGATCTGAAAAATTCAGATAGATCCGATCAATTTCATTTTCATCAAATACTTCTAAAAGCTTTTTCGCATCCATTCGTATAAAATACAGATTGGGAAGTTCTTTTTCCTGCCTCTTTTCGATGGCGCGGTAGAGTACACTGGAATACATCTCGATACCGATATAATTAATTTTCGGGTGAAGTTCTGCCAATGTATGAACAAATTTTCCTTTTCCCATTCCGATCTCAATATGGATGGGATGATCGTTTCCAAAGAAGGTATTCCATCTTCCTTTATGCTCTTCGGGATCTTGAATTACATAAATACTATGTGCGATGGCTTCTTCCGCCCCTTTTACATTTCGTAATCTCATTTTAATCATTTTACCTTTCTTTACGGACATTCCGCCTATGATGGCACACAATATTTTATCAAAAATTTGTAAAAATGACAATATTATATTGGAAAATTCGTAAAAATCGTGTATTATTGTAATAAGGGATTAAATTAAATAAAAATTGGTGGTGTTTTATGGAAGAAAGGAAAGTTGTATTTGTTCCAGTCAGCAATATCATTCCAGGTATGATCGCAGCGAATGATATTTGTGACAGGAATAACCAGCTTATCATACCGAAGGATTCGGTTATTGATGGAGCTGGAATAACGAGAATAACTCTTTTTGAGATTACGAGTGTAACAGTATATGCAGATGATCCATTGCTGCTGCAGATACACGAACAAAATTTTCAGAATCAATTTGCATCTACAGAGGAAAAAGCAGAGTTTATTGAATTTAGAAAAAATTATAATTCAACGCTGGAATTTGTGTCTAAAAAGTTAAAACAGCTTTTGAATACAGATGAGGAGATCGATTATACGGAGCTTGTAAATGAAGTGGACAAGCTAGTTTATGTATCTCAAAGTAAGTATCATATCTTCAATATGCTACACGACATAAAAACCTTTGCCGATGAGACCTTTCGGCATACTCTGAATGTTGCAATAATTAATAACATATTTGCCGAATGGTTGAAGATGGATGAAGAAGAAAAAAAGAATCTGACACTATGTGGATTACTCCACGATCTAGGGAAACTTTTTGTGGATAAAGACATTTTAAGAAAGCCTGGCAAACTTACCGATGATGAATTTGAGCAAATTAAACAGCATCCAGTTTTGGGATTTAATTGCTTGAAGAATAAAAAAGTCCCGGATTGTGTCAAACAGGGAGTACTTCTACATCATGAAAGAAGTGATGGAAAAGGATATCCATATGGTTTCAAGATTAATGAAATAGCTCCTTTTGCTGCTATTACTTCTATCGCAGACGTCTATGAGGCGATGACAGCCACAAGAGTTTATCGAAAAGGCATGAGTCCATTTGATGTGATTCGTATTTTTGAAGAAGAAGGTAAAAAACAGTTTGACCCTGTCTACTTGCTTCCATTACTGAAGCATTTGACGAATACATATCTCCAGCACAGGGTAATATTAAGCAATGGATTGACAGGGAAAGTTGTCCTTATCAATAAAGATGAGTTGTCACATCCTATGGTCATGCTGGATGATGAAACATTTTTAGATTTGTCCAAATCAAGAGGTGTAAAGATAACGGAGGTTCAATAAAATGAAAAAGCGTATGAGAGTTCTCATGGCGGGAATCTGTTTACTGGCAGGTTTAGGTATCAGTACAGAATATGCAGGAGCAGAAAGGAAATCAGCTCCTAGCATTTCTGCAGAAGCAGGATGTGTAATTGATGTTCAGTCGGGTGCTGTTTTGTATGATAAGAATATGAACAAAAGAGAGTACCCGGCTAGTATTACCAAAATCATGACGACCTTAGTAGCGTTGGAGAATTGTTCTCTGTCCGAAGAGGTCGAGTATGGTAAATCAGCTTTTGCCAACTGGGAGCCTGGAGCATCCAATGCCAGTATAGAGGTAGGGGAAAAAATGAATATGAAGGAAAGCCTGTATGCTGTTATGCTGGCTTCAGCGAATGAAGCCTGTAATGGTGTGGCAGACCACATAGCGGGTAGTATCGATGCTTTTGTAGGCAAGATGAACGAAAAGGCACAATCCCTGGGGTGCAAGAATACGCACTTCGCCAATACGAACGGACTCTGGAAAAAGGATCATTATACTACAGCATACGATATGGCGCTTATTGGGCGGGCAGCGATCCAGAACAAAGATTTTAAAGAAATAACTGGTTCCAGATCATTTATTATGTCCAAGACCAATAAAAGAAAGGCTGGATATCCCTTGGCAAATCACCATAAAATGATAAATCCGGCAGATTATCCTCAATACGAGTATGAATATTGTGAGGGGGGTAAGACAGGATATACTTCCAAATGTCGAAATACGCTGGTTACTTTTGCGAAGAAAGGAAATATGGAGTTGGTATGCGTTATTTTGAAATGTGATAATTCTGTTTGGTTGGAGCCGAATGCCTATACCGATACGACTAGACTTTTTAATTATTGTTTTGCCAATTACGAAAAGACCAGTATTCAGCAGGATATGGCAAGTGATATCAATGAGCAGTATCTTTTTACCAAATTTAGTCCTTTTTACAGTAAGAGTACAAGTTCCCTTCATATTGAAGAAGAGGCAGGAATTATTTTGCCAAAAGGAGTATCCACAAATAAGGCGGAGAAAAAGGTGGAGTATTTTGATCAGCCTCAGGAGATGAATGGAAAGAAGGTCATTGGGCGGCTTTCTTATATCTATAAGGGTCAGGAGGTTGGTGGATCAAATATATATTTTGAAGATAACGATTCACTGACGCTAAAAGACAGCATTGATATGAGCAAATGGTTCGATGAGGCTATAGAAGTTGCTAAACAAGAACCATTTCCATGGAAAAAATGTATCTTAGTGATCATACTGGCAGCATGTGTCCTGGGACTCAGTATCATTTGTTTCTTTAAGGTTCGGGCTTATCAGGTTAAAACAGAGGGTCGAAGGAGATTTAAAAAGGACCGGCATAAATTAAAGCAACGAGAACGGGACTTTTATACCCGGCGATTAAAATAAGTATGATAAAAATACCAGCACTTTGTTTGGTGACAAAAGAGCTGGTATTTTTTCTAATTATGTTCATAATACTTTATTGTAGATTTATTTTCCTTTAATGTTTGCTACATCAGCCCGAAGTTTTTCAGCGGTCTGTATCGCGTTGGTAATTTGACGAATCTGTTCTATGTAGACATCTTCTTCTGAATCTTTATGAGCTTCATAATAAAGCTTTCCTATTTCTCGATAGGTACTTTCAATGGTCTTTTCCTGGCTTCGGATCTGGCCGTTTAGGGAAGAGACCTCGGAAAATTCTTTCGCTTTGTTTGTAATATCGTTTGCCGCATCATTGAGGGCGTCCGACATCTTGTCAAAAAATCCAGCCATGATTTATTACCTCCATTCAATTATTTTAGTAAAAAGAGCTTGAAAATGCAGAGTAGATCATCGTCTGTACCAGATCGGATGCGATCAGTCGGAATATAATAGCAAAGACAAAGATGTATACAATGGATACAATCACGGATAGATAAGCAGTTTTGCTCTCATCCAGTCCAAAGGCCGACTTAAATCCAAAATATTCATAAAAGAGTCCCAGTAATTCGCAGATAAAGACGAGTAATAAAGCAAATTCGGATAGTAAAAAACTAACTGGTACCGCGATGATTGTAAATGGAAGAACAGCGATACAGCGCAATGAAAGTGCATTCAAAAGTTTTCTCGCATCATTTGTTCCCTTCATGCACATTCCTGTGATCATAGCACAACCAAAAGTAATGCCGGTGAGCAGTAAGGAAAAAAAGATGGAAAGGAAAAAATATTTTATACAGTCTCCAAAACCCATCTCTAGATGAAATGCAGTAAATATTAATGACAGAATGCCGGCAAGGGCTGCCTGGGCTGCCATCAAGATCCCTGAAATAATAAAGTTTCCATTTTCAACAATTTCTTTTGCTCCCTTGGCTGGTGAACGGAGCAAATCCTTTAGGCTCCCCAAAAAGCCATTGATCATTTCCGTGGCCTCCGCAGATGTTGCAGGAATCGAAGAATTGGACATAAAAAATACCTCCTTAATAATAATATGAGTTTATTGTAACATATACCTCAGAAATACCGCAAGTAAAAGAAGGAAAGAGTTGTAAATTAACTGGATAGATTTTCATTTTATGATTGAAATAATGAAAGAAATATTATATTCTATTAGTAGAAATCTGATCACATAAAGAAAAGGAGAACGCTTATGCAGAAGTTATCATTGGAACAGGAACTGAAGGAAAATGCTTATCCGGGGCGTGGCATTGTAATAGGAAAATCGCCAAATGGAAAGTACGCGGTCACTGCATATTTTATTATGGGACGCAGTGAGAACAGCAGAAATCGTGTATTTGTGGAAGATGGAGAGGGAATTCGGACACAGGCGTTTGATCCTTCCAAGCTCAGTGATCCAAGCCTGATCATCTATGCACCAGTGCGAGTTTTAGGAAATAAGACCATTGTGACAAATGGCGATCAGACAGACACAATTTATGAACTGATGGACAAGCAGCAAACTTTTGAGCAGGCGCTTCGCACCAGAGAATTTGAGCCGGATGGACCGAATTATACACCGAGGATCTCTGGTATCATGCACGTAGAGAATGGTAATTATAATTATGCCATGTCGATTCTTAAGAGCAGTGATGGCAACCCTGACTCCTGTAGCCGGTATACCTTTGCTTACAGTGATCCGATAGCAGGAGAAGGACATTTTATTCATACGTATATGTGCGACGGCGATCCCCTTCCAAGTTTTGAGGGTGAGCCCAAACGGGTAGAGTTGATGGATGATATGGATGCTTTTACAGATATGCTTTGGTCCAGTCTGAATGAGGATAATAAGGTTTCTCTGTTTGTTAGATACATCGAACTTGAGAGTGGTGAGTACCGTTCTGAAATTGTAAATAAGAATCAGTAAATAATGGAAACATGAAAATAGATTCATCGAAGAAAGGAATTTTTAATATGAAAGAATTGGAACTGAAATACGGATGCAACCCAAATCAGAAACCTTCACGTATATTTATGGAAGAGGGGGAACTTCCGATCAAGGTGTTAAATGGTAAACCTGGCTACATCAACTTTTTGGACGCCTTTAATGGCTGGCAATTGGTGAAAGAACTGAAAAATGCTACCGGGCTTCCCGCTGCAACTTCATTTAAGCATGTATCCCCTGCCGGGGCAGCGGTAGGTCTGCCACTGAGCAAAGTAGAGGAAAAGATTTACTGGGTGGATGATTTGGGGGAATTATCACCATTAGCAAGTGCCTATGCCAGAGCAAGGGGAGCTGACCGTATGTCTTCCTATGGCGATTTTATCGCCCTTTCTGATACATGCGACGTATCGGCAGCGAAGTTGATCAAGAGAGAATTTTCCGATGGTATCATTGCACCGGGCTATGAGCCGGAAGCGCTGGAGATATTGAAGGAAAAGAAAAAGGGCAGCTATGCTATTATCGAGATCAATCCGAACTATGTACCAAAGGAAATCGAACGAAAGGAAGTATTTGGTATTACTTTTGAGCAAGGTCGAAATGAGCTGGTGATCGATGATGAATTTTTCAGCAATGTGGTAACAGAGAAAAAAGAGCTTCCAGACCAGGCTAAGATTGATATGGCAATTTCTATGATTACATTAAAATATACTCAGTCCAATTCTGTATGCTTTGTTAAGGGCGGCCAGGCGATCGGCATCGGCGCTGGACAGCAGTCCCGTATCCACTGTACCAGGCTTGCCGGCAGCAAGGCAGATAATTGGTTCCTCCGTCAGTCACCTCAGGTACTCAATCTTCCCTTTAAGACAGACATGAAGCGTGCCGAGAGAGACAATGCCATTGATAATTATATCGGTGAGGATTATATGGATGTACTGGCAGACGGATGCTGGGAAAAATATTTTACGGAAAAACCACCGGTATTTACAAAGGAAGAAAAGCAGAAATGGCTCAGTGAATATGCGAAGGATGTTACTCTTGGTTCCGATGCATTTTTCCCCTTTGATGACAATGTGGAGCGTGCTTTCCGCAGTGGTGTAAAATATATTGCACAGCCGGGTGGTTCCATTCGTGACCAGGATGTGATCGATGCCTGCAATCGTCATGGTATTGTGATGAGCTTTACAGGTTTGAGATTGTTCCACCACTAAGAATAAAAAATAGTAAAGCCGCTTTGCTGACAGAATGCAGCAGGGCGGCTTTGAATAATAATTTTATATAAAGAAAAAACTTGATAAGATATAAATTGTTTTGTATAATAAAAATAATTAATATATATAAGGATGATTAATATGTGTAGATATTTAATGACAGATCAATTTTTAGGGGTTACTTTCACAAATCTAATTAAAAGAAATGTTTTTACAATCGAATTTTCAAAATTAAGTAGAATAGAAAAATTAGTAGATCAGAATTTGAGAAAGTCATATAACACAATATTATGTGTAACAAAGAATGAAATTTATTCTGCCATTGATGAATACAATGATTTTTTTAGTGTAAATCATGACAATATTATGTTAAAAAATGAATTAGCTGAGAAATTGGAAAAAAGTGATTTATATAAAGATGAATTTATTTATAAATTGGACAGATATTTTACGATGGGTATTCCCCGGGATATAAATATTGAGGTGACACGAATTATCGAAAAGTTTATTGAGGAGTAAAAATGTATGTCTTCTAAAATCATTAAGGATTCGATTCATGGATATATTACTTTGGACGAAACATTTTCTTATATTATAGATAGTCCTGAGTTTCAACGACTTAAATATATTGAGCAGGGAAGTTTCCGAGTATTATATCCGGCAGCAAGGCACGATAGGTTTATACATTCACTAGGAACGTATCATCTTGCATGTAAGTTTGCCCAAAATTTTATACAAAATATACAAGAGGATTTAAATATAAACCTCGATAAAGTTAAAATTGAAATTGAAGAGGTTCAAAAGACCTTTTATTATGCAGCTTTGCTTCATGATATCGGACATGCGCCATTTTCCCACACAAGCGAAAAATTTTTTAAAAGAAAAACTGAATCTGATGGCAGTTCAATTTCTATTAATATGCAATTGTGTAACGCAGTTTTTTCAATTGCTGAAGAGAATGAAGCTGAAAGATTCAAACAGGAATTTGAGGATTGTTCACCATCTCCCCATGAAATTATGAGTGCGACGATCTTAATCAATAATGCTGATAATTTTTTAAGAGATATGAAAGACAAATTTGATCTGGAATTAGCAGCAAGAATGGTGATCGGATGCACATACGATTATAATAGTCAAGAGGAGATTTCAAAAGAAGAAAAATTATTTTTAGGAATTAAAAATTGTTTTATACGCTTACTAAATTCTGATACTGTAGATGTTGATAAATTAGACTATATTACGCGTGATACACGAATGTCTGGCTTTGATAACGTGTCAATTGATATAGAAAGGCTGGTCCGGTCTGTTACAGCGATAAGACTTGAAAATGAAGAATGGATATATCCAGCTTTTAGAAAGAATGCCTTAAGTGTAATAGATAATGTTTTCAGAGCTAAGACAGAACAAGGTCTTTGGATGGTATCCCATCCTATCGTTTTATATGACTCAGAACTTTTATCTTACTGTATTCATAGGTTAGATTCTCTTGTTGGGCATGATTACATAAGTAATGTTTTTTCCATTGATGCATTGGGACAAAAAGGTGTTACAGTAAATGGGAAAAAATATCGGCTGCTGAGTGATATAGATATAAGCGCGGATTTAAGGACTTTTTACGAAAAAGAAGAATTGTTCAGGGAATTATATGAACGTCAAACACGCCGTCATCCTATTTGGAAGTCATATTATGAATATAAATATTTATTTAAATCCGAAAAAAATACAAATACAGAAGAGGATGTATTTGTATTTTTCAAAGGATTAATGGACTATATGAAGGATTCAGAGATTTTTGTTTTGTGCGATGAATCCTTAGAAAAAATTCTTGAAAACGATCAGGTAAGTAAAAATGTTAAAGAGGCTGCTTTCTTTTTGAAAAGTTTTTGTGAAAATAATAATATAAAACTTAATTTTGCTCTTTTACCTTCAACAAACTCATTTTCACCCAAATTTAATGCAGAATCTGTCTATATTCTTTTTGCAAAGCTGCCAGACAGAAATGGAAAGAATTATGAAACATATAATTTCATAAAAGAATCTGGCAGTAATGAGGATAAGCACAGGATGTTTTATCTTTATTCCCAGGAGAAGTTTTCAAAGGAACAAATTGAGTCTTTTAAAGAGACAATAATCAATCATGTTGAACGGATTAATAAAAAAATGCCAAGACCTTAAACTTATTTCTCCATATATTTATCAATCGCTGAAACAGTGTTCAAAAGTTCTTTCATCAGTTCACTGGTCTGTTTTGTCTTTGTATTCGTATTCTTTCCAAGTTCAACGGCCTGCTGGGTGCTGGAGGAAACCTCTTCGCTGACAGCAGAGATCTGGTTGATGCTGTCTACAATCGTGTTGTTGGAGTCCATAACTTCTTCGATCTCCTGATAGATCTCATGGACATTTTGATTTAATCCGTTCATCTTTGTTCCAATACCGGTAAACTGATGGCTGACATTTTCAATAAGCTCACGTTCCGTCTTACTGGTGGCTAAAACAGTGTCGGCAGTATCTTTGGCGATCGAAGCATTGCTCTGTAATTCATTTACAATGTTCTGAATTCCCTCGGTAAGTTTTCTGGTCTCTTCCGCAAGTTCACGAATTTCTTCTGCCACAACAGCAAATCCTTTTCCAGCTTCCCCAGCGCGGGCGCTTTCAATGGATGCATTCAAGGCGAGTAAATTCGTCTGACTGGAAATAGAAGAAATTTGATTTGTGATTTCCTCCACTTTTTCTGCATTGTGGGAAAGATTCGTAATGACTTCCACAACTTTCTGGTTAGCAGTCTGAGATTCTTTGGATTGAATTTGCAGGTTATTGATGGACTCCTGTCCACCAGTGACAGCTTCTTCTGATTCCTTAGCCAGTAAAAGCATTTCATCGGACATTGCTTTTGTCTTACGAATCATAGACTGAATGTTTTCTGTCATGACTGTCTGTCTTTCTATGCTCTCGGTGTTGTTCGCGTTTCCATGGGCGATGTCTTCTAAGGCAGCGGCGGTGTTGTCGATGTCAACCTCCAAAGATTCCATATAATCATTTGCTTTGGTTGAATTTTCTCGGACGGTATTGATAACTTGCAGTACATCATCCAGAAGTTGCGTACTCTTTTCCTTCTCATCGTTTAGATTATCAATGCGAATAGAATTGTTTTTATTGGAAAGTAAAGTCGTTCCGCACAGAACAATAAGATAAACGATGACACTTGCGCCGTGAAGCAGAAGAGAAGTACTGTTGAGCTCCTGTCCCGCATGTGTAGTTCTTAAAATAGTGACGGTATATATAATATCTGCTATATTTAGTACACTAAACGCTATGGACGTGCGTAGGATGAGGTTGTAATCATAATAAAGGATGTAAAGCACGGATACGGGGAAAACGATAACAAAAACTAAGTCATTTTTTGCCCCAAAAAGTTGGAGGGCATAGACGATGAGGTAACCTGTCATCGAGACATTCTTAAACAGAGTACTGTCTTTTTTATTAAAGTAGATGACAAAGCTGATAACCAGCGACAGAATGACGCAAACATCTACTGCTATCGTAAAACCAAGGGAAATATTATCCTTCATATAATCTGATATGTACCCAAAGAACATAAACATATTGATGATCGTCATGATGATCAGAATAAATTTGTTTACAGATTTAAGATTGTTATATTCTTTTTCTTTCATTTGCTGTTCCTCCAATATTTGTAATGCTAATTCTATTGTACCAAATTGTAGCTTTTCTGACTAGACCCAGAAATATTTTTTTGTCTATATATCAGTTGCGACTTTTGGAAAAAATTGATATAATATGATGCTAGGGTCAAAAGGTCAAAATGCCGTTCATGCTTGCATGATAAGGCATTTGAACTTGGGACCCGCCAAACATGAGAAAGGAGCGATTTACGTAGTAAATCAGCGGATTTCGAATGTTTGGTGGATTGCGGAAGTTGTGAAACAACGAAGCAATCCGTAGCATTGCTAGGGTCAAAATATCTTTTGACCCCAATATCTTAATATATTACTATATAAAAGGAGAGGGTAAAACATGAAAAAGCAAAAAAAAATAGGTAAGTTGCTTTCCATCTTTTTTTTGATGCTTGCTCTTGTGGCAGGAATCACCGCGGAAGCAGCTCCCGCAGGTGCAGCGGGAAAAAAAGCAAAATTATCGATTAAGCTAAACAGTAAAAAGCTTTCCCTGAAGATCGGTTCACGTTATACTTTGAAGGCAAAAGTAAAACCTGCGAAAGCAAAAGTATCATGGAAGTCATCCAAAAAGAAAGTAGCTGTTGTTTCTTCCAAGGGAAAGATTACGCCGAAAAAGGCCGGAAAGACGACGATCACTGCGACAGTACGTTATAAAAAGATGACAAAAAAGGCATCTTGTAAAGTGACGGTGACAAAGCAAAAGAAACCAGTTGTACCGAAGCCTACCTTGGTGAACACGGCAACTCCGACTCCACAGCAAAAGCGGGTAAATCAGATTGTGACAGAGAAAGCTTCTTATACACTGGAGATAGGAAAAACTTTAGCACTGAATGCTTCTGTTTTACCAGTGGATGCTTCTAGTAAAGTGTTGACATATACCAGTGATAATCCTTCAGTGGCATCGGTGGATGAGAAGGGAATGGTCCAGCCACTGAAAGAGGGTACAGCTAACATTACGATCTGTGCTACAGATGGCTCACAGGTGATGACTGTAGTTCAGGTAAAAGTGGCTTCTATGGTTACATCGATCAAACAGGAAGAGGCGATTACTCTCAATGTGGGAGAGACATATACCCTTGCGCCCCAGATAGCGCCAGAAGGTGCCACATTACATAGCTGTAGAATCTCCAATACAAAGGACTATGTTGCTTCTGTCTCTGAAAGTGGCAGTGTAACCGCTAAATATCCAGGAATAACGATGGTTACGGTGTCTTCTGCATTAAATCCAGAAGTAAACTGCCGGTTCCGTATCCAGGTGACAGATGATTTTACTGCTCCAGAAGGATTTGACAAGAAGGATGACAGCATCGCTCATGGTGAGCTGAAAAACTTCCAGTATCCTTCTGATTACCGTTCCAGTGGAAAAGCCCGCGCTCGTATCTGGCTGCCACCAGATTATGACGTAGATAAAGAATATAATCTTCTGTTCTGTCTCCATGGTGGCAACGATGATGAGACCTACTGGACTTCTGACAAGGGAGGAACAAATGATGGATGTTCCGCAGATAAGGTATTGGATAATGCCTATGCACAGGGATTGATGGAAGACACAATCGTTGTATTTACCAGCGGAGTAATTCCTTATGATTCCACTAAAGAATATCCGAATATTGTGGAGAATCCGCTGCTTACAGATTTCTGGAAGAATCACTATCTGTTGGAATTTGAGATTATCAACAATCTCATGCCGTATATGGAAGAGAATTATTCCATTATGACGGGACCGGAGCACACAGGTATCTGCGGATTGTCTATGGGATGTGCCCAGACCATGGAGATCGGTTTGAAGCATCCAGATCTCTTCGGATATGTGGGCTGCTATTCTGCCGGACCATTTGAGACAGATAACCAGCCTTTTGTGAAAAGTAAAGAGGATGCCGAATACCTGAATTCCAAATTGAAACTTCTTTTCTTTATAACCGGAGAAAATGATCACATGATGGATGACAGTATGCGGAACTTTGTGAAGACTTGTGACAGCTTTGACGTGAACCATGTCTTTTATGAGGTTCCTGGACGCGGTCACGATGATTTCTGCTGGGACCGCTGTCTGTACGCGTTCATCAAATATGCATTTAAATAATCTGGTGCATGTTAATAACTTTTTTTATCATGGATATTCTGGTAGGAGTGGAAAAGCTTCTGACATTCTTCTTGGGCTTCTGCGTTCATATCAAGGAGTGAAGTTTTTCCTGCCAGATATTCATAGAACTTGTCATCACGGAAACCAATCGCATCGGTATCGGTACGATCGCAGCCATAGTGTACGGTCTTGATGTTTGCCCAGAGGATGCCACCCAGACACATGGGGCATGGTTCTGCCGTGGTGTATAGTTCACAGCCAGAGAGGTCATGAGTGCCGAGATTGTGGCAGGCATCCCGGATCGCTTCCATCTCACCATGGCAGGTAGGATCTTTTTTGAGGAGGACTCGGTTGTGTCCTCTTCCCACGATCCTGCCGTCCTTGACGATGACAGAGCCAAAGGGACCGCCGTGTCCGTTTTCGATGCCTTCATATGCCTCATTTAAAGCTTCTTTCATATAATCCATAATATAATATTCCTTTCTCTAAAATAAAGCAGTAATTCTGGTACGAGACCAGATCACTGCTTTATTTTTCGTGTATATTATTTTTTAGTAAATCCTATCTTATTCGTACATTCGTTATAAGTATTTCTTTAGAACCTCTGCTTTATTCGTCTTTTCCCATGGAAGATTCAGATCACTGCGTCCGAAATGTCCGTAAGCAGCAGTCGCTTTATAAATTGGGCGCCGCAGATCTAGCATTTGTATGATGCCGGCAGGTCGAAGATCAAAATTTTCTGTTATGATATCTGCCAGCTTATCCTCTGGAAGTTTGCCAGTACCAAAGGTATCGATACGTACAGAAGTAGGAGAAGCGACTCCGATGGCGTAGGAAAGCTGAATCTCCGCCCGGTCACAAAGTCCGGCAGCTACGAGATTCTTTGCCACATAGCGGGCTGCATAAGCTGCGGAACGATCCACTTTTGTCGGATCTTTTCCAGAAAATGCGCCGCCGCCGTGACGAGCCCATCCGCCATAAGTATCTACAATGATCTTACGCCCGGTCACTCCGCTGTCGCCATTTGGCCCACCGATGACAAAACGTCCCGTTGGATTGATATATATTTTGGTATCATCATCCAAAAGTTCCGCAGGTAAAATCGGATCGATCACATATGTACGGATATCCTTTTGAATCTGTTCCCAGGAGATATCTGCACTGTGCTGGCTGGAGATGACTACGGCATCGATACGGATGGGTTTTCCTTCTTTGTCATATTCTACTGTAACCTGAGATTTTCCGTCCGGTCGAAGATAAGGTAACGTACCATCCTTACGTACTTTTGTCAGTTGGTGAGTCAGAAGATGTGCCAGATAGATCGGATATGGCATATATTCGTCGGTTTCGTTGGTGGCATAGCCAAACATCATTCCCTGGTCGCCGGCGCCGATGGCGTCAAGTTCTGTATCTGTCAATTTTGATTCCAGTGCTTTATCCACACCGAGAGCGATATCGGCAGACTGTTTGTCGATGGATACCATGACACCGCAGGTAGAACCGTCAAAGCCCTTTGCGGAATCGTCATAGCCTATTTCGTTGATTGTATTTCGGATAATACTCTGAAAATCCACCTGTGCAGAGGTTGTGATCTCTCCCATGACCAGTACGAGTCCAGTAGTGATCGCTGTCTCGCAGGCAACTCGACTCATGGGATCTTGTGCCAGCAAAGCATCCAAAATGGAGTCGGATATCTGGTCACATATTTTATCAGGATGTCCCTCTGTGACGGATTCAGAGGTAAATAGTATTTTGCTCATATTTAGTCCTCCTCAGTTTATGTTCAACTAGCAAAAATGAATCATTATGTTAGCTGGTATTCCATCTTTTAGAATACATCAATTCATGGATCACGTCAAGGAAATACATGAAATTTAACAATATTTATGAATTGCTGGCGTCGAGCTAACTTTACCCGTTGAAAAATAATTTATTCTGATGTATAATTTATGTGTATCTGTAAAATGAAACTTTAGGAGGAAAGGCATTTGAGAGGGATAGTGACGAGAAAACGAATTGGTATTTTACTAATTCTGTCTATATTGCTCTGCGAGATATGTCTGAATGAACAACCATTCCGGACATATTTTTTTGCTGCTCCAGATTGTGAGATTAGTTCCAGTGTTCAGATACATAAAGAAAAAGGAGTAATCTGTGAACAGAGGCTCTCAGGGCGTACTGTTACAGGTGAAATACTTCGTCGCATGAACCGACGTGTATCGGATTCTGTTTTCCGCAGATCTGCTGTCGGTTTTTCATTTGTGGATGATCTTCCACGATTGTTCCATTCCACGATTTATCTGCAGACGAGCCGGATCTCCCAACACACCAGTGGACATATGGAGATGATTCGCTGCATTTACCAAAAGGACGGTAAGAAACGAGCGTAAGAAGGAATTTAAGCAAAATAATTGTAAAATATTTCCTATGATACGTAGGTGTTTTTTGCGTACAAAAAAGCCTTTTGGCAGATGGAGGATTCATATGTTTGAAATAGTTACCATTGTTGTGGCGGTCATATTATTGATTGGGGCAACAATTTTCAGTTGGAGACTGGACAATACTGGTCCAGTTTTAAATGAGAAAAAAGAAAGCATCGGGGAGGATTGATCTTTATGGATAAGATATTTTTATACTTAATGGCATTCGTAGGTGGAGGACTTGGAATTGTGACAACGATTTATTTTCTTGCATCTTTGTTCGGGGTTCTGGGACAGAAGATTTACCGCAAAATAAGATTTGGGACATCTTTGTATGATTGATGCCTGAAAAACGTGCGGCTGAGAAGCGCGCGCCTCTAACAGAATAGACTTCGGCCATTCTGTTGTTCCGCAAAAACGAGCTTTCTATTAGATAAAAAAGGGAGATCCTGTGTATGAATTAAAGTACACCGGATCTCCCGAATTTGAACTAACGCAGCGGTTCATTTCTGCGGAGTTTATTTTCTACTTTATTTTTATACATCATTTCATCGCTGACCTTTATATAGGTTTCCAGAGAATCTTCTTCTTCCGGGATTTTATACAAATAGCCCAGACTGGCGTGGATTGGATATGGCTTTTTCTTTAACTGGTTGAATTTTTGCAGATAGACTTCAAAGGCATCCATAAGTTCAAGGCACTGTTCTTTTGGGATGTTATTGGCAAATATGACAAATTCATCGCCGCCGGTGCGGGCACCAGTAAATACAGGTTCGAACGTATCCTGAATGGCATAGCGGATCTTTTTCAGAGCAAAATCCCCTTCCACATGACCATAAATGTCATTGATCTGTTTCATCCCATCCAGGTCGATGATTGCTAGGAAAAAGGGGAGCTTTTGTCTCTTGGCATCGGCAAACTGCGTGGAAGCGCGATTTTCAAAGCCCCGTCGGTTGTACATTCCTGTAAGGGCGTCCCGGTCGTACATGTATTCTAATTCTTGAATCAATGTCTGCATTTTATGCTGATTCAGCACATCCTGGATCGCATTGCTGATGTTGGTACTCCAGTCAAAGTATATATTTGCCGTGACTTCTGGCGTACGGAATTGGATTGCCTCATAACCGAAAGTTCTGTTCTCAAAGTGTAGGGGTGCAAAATACCATGCCTGAGGTTTATCGCTGGTCATCTCTGCTGGAAGAAGCTCATTCCGGGGAAATGTGGTTCGGATAGGTCCCATGGAGTTGCAGTCCCGCATGGCGATGCGCAGCTCCATTTCCTCTGTGTAATGGTTAAGCTCTTCCATCTTTTCCAGGTCCTTGCAGAGACACACACAGTAATCTTTAAATCCCTGGATATTGAAAATATATTCTGGTATCTTTTCCGAAATCTCATTGATATTTCTGCATTCTCCCAGATGAATGGATAAAAAATTAAATTGGATCTTTCGGTTTCTCTCTATCTTCATTTCCTCAAACCAGTTACGTCTCGTGGCGATGACTTCTCTGTCGTTGATGCGCTGACAGCCACAGGATTCTCTCGTAAGAGGTGTTACATCAAAATAGTAGTTCTCTGTCTGGGAAGGGTTTTCTTGTCTTTTGTCAATGATTTCTACAGCCTTCATCCCCATCTCATAAAAGGGAACTTCCACCGTTGTAAGAGAGGGAGAAAAATACATAGTATCTTTTAAACCATCATATCCACTTACGCATATATCCTTTGGAATGTCATAGCCCAATTTTATAAGTTCACTCGCCACAGCCGCCGCCATATAATCGTTGGCACATACGATAGCTTGAGGGAGATCACTACCTTGAAGAAACCAGTCGCAGGCTGAGGGGCCCATATTTTTCCAAAAATCACCGTAAAAGACCTGGTGCTCATCCACAGGCAGATTATATTCCTCCATAATACGCCGAAAACAATTTAACCGCTCAATGGAATCCCATCGTTCTTTTGGGCCGGTCATAAAACAGAGATGGGTAAATCCGTGAACATCAATAAAATGACGTATGATGCTTTCCATACAGGTCGTGTTATCTACAAGCAGATTGTTGGCGCCGTCGATGTCTTCACGAATACTGACGATTGGACACTGGCAGCGTTCTAGGGTATATCGAAGTACGTGATCCCTGGTCTGCAAATTCTGGATCGTATCCAGAATCAGTATCATGCCGTCCAGTGTTTCATAGGGAGGGAGTTCATACATATAACAGTCACCCTTAAAGTATTCTAGATTGTTGCCGTAACTTCCATAGGAAGTAAAGATCGCTACATTGTAGCCTAATTCTTTTGCAGCTTGAATGACTCCCTGGCACAGACGACTTGGACATTCGTTGAGTACGGCCTCAACCAATACACCGATTGTCTTTCGCTGATTTGAAAACATGGATTGTTCTCCTTTCTGCTGTCACGATACCTGTAAACTTAATTATACGTTCTTTTTCTATGGGATACAAGTATAAATTGACAAGAAAAAGTGTATAATATATGATTTTTTGTAACGAAGGGCAGTTTTTTTACATTAATAGACAGAACAACGAAAGGAGATAGATCCATGCATTCGATCGAGGTAATTTACAAAGAACATTCTAAAATGGTATACCGCTATCTGCTTTCGCTTACCGGAGATTCGGATCTGGCAGAAGAACTTACTCAGGAAACTTTTTTCCAGGCAGTAAAGGGATTCATCGGTTTGACAGAAGCTGTAAGGTATCCACCTGGCTGTGTGCCATT
Organism: uncultured Roseburia sp.; assembly: GCA_947644305.1. GTDB lineage: Bacteria > Bacillota > Clostridia > Lachnospirales > Lachnospiraceae > Eubacterium_F. The sequence continues at coordinate 43,024 of CANRYS010000012.1, forward strand.
GCCAAAAATCAATTGATGAGCTGGCGGCGCAAAAACCCAGTCATAGAAGATAGATGAGGTTTATCGTCCCAAAGATGATATCCAGAAGATTTATATCAATGGTGATCTTATCTGGGAGAAAGAGGCGGGGACTAATCTGACACCATAAACAAAATAAATAGACATTCCCATCCCTGGATGCTACAATGAAGCTAATAGTTATAATAGAGAAAGGGATGATAAGATGAGACATTATGAAGATCCTCAGTTGCTTCAGGAGAATTGTGAGCCCCAGAGAGCATATTATATTCCTTATGATTCACTTGAAAAGGCGCTGGCGGGAGAGAAAGAAACCTCGGACTACTATATAAGTCTGAACGGAGAGTGGAAGTTCAGGTATTTTGAGCGTGATATCGATGTGCCTTCTGAGATTACGACTTGGGACAGTATTCCAGTGCCATCGAACTGGCAGATGCTGGGTTACGATATACCTTATTATACGAATTTAAACTATCCAATTCCCGTAGATCCACCTTATGTGCCAGATGATAATCCCTGCGGCATCTATTCTCTGGATATCGAGATTCCTGAGGAATGGGAGGAGAGGGAGACATACATTGTACTGGAAGGCGTGAGCTCCTGTTTTTATCTTTACATGAATGGAGATTATGTGGGGTTCAGCCAGGTTTCCCATATGCAGAGTGAGCTGCGGCTGACGGATTATTTGAAAAAGGGTACGAACCGGTTGACGATAAAAGTCTTAAAGTGGTGTGCCGGGAGTTATCTGGAGGATCAGGACTTTTTGCGGCTGTCCGGTATTTTCCGCGATGTGTATCTGTTATCAAGAAATAAAGGACACATTCGGGACATCGAGATAACGACCGACCGGAATCACATCACTTGCAGCGTTCCCTATACTTTATATGATGGAACTGTAACTGTAGAGGATCTGAAAGACCCTGTGACGTGGAATGCAGAGAACCCCTATTTGTACACATTGATCGTGGAGCAGGCAGGGGAGTACATTCCTGTGAAGGTTGGTTTTCGGGATATTGGTGTCAGCCCCCGCAGGGAACTTCTTATAAATGGGACTTCTGTAAAGTTAAAAGGTGTCAATCATCATGACACCCATCCGGTAAGGGGGTATGCGCTTACCGAAGAGGATATTCGCAGAGACCTGGTACAAATGAAAAAACTGAATATAAATACGATTCGGATGTCCCACTATCCGCCGTCCTCATATTTACTTGAATTGTGTGATGAAATGGGTTTTTATGTCATAGATGAAACCGATCTAGAAACCCATGGTTTCTGCACGAGAAATACAGAGTATGATTATGATATGGAGAGCGGGGACTGGCTCTGTCATCAGGAAAGGTGGCGGGAGGCTTATGTGCACCGGGTAGCCCGGATGGTAGAACGAGACAAAAATCACCCCTCAATCATCATGTGGTCTATGGGGAATGAGAGCGGTTATGGAAAAAATCATGATGCCATGATCGCCTGGACAAAGAAGCGGGATAATTCAAGGCTGGTGCATTATGAAGGCGCCTTTCTGATTGAAGATCAGTGTGATGTAGATGTGGTTAGCCGTATGTACAGCGATGATGACCAGATGAAGGAATTGATCCAGAGAAAAGGGGAGACGCGTCCTTATTTTCTCTGTGAATACTCTCATTCTATGGGAAATGGACCGGGCGATATAAAGGATTATTGGGATATTATATATAATACTCCAGCATGTATCGGCGGCTGCATATGGGAATGGGCGGATCATGGAGTGTTAAAAGATGGAGTGCTGCGCTACGGGGGAGATTTTGGAGAAGAGACCCACGACAGCAATTTCTGTTGTGACGGGCTGGTCTTTGCTGACCGCACTTTTAAGGCAGGAAGCTTGAATGTAAAGGCAGTATACCAGAACATAAAGACCAATTATCAGGACAATAAGCTGACTATTACAAACCGTTTTGATTTTACGAACCTGAATCAATACCGCCTTATCTGGAGATTGGTTATCGACGGAAAAATGGAACAAGAAGGGCAGCTGATCTGTGATATAGAGCCTGGGGAGACGAAAGATTATCCTCTTGAACTGCAGCTTCCAGATCAATGTGAGCTGGGATGTTTTCTAGACATTTTTCTGCTGGACGGCGAGGATGAGATCGGAATGGAACAACATGAACTTCCGGTAGAGATCCAAAAGCTGCCACCAGTTTCTTATCAGGAAGGAACGGTGCAGTTTGAGGAAAAAGGAGAGAAGCTGTTGATATCAGGAAAGGATTTCCGATATGTGTTTAACATCCATTATGGAAATTTTGAGTATATGGAGCGTGGTGGTAGAGTGATTTTCGAAGAACCGGTGGATCTCACTGTTTGGCGTGCCCCAACGGACAATGATAAAATGGACAGTGAGGACTGGGAAGCAGCCAACTATCACAAATTGTGGAACAAAGTTTACCAATATGAGAGAGAGGAAAATCAGATTATAGTCGAGGGCAGTCTTGCCGGTATATCGAGAATGCCTTTCCTGCGCTATCGGACCGTTTTTACCATTGGTTCTGATGGTCAGGTAAAGATATCTTTCCATGGAGAGAAGCGGGAGGGAAGCAAATTTCTTCCCAGGCTGGGGTTTGAATTCCGACTTCCGAAAAATGATGATGTATTCCGTTATTTTGGACGGGGAGAAAGAGAAAATTATGTGGATATGGCCTGCCACACCCGGATAGGAATGTATGAAAGCCGTCCATCGCTGGAGTATGTGCCCTATGTGAGACCGCAGGAGCATGGAAACCATACCGGCGCCAGACGGCTGGAAGTGGGAGGAATGAAAGTGGCTGCCGACAGACCATTTGAATTTAATGTGTCTCGCTACAGTTCCCAAAGCCTAACCAGTGCTTCCCACACCGATGAATTAGAGGAAGACGGATATGTACATGTTCGCATCGATTATAAAGTGAGCGGTCTAGGTTCCCATAGCTGCGGACCAGAGCTGGGGGAAAAATACAGGTTGGATGATTCAGAAATAGGGTTTGAATTTTATATGTAAAAAGTTTGTCTTGCGGCGCCAATTTGAATGATATTCAAATTGGCGCCGCAAGCGTATATAAAGTAAATTTTTTCTTTTTGTTTTGTGCCAGATATGTTATACTTATTTTATAACTATTTAATAATATCCTGGAGGTAGGTACAATGAAAAAGATGAAGGGGGTCATCGCCGTTACTCTGGTGGTTTCCGTTTTGTTCAGCGGAAACGCCCTGATCACCGCAAAAACAGATAAAAAGACGGGGATTAGAACCAAAAAGGTGACGATGAATACCGGACAGAAGAAAAGTATTAAGCTTAAGAATAAAAAGAAAAAAGCAAAATATTTATTCCAATCGTCCAAAACTAAGATCGTGAAAGTTTCAAAGAAAGGTTTAATGACGGCATTGAAGACGGGAAAGGCGAAGGTCACAGTGAAGGAAAAGCAGGGTAAAAAGACCAAAAAGATCGGAACCGTTTCGGTTACCGTAAAGAAGGCAACGCAGTCTTCAACTATACCAGATCAGAAAGTGACACCGACGCCGGCAAGTACGCCGACTATGACGCCAGCAAATGAGATGCCCACAGTTTCTCCATTGGCTCCCACACCGGGTCCTGTGCAGACAGAACCACCTCAGACGCCGACACCAAAGCCGCCGGTAAACCCTGAGATTAAAGATACACCGGCAAAGCTTGACAGCACCCAGAGTGGGGTAAAGTATGGGAAAGTTGTTAAGAGACAGTATTATTCTTCGATAACAGAAAAGAATCGTAATGTGAATGTCATCCTTCCAGAGGGGTATACGGAGGAAAAGAAATATCCTGTGATTTATCTGTTCCACGGCGGAATGGGAGATGAGAATGACTGGATCAATGGAAAGGTACAGAATATGATCGGCAACATGATCGCCTCAGGCGAGGCAAAGGAAATGATCGTTGTCATGCCAAACTGCCGCTGTCGTGAGAACGATGCTGCCAACCCTTCCGACGGATTTGCACCGGAACACGTTCACTCCTTTGACAAGTTTCTCGAAGATTTCAGAGATAATCTGATGCCTTACATAGAAAGCACCTATTCCGTGGCCACAGGACGGGATAATACTGCTATCGCAGGGCTGTCCATGGGTGGACGTGTGTCGCTGAACATCGGTATTTCCCTGCCGGATCAGGTGGGATACATCGGCGCCTTCAGCCCGGCTTACGGTATTTTCCCTTATACCAATAATGGACTGACAGAGGAGGGGCTGTTTACAGAAGAGACCTTTACTCTGCCAGATCATTATAAGAACAGCACGTATCTGCTTATAAATAATGGAAATCAGGATGGCATGGTGAAAGAAGAGCCGCAACGTTACCATAATGCCTTAGAGGCAAACGGAGTACACCATACTTTTTATACGTTAGATGGTGGCCATGACTGGGTTGTCTGGAAAAATGGTTTTTATAACTTTGCCAGATATTTGTTTTAGAGAAATGGAGGATGAAAATGAAAAAGAAAGTATTTCGGGGGATTAGTTTTTTGCTGATGGCGGCGATGGTCTGTCAGGGCGGAATCACTGCTGATGCGAAGACCAAAGCAAAGCTTTCAGTTAAGAAAATGTCGATCAATGTCGGAAAAACTAAAAAGATCAAGATTGCCAAAAAGAATAAAAAGGCAAAGTATACATTCAAATCTTCTAACAAGAAGATTGCAAAGGTTACGTCAAAAGGAGTTGTGAAGGCAGTGAAAGCGGGAACTGCTAAGATCACGGTGAAGGAAACCTATAAAAAGAAAACGAAGAAAGTGGGGACGATCACGGTGAAAGCCATCGATAAGCGTGTGCTGCCTCCTTCTAAGACAGGTAGTGCAACTCAGCCGCCTGCCCAGACGGCAGCCGTGCCAACCCAGACTCCGCCAGCCAACGTATCGCAGCCGCCGGCAACGGCCACAGAGACTCCGGCAGCGACGACGGAACCGCCGTTAGAACTCCAGCCCATCACCTATGATGTGCCCGCAGATTTTGATAAAAAGCAGGGTGATGTAGCGTATGGGAAGGCTGTAAAGAAACAATATTATTCAACCACGACAGGTAAGAAGCGGAATGTAAATGTTATTGTCCCTCCAGATTATACGACAGAGAAGGAGTATCCGGTGTTATATCTGTTTCACGGAATCGGAGGAGACGAGGACGAGTGGTTGCAGGGAAATCCTGCTTATGTGGTTGGAAACCTGGTGGCAGAGGGCCTTGCCAAAGAGATGATCATTGTCATACCAAACTGTCGTGCCCGTGCGAATGATAAAGCGGTAACGGAGTTTTCTCTAGAACATTATGCGGCATTTGATAATTTTATCAACGATCTCCGTGACAATCTGATGCCTTATATAGAGGAAAATTATTCTATAGCAACCGGAAGAAAAAATACGGCGATCGCAGGATTGTCCATGGGTGGCAGGGAGTCATTGAATATCGGTTTGCATATGCCAGAGACGTTTGGCTACATCGCAGCATTCAGTCCAGGATTTGGAGTTTTTGCTTATGAGGCCAATGGCGTAAAAGAGGATGGACTCTTTACCGAGGAGACATTCCGTCTACCGGATGAGTATAAAGATCATACGTTACTTATGATCAACAATGGTATTAGCGAGGGTGGAGAAAATGCGCTGGGTGGCCAGTGCCATAAAGTACTTGAAAAGAATGAGATGCCTCATCTGTTTTATGTAACAGAGGGAGGACATGATTTTAAAGTATGGAAACACGGACTTTATAACTTCGCTCTTCAGATTTTTCAATAATGGAGAATAAGAAGGGTGCCCCATGCCGGAATATGGGTGTGGGGCACTTTTTTCGATTGGCGCCGTTAGCTAGGTATGATGGAAGAGGGACGCATATTTTTTTGGTGTGTAACCGGTATGTTTTTTAAAGGAAGTGATGAAATTACTATAGTTTGTAAAGCCAGACAAATAGCAGGTTTCAGTTACATTTTTTCCATCACCGAGCAGGGATTTTGCTCTGGAAATACGCAAAAGAAGAAGATAGTTAAAAATAGTAGTGCTGGTTTCTTCCTTGAATATGTGGCAGAGATGGTACTTGCTGAGTGAAAAAGTCTGGGCAAGAGAGTCCAGTGAAATATTTTCCAGCAGGTTCTTTTCCAAATAGTTCACAACATCCTGCACCGTTGGTGTGTACTGGGAGACAAACGGGGAGGAGGAGTGGCTGAAAAGGTTGTTAGTAAAAACCAACAGTTGCAGCAGATATGTTTCCAACAGCAATTCTTTTCCTGGCAGTGTATAGTTCTTGTTTTCCAGTATGAATTGAAATTGGTTAGAAAAATAGGCGAGCTCGTGATCCTTTAATTGAATCAGATTTCTTTCTCCGATGTTTCGAGAAGTGAAGCATGCGGAAAGATCCATATCTCTGGCGCTATATTTTTGAAAAAAAGCTGGAGGAATATGGATATAAATCCTTTTATAAGGGGTTTGTTTTTCATTGATCGCTTTATGAATCTCTAAATTGTTGATCGCTAAAAGGGAGCCGGGGGTCAAATGATAAAAGCTCTGCTGAATACAGAAATTAAGTTCTCCTTCCAGCAGTAAAAATAACTCGTAAAAATTGTGTAAGTGAAAATCCTTTACATAACTTTGGCGGGATGTAAGAATGTTATAAGATATTTCATCGGAATATTCATGAATCATAGGGTATTCTCCTTCACAGCAATATTTGCAAGTTTTCTGACAATATAAGCAAAGATATTATATATATTTTGTTTTATTATAGATCATAAGAAAACATATTGCAAGCTGTAGAGTGGATGTGATAAGTCCAGTTGCATCCATCGGATTGGAGGTATTCTATGAAAACATTAAACAACAAAAGGCAAAGAATTCTGGCGAATTTTTTAACCGTTATACTGTTGGCTGTGTCTTGTTTTTCTTCGGGCTTTGTGACGGAGGCTGTGACGAAGAAAACGGGTTCTTCGGTTACTCTCATAAAACCAGAGATAACCTCATTAACTTTAAAAAAGGGAACCAGTTATCAGTTGAAGGCAAAAGCAGGTTCCAAAACGGCATCAGGCAAAGGCCTTAGGTATCGTTCGAGCAGGCCCTCTGTGGTCACTGTTTCAAAAAATGGAAAACTCAGGGCAAAGAAATGTGGGAAAGCGACCATTAGCGTAAAATCCGTTACAGAGAAAAACCAGGCGAATGTCCAGGTGAAGGTAGTTAAAACATTATTAAAAGTAAAAAAAGTAACACTTAATGCTAAAAAAGTGGTATTATATGTAGGTGGGGAACAAAAAGAGGGACAGACAGTTCTTAGTGCTAAAGTATCACCTAAGAAAGCAACTGTGAAAAATGTTATATATAAAGTAACAGATAAAAACATTGTATCTGTGAGTAAAAAGGGTGTGGTGAAAGCTAAAAAAGAGGGAAAGACGAAGATTACCGTGTTTGCGGCGGATGGCTGGGGCAAAAAAGCAGTCTGCGAAGTAACTGTAAAAAAGAAAGTTTCCTCGTCGTCTACACCGGCAAAGACAAACGCAAGTGCCGTTCCTACTTTACCGTCTGAAGAGACAGAAAAGCCAACGCCAACAGAGAAACCTGCAAAAGATTATGTGCTGGCGGATTCTGGAAAAGCACAGCAGTTGTATCTGGATGCGGAGGGCGCAGATTATAATGGAATTAGGTTAGTAGCGGAGTGTTTTCAGAAAGATGTTAAGATGGTATCGGATGCAGATCTGGACATCGTGACAGATGTAGGACAGATCGCAGGAATTCCTATTATTGCAGGAAGTATTGGAAATAATGGGCTCATTGATACCATGATTGAACAAGGCAGACTGGATGTCAGTGAGATTAAGGGAAAATGGGAGACCTACAAGATTGATTTTGTGGAACATCCCGTGGAAGGAATAGAAGAGGCACTAGTTGTCACAGGTAGTGACAAGCGAGGTACAATATATGGAATTTTCCATATATCTGAGCTGATGGGGGTATCCCCATGGGTTTACTGGGCGGATGTGACACCAGAGAAGAAAGACACTATTTCCTTAAATTCCAAAACCTTATGTGTAACATCTAAAGAACCATCCGTGAAATACCGTGGCATTTTTTTGAATGATGAAGAGCCGGCTCTGGGCAGCTGGGCAAATAATTTTTTCAAAAAAAGCAAAGGTGCAAAATTCAATGAGTATTTTTATGAAAATGTGTTCCAGCTTATTTTACGCTTAAAAGGAAATTATCTGTGGCCAGCTATGTGGTCGTCGGCATTTAGCACAGATGGTGTAGAGATACCGGAAGCCAGCGCTCAACTGGCAGATGAATACGGTATTGTCATGGGCACCTCCCATCATGAGCCGATGATGAAAGCGCATCAAGAATGGAGTAAAGGCAAATTAAATTATGGAAATGGTGAGTGGAATTATGATACCAATAGAGAAGGTCTGAAAAAGTTCTTCACAGAAGGGGCAGAGCGTAATGGCAAATATGAAAATGTGATTACGATAGGTATGCGCGGGGATGGTGATACCTCCATGCTGCCAGAAGGAAGTTCGGTTCAGGAAAATATTGATCTGTTAAAGGAAATAATTTTAGACCAGAAAAGTATTTTGAAAGGAAACGGACTTGAGAACGCCCCAACCCTTCTTGCTCTATATAAAGAAGTTGAGGAATATTGGTACGGAGATGAGACAACACCAGGTCTGTGTGACTGGAACGAACTGGATGATACGATTGTCATGCTTTCAGAGGACAATTATGGAAATATCAGGACCCTGCCGACGGAGGAGAATAGGGATCGAAAAGGCGGCTGGGGAATGTATTACCATGTGGATTACAATGGTGCACCAACTTCTTACCAGTGGGTTCAGACATTGCAGCTTCAGAAGATGTGGGAGCAGATGTCTATGGCGTATGATTACGGCGTGGACGATATGTGGATTCTCAATGTAGGTGATCTAAAACCTATGGAATCGGCAATCTCTTATTTTATGGATATGGCATGGGATTACGACAAATGGGGCAGCAGCAACATAGACAGCACAGAGGAATACACCCGGCAGTGGATGGAGCAACAGTTTGGAAAAGATACGGACCAGCAGGGGATTCAGGATCTGACGACTATTTTTGAAGAATATTTAAAGATAAATAGTACGCGCAGGGCAGAGAATGTCTTCTCCACCACCTATAGTCTTGATAATTACAATGAGGCAGTGGAGATGTTAGAGCGGATCGACAAATTGATCAAGCTGGCAGATCAGTACAAAGAAAAGCTGCCAGAGAGTGCGCAGGCTCCGTATTATGAGTTGATTTATTATCCTGCTGTGGCAGTAGCAAATGTCAACCGGATGCAGATTTATGCCGGGCTGAATCAGGCGTATGCCAAACAGAATCTGAGCAGTGCAAATGTATATGCGGCTTTGATCAAAGAGGCTATTGCCCTGGATCAGGAGATGGAGCAGACCTATGACAAAGATATGCCCGGAGGTGTCGGTAATAAATGGGATGGCATGATGTATCAGGCCAAAAATGCAGGACATGTCGGCTATCCAGAATGGAGGCCAAAAGGTGCCTATCCCGTTCCTGTATATGTGGATATTCCAGAGGAAGCACATATGTATGTGCGTCTGCAGGGGGATTCCAAAGCATATGACAGCGGAAGTGCAAATTTACAGGACTTCACAAGTATCAACGATGAGACCTACTGCATTCATGTAATGAATGGTGGAGCAGCCTCCTTTGATTATGAGGTGGAAGCTTCTCATGATTGGATTACGCTGAGTAAGAAATCAGGCACAGTGAAAGAGCAGGATACCATAGAAATCAGCGTAGATTATTTAAAATTAAGTGCTGACAGCACTGGCACAGTAACCATAACAGGAAATGGACAGACCGTAAAAATAAATGTATCTGCCTCTGTGATTTCTACAGAAGGATTAAGTGAAAAAACATTTATCGAGGCTCATAACTATATATCTATTGAAGCTGGAAATTATACTGATTCTAAAGCAGCAGCTAATGGGGCTGCCTGGAAGGAGATTAAGAATTATGGACGAGGACGATCCTCCCTAAAGGTATTTCCCTGTACAGGGCGGTTTACCGATGTAGAAGATGCACCATATGTAGAATATACAGTAAAGACAGCTAGTACGGATAAGTACAGCTTAATGGCATATATGGCGCCATCCAACAATGTAGATTGGAATTATGTAACAATGAAATTTGGCGTATCCGTGGATGAGGGAGAAGTACAAAGTGTAGACACGATTTCTAAGAACTATATCGCCGGAACATGGAAAGATTCACTCTGGTCAAATGGTGTCAAAAATGGAATTCACACCAAAAAGGTCAGTTTGGGAAAATTAAGCGCAGGTGTACATAAAATTCGCATTTATTCTATGGACCCAGAGATTGTATTGCAGAAGTTTGTCTTACACCCAACGAATAAAAACTTAAAGAACTCTTATATGGGTCCCGGTGAAAGTTATTATGTGGGAAAAGAAGTTTCTAACCAATGAAACAACGGATAACGCCTAACGCAAAAATGTTTATTAGGAGGAGGAATTCAGAATGAATTCAAGGGGTTGTAGATCTAAAATGAAAAAGGCAATTGGGGGTTTAACACTTAGTTTTGCGATGGTGTTATCATTAACAGCGCCATCTGGTGTGGAGGCGGCAAAATCGCCAAAATTTGGAAAGAGCCAAGTGAATGTAAGCGTTGGAAAGACGGTTACTTTGAAATTAAAAAATGTCTCTAAGAAGGCCAAGGTAAAGTGGACTTCCAAGTCGAAAAAAGTAGCAAGGATTATGAAGTCTACAAAAAAATCGGCTAAGATCAAAGGCGTAAAAGCTGGGAAAGCCACAATTAAAGTAACCTATAAATTGGGAAAAAAGTCCAAGACACTGTCCTGCAAAGTCGTAGTGAAAGGTAAAAGTACTGTCAAAGTGACGGCATCACCGACCCCGTCACCTTCAGCGACTGCGGCATCGAATACGCCAGTTCCCTCCACTGCACCGGATGTATCTGCCTCGCCTGATATACCGGAACAGGCGTGTAAATGGGTGACTACCTGGGGAACCGCAGAAGAAAGATGCGATGCCACGGATTCTGCCATGCCCAAAATGGCGCTCACGGATACAACAGTTCGTCAGATTATCCGGGTTACCACAGGTGGAAATAAACTTCGTCTCCGATTGTCGAATCAATATGGGAAAAGTGATGTGGAGATCCAATCCCTTCATCTCGCCAAACAGATCAAAGCCGATGCCTCTACCATCGATGTATCCACCGATACGCCGGTGACAGTAAATGGGGAGGAGGAGTTTATAATCCCGAAAGGAAAGGTTATTCTGACCGATGAAGTTGAATTTCCGGTAGATGCCCTTGAAAATATCGCCGTTTCTGCATATTTTGGCGAGGCGCCAAAGGATAATATAACCGGTCACAGAGGTGCAAGGGCGACGACCTATCAGGTCTCCGGTAATCAGGTATCAGAAGAAAGATTTTCTTCAGCTAAAACGACAACAAGCTGGTTTTTCCTCGCAGATGCATCTATATGGTCACCGGAGGACAGCAGGGCAGTAGTATGTTTTGGTGATTCCATTACAGATGGTTATGGAACAGATGCTACGTACCTTGGCAAAAAGCCGGACAGTTATACGAGGTGGATCGACTATTTTGCGAAAAGACTTCAGGAAAATGAGGGAACAACAAATGTATCTCTTATTAACGAGGGAATTGGTGCAAATTCTATCCTTGGCTCCTACCCGACAGATGCCGGAAAGGATAGATTTGCCAGGGATCTCCTGGAGCACGATGGCGTAGAATACTGTATTATTTTATTTGGCGTAAATGATATAACAAATCTTTGGGAAACCAGTAAATATAATCTTCTAATTCCAGAATACAAGAAGATGATTCAGTTGTGTCATGAAAATGGAATTAAGGTCTATGGAGCTCCGATTCTCCCATTCGGAACAAGTGATAGTTATACGGAAGCTTCGGAAAAGGTACGAACTATGATCAATGACTGGATGCGTTCGGAAGAATCAGGGGTGGATGGCATTATTGATTTTGAGAGTGCGGTGGCAGATCCCAACAATCCAAAAAATATATTAGAAAAATATACGCATGAAGATGGACTTCATCCTTATGATGGCTATAGTGCAATGGCAGACGCCATTGATCTATCCATGTTTGAATAGTTTGACAACAATATAGTTAATAAGGCGGCGCCGAATTGATTTTATTCAATTCGGCGCCGCCTTATATAAGTTGAATGAATCATGAAGTCCGTGGCTGCCAGGCTGGTCAATCTTTACTTTCTGTCACAGAGGAGCTCCAGTCGTACCGGAATCCACGATCCGTAGTCAGTTTGGATGGAAAGATTTCAAAATAAATCACAGCATCGTGAGTTAATGTAAACTCTACAGTCATGTTATCTTTTGAAAGAGTTTTCCGTTCTGTCTGGATCAGTGGGTTTGCCGCTTCCCGAAGCAACTGTGTCTGTCTGCTGGTGAGATTTGCCGGTTCACCGAGATCGTGCCATACCTTCTGTGGATTACAAGTGGTTTCATCCACAATTTTTTGCATACAGCAGTACTCACCGGAAGGAGCCGGGAGATTTAACTCCAGAGTGAGAGAGTCACAGCCTGTCTCACAGGAAAGGTTCCATAAAACACCCCGGAGTGTTCCCTCATTTTCACAAATAACACCGTGTTCGCTGCGGAAGACACATTTTCCAGTTAATTCTTTGAAAAACTCAAAGGTCCAGAAAGTGGGTTTCGGAATACTGTTGTTTGCCAGAAGACCAAATCCCCCATAGAATGGAGTGAAAGGCACGCCCTGTTCTTCAAATACATCTCCAAAGGTCCAATAAGAATAGCCAGTACAGTAGTCACCGATTTCCGATAAGATTCGAGCGAGGCTTGCCGCATTCTGGTTTGTATCATGGAGTGGAGAATTAGGTACATAGGCGGTATTAAATTCTGTAATGTAAAAAGGAAGATTTTCGTATTCTTCAAACTCACCGATAATTTCACGACACCGCTTCAGTGTACTAAAAGAGTATTCACTGGACTGAAGGTCCGCATAGTCATAGTGTCCGTCCCGTTCTGGAAAATGAATGGTATAGTGATGTCTGGAAATAAAGTCCAAAGGGGTCTGGTTTTCTTTACAAAAAGTTAAAAATCCCCGCATCCATACCTCGTCATTTCCTCCGCAGATCGCCGGTCCGCCAACCTGAAAATCTGGGTGGACTTCTTTGACGGCGTATGCCGTCCGAGAATAGAGTTTACAGTATTCCGGCATATCTGCGTGTTCCCAAAAACCTTTCAGATTTGGTTCATTCCACACTTCCACCGGCCATTTGAGCACTTCCGCTTCCCCGTATCGGGAGAGCAGATGCTTGAGTGTCGCCTGAACCAGTGCACACCACCGATCGTAGTCTTTTGGTGGCGTCACGTTTCCTTTCCAGTAAAATTGTGTCTGAGTGCCGGAAGCAAGTTTCTCAGGCATAAAGCCAAGTTCTAAAAAAGGCCGGATTTGGAGTTCCAAATAACTATCAACAACTCTGTCCAGATAAGTGAAGTTATATTCAGACTTAATGTTCCCATCCTCGTCCTTATACTCCTGGTAAATCGCCATATCATCACAGAAAAGGCCGTGTCCCCGTATGTAAGAAAATCCGATTCTTTTCTGGACAAATGCCAGTTGATCCCAGTACTCTTTGTGAAGTGCCAGTCCCATACGCCCTGTTCCCACACAGTAGGTCACATTGTTGTGAAAGGGTATCGTGTGGTCTAAATTAATATTATATGTCATTTTCATAAGATGCGTTCCTCCCCGCTATTTTCTATCTATAATATAACATTTTTCTTTCGTTCAGTGCAACTACAAAGATAAATACTTTCTGTATTGTAGAGATTTTTAATTGCTATTTTTCCAATTCTTCCTTATAATAAGATTAATATGATGCTAGGGCGTGTCTGAAGGAGTACACAGACGGGATATTATTATGCAGATGGGAGGGTTCCGCTATGTTGATTGTAAAGAAAAGTGTTTTGTTCCGTAAGATAGCATCTTTGTTGTTATGTATTGCATTTTTCGTTCCAGGCACAGTGTGCCGTGCCCAGGAACGTAATTATCATATGTCAGGAATCTATACCTATTATGTTTTAGATGAACTGAAAAAGGAAATTTCCATCTGTGCCATCGATTCCACAGAAAAAAAGATCATTGTTCCGTCCGAGTTGGACGGGTACCGGGTGTGCGCGCTGGGGTATGAAAGTTATGCATATGATAATTATGAGAATTTTCAGGAAATGGGTGGGAAGATGAAGGAATACATGGAGGAACTGGTGATCCCGACTTCGGTCAGAACGGTATGGGCGTTTGCTTTTAAGGAGTGCAAAAGACTTTCAAAAGTGTCTTTACCAGAGGGAATCACACTTGGTTATGCCAGTTTTAGCGGCTGTAACAACTGGAAGGATATTGTTTTGCCATACAATACGATTTGTGAAGAGAGTGCGCTTCCTTCTGATCATGCGGATACGCTGCAGATCAGTAATTCCATTATGGGAGAGAATATATTTTTTGGCGTCATTCAAAAGATGATCTTATCCGTGAAGAAAGATACGGTATTTAGTCTGGCAGTGCCCTGGGTGTCGGTTACGGTAAAGCAACTGATTTCGCCAAAGGATGCGACGAAGTTGATGTTCAATTTTAGTGACGGGGAGAGCCGGGTAGAGAAGCTGTATGTAAATGGGAAACAGACAAAAATAGAGGCGAATGCAGAAGCCCGTATGGGGTATGTCGCAAAAGGCCATGTTACCTTTGGGGATATTTATACGATAGAAGGTGCTGAGGCGATCCGGTTTGCAAAAAAGAATAAGATCAAATATCATGTGAGGAGAACGGCGGAGGTAAAAAAGGTCATACGCAAAAAGAAGGCGGATACCTTTCTGCATACTTGGAAAAAGGCGAAGACAACGATTCTCTCGTGTCGATTCGATAAGGAAAGGAAAACGTGGAAAAAGAGTACGAAAAAAGTTCCAACCGTTTATGAGATTTATGGCAGAAAGGGGAAGAAAGGAAAATATCAGCGGATCGGTACGACGAAACAGCAGAAGGTGAAAACGAAGTACAAATATGTAAAGGTTAAATCTGTTAATGAGTGGGATGTGTAGTGAGAGTGATTGATCTTTTTACCGCTCCATATCATTATACAGCTTAAGCAACAAGATGGATAATTCCTTACTGGCTGTAAGGGATATCAACCATAAATATATTGTAGTAGAAAGGAGTGCGTAAACCAATGAAACATTGTAAAATATTTTTAGCGCATGCAGCTATTTTTGGACTTTGCCTGGCGACGATTGCTCCCGGCACGGTTTCCGAGACAAAAACAAAAAAACCAAAGCTTTCCAAAGGGACTTTGACAGTCACTGCTGGAAAGACGCAGACAATCAAACTTTCCCGTGCGGGGAAGAAGGCAAAGGTAACATGGAGTACCAATAAGAAAAAAGTAATTAAACTATCTAACAAGAAAAAGACTTCTTGTAAAGTGAAAGGGCTGAAAAAAGGAAATGCTCTTTTGAATTGCAAGGTAAAGATTGGTGGCAAAACTTATAAACTACGGTGTAAAGTGAAGGTGCAGCCAAAGAAGGTCGTAAACACGCCAAGTATTCTCGCTGCCTATAAAGATATTGTTCCGAATATAGGTGCTGCCGTCAATTATGGGAGCAGAGTTCCCAGGGAGCTGCGGACCAGCAAAACATTAGCATTCATCAAGAAACACTTTAACAGCATTACTCTGGAAAATGAAATGAAGCCGGATAACATCCTTGGTTCCGCACCAAAGACTCTGTCCGTCCAGGAGGCAAAGAACAAAGGCTACTATATTCCGGAAGGCTACAGCGAGGCGAAGGTTCCACAGTTAAACTTCAACGAAGTGGATGGCGCCCTGGAAGTGGCTTCCAAAAACGGCCTGAGAATGCGCGCCCATACTCTTGTATGGCACAGCCAGACGCCGTCATGGTTCTTTACAAAGAATTATGATGGAGATACTGTCGTGACAACGGATGTTATGGATGCCCGTCTGGATTATTACGTACATAATGTGATGGCGCATGTGATGGAAAAGGAAAAGACGCTTACCGGTTCTGCTGGAAGTATTGTCTACGCATGGGATGTAGTAAATGAATATCTGAACCGGAGAACCTTTGGAAAGGTCTGGGATAGTGTATACGGCAATATGGGTGCTTCGCCCTCCTATGTGAAAAAGGCTTTTCAGGTGGCCTATGGTATGCTGAAGACCTATGATGTTCAGGATAAGGTGACACTTTTCTATAATGATTATAATACCTACTTTAATACAAAGAAGGTATTGGATCTGGTAAGTTTTATCAATAAAGATGAACCTGAGAAGATCTGCGGCGGTATCGGTATGCAGAGTCATGTAGATGTAAAAGTACCAACGGTGAAACAATACGGCGATGCATTGGAGAAATTCCTGGCTGCCGGTTATGAGATTCAGATAACAGAGCTTGATTTTACCATCAATTTTGATACAGAAGGATCTTCAGCTTCATATTCCTATGTTGATGAAGATGAGACAAATAATGACCAGAAAAAGTTTGTCAGCAATCTTATGAAAACGATCATTACGAAACAGAAGAACCGTGATATCAATGTTAATCCAAAGGGAATCACAAATATCACCTTGTGGGGGCTCACCGATAGCACTTCCTGGCGTTCCCAATGTCAGCCGCTTCTGTTTGGGGATAACATTTATGATCCAAAACCATCTTTTTATTCCTTTATTGATGCGGTAAAATAATAAAAAAATAGTAGAATTTTTCTCTCCCCTACAAGCTGATTTTAAGTCGGTTGAGGAATTAAAAAACGCCGGGAAGCTGCATAAACACTAAGTTTTTGCACGCTCTCGGCGTTCCTTTTATTCCCTGTTTTTGTGGTGCTTTTTTGGTGAATGTTGCCCATATCCCACGCGGGGATATAAAGGGTTATAAAAAGCAGTAAAAAGATACGCTCGTCAAAGCTCTAAATTGTTGCTTTTTTCGGCTCGGCGCAAAAGGAACGTATCAAAAGTAATACTTCCGTTGTTAGAAGAAATGCATATGTTTCCTGATATAGTCAATGACGAAAGTGATATATCTTCGTTTGTAGTGGACAGTGTAAGGGTATTTATAAGTGCATTGGGTATCTGTAACGATATTTTCCGATTTTCAGCAGATGGCTTTGTTCTCACATAGTCTATCCAATCTTTGTTGCTTGCACTTGTCACTGTTAATGCGTTTTGGTCTGAAACCGTAATATCATAGGTTTCATTGCTATTCTCAAAATAGACAAGATGAAATTGGTTTTCCTCTGATATTGACACTTCGATTTCTCTGTCGCGTCATCAATACTGGAATATGAAGCCATCCAAGCACAGTAAGAAGTCTTTTACGCCGATCATAGGAAGCTAAAAGAGAAAGTCCAGAAATGTGATATTATCAAGCAGGACGAACAGAAAAAATTCTATTTATTAAGAAAAATTTGTTATAATAAAAGTGCGGAATGATTGCAAGGGGAGGAAGCTGAATTATGAAGATATTCGCTAAAATTGACAGCATCAAATTTCTAAGCATCAAGCTATTTAGATTTATAAAATACGAATATAGTAAAGGAACTATATTTAATAAGGTAACTAAAACTTTAATTACCTTATTATTTCTAATTATAACTTTAAATATAGTAATTTTTATATTATCGCCTAATGATGGATGGGTTAGCCTGGATTCTGATTCACTTCATACACTTGAGGTAGAAGCAGAATATATAAGTGCTGCAAATAAGAGTTATATGCTTGCCATTAACCCATTTAACGATTCAAATATATCAATTGATTTTATGGCAGATGAATACCAGCTATACGGCAAATCTGGGAATATAGTGGAGCAGTCGGAAGAAAGGGATATACTATTTTTAAAACTTGATAGCAGTGAAGGACTAATTATATCTTCTGCTTCCAACGATTCTGAACTCATAGAATATAATTTATTCACTCAATCTAATGTATCATTTTGGCAGGAACGAGATACAGTATTTATAAATGACGGTTACGATGAAAATTTACACTTCTTGCCATATAGCAGCATAACTATTCAAACGAGAAGTGATGTATTAACTAACCAATGGGAGATTCACTTTACTAATAGCAAAGATTATTCTTCACTGCATTGTACGGGTTATATTTTTTTGCGAATACATAATTGTGATTCAGTAAGCATAGTCCGTGATGGAACCCACACAATTTCATCATCAAGAGATGAATACTGGTATTTATCAAATATCACTCAATGCTCTACTTCGCTAGTTGGAAGTATAAATTTTAAAGTAGCTAGTATGGCGTTAGACTATCGGGTTGCTAATCAACCTTTGCTTATTAAAGGGGATAAATTGACAAGTATATTGCGGATAGAGGAAAATAATATTACAAGCTTCCAATTAACTGGGACAGCTAATGTAGTAGAACTGGATAAAGATAGTTTATTTCCGTCCGTTTTTAATATTATATATTCAAATTTATGGGGATTTTTGGCCTTAATAATTACACCATTTATTGGCTATTTTTTGAATGTATGGCATCTAACTAAAAAGGAATGAACAGTTGTATTACAAGAAAAAAAGTACGGGTGTGGTAGCCACGCATTTATAGCCGCCGCACCCGTCTTTTCATGGGTGCAGATTTTTATATTTGTTACGCAGCAGAAACACGATTTTGCCCCTTTTGGTATAAAGTATCGCCTTAATGATTTTCACGCTCTGATTTTGTCAAAATTATTTGACATATTTTTCTCAAGGATTTTGTATCCTAGACAGCTTCTTTTAGGGAATTATAGTATTGCTGCCGCTTGACCATCGAGGGAAGCCCTCCATTGGCAGAGCAGATCCTGCGATTATTCAAATAGCTGATGAAATATCTCCAGATGATTGTCTTGAGTTCATCTGCGGTCATTTTTCTGTGTTGTAACGATCATACAGCAACTCGGATTTCATTCTGGCTCACATGCGCTCACAGCGGGCGTTGTCATGGCATCTCCCTCCTGCGCTGTTCATACTTTGCTTTATGTTATATTTGCTGGCAACATCCCGGTATATCTGGCTAGAGTACTGACTCCCCCTGTCGCTGTGGATGATTGCTCCTCGGATACCCGGATTTGGTTTGACGACATTTTCTAGTGCTTGTACACATAATGGGCTTTCATAAATTAATTTGAAAATGATGCATAGGATGCAATGCTTCCTGATTCGGAAAGCCATGTGTACAAAAAGAAGATTTCGATGAATTTGTCCCAAAAATCAAAGCGTCTAATTTAATCGTATTTGCGTCTCCGCTACTATTATGACAATATCATCTAAACGAAAGGCATTTATAGAGCGATTCTATTTAAGCGTATGATTTGGGAAAAACATTTATGAATAAGACAATTTATGAATTTGATGGAGGTAATGCAAAATGAAAACAATTTGTAAGATTGATTGCAGCGATGCGGTTTTAAAGGCAACTGTAAAGGATGTACAGAAACAAACGGACACCCTGGAAGACTGTTACCACATAAGGAGGTAATTTAAAAGCATTATTGGAATAGAACTTATGGGATATAGCAAAGGCAAAGCCAGCATAAGAAGCGTTTCTGCTTCTTACGCTGGCTTTTTTAATGTCAAAAATAAAATCGTACATTCGCAAAATAAAAAATCCTTTGCTACAATGCAAACAAAAATAATGTAAAGTTCAAAATAGCATTTAGCGGTTGATGATATGCTTATCAAAGCAGACAACAACTAATCGAGACATTTACATTACTTCGAACAATACCGCAAAGTGCTATACACTAATCTTCTGACAAGCTGCAAGCTAAATAGCTATCTTTCTGATATTGACGAACAGGCGGAAGACATGTTCTATCAGATGGTAAATCAGATTGCAAAGGCTGATGGTATATCCGAAGAACTAAAAGCCGTAAATCAAATGACGTGGGTGGTGAAAATGAATGATGCAAGAAACTGAGCAATGGAAATCGTAAATAGTGAGATTATTTACTCATAACGAGGAATGCGGCAGTTATTGTTACATAGCTGCCGCATATTCTCGCAATTACTACTTTTTGAGGATTTTGTAGAATTTTTATTTAATTCATTGAAAGCAGACGTATTTTTGTATATAATATAATTATATTCATGGATGATTAATCTTCGTTAACATGTCAGGCTGCTATTTGCAGCACTTATTAATGGAGGTGTAAATATGCGAAACAACGAAACTAAAGGAGCGACGATTGAAGCATTGGATGTAATGATTCAAAATGTCGCTCAAGGAGCGTCTGGCTTTTGGGTGGAGGATCACGAGGGTTGCGGTAATCCTAAGATTTTTCCTGAATTTGAAGAAGGCTTAAAGCGAGGACGATTGGTACAAAAGGAGCATTATTTGTGTCCGTGGAATACTGCTGTTTTGTATGGCAAAGGTTATGGGAACATAAATACTGGTTGTTATTATAGCTGTTCCATTGACAAAGCTCGGTTTCTTTCGGAAAAGATGATGAAAGATGTTCTTGCTCGATTCAGAAAACGTCTGTTGCAAGGGTCGTATGATTGCAAAGAAGATGTGTTGCCGCTGCTAACATCAAATGAAATCAACTACATTGAAAATGAAATCAAAAAGGCGAAGCGGGCAGAGGAAAGAAAACATAACGAAGAACGCAATGCCCGTTTGAAAAAAGCTGCCGCTTTGATTGCCCAATATCCGAATGAGAAGTCTTTACTTGCCACATATTATGGTGAACAGGATTGCGTAAGCAACGAAAATGGTATTGTGTTTTTTTCTCCTGATTCTCAAAAAGATGTTGTCGGTGCGGAGAAAATGTCTTATGATGAATATCTTAGTGTACAGCTTGCGTCTTTGGGTTACGACTATCGTTCGGGCTTTGCCAATGGGTTCTTTAATTATTTATTAGAGTTCAAAGGACAAATTGAGAAAATTAAAGCAAAGCACATTTGTTTCAAACGGATTTTCATCAGCGGAATGTATCCAGACGGAGTGATGTTTGACGACAAGGAAGACCACGTTTGGATGGACAAGACCGGATTTGAAGAATTAGATGTTGGAGACAGCATTTCTTTCTGTGCTGATGTCTATCGATATGTAAAGACTGGAAATGGTAAACTAATTGATTATGGCTTGCGTAATCCGACAGGCATTAAAAAAATCAAGGAATACCAGCTCCCGAGTGATGATGAATTGCGTATGCAAATGATTGAAGAAATCATTTGCGAAACTTGTTACTTGAGCGAGCATTGCAACAGGGTACTTTGTTTACTTCCCAAAGGAGTGAAAAAGGAGCAAAAAAAGCAAATGATGGATTTTCTAAAAAAACGCAATAATATGGAAGCTAAGTGAGGTGAAAACTGTGAAAAGGGTCATTGTAGCGGTTCTTACCGTATTTATGCTTTCATTATGCGGTTGTTCATTTTTACCCTCAGCAATCATGGAAAGCAATAATATCGAAACATTAAAAGATTGGTCTTTTCAAAGCAATTCGGAAACTAATGATTACAGTTTATTCTTCGGATTGCTTAATGGCAACGATAAATATATTGCCGCCGATGTTGATATTGACATCCGCATAGTTAACGATGTCGGCGAAGAAGTATATTCTGCGACAAAATCGGTGACATCCAAAGATTTTGGAGATTACGAAAGCGAAGCCGCCGGAAAACAGTATTTAGCAAATGTGCGAATACCCGCCTTCGATATAAAAAGCGGAAAATCAAATAATGGTACAGTATATCTGACTGTATACAAAGGTGATGCTGTTCGTTTTGACGAAGTTAACTGCACAGCACTGTATTGTTTGCCAGTTGCAGATGTGAATCTCTCAGCAGAGGGACTGCCTGTTGAAATAAAAGTTAAGGGGTACGATGGAAGCACAGACTCTGTTCTGAAAATAACCAACATTTCATATGTCTATGAAAAAGAATATACCTCACAGCTTAAAATTACATTTTCAGGGCAGAAAATAGATGGCAATAGTTCAAGTTATGATATTATTTCCTATAAACTTTATGACAGTGATAGGTATCTAATTGATTCGAGCAACGTCTATCTCGATTCTCTTAATGCCGGCGACAAATTCAAAGATGACTCAATTGTGGTGTACGATATAACACCCGGTGAAAATTATACATTACAGTTTGATGAATATAATTGGTGATGTTTGATAAAAGTGCATTTTTAGCGCATGGAGAGGATGGCTATTATGTCAAAATGGTGTTTTAATTATGAAACTGGAAACTATGAAGATATTGACTGTGATGGTTACAGTTGGACAACCGGAGAATATACTGATAATTGGGACGACAGTGAATATCGGCGTGAGAAGGAAGATGAAGAAGAACGTCGCCGACAAGATGATGAAGCTGATTGGTAAATAATTATATGTTCGCCGCTTGACTTTCCATAAAGAGAATCAAGCGGCTATTTTTATGTTCAAAACCGCAAACCATATAGTATACCCACGTTTCTAAAAAGATATTCAAAAACCTTGTGGAAAGTATTGACAAACACTTATTCCGCAGAGTACAATAAAGCACTCTCACAAGAGAGCCGCAAAAAAAATACATATCTTCACAGAATTTAAGGGGACGACTTTAAGTCGGACAACGCCTGCGGTATGCTAAGTGGAAATACCGCCGCTTCTAAATTGCTTTGAACTGTCGACAATCAGAAAGCGTAACAGACAGTTTCGACTTTGAATTTCAAAGCCGGTTACATGAATGTGAAACCAACACCACAGGGGATAGTCTATCCTTTTTCGGGTTGTCGGTACGCATTAGTGTGCCGGCTTTTTTTCGTTGCCCAAATGCCGGTTACAACTGAATGACTGGCTGATTGGGATATAATTTTTTCTCTTTTAATGATAAGCTGGACGAACTCTGCATTGCTGTTGAAGGCAAAATTACAGCGGATACGGAAGAAAAAATATTTGCCTTGATTGATGGAATCACAGCCGAGTTAATTCTCCCTCAAAAAGAAAAGGCGGTGGTATAAATGGCGACTACCGGCTTCGGGCCTGTCAAAGACAGGCTGAAGGAAGTGATTGACTATGCGGAAAATCCCGATAAAACCATTGACAAAAAGTATGTGGACAGCGATTTATACGCCGCCTTGCAGTACGTTTACAACGACGATAAAACAGACCAGCGTATGTATGTCAGCGGCATCAACTACAACGCAAAGCGGGCATATGAGCGTATGACGGCAACGAAAAAACGCTTTGGGAAAACGGGCGGCAATGTGGCATATCACGGGTATCAGTGGACTATAGTCAAGAGAATGGACACAATTTTGTGTAACTTTTTTCTGAGAGCAGCAGATTATTTCCTCACCGTTCACATGGGAGCAGCCGTCTGCCAGATGGAGAGGAGGGGGATCCAGACCAACATCGGTAACCTGAACCGGGACATCAAAGCCGCCAACTCCCTCATGCAGTCCATCGCCAGGTGGTGCGCCATTTAAAAGGCAGGATTTCCAATTTAAAGGAAAAAAAGCTGTGCTGCTGGAAGCATTGGAGCAGGACAAGGAGCCGACACTCCCGGAACTGCTCCACCAGTATTTAGAGCTGCGGAGCGGGCAGTGTGCCGACTGGACTTCCAAAGGGAAACTAAAAGACACAGTTGCCGACTTCCGTAAAGTACAGGTAGCTCTGTGTAATTCAGTCAGGAAGTCTATTCCCAGGCGAAACTTCCATCGTCTCTTATTACATCACCGAGCTCTTTATAGTCAAAGTTTCTAAATTCTGCTTTGGCATCGTAGTAAGCATAATCGACGCATGCCATACCGACGAAAGCTCCTGTAAAGAATCCACCGTAGCTTTGTAATACATAGTCATCGGACAGGATAGCAGCATCCAGGGTAACCGGGATCTCCTTAAAAGTTTTTCCATCAAAGGAATATTCATAAGTATAACTCTCTTTTCTAACCTTTGTGCGGAACCAGACATCTGCACCCTCTGGCACCGGAATGGCATCATCTCTCAGAAAAGAAGTATAGTTTCCGCGGTCACACTGTGTCACCTCGATCACCCGGCCATTTTTCTCATTCCATGTCACAAAGGCAAAGGACCAGTGCCTGTCGTTGTAGTAGTTTGTCAGTCCAGCCATCTGCTGATAGGAAAATGGATCGTAGCTTACTTTTACAGATGCATCAAAGTAAAATGCTTGCCAGCGCTTGGCAACCAAGGACAATTCGTGTGTGTTGCAGAGAGATCCCTGCCCGCGGAGAATAAGTTTGCCGTCACCAGTGCTGCCCATCTCATCGCTAAAAGGTACACGAAGGGTATTCCACTCGTCGTGAAGCAGGGATGAATCAAATTCATCATGGAAAGAGTGATCTGCCGGTGCGGCAGTCTCTATGCCATCGGCTGGTGCATCCACATAGACAGAGCCGCCGTGTCCACCGTCGATTCTTGGCCAGCCTTCATCATCCCAGTATACCTTTTGGATGGATGTCTCCCGTCCCAGTGTGCAATAACCACGGGGATCGATGCAGGATTCATTTTCATGAGTCCAAGGACGCCCACACAGACTGGCGTAATACCACTCGCCGCCAGGTGTCTCTACCAGAGCGCCATGTCCCTGTTTCTGGATGCCCAGATATGGGGTATCGAAGTTTGTGATAAAAGGTCCGTCTGGTTCTGTTTCAAAACTGAGCTCATCCAGAGTACGGGATCTTGCCACAACTTCCTGATGTGTGTACACGGTACCGCCCTGGGCAGCAAAAAGATAATAATAACCATTTATCTTATAGAGATGGGGCCCTTCTACAAGCTTTACTTCTGTACCATTATAAATATTTCGTGCTGTTTCTGGTTTTAACTTCATGGAAGCAGTATCAAACTCTGTCAGTGTAATGCCGTTGAATCCATGGTGATATTCACGGTGATCCCATGTCTGTTGCACCAAATATTTTCTTCCGTCCTCATCATGGAACAGAGAGGCGTCGAATCCCACGCCATTGACACGAATCGGGTCAGACCAGGGACCACGGATATCCTCTGCCGTCGTAATATAGTTGACCATATCCTTAAAGGATCCCTCAGTTATTTTGACATCAGTGTAAACAAGCCAGAATTTTCCGTCAGCATAGGAAAGATCTGGGGCCCAGATACCGCCAGAAGAAGGATTCCCCTTCATGTCTAGCAGTGTTGTCGTAGATAATGGGGAAGGGAGCAGATTCCAGTGGATCATGTCCTTTGATTCATGCAGACGCACGCCCGGAAACCACTCAAAAGTAGAGTTCGCTATGTAATAGGTATCATCCACGCGGATAATGGAAGGGTCAGCGTGAAAGCCGGGTAAAACCGGATTTTTTAATTGTTTCATAAGATGATGTAAACCTCCGTTCTTATAATTTATTTACTTTAATTTTGTGCGGAAGGCACAAGCCAAGTGCAATGCTTGCATTCCAATTTGGCACCGCCCGCGAACGTGAAAAACTCACAAAGCGTGTTTCTCATCGTTTCAGTGCACATTTTCAGCAAAAATATATCCAAAAGGATTTATTGCATCTTAGATAAGTATAAATGCTTTTGGGATAAATGACAAGATTTTAGTTGAAAAAAAAGCGGAAAATGCTATACTTAAAGTTAAATAAGAAATAAGGGAATTGATTCTATGAAAGCAGATCTTACCGGGGACGGAATTCCAGAAAATATTCAGATCGATGAGAGAGCGGCTATGGAACCTATGACTGGTGATGAGCCAACCATTCGGGTTTTTTCTGGAAAGACAGGAGAGATGATTTGGTCTCTCCCAGTAAATACGGTTCATGGGGGATGGAATAATGTGTATTTGTACAGGGATGGTGGGAAGTCTTTTCTTATGACGTGGAAGCCTGCCATGTACCAGGGAGCGGCTGATTATGAGTGGAAGGTTTTTTCTCTTACAGAAGATGGGAAGGAAAAGATACTGGCATCGGACTTTTTTGAGTTTGATCTGAACAATCCAAAGAAGAGCGATCCAGAGCGGTTACAAATGTTTTCTAAAAAATTAAATGAATATTTAAAAAAGGCTCAGATGCTTATCAGTACCCAGGAAGGCATGCTCCGCATTGGGAATCAAGGTACAAGCGGAGAAAGTGAATACTACGATCCTTCAATAGTTCTGGAGGAGATGGAACAGGTTTAGATGGTGATCGAAGCATTTTACAGGTAATTATTGGACTGGCATGTCGAATATAAACGTGTCAGTCCAATTTTTCAGTTAGGGCAAATAATTTTTGGCCCCAACATGATTATATGTGTCATGACGAAAGCCATGAAGCAATGTTGTCAAAATCAATCAAAAGTTCTCCATGATAGATATTGACTGGGACAGGTTGATTCAGGCCACATATCTTAGGATAGATTACATCTTCTTCGAAGAAGTAGATGAGAAGTTTTTTCTGATAGGGATCCAGAATCCAGTATTCCAGGACACCGGCATCGGCATATTTGGAAAGTTTTTTAAAACAGTCTTTCTTTTTGCTGGAAGGGGATAATACTTCCAATACAAAGTCCGGCGCTCCATAAATGCCCCAGTCGCACAATTTCTCATCCTGTTTTTCACATAGTACGATCATGTCTGGCTGCACCATGGTTTTGTTATCCCGGTCCAGTTGAACATCTAGCGGGGACATCAGAGGCAAACAATGTCCGTCCTGTTCCAGAATATAATTGGAAAACTGGCGATAAATTTCGCCGCATATGCGTTGATGCAGTACAGTAGGTGCGGACATATCGTAAAATGTGCCATCAATGAGCTCCCGGCGCTGGTCCTCTGGTAATGCATAATAGTCACCTACGGTGAAGGTGTCGGCATGATTTGTGGAATAAGCGTAACTTTCATGTAATGTAGGTGAATCTTGAAAAAGTTTTTCCAAAGCCATCAAAGTGTCATAGCGAGGATGGGTAGTTTCACCGGAAAAAATCTTCTGTATGGTGCCTAATGGGATGCCGGATAATTCAGACATCATAGAATAGGAATATCCTCGCTCTGTTTTTTTTTGTTTCATTTCATCAATCGTCATAAGCTCACCCCTCACTCTGGAATATTTTGATTGATTAAGTATATTATACATAATTTTTTGTGCGTGGTCAAGAAAAACTAAAAAAATAACCGAAAAAAAACCGTAATGTCACCATATTCGATTTGTTCTTATATAAGCTTTCACAAGCAGTAGAATTATAAAGAGAAAAAAATAAATAGATTTTACAGTAGAGAAAACATAGTATCTATGCTACAATTATTCTAAGGTTTGTGTAAAAATTAGAAGGAATTTGAAAGGAAGATTGTGATGAAGTGGATCTTGCTTTATTTTTTAATAATAAATGTTTTTAGTTTTTTTCAGATGGGTTTTGATAAAAGGCGGGCAAAAAGGCATGAGTGGAGAGTTCCGGAAGCGCATCTGTTTTTAGCGGCGCTTGCCGGCGGCAGTGTAGGAAGTATTTTAGGGATGAGGGTATTTCGCCACAAGACCAGGCATTGGTATTTTGTGTGGGGAATGCCGGCAATTCTCATATTACAGCTCGTGCTACTTGTTGTTTGGGGAGGATGGATTTGATTGAGTTATGATATGACACGGGGAGATATCACCAGTGGCCTCATAAAGTTTGCCCTGCCATTGATGATTGGCAATCTGTTGCAGCAGGTATATAATATTGCGGACACGCTTATCGTGGGCAGATACCTGGGTGAATATGCGCTGGCTGCTGTGGGGTCTTCCTATACACTGATGGTCTTTCTCACTTCTGTTTTGCTGGGGCTCTGCATGGGAAGCGGCGCTTTTTATTCGATTCAGTTCGGGGCAGGTGAGCAGGATCGCTTAAAAAGAGGAATTTTTCTTTCTTTTGTGGGGATAGGAGGGCTTACGATTCTGTTAACGGTGGGGTCCTTTTTGGGGATTCAGGGGATTCTGTGGTTTATGAGGGTCCCGGACGGGGTTCAGGGCTGCATGAAAGAATATTTGATCTGTATATTCTGGGGGATTCCGGCAGTTTTTATATATAATTTCGTTGCCAGTCTGTTGAGAAGCGTGGGAAATTCTCTAACTCCCCTTATATTTTTAGGGATTTCTGCGCTTTTAAATGTCGGGCTAGATCTGATGTTTATATTAGCGTTCAGATGGGGTGTGACGGGAGCTGCGTCGGCAACTGTGCTGGCGCAATATGTAGCGGCAGCAGGAATTTTCATATATTATTTTAAAAAATGTCCCATGCTTTGGGTGGAGAGAGTGCATATGCGATGGGATGGAGGCATTTTAAAAGAAATATCCAGCTTATCGGTACTTACCTGCCTACAGCAGTCGGTGATGAATTTTGGAATTTTAATGGTACAGGGTCTGGTAAACAGTTTTGGAACCGTGGTGATGGCTGCATTTGCGGTAGCAGTAAAAATTGATTCATTTGCCTATTCGCCAGTTCAGGATTTTGGAAATGCCTTTTCTACATATGTTGCACAGAATTATGGTGCGGGAAAGAAGGAGCGCATCTGGCAGGGAATGAAGAAAGCGGTTTTTCTTGTATTTTTGTTCTGTGTCTTTATCAGCCTGCTGATTAATCTTTTTGCCGGCAGATTGATGTCTCTGTTTATCGACGCAGAAAAGACAGAGATATTTTCTGTGGGAATTGGATATCTAAGGATCGAAGCGACCTGCTATTTTGGTATCGGATTGTTGTTTCTTTTTTATGGTTTCTACCGTGGGATCAAGCGGCCACAGATGTCTCTTATACTGACGGTGCTTTCTCTTGGCAGCAGGGTACTTTTGGCGTATATGCTGTCCGCAGTACCACAGATCGGGGTAACAGGAATCTGGCTGGCAGTACCTATTGGCTGGGGATTGGCAGATCTGGCTGGCGGTGGATATTATTTGTACCGAAAAAGGAGATATAGAAAGATATAGCTCGATGGTTCAAATTGGCGCCATCGAGCTAAGATAAAAAAGCAGGCAACGGGAATCGAACCCGCCTCCCCAGCTTGGGAAGCTGGTGTTCTACCAATGAACTATGCCTGCATACTTCTATTATATCACTGATTGGAGAAAAGTCAAAGGAAATCTTTTTGTATTTAACCTGGCGACGCCATCGTGCGACGAAGTCGGGAGAAGGAGGAATTGGATTGAAACTGGATTGGAAAGAATATACGAATACGGTGAGGCAGGCGGCAGCAGAGGGCTGTGTACTTTTAAAAAATGATATGGGGGTACTCCCTCTGAAAAGTGGTGAAAAGATAGCGGTGTTTGGACGGATTCAGCGCCATTATTATAAGAGTGGGACCGGCTCTGGAGGCATGGTGAATGTATCTAGAGTGGTGGGCATTCTGGATGCACTTCTAGAGGAATGTTCCCTCTGTGTGGATAAGGAGCTCCTTGGAGTGTATGACAGGTGGGAACAGACAAATCCCTTTGATGAAGGACTGGGTTGGGCAAACGAGCCCTGGTCCCAGGTGGAGATGCCAGTGAGTAATGTGCTGGTAAAAGATGCGAGACAGAGAAATGATACGGCACTGATACTGATTGGAAGGACGGCGGGAGAAGATCAGGATAATGTAGATGAAAAGGGAGCTTACCGATTGTCAGATACAGAAGCCGATCTGATTGAAAAGGTGACAGAATATTTTAACAGGGTGGTAGTGATCTTTAATGTCGGAAGTATTATGGATATGTCCCATCCATGCCTCAAAAAGTGCCAGGCGATCCTGTATGGTTGGCAGGGAGGCATGGTCGGAGGCTATGGGGTGGCGGATGTGCTGACGGGCAGGGTAAATCCGTCGGGGCGACTTGCTGACACGATAGCGGAAAAGATAGAAGATTACCCCTCTACTGCTAATTTTGGCGATGGGGTGAGAAATTATTATCAAGAAGATATTTACGTGGGCTATCGTTATTTTGAGACGGTGGCGAAGGAAAAGGTGATGTATCCTTTTGGGTACGGTTTGTCTTATTCAGAATTTATGGAAGAGGTGAATGAGTTTCAGGAGAGTGATGGTGAGATCACCCTTACTGTGACAATTCATAATACCGGGAACAGGATTGGCAGGCAGGTGGTGCAGATTTATGTGGAAGCGCCCCAGGGAGCGTTGGGAAAGCCGGCCAGGGTATTAGCTGGTTTTGACAAGACCAGACAACTGGACCCAGGTGAAAAGGAGGAGCTAAAGTTCCATATTCTTCCCTATACCTTTGCTTCCTATGATGACCAGGGAGTGACGGGACATGCTTTTTCGTATGTGCTGGAACCTGGCGAATACCGGGTATATGCAGGGAGAAATGTAAGAGACGCTGTCTGCGGGGGAACGTTTTTTCTGGAAGAGATAAAGATTATAGAACAGTTGTCCCAGAATCTGGCGCCGGTGCTTCCTTTTCAGCGGATGAAGCCGGAGGCGCCGCCAGAGGGAGAAGATGGCTGGTACATGGCATACGAAGAGGTGCCACTGGGGGAAAAAGTGGATCAGGTCAAGCGTGCGAGGCATCTGCCGCAAGAAATACCCTATACCGGAGATCAGGGATTCCAATTAAAGGATGTGGCAGAGGGAAGCATAACCATGGAACAGTTTGTGGCACAATTTAGTGAGGAAGATTTATCCTGTATCATCCGGGGAGAGGGGCTGGGAAGTCCCAAAGTCACCCTGGGAACAGCGGCTGCCTATGGAGGAGTGTCAAAACATCTAGCTGCCATGGGGATTCCCTGTGGTTGCTGCGCAGACGGTCCTTCAGGGATGCGCATCGACTGTGGAATAAAGGCATTTAGCCTGCCCAACGGTACGATGCTGGCATGTACTTTTGATCCGTCGCTGGTCCAGAAAATATATTCATTTACTGGGAAGGAGATGGTCAACAGCCGCATTGACAATATTCTGGGCCCCGGGATGAACATTCACCGCAATCCTCTGAACGGAAGAAACTTTGAGTATTTTTCTGAAGATCCCTATTTGACGGGAAAGATCGCAGCGGCACAGGTGAGAGGACTGAAAGAAGCAGGAGTTACCGGAACTCTGAAACATTTTGCTGCCAATAACCAGGAGACAAAGAGGACGGAGTCCGATTCTGTGATATCCGAGCGAGCGCTGCGGGAGATTTATCTGAAAGGGTTTGAAATCGCTGTGAAAGAGGGCGGCGCCGATTCTGTCATGACCACCTATGGTTCATTGAATGGTGTGTGGACGGCGGGAAGGTATGAACTCAACACCTCGATTTTGCGTGATGAGTGGGGGTTCGAAGGCATCGTGATGACAGACTGGTGGGCAAAGGTCAGCGGCCAGGACCGGGAGGAGCCGGCACGGGGAAATGATTTTGCCTCTATGATAAGAGCTCAAAACGACCTCTATATGGTCTGCCCGGAAGGGGATAAAAATCTCACTGGGGACAACACCCTCTCTGAGCTGGAAAGTGGAGGACTGAAAAAAGGAGAGCTGCAGCGCAGCGCTATGAATATATGCAGGCAGTTGATGAGATCACCGGCGTATCTGCGGAAGATCGGAAAAGAATGCAAGGTTGAGATTATAAACCGCCCAGTAGAGATGGAAGACTTCTGTGTAGAAGATATCGAATATTATGAGGTAAATGACGTGGCAGAGTTTTCGGTGGAGCGGGTAAACACGTCCAAAGACAGCGATTTTGTATTTGCCATATCGGTAAAAAGCCAGGGAATTTATGAGATGGAAATTGAATTCTGCTCCGATCTGGGGCTGATGGCACAGATTCCTATGACTGTTTTTGCCCAAAGCGTACCCATCGGCGCCATCACTTTTAACGGAACTGGTGGACAGTGGCAGACGGTGACAAAAAGAATTTGTATCGGGGCGAAATATGGTGTTCTGAGACTGCATTTTGCCCAGAGTGGAGCCAGACTGAAGACCATGCGATTCCGGCTTGTGGAAAAGGCAGAAGACGAAAATAATCCGATGGATGTATCGGGAGAATACGAGATGGGATTCCGTTAGGTTTATCTTGCCAGGAATCCCGAAATGGGGGATAAGATGGAGATTCTGTTAGGAATTATATTGACTGTGTTGGTGCTCATAAATGCCGCACTGGTGTTTATGGCACTTAGGAAAGACAGATCTGGGAAACCAGATGTCGGATCAGAACAGATGCGCCGGGATGTCGACGAATTGAAGCGAATATTCACTGGGGTGAAAACGCGGGGAATCTGGGGAGAGTGGCAGTTGGGGAGCATTCTGGAGGAGACACTGACCAGTGAGCAGTATGAGACAGAGTGTATGGTGATTCCCGGAAGTACGAACCGGGTAGAATATGCGGTAAAACTTCCGGGGCGGTTTGAACAGACGGTATATCTGCCCATAGATTCCAAATTCCCCCTGGACGCTTATCTTCATCTGGAAGAGGCGCGAAACAGCGGAAACCGGGAGATGATGGAGGACGCTGAGATTTTATTTAAGAACCGGGTTCGGGGATTTGCCAAAGAAATTCGTGATAAGTATATTATGCCGCCATATACTACGAATTTTGGTATTCTATTTTTCCCGGTGGAATCGGTCTATGTAGAAGCAGTGAAGTGTGGACTGGGGCAGGAGCTGATGAGAAAATACCAGATCACCATGGCCTCTCCGGAAAGCCTCTCTGTACTTATCAATACACTGCAGATGGGATTCCGGACACTGGAAATTGAAGAAAAGAGCAGTGAGGCATGGCGGGTGCTGACGGAAGTCCGCTCTGAGGTAGAGAAATATGAGGAGGTTCTGCTCAACCTGCAGAAGCGGATTGAGCAGACAGGAAAAGAACTGGAACTTTTGGTGGGAAGGCGTACCAGGATGTTGAAGAAAAAACTGGAACGGCTGGATCAGGAAGATTCTTGAGGGTTTTTTTGTCAAGTAAAGTGTGACTAAAGTCGCGAGAGCGGCAGTGGCAAGCTTGCTTGTCCACTGACATTTGAGCGACGGACATCATGAGTACGAGCGAAGCGAAGTACGAATGTGCCTGTTCGAAGCACAGGGTCACACGCTTTTCACGAATTGTTTGTGCCGCCTGTGGCGGCATGTTTGAAAGTGTGTAAGTTTTTTTGGTCGTCATAGACGGGATCGTCGTCGGGTAAACACAATTCAAAGAAACTGAAGTTGATTTTCTGTTGCCTAATTGAGAAAATTCGTTATAATATTTATTGTTGATCATAGTTACATTATAACATGTAACGGAGGAAAGATGGTTGTCGTTAGCAATGTCATTTAGTTAAGGTATTAAGAGAGTATCCCTTACAGAGCAAGGTATATAGAAATATGTACCCTGCTCTTTTTTTGTAATTATTTCTAAAAAGATACTTGACAAATATAAAAAAATGTGAGGTAAAGCCTCTTGAATGTATTACATTTTGGAGGTAACGTATGATGATATTTGCTGAACATGTAAAAAACAATTTATTATCCCTTATCCAGCAGATGGCGGCTGTCCCGTGGTTGTTTTCTAAGAACTCGACCGCCAGTTTTTCAAGAAGCAGAAAACTTGATTTTGCAGCTACAATTCAATTTATCCTTTCCATGGAAAGTGGCAGTTTAAAAAAAGAATTATTAGTTTATTTTCAGTTTTCTTTTGATACTCCTTCTGCTTCAGCTTTTAGCCAGCAGAGAAGCAAACTGCTTCTAGAGGCATTTCAATTTTTGTTTTATGAATTTAATTCCCTTTTTCCATTCCAAGAGAATTATAAAGGCTATCAGCTCTTAGCCTGCGATGGCCCTGATCTGAGTATACCAGATGAATTACACAATAGCGATTCACATATGTCGGTATTTCCTGCAGAATGATATTTCCCCACCTGATGTTGAGAAGCTGATACAGAAGAATCTTTTACCCGTCAGACCTGGGCGTTCAGACCCTCGCAAAGTCAGGCCCAAGTCAGTGGTGAGCTTTCTGTACCGAGTAGCTTAACTTCTATAAAAGTATATCGTTTTTTCGGGCAGATAGCAATCTGTCTTTTTGTGCTGCTTGAAAGGAGAGAAACACTCTATAAAAGCAAAAAAACAGGCAGAGATAGGAATTCCGATGTCTCTGCCTAAAGAGGAGTCACCTTGCCAATACCTTAACTAAATGACATTGTTGACGACAGCCATCTTTTTTATGTTTAAAAATATGCTGGAAGAGTGTGACTTAAAAGGGTACATTCTTCTGTCGAATCCTGTCGATATGCGTCGAACGGTTGTTCTTGTTGTATTATGTCGGATTATGTATAATGTAAATAACAACTATAATGCCAATGCAAAAATACAGAAGAAGTTGCAAATAACCAGCAGAAAGGAAAAGGTGAAAGAGTGAAAAATAAATTGTTTCACAACACAAACTATGTTTGTGTGGCAAGTTTGTGCGCGCACGCCCAAACTTGTGATGCGCAAAAAGCGTGCGCGAATGGAGGAAAGAATATGAGAAAAATTTTAGCAATCTTATTGTTTATGGGAATGATGTTGTCGGGGATATGCCAGCCATTCAACAAAACAGCCTGCTATGCAGGAACAAATCAGCAGACCACCACCTATGCAGGGGAAAATTTCAGAATTGAGTATCAGATCGTATCCCAGTGGGACCAGGGCTACATTGCCAATGTGACCATATTCAATACAGGTAGTACAACAATACAAAACTGGGAATTGTCCTATCAGTCCACAGATGAATACGTCAATATATGGAATGCCTGTGTTGACTATCGCGGGGCAAAATATTACAATATAAAAAATGCAGGACATAATCAGAACATCCGGCCCGGAGAGTCAGTTTCCTTTGGCTTTCAAGCGGCATACAAAGGAGAATCCGTGGATATTCCCCGGTCCTATCAGATTCTGGGGGACAGGCTTGTGGTAAACAATAAGGAATGCCGGGTCCAGTTCGATGTGGTAAACCAATGGAACGACGGCTGTATCATGAACGCCACCCTGTACAACAACTCAGATAAAAATATCGAAAACTGGTCCATGGAGTACGGTTTCGACTTCGAGATACAGAACATCTGGAGGGCCAAAATAGAAAGCCAGAACGGAAATACGTATAAATTAGCCAACTGTGAGTACAATTCGGTGATCCGGCCCGGAGAGAGTGAAACCTTTGGCATGCAGATCCATTTTCCTGAGGGGGCAGAGTTCAAAAAACCTTATGACATCAAATTATACCAGTACCGGAAAGATGACTGGTATCTTGACTTTGACAAGGAATGGAACCGGACCATGATCCGTGCCAACGATGAAAAAGTACTGGCAGCGCTTCAAAAAAATAAGAACACGATAAAAATAGGCGTCATCGATTCGGGAATCGACTATTCCTCGAATATAAAAGTGGCAGCAGCAGAAAACTTTGTGACCTCCTATACTGAAAAGAACCCGATCTTTGGGGACTTATCGGGACACGGAACAGCCGTGGCAGGGATCCTCGCTTCGGATCCATCCCGGAATGAAGATTCTTACCAGTTTGACAACAAATACTTAAAGCAGCTGACCACAGAAAAAGTCAGCGGGATCAATCCCTATGTCAAACTGTACTCCGCCGAAGTCCTGGACGAATCAAACAAGACTACCGTGGACCAACTGGTGAATGGAATCAACTGGGTCGTGGAAAAGGGCGTTAAGATCCTGAACATCAGTTGCGGAGTGGAAAAAGATTCGGCGAAATTACATAACGCCATCAAAAACGCCTCTGCCAAGGGAATACTGATCGTTGCCGCAGCGGGGGATGGAAAGACCGTCCAGTATCCGGCGAAGTATGAAGAAGTGATGGCCGTGGGCGCTGTAAAATGTAATGGGGAGCAGACCGGATCATCCCCCACCGGAAACGAGATCGAGGTTGTGGCGCCGGGGGAAGACGTAACCACCTACGGCCCCTTCGAGATCTTGACAAACCAGTCTGGAACCAGCATGGCTGCCCCACAGGTGTCCGCCCTGGCTGCTATTTTGTGGCAGCAGGATCCTTCCCAGCCTGCCGATTTTATTCGGAAGCTGATCGATGCTTCGGCACATCCCCTTGGCGAACCTGCAAAGTATGGGTACGGCTTGATCGACTGCGCCTATGCCCTGGAGCAGTACGGTAAATTTGCGGAGGGATATCACGCAGCAGGTACGGAGAAGATGTCCCTGCTGGCAGATAACGACCATACATTACTGCTGACAGATGAAGAAGTGGTTCGGGGGTACTGGGGGCGCACTGATCATGAAGCAGCCGTTGCAAAAGGAGGTTTTAATTTTCTAAAAAAAGGGGCGGTATGGCCAGATAACAAAGAATCCACAGTGAGAGGAATGAAAGATCACCCGGAATTTCATGGATATCATAAAAAGAATTATGTGAATGCGTACATTACCATGACTGAAGCAGCTTCAAAACTGTACAAAAATGGAAAATTCCCCAAATTAGATAAGAATTATTATAATAGCTTTAAAAAGGCTGCCAATTTAGGGTTTAAAAATTATAAAATAACAAAGAAAGAAGATAAGGCAAACTTTGTATATGGAATGGCATTGCATACGGCGGCTGATATATTTTCCCACAGCACGACGGGAGTGAAGGGAAATGACCGAAAAAATTTGAAAGAAAAAAAATTAAAAGTTCTTTGTAAACAGTGGGATGTTTTAAAGCATGGTCCCAAAGATTCTAATGGTAAATTTAGTGCAGATAAAAACTTTGCGGATTCCACGAAATGTATATCAAGCAGATATGATAAAAGTGCAAAAAAAGTATGTGATGCGATCATAAATCAGGCTGTATTAAAGCATAAAAAGGGAAACAAAAAGGTGTTTGAAAACATTTATTATTATAAGTCCGTAAAAAAAGCATTGAAACTTCGAAAGACATCGGATAGAAAAAACTATATAATAAATTCCTATGGAATGCCGAAGTTAGATAAGTATATAAAACCTGGAAAGAACAAAAAACTTAAGACAGTCATAAACAATGTGGATGATGAAAAAATTAAGAAGGTGGTGAAAGCATGGAAATAAAAAAATGGACAGCGATGCTGCTCTGTATTATTTTATGTGCAGGAAGTATCCCTATCCCTTGTAATGCTGCGGCAAGAAAGACCAATGGGACAGATGGAAACGGTAATACATGGGTGTATGATGTAAAAACAAAAACCCTCACTTTTTCAGGAAATAAAGGCATAGAAGATTTTATGATGGACGGTCATAGTCCGGAACCGGACTGGTATGTTTGGAGCGCCAAGGCAGAACACATCATAGTAAACGATGGTATTATTAAGATTGGTATAGGTGCATTTGATAGTTTTGTAAAT
Source organism: uncultured Roseburia sp. (assembly GCA_947644305.1). Taxonomy (GTDB): domain Bacteria; phylum Bacillota; class Clostridia; order Lachnospirales; family Lachnospiraceae; genus Eubacterium_F. The sequence goes on from CANRYS010000012.1 coordinate 80,307, forward strand.
TTAAAAACAGTTATTATGGCTGATTCGGTAACGCAGATTGGGTACGGAGCTTTTTCATCATGTATAAGTTTAAGGTCCATCAAGTTATCTGCGAATGTTACCACTATAGAAAAGGAAGCATTTTATGGGTGTAGCAAATTAGAACACCTCACATTGCCAGATACGCTAAAAACACTAGGAGCATTGGGAGCATGTTCAAAACTGAAAGAAGTTATCATACCGGACAGTGTGACCAAGACATATAAGATGCTATTTGTTGACTGTACATCCCTTACAAAGATCAAGCTGTCAAAAGGCATGAAGGAGATTAAGCAGTATGATTTTGCTAATTGTAAGAACCTGAGAACTTTAGAAATCCCGGAAGCTGTGACGACTGTTTCCATGTCCGCGTTTTCCGGTACAAAACTGAAAAAGATCACGCTGCCCAAGAATGTAACAACGATAAAAAAAGGGATGCCTTATTGCGGAAAAGATAAAGTTTTTGCTGTAAATAATGATTTCGATCTGCCAACCAGAGACCTTCGCCTGATCGAAATAAAATCAAAAAAGGTAAAAAGCATTGCCAAAGGTTCCTTTTCTGGTCTTTCTTCCAAAGTAGTGATCAAGGTGCCAAAGGGCAGGAAGAAAAAGTACACGAAGATGCTGCGGGAAAGCGGATTGGAAAAAAAGGTAAAGATCAAAACACTGTGATGACAAGAAGTCCAGCTAATAAATGTCAATAGAGAGATGAAAAAATAATGAATTTATTTTGGGGCTAAAAAAGGGCGCACTTATCCCTTGGTGAAAATATCATTTTTCAAAAAATATTGATTCGTTTGATTGACAGTATTTTATGCTGCTATGTCGCATTTAGCCGCATTGTATTGTTTGATATGTTCCTGCGGAGGAATGATTTCAAAAGGCTTGTTATCTCTAAGTATTGCAAATATTATGTTGCATACCTTGTGTGAAACAGCCCCCATTGCCACAAGCTTCGGTTTTGATTTACATTTTTCCAGATAGTAATCACGAAGGACCGGATTTTTAGCATCTCCATTACGGGAGATACTGATACTTTGCAAGGTTAACATGTGAATTACACGCCTGGCTATGGCAGAACCACGCTTAGACATTTGGATTTTTGAACCTTCAAATTTACCAGACTGTTTTACCGCCGGATCAAGTCCAAAGTAGGCAAAAAGCTGTTTCGGTTTTGAAAATGCAGAAAAGTCACCAATCTCTCCCATGAGGGAGACCGCTGATAAAAAGCCGGCACCTTTGAATGTTTCAAGTAAGTGAATCTGTTTCACAAAGCTGGTATCCTCATTGGTGTCCACGAACTCATGCATGGCATTGAGAATAGACTTGATTTCTTCATCGTATTTACGGATGAAGCTGATATAAAGGCGGATACGCTTGATGTTGCTGTCTATGATGTAACCGAATTCATTCGCATCATTGGCTGCCTGAATAATGGCATGATACTTATTCCGGGCATAGGTAAGTCCAAAACGTGCAGTTGAATAAATGGTGTCAATTATCTCCTGGCTGTCTGCTTCGATAAAGGCGGTTGGAGAGGTATAAGTTTCCAATAATGTAAGAGATGTATTTGTTGTAACTTTGGAGAAAATGCCAAGGTACTGCGGAAATGCCATACGCAGTTCTCCTTGAAGCTTATTCACATAAGCACTGCGGTGATCCATTAAGTCATAGTATTCACGACATAGATTCCGGCAGTTCAAGGCAAGGTCGGATGGCATGAGGGAAACCTTTAAATCGGGTTTCAAACCAACTAATGCAGCCTTTTTTGAATCAAAACGGTCATTATGCACTTTTCTTATGTTGATATTTGTGCTATTCTTAGTGATGATAGGATTAATAACTGACACGTTAAAACCCTTATCACGAAGATAGCAGAAGAGTGGGTAATGATAAATTCCCGTGGATTCCAGGAAAATGCGACTTTCCAAAGAATACAGCTCTTCTGCTTCTTTTATTTTAGAAACAGCGGCTGTAAGGGAATCCATGCTGTTATGCAGGATTTTATAAGGTTTTCCGAAGAATTGTTGGTTGGGAAGTGCAATAGACATCCAGGAGAAGTCAGCGCCGACATCAATCCCAACAGAGATGAATAATTCATCAGGATTAAAAATAACTTTGTTTGACATGAGCGAAAGCTCCTTTCTGGTAGGAATCCATTTCCAATCTGGCAGGTACACAACCTAGCGTGTTATACGGGTATTGCCTGGCGGCTCCCAACCAGCTAAAACATAAAACCCTGTCGAATGGACGAATTGACTTCACTATAGGTATTAGCTGAAAAACAGCTTCCCAGGGAGGTGGACATTCATTGTCCTATCCTAAGAGATAATACCTTATGTTTTATCTGTTGTCTATCAGGAACCGTCAGACATGATAATTAATGAAGGATAACATCTGATGAAGGAAGAACCCTTCTTCTGTTATCTGATTTATAGAAATTTATGAACCAGGTAGTCTTGAGTGGCTACATCATTATTATACTAGGTGGTGGAAGGATGGAAATAAAAAGATGGACAGCGATGCTGCTCTGCATTATTTTATGTATAGGCAGTATCCCCTGTAATGCCGTAACAAAAAAGACCAGTGGAACAGATGGGAACGGAAACACCTGGGTGTACGATGTAAAGACGAAGACCCTGACTTTTTCAGGAAATAAAGGTATAGAGGATTTTATAATGGATGGCCATATACCAGAACCAGGCTGGTACGTCTGGAACACCAAGGCAGAACACATCATTATAAATGATGGCATTACTGAGATTGGCATAGGTGCATTTGATGGTTTTATAAATGTAAAAACAGTTACTATGGCTGATTCAGTAACACATATCAAAAGTGGGGCTTTTATATTTTGTAGAAATTTAACATCTGTTAAGTTATCTGCAAAAGTTAAAAGTATAGAAGGGGATGCATTTTATGGGTGTGAGAGACTGGAACACCTTACACTGCCGGATACGCTGAAAACACTAGGAACATTAGGAGCATGTTTAAAATTGAAAGAAGTTATCATACCAGACAGTGTGTCTAAGACAAATAAAAATCTGTTTTATGAGTGTAAATCTCTTACAAAGATCAAGTTGCCAAGAAATATGAAGGAAATCAAACAGTATGATTTCGCCAATTGTAAGAACCTCAGAACTTTGGAAATTCCGGAAGCTGTGACGACCGTGTCCATGTCCGCTTTTTCCGGGACAAAACTGAAAAGGATCACGCTGCCCAAGAATGTAACAACGATAAAAAAAGGAATGCCTTATGGAGGAAAAGGAAAAGTTTTTGCTGTAAATTATAATTGGGATCTGCCAACCAAAGCTCTCCGCCTGATCGAAATAAAATCAAAAAAGGTAAAAAGCATTGCCAAAGGTTCTTTTTCTGGTCTTTCTTCCAAGGTAGTGATCAAGGTTCCCAAGATCAGAAAGAAAAAGTACACGAAGATGCTGCGAAAAAGCGGATTGGAAAAAAAGGTAAAGATCCGGACACTGTGATGACAAGAAGGTGGTGGAAGGATGGAAATAAAAAGATGGACAGCAATCCTGCTCTATATTATTTTATGTGTAGGCAGTATCCCCTGTAATGCCGCAGCAAAAAAGACCAGTGGAACAGATGGAAACGGTAATACATGGGTGTATGATGTAAAAACAAAAACCCTCACTTTTTCAGGAAATAAAGGTATAGAAGATTTTACGATGGATGGCCATAGTCCGGAACCAGACTGGTATGTCTGGAGTGATAAGGTAGAACATATCATAATAAACGATGGAATTACTGGAATAGGACAATGGGCATTCTATTCATTTGTAGAATTGAAGACCGTTGTTATGACAGATTCGATAACGTGGATCGGAGATGGAGCATTTATATTTTGCATGAATTTAACGTCTGTCAAGTTATCTGCAAATATTAAAAGTATACAGGGGGAAGCATTTTATGGTTGTAACAAATTGGAACATCTCACACTGCCCGATACTCTGAAAACCCTGGGATCATTTGGTTCATGTTCAAAACTGAAAGAAGTTATCATACCGGACAGCGTGTCCAAGACATATGAGTCGCTATTTGTTGGATGTAAATCTCTTTCAAAGATTAAACTTTCAAAAGGCATGAAGGAAATCAAACAGTATGATTTCGCCAATTGTAAAAACCTGAGATCTTTAGATATTCCGGAAGCTGTGACGACCGTGTCTATGTCCGCTTTTTCCGGGACAAAACTGAAAAAGATTACGCTTCCGAAAAATGTAACAACGATAAAAAAAGGGATGCCTTATCGTGGAAAAGATAAAGTTTTTGCCGTAAATAATGATTCCGAGCTGCCAACCAAAAATCTCCGCCTAATTGAAATACGGTCAAAAAAGGTAAAAAGCATTGCCAAAGGTTCCTTTTCTGGTCTGTCTTCTAAAGTAGTGATCAAGGTGCCAAAGAGCAGGAAAAAAAAGTACACGAAGATGCTGCGAAAAAGCGGACTGGAAAAAAAGGTAAAGATCCGAACACTGTGATGACAAGAAGTCCAGCTAATAAATGTCAATAGAGAAATGAAAAAATATTGAATTTATTTTTAGGCTAAAAAAGGGCGCGCTCACTTATCCCTTGGTGAAAATATTATTTTAAGGGTTTGTCAAGTAAAGTGTTTAAGTTTTTTTGGTGGTCGAGTTATTCGACCACTTTTTTGTATATGTAACTAAGTTATACAGTTGCTGCTTTAATAGTTTTCATATTTCAGTATCCGGGCTTGTATCTTGTCATCCATGGAAAGCTGGTTTCTGACCATAGCCCAGTTGGGTATGGGGCAGCTGTTCCATTTTTTGTATAATTCCCTTATGTGCAGATAGAGTGCCTTGCGTACCGCATCCTCGCTGGGAAAGGAGCCTTTTTTCGTTACTTTCCGGAAACTGGAGTTGACAGCTTCTATGGCATTCGTGGTATACATTACTTTCCGGACGGCGCTTCCATAATTGAACAGCTGCTCCGCATGCTGCCAGTTGCGGACCCAGACATCCACGGCTCCCCCTGCATATCCTCGGCAGTTTGTGGCTGGTATTCATTAATAATTGCCTGTGCAATAGCCATACCAGCTTTATTGCGTTTGTTTTTTCTGGGTGCCATAATTTCTGTACTCATAAATCCTTTCTTTCCAGTATACCGCACCCCCCTCTAGATCTTGATGAATATTAGGATGACGTTGCCTTAGTCATTCTCTTTCCATACGCCATGCCCATGTCCTTTTCCATGCCCGTTCCCGTGTCCATTGTTTTCATTGCCAGAGTGGATTTTACAGCCTGAGTCCCCGATTAAATCTCTTATCTGCCGCATAGTAAGACCCTTAACATCATCAACCGTTATATCTGGTTTCACCTTCTGCAATTCTAAAAATGCCCGGTATTTACCCACGGACAATCCTGCGGCGTGTGCCTCGCTGACATCATCGTAATTGCCCATATCACAGCAGTGGTTTTGATGTTTGGGGATACAAGTTTCAATATTGTCAAGTATTTCTTTACTTTCCTGTTCATTGCGTCCGGCTACAGAGATTGACAGCATTTCATCCTGATTTAAATAGGAGGCAATACTTTCTGCTTTTAAAATAACGTTTAATGCATTCTTATAATCCATAAATTGAATGTCAAGATCATTTGTCACTTTCAGTCCGTCATCATTATAGTGATTGATTGAGATTACCCGGTTGAACCGGTTTAAGTTTAATTCAAAAGATGGATTGATATCGATACTGATGACTGAGGTTTGTGTAAAATATAATCGATATCCGCTAAAACCAAGCAGCAGAAATAAAAAGCAGGCCACCGCAGGAATGATCTTTTTATACGATGACTTATTGTTTGAATTCGTATAATTCTTTGTCTTATTTGCGATAAATTCTTTTGTTTGTTCCTTTAATTCTTCTTCCGCATAAACTTTGTCAAAGGTTTCTTTTAGCCTGTTATTCATATCCATCACCTCCCAATTTTTCTCGCAATATTTTTTTGGAACGTGTTAGATAGGTGTAAATTGTGTTTACATTTTTATGAAGGATTTTTCCTATTTCCGGTGCGGTGTAGCCTTCATAAAAATGAAGATATACGACATTTTTATACTTTTGTGGCAGGGACTGTACGGCCTCTAGTACTTCCTGGTGATCCGGTAATAATTCACAGGGTTGTTCTGTCAATTCATCGATAGAAATCACATGGGTTCTAAAAAAGTTTTTCAGTAAATCTTTACAGGCATTTATGGTGACACGGATAAACCAGGCCTTTTCATGCTCTTCATTTTCAAAGACAACAGAACTTAGGACATACTTCAAAAATACAGTTTGAAATATGTCCTGAGTATCATGATAATTTTTTAAATGAATCATACAAAGCCGTCGAATCATATCTGCATATTGATCGATCGCTCTGTTCACCTCTTGCTCAGTCCGCATAAGCCCTCTCACTGTTATCTCCTGTGACATCCTCCGCGGCCGTGCCCATAGCCATGCCCGTGTCCGCCTCCCCAACCACAGGCGCCATTCTGCCTTCTGGAAGCATAATTATCACAGATACCGTCGCCGTCTTCATCAACGAACCCTTTTCCAGTATTTGCGCCATTGGTTCCGCGGTCCTTGTAGTTATCACAAATACCGTCGCCATCTTCATCGACAAAAGAACAGTCCTTTCCACAATAGTTACACACCGTGTCAGTGTTCTTGTTGTCAGAACTTTTTTCTTTTACAGGTGCTGTTGTAACAAAGCTGCTGGGTGTTTCCTTTGCTGGTGCTGCCGCAAAGACGCTGGATGTCTGCAATGCAACTACCAGAGCGACGGCTGCAATACCTGTTACAATTATTTTTTTCTTCATTGTCATTTCCTCCATAAATCCATCAAATAGAAATCGTATTATTTACTGTTTCATATATAATACGATTCATCTTTGAAAATCCATTCATTATATGGAAAAAAATTTTCTTTTTGCTATTTTACTACAAATATTTAGAGCAGAAGTTCTATCTGTAAAAATCGGTAACAAAAACGAAGCACCGGTAGGGGAGTTTTCTACACTTTTCCTTGGCGGCTTTCGCCTTATTCAGATCATCAAAAATACCAAATACGGTAGGGCCGCTGCCACTCATAAGAGCACCTAGGGCGCCCTGTTCCAGCATTGTCTTTTTGATGTCTGCGATCTCTGGGTGTTCTGGGATGGTTACCGTTTCTAATATATTTGCCATGCTGTCACACAGATCCTGGAGATCGTTTTTTCGAATGCAGTTTATCATATGGTCGATATCCGGGTGTACTGTCTGTTCATCCAGCTTTAAATTCGTGTATACAAATTTTGTAGAGACGTGAAAGCCCGGTTTCGCAATCAATACATAGCAGTCCGGCGCATCGGGGAGCGGCGATAGGATTTCTCCGATACCCTCTGAGAGAGCGGTTCCCTTCATAATACAATAAGGAATGTCAGCGCCGAGGGTGACACCTCGTTCCATTAGTTGCCGATCTGAAAGCTTCAGGTCAAATAGGCGGTTCATGGCGAGCAGGCAGGAAGCAGCGTCGGTGCTTCCCCCTGCCATACCAGCAGCGACAGGAATACGCTTGTCTAGCTGTATGCTGACCCCGGTATCAATATTAAATTCGTCCATCAAAAGCCTGGCACTTTTGTATACGAGATTATCTTCGTTTACTGGAAGAAAGCCAAGATTTGTGGTTAGATTTATCCCTGGAGTTTTTGATTTGGCCAGGGTAAGCCGGTCAAACAGCCGGATGCTCTGCATGATCATCTTTACCTCGTGGTAGCCATCCTCCCGTCTGCGTATAACGTCCAGACCGAGATTGATCTTGGCAGGGGCATTTATCCATAATGAATCCATATTGTTCACCATCTCTTTTTTTCTATTTATTATAACAAAGTTTGGCGGAATAAAAAAGTTTTTATTGGGAAAAATCATAAAAAGAAAATTTGACACCAGCCTGGCGGCGCCGTCGAGCTGAAAAAGATCTGGAGGAAAAGAAAATGAAAAAGATTTTACTGGCAGCAGCCGTGTTATTTGTCTGCGGGCTAATGTATTTTTATGGAAAAGCGACAGATGGAGAAAAGATGCAGCGGGATATCGCGGAGCAGGTCATACGTCTTCATGTGGTGGCAAACAGCGACAGTGAGGAAGACCAACAGTTGAAACTGGAAGTAAAGGAGGAGGTTGTTCAAATGCTCCGTGATGAGTTGGTACAGGACACCTCTGTGATCTCTGCCCAGCAGACACTGCGGGATCATTTAAGAGAGGTAGAGCAGACCGCCTCGGACTACATACAGAGAAAAGGTTTTGATTATGAAGTAAAGGCGGAACTTGGTACTTGTTATTTTCCTGTGAAACAATACGGAGACATGACGTTTCCAGCGGGGGAATATAAGGCGTTAAAGGTGAATATTGGAAAGCATGAGGGGAAAAACTGGTGGTGCGTCATGTATCCAACCCTTTGTTTTGTTGACAGCACATACCAGATTGTACCGGAGGAATCCAAAGAAAAGTTAAAAGAAAACTTGTCCGAAGAGGAATACGAGTCTCTGCTCACTGGCGGAGAGGACATAGAATATGGTTTTAAGATCGTAGACTTTCTGGCAGATCTGTTGTCGTAACAGAAGAATTGAGGAAAGGATTAAAGGTTTCAAAGATTCAACCGAAATATATAGTAGCAATTATTTCGGAGAGTGAGTGTGAAATCTATGATCATTAACAGCAATAAGATTTCCATTGACTTTAAAGACACTGACTACGCGAAGGGCTTAGGGGTGTCGGTACAGAATGCCAGGGAAGGCAGCATTTCCAACATAGGAATTGAGTACACAACGGATTGTGCGGTACGAAAGGACATGGGAAACAGTATCGTATATACGGATACGAATAGTAAGAACAGCATGCTGCAGGAAGCGGTTCAGGGATTGTCAGGAGACACCTTTGATCCGGCACAGTTTATCAGCCAGAGCATGAACGGTGAGGACGCAAAAGAGATAGAGGATGAGGACGGCTCGATCTTGGAAGAGTATGTGGCGTCCTCTTTAGAGCGCGCGCTGGAGCGGGTAAAAACCCAGCGACGTGAAAACGCGGAAGCGGTGGAAAAGCAGGTCGAGAACAGCGAAGAACAAAAGGAATTCATGGATGAGATCGACCGGCGGATCAAGGAAGCTGCTCAGATGGCATCCGGATTGCAGGGGATGTCGGAATCAGCAGCGAAATATCTTCTGGAAAATGAGCTTCCGGTGACGCCGGCAACTATAAAAGGAAGTTTGGCAGCAGGAGCAGTGTCCGGGGGTGTTATGCCCGCAGAGGGCAAAGAGCTTTTTGATACAGTCCGGGACCAGGCAGAGACGATCCTGGAGAACGGTGGTCTCGTGGCAAACGAGGAAAATATGCAGGTGGCGGAGAAGCTTTATGAAGAGGGAGCTCCGGTAACCGCTGAAAATGTTCGCAATTATCAGGCGATTCAGGATTTGAAAGAACTACCACCGGAAGTGCTGGAGGATCGCATCGAAGATGAGGTGCTGGATGGCATACTTCCGGAAGAGGCAGATCTTACAAATATATCCCGAAAAGAAGCTGCGGACCGGCTGGAGAAGCTGGTACAAACGGACGAGGAGACGCTTCGGCGTACCTTTGCCACGGATGTGGAGGTCATAACAGCAAAGAGACAGTTGGAAGAGATCCGGCTCACGATGACGATCGACGCGGCGAGGCGCATGGAAAATAAAGGGATTCATTTGGATGTACAGAATCTGGTTCAGATCGTAGAGGAACTAAAACAAATGGAACAGGATGCGTGCAGGGGATATCTGCAGGCAACTGGAATGGAGCAGTCGGAACCAAATGTGGAGATCATGGCTGATACTCTGCGGGCAAGGGAAGATATCCTGGCAGCTCCGGTAGCGGTATATGGAAAGACGATCGAAACGGTACATAGCGATACGATCGCAGATGTAGCAGCCGCAGGCAGGGAAATGAGACTCCGTATGGAGAGCAGTTATGAGTCTGTGGGAACAGAGGTAAGGGCGGACCTGGGAGATAGGATCAGCAAGGCATTTTCCAATGTAGATGATATATTAGAAGATCTTCAACTGGAGCCAATTAGCATGAATCAGCGGGCAGTGCGAATTCTTGCTTATAACCGCATGGAGCTTACCAGAGAAAACATTCTATCTATGAAGGAATACGATGACAAGGTGACAAGTCTTGTTCGGGAACTCCGTCCACAGGTAGTGGCAGAGCTGATTCGGCGTCAGGAAAATCCTTTGGAGATGAGTTTGGATGAGCTGGGGGAAAAGGTTTCACAGATCAGTGAAGAACTTACCCAGGATGATGTCTCTTTCCGAAAGTATTTGTGGAAATTGGATCACAGTGGTGGGATTTCAGAGGAAGAAAGAAAAAGTATGATCGGTATTTACCGGCTTTTAGATAAAGTAAATAAGAGTGATGGGGCGGTGATCGGACAGGTGGTCCGGGATGGCAGAGAATTATCCTTTTCATCTCTGCTGTCAGCACTTCGCACGAGGAAATCCAAGGGGATTGATCGGGAGGTGGACGATGACTTCGGCGGCTTGAAAGAGGTCGTATCGAAGGGTGAGAGCATTAGCGACCAGATCAGCGCAGCATTTGGCAGCAGTGTGGTATCCAAGCTCCAAAAAGAACTTTCGCCGGCGGTGTTGAAGGATCGAACTGAAAGTTATATGAGTGATTCCCTGGAACTTCTGCTAGATGAATGTCAGGGAAGTGTAGAGGCGCTTAGAGAAACCACAGAGTACTATGAGCAGAGGGCAGAAGAAGTAAGACAGATGGCGTCAGAAAGCGACGAACAGATTCTACATATATTAAAGCAGGTGGAGCTGCCAGACAGCCTTATGAATGTGCATTTGATGAGGTCTTATCTAGAACAGGGAGCGAAGGAGTACCTTAAGTTCTTTACGAGAGAGGGAAGCGAAGAGATTATAGAAGCTTTCGATAATCCGCGGCTACTCTCGGAAGTATATGAGGAAAAGGAAAATGCGCTGGCAGATCATTTACGGGAACAGAAAGAGGCCGAGGACGTCACAAGTGAAACAGTAAAAGAGATCGCTGTTATGGCAGGAAGTATTTCTTTTTATCGACAGATGCGGCGTTTCCAGAAATATGAGGTGCCGATCGTGACCGAGCGCGGGGTGACAGCCTGTGCGGTCACTGTAAGACAGGGAGACAAAGCGGAAAAAGGAACGGTAGAGATCAGTGTCAGTTCCAGCCGGTTTGGAAGTCTTCAGGCGACCTTTAAGGTGGCTGGGACACGGGTATCCGGTTTTGTTACCAGCGAAGAAGAGGGTACTCTGGAGGTTTCCAGAAGTATTTTCGGTGAATTTGAAACGGATTTGGAAATGAATGGATTCACGATGGAGCGTGGAGATTTTGCAAAAGGAACAAGAAATTCATTTCATTCAGGTAGTCAGATAGAGGAAGAAGCCACAAATGACAGATTGTATCTGGTGGCAAAATTATTTATTCAAAATGTGCAGAGAAGGGAAGATGAAAAATGAAGATAAACACAAATATTGCAGCGATGAAAGCGAGTGGACACTTGAACCGGACAGAGAATAAGATCACGACGAGCCTGGAGAGACTTTCTTCTGGGTACCGGATCAACAAGGCGGCAGATGATGCGGCGGGAATGGCGATTTCCCAGAAAATGCATGCGCAGATCCGTGGATTACAGCGTGCTTCCAGAAATGGTGCGGACGGCATTTCCTTTATTCAGACCGCAGAGGGCGCCCTTATCGAAGTAGAAAATATGCTGCAAAGATGCCGTGAGCTTTCTGTGCAGGCGGCTAACCAGGGTGTGACCATGCTGGAAGATAAAGAGGCGATCCAGAAAGAGATTGATTCTTTGATGGAAGAGATTGACCGTCTTTCAACCGACACAGAATTTAATACAAAAAGTATTCTGGATGGTTCCTGCTGTCGTCAGACATCCTCTAACAATATTGGAGTGAAGGTTGTTTCCATGACAGACTCAGTGGAAATGACAAAATATGGAATGACTGTGGACCAGGTGGCTACGAAGACAATTTTTACATCCGGTGCGCTTGGTATGGGTGCCACTGATGTATTTACCGAAGAGGGTGATATTCAGATCAATGGTGAGATGATTCACGTGGCGAAGGGAGATACATTGGAAGATGTATATGCGGAGATCCGCGACTGCTGTGAGAGCATGAATATCACAGTGACACCAGTCAATGCCCTTGGCAATGAGACCGAACTCGCCAATGCTACATCTTTAAAGTTTGAATCAAAGCTCTATGGTGTGGAGCATAAAATAGAAGTGACAACAGATACACCGACTCTCGCTGCAAAACTGGGCGTGGATGGTGGAAACATAGTGCAGGGTCAGGATGCGATAGTAACACTGGATACGGATTCTGGATTTTCCAAGACTGCTACCACATTTGTAGAGGGCGGCAGAGTGACGGTTTCAGACCGGGATGGCTTCTGTATGGTTTTTGACGTTTCCAATGCAAAAGCAGGTAGCGATGCGGCGGTGACCGTACTGGACGCAGGATTTGTGGCGATTCAGATCGGCGCCAATGAGGGGCAGACCATCGATATATCCATTCCTCCAGTGACTTGTAAATCTCTGGACATCGAGTACTGTAATGTATGTACGAGAGAGGGAGCTTCCACAGCGATCAGTAAGTTTAATTCAGCGATAGAGGAAGTTTCTGCGATTCGTGCGAAGCTGGGTGCTTATGAAAACCGCCTTGATTCCGCTACCTCAAGTCTTGATATTACCTCCCAGAACCTGACAGAATCCTGTTCCCGTATCGAGGATGTGGATATGTCAGAGGAAATGACAGAATATACACAACTGAGTGTGCTCAGCCAGGCGGGAACAGCTATGCTTGCACAGGCGAATAATCGTCCTCAGACTATTTTGCAACTGCTTCAGGGCTGATAGAATGAAAGGTGGATGAATCTTGGATAAGGAAGTATTAAACGCCTATGCTGCAAGAGTGGCACAGGCAAACCGGAGTGAACTTGTTATTATCATGTATGAGGCGATTCTGGATAGTGTAGAGGAGGGCAGGAAGTGCCTGGAGGCAGACGAGATAGAAGTTTGCCGGCGGGAGATCGGACGTGCCAGAGGGCTTTTGACAGAGCTAATGGGAAGTCTGGATTTTAGCTATGAGATCTCTCATTATCTGAGAAGGCTGTATGTGTATGCGTATCAGGAACTTTGTCAGGGAGTGGCACTTCGGGAGAGTGAGCGTTTTGACCACGCTGCAAATATTATGAAAAAACTCCTTCCGGCATTTCAGAGAGTGGCTGATCAGGATCATTCACAGGCAGTTATGCAGAATACACAGCCGATTTATGCCGGACTTACCTATGGCAGAACCAGCCTCAATGAAAATATTGGGGTGGACGTATCGGCAAATCGGGGGTTTCAGGCGTAGCTTGATGGTGTGGTCGGGCTAAATGAATTTAGGTCAAAGGGGCGTGCGTTAAAAGCCGCCCCTTTTTAATTGGTCAAACTTTCCATTTTTCGCATCTGTTTGAGCAGATACTTGTATTTATACTGAATGGCATTCATTTCATAAATACAGCTGTCCACCAGGTCAGGATCACAGGCATTATCAAAATTCGAATGCGCAGTTGCCAGTGAAAGTTTGATCTCTTCGATCTCGTTCAGAAGTTCTTCTCTTGCAAGTAGAAGGTTGTCCGTTTTCTTTTTCATAGCTCCCTCCGTTGTTTATTTTCAATGTATTTTTTCTTTTAATATGTCGTAAAATGGGGAAATTTGAAACGACAATTTTTCTATTTTCACTCTATTTCTTTTAACAGTATTTCCCTTGTCAAAAAAAATATTCCAGTATTTACAAAATAATGGTTGACAAGAGGACTGTCAGCGTGTAGTATGTAAATCACAACAAAATTAGGAGGTGTGAGTATCGGGGATCATATGTTGATTTTCCTCGTGCTGCTTCCGGTGTCACTCTGTGATCTTTACTGTTATCGTGTTCCGAACTGTTTTATAGCGGCAGGACTTGCGCTCAGTCTCTATCGGAATATAAGTCTGTATGGTATGGCGGGATTGTGGCATTTTACATGGAATGGTCTGATTCCAATTGTTGTCTGTTTTATCTTTTATCTGCTTCATTTCTTTGGTGCAGGCGATATCAAATTATTTTCCATAATTAGCAGTTATTATAATTTCAAATTTTGTTTCCGGGTAATGATCTTTTCATTGGTCATCGGAGCCTTATTTTCTATTGTCAAAATGATTCACAAAAGAAACGTTTATAGTCGATTTCAATATTTTTTTAAGTATGTAGAGAGTATAAGGGCAGGTAAGCTGCCGAAGGTATACTATGACCGAATGGTATGTGGAGATGATGGTGTCATCCCCTTTACTATATGTATTTCCGCAGCGGTCATCTTATGCCTGAAAGTTTATCCTGTTTTGTGAGGAGGAAGAGTTTGGGACAAAGGAAAATTTTTATCTATATGACAGATTTGGATTATGGGAGCCGACTGGCAAGATACTTGACCAGTCAGTATAAGTCCGGTATAGAGGTAGAACTATTGACCGGAGGGAGGGATAAGGCAGATGTGAGGGAGGAAGATATAGCCCTGTCAGATGATCCGAAAAAACTGGAAAATCTTAAGTGTCAGACAGTTTTATTTGTAAAAACACCGGAAGAGAAGGGGAAAAATAAAATTTTTAAGTTTCGCAGCAGAGAAGAGATATATAGTGATCTGCTGGAACTGACGGGCACGAAAGAAGGTTACAAGGGAAACAGTCCCCCGAAAGAAAGTGGAATCATTGTCGTGTTCGCCCCGGAGGGAGGAGATGAAAAAACGCTGCTGGCTCTAAAGAAGGCCGGTGAATTATCTCACAATAATCGAGTGTTGTATATAAGTCTTTGTGGATTTCCCGTATTTTTTGATCCATCATGGAAAGACGGGGGCGGACAGAGAGACACCAAGTTCTCTCCAGGGATTACAGAGCTTATGCTTCGGGCAGAGGGTGAAGATTTTACACACGAGCTGGAAAATATGGCATTTCCATTGGGAAAAATTTGGACGATAACGCCGGTCAGCCATTATAAAGACCTGCTAGATTTCGCTCTTGAGGATATCTGCAAATTTATGAGAGGATTAAAGGCGCAGAGTATGTTTGAAACCGTTGTGTTGGAACTGGGGCAGATTTTTGAGTACACCCTGGATTTGATGACATATGCAGATCAGATTTTGATTCCGAAAGAGAAAGGAGTTCTGGCAGCAGTCCGGCGAAATGTATTACAGAGGTATTGTGGAATGGAGGGAAAGCCGGAGTTGTGGGAAAAGATGACTTTTGAAGAGAAGGACTTTTCCATTCCAAGAAAAAAAGAGGAGTTACTACGATTCATTGGAGGAGAGGTGGATAACGTATGAGTGACAGGGGAAGCAGAGAAGAACGGCAAAAGATCCGGCGGATGGTGTTAGAACAGATCCCGTCAGATTCTGAACTACAGGAGAGACAACTGTTACAGCTTATTGATGAAAATATCCGGCGTGCAGGTGGAGAAAGTTATCTGCGTTTTGGGGACAGAAAAAAGCTGCGAACCAATATTTATAATTCCATGAGACGCTTAGATGTACTGCAGGAGTTGTTGGAGGATGAGAATATTACAGAGATCATGGTCAATGGACCGGAACATATATTCATCGAGCAGAAGGGACGGATGATGGAGACTGGACTTGTATTTGACTCCCATGAGAGGCTTGCTGATATTGCGCAGCAGATCGCTTCTGAGGGCAACCGCATCGTAAATGAGACTAGTCCGATCCTGGATGTGCGGCTGGCAGATGGATCCAGGGTTAATATCGTGATGCCGCCTATCGCGCTGGAAGGACCTGTTATCACGATTCGTAAGTTTCCTAAGGACCCTTTGACCATGAGTAAATTAACGGATATGGGAGCCTTAACAGAAGAGGCGGCGGAGGTGCTAAGAAAACTGGTGGAGGCAAAATATAATATATTTATTTCCGGGGGAACTGGCGCTGGAAAGACCACTTTTCTAAATATTTTATCCAATTATATACCTGAGGATGAGAGAATTATCACGATAGAAGATTCAGCGGAATTGCAGATCAAAAGAGTGAAAAATCTGGTGAGGCTGGAGGCGAGAAATGCCAATGTAGAGGGAAAGAATCAGGTAACAATCCGAGATCTAATTAAAAGTGCTTTGAGGATGCGGCCGGATCGTATTGTGGTGGGGGAAATCCGGGATGCCACTGCCATCGACATGCTGACAGCGATGAATACTGGCCATGATGGAAGTCTGTCTACAGGTCATGCCAACAGTCCGGCAGATATGCTGAACCGCCTTGAAACATTGGTGCTTATGGGAATGGAAATCCCACTGGATGCTGTAAGACAACAGATTGCCTCTGCGATAGATATCATCGTTCATCTGGGCAGACTGCGGGACAAAAGCAGAAAGGTTTTGGAGATCTGTGAAGTGGGACAATGTGAGAGGGGAAAGATAGGGATGTATCCGTTGTTTCGATTTTGTGAGGAAAGAGAGCAGGAGGGGAACATCATAGGAAGTATGAAACGGACAGAGCATAAATTGATCAACGACGATAAATGTGCAAAGGCAGGAATACAAATATGATTGATTATAATCAGTATGTATATACGAAAAAGGAATTTGTCCGGTATGGTTTATGTGGAATAAGTGTGGGATTTGTTTTGCTAATGTTGTTTTATAATAATATACTGCTCTGCGGAATTCTCTCGGTACCGGCTGCACTGCTTTTTCTGGATTATTATCGCAGAATTCTTTTGGAACGACGACGCTGGCAGCTCACCATTCAGTTTAAGGATGCCATGGAGAGTCTTGTGTCAGCACTGTCAGCGGGTTATTCATTGGAGAACTCGGTGCGGGAGGCTGCCGAGGATCTGAAACTAATTTATTCTTCGGATGATATCATTCGAAAAGAGTTTGATCATATGAGGAGGCGGATGGAATTAAAAATAACCGTAGAAGCACTGATGAAGGAATTGGCGATGAGAAGCGGTGCAGAGGATATCATGATGTTTAGTGAGATTCTTGGTACAGCGAGACGGACTGGCGGAAATCTGGTGCGTATCATGCGCCAGACCTCATCGAATATAGCAGAGAAGATAGAGGTGCGCCGGGAGATCGAGACAATGGTGGCAGGTAAAAAAATGGAGGCGGCGTGTATGACCGCAGTCCCTCTTCTTATGATTTTGTATCTGCGTATTTTCTCTCCGGGATTTCTAGATCCCCTCTACAACAACCTGACGGGAGGCATGGTGATGACAGGAGCATTAGCAGTATACGGTGCAGCCTTTCTCTGGGGACAGCACATAATGAAAATAGAACTTTAAATGAGGTGAGGCGATGGAAAAGTACTATCCGTATATTCGGCAACTAATCCATAAACTGCATCTGGAACGTATACTGGATCAGGATAAAGGAACGAAAGAAGCGGTGGAGATCCTATATCGTTGTCAAGATAAGAAAAAAATATGGGAGGAAATATGGTGTCAGAGAATTATGCTGATACTGGCAGCAGTGATTCTATCCATCATCTTTCTACTGATCTGTATGGTAGCGGACGAGCCAGAGCAGGTAATACAGGATGGACGGATCATCAAGAATAATGCAGATATTGTAACTTTTGGAGTACGGGCACAGTCTGGAGAAGATACGGTAGAAAAAGAGATTACTGTGGAGCTAAAGACAGTTGAGGAGCAGGACCCGTCTCCAGAGGAGACTCCGGTACCACAGACAGAAGTGCTTATGGCGGAGATCCAAGAGAGAGTACAAGAGGCGGTGGAACAACAAAGGGATTCGAAGCAGATCCTCCTGCCTGAGACGGTTTCTGGGAACAGGGTGGAATACCTAAATATAGAAAAGAAAAAAGATTATTCAGCCTTTTTTCTTTCTCTGGCGATATTACCGGCACTGCCATTGTTATGGAAATATCAGAGGCAGCAAAAACTTCAATTACGAGAAGAACAGTTGGCTTTGGATTATCCCGAACTGATCAACAAAGTTCTGTTGCTGCTTAGTGCGGGACTTACAATCCGGGGCTGTTTTGAGAGGATTTCCGGCGAGTATAAAAAACGGTTGGAGGAGGGTGGTGGCAGGCGTTATGTGTATGAGGAGATCCGTGTGTCCTGCCAAGAAATGAAAAATGGAGTGTCAGAAGCAGAGGTAATCCAAGCTTTTGGAAAACGTTGCAGGCAGCTTCCCTATCTTAAATTTGCCTCTGTGGTTAATCAGAATATACAAAAGGGCTCTGAGGGGCTGACAGCTATTTTGGAACTGGTGGCAGCCGAAGCTTTTGAAAAACGAAAGGAGACAGTTAAAAGAATGGGAGAAACAGCGGGAACGAAGCTGCTCCTTCCCATGATATTAATGCTGGGAGTGGTTATGGCGATCATTCTTGTTCCAGCATTTATGACAATGTAAAGATTGATAAGGAGGAATGAGTTATGAAATGTATTATGGAATTTTGCAAAGAAGAAGATGGAATAGGTGTGGTAGAGATTATATTAATCCTTGTTGTATTGATCGCGCTGGTATTATTGTTTAAAGATAAGATTACAGCAGTGGTGGAAAAGGCGTTCAAAACATTTGAGAAGGATTCGGGGAGTATCATTAATGGAAAGTAGCAATAAGTACGGAAGAGCCAGTATTAGCGTATTTTTTTCACTGACACTTGTAGTGATCCTAGCGCTTCTGGGAACGATGGTTGAAGTCGGGCGGGGAAAGGTATGCCAAGTACACGGAAGGCGGACCCTGAGGTCTGCTGCCGACAGTCTCCTGACGGAGTACAGCCTGCCGCTCTATCAGGAATATCGTTTATTTCTTCTGGAAGATGTGGGAAAACCCTTTGAAAAAAGCATTGCGGAGTACGCAGCGGATACGCTGGAGCCAGGAAGCATATTTCCCGTGAGGACAGATTTATTTGATCTGGCGTTGACAGACCTTGTGGTAGAAGGAAAAACATATGCCGGAGACCAGGACTGTCGAGCGCTGAAAGAACAGATCACATCTTATATGAAGAGAGTCATCGCAGCAGATGCATTCAAAGTATTTCAAAAAGCCATGGCTTCGGCAAAATCTTTGGGTAGTTCTGCTGATGGGCTGGAACAGAAGGCAAAGGAAGAGAAACAGGCAGCGGAACTAGATACAAAATTATTAACACTAATGGAGCTCATCGACGGCGTTTCGGTATCCGAGGGCGGAGTGCATGGAAAAAAGTATTTCGTAAAGATGTTCTGTACTAGTGAAAAAAGAGCAGAAAGTTTGGGAATTACAGAAGCTTCTGTGTGGAAAGCAGTCCAGGAACATATAGTGGATGTAAATTCTGAGATGGAAGCCATTGTTAACGGAAAAGGAGACCGTGACGGATTTGTGAAAAAAATCTCTGAGGTTCAGAAAAAGACGACAGAAGCCATTGGGATATTGAGAGGGTTAGGGGAAAAGGCCGGAACGTTAGGAATATCACCAGATGCACGGAATATTCTGACCTCCAATCTGAGGGTGCTAGAAGATGCAAAGAGAATGTTGCAGAAGCCTGCGGATGAGTTAGAATTGGGTTCTCTGAAAAAACTGTGGGAAGCATATGATACATCTGGAATCGTGTTTGATTATACTGGGATCAATGAAAAGGGGGGTGGAGAGAATCCTTTTGACTACTTCAGTCAGATGATCGCCGGCGGTTTGACAAAACTTGTTGTAAAAGACGTCAACAAGTTGTCTAAGAAAAAAACAGGATGTCCCGATCAGTACCAGAGATTGTATGACAGCCAGGAAAAATCCAGGGATTATACAAAGGCAGTACAGGATTTTGCCAGTGAAGAAAACGTGGATTTTCAAGGGGCGGTTAAAGACATCTCTCAGATTGCTCTTTCTGATTTTATGCTGCTGAAATATATGGAAAAGTATTTTTCAACGGCTATCCAATCCATAGGAGAGATGAAAAAACGGCTGGATTATGAATGGGAGTATCTCGTCTGCGGGGGAGGAAGTGACAAGGAAAATTTAGAACAGGTCATTAACCGTATCGTATTAATGCGTACTGTGATCAACACAGGAATTTTGTTTGCTTCTGCGTCAAAACGTGAGATTGCGTATGCGGCCGCGCTGGCTGTGGTGGGTTTTACTGGACTGGAACCGTTAGTGCGACTTACCCAGACATTATTTATCATATTATGGGGAATGTCAGAAGCCCTTGTGGATACAGCAGGCATTCTGCAGGAAAGGCATGTTCCACTTATAAAGGCAGAAAAAGATCTGGTTGTAAAGTTCACAGATTTATTTGTTATGGGAAGGAAATATATCATGAATCAGGTGAAAAAACTTCCCCGTGCCGGAAAAAATGACTTTACATATGAACATTATCTGATGTTATTTTTGCTTGGAAATGGAAGCACTGTTACATGCCAGCGGATGATGGATCTTATGGAATGGAATATCCGGGATAATTATTTGAAGGGCTTTTCCCTGGGGAAATGTGTGGAGTCATTTCAGGTACAGGGTTCATTTTCTATGAAAACAAAGTTTTTTCGCCTGCCTTTTATACAGAAGATTTTAAATCGCAAACTGGAGCGGTCGGGTGCTGGCACAAGAATTTATGCGGGTTATTTACCGCAAAAAACTTCGTCTCGATAAGGGCATTTAGAATATGGGTTTTATCGAGGCGGGAGAGGGTATTCTATAAAAAAATAATACTATCATATCCTGACAGGGAGAAAATTGCCAATCATACAACAATAGAATACCCTTTGCCGCCTTGAGCCCAAAAGGAGGAAAATTTGAATAAAAAGTTTAGAAGAGGATCTCTAACAGTGGAAGCGTCTCTTGTATTTCCTGTCTTTATATTTGCTGCTCTTTCTGTCATCTACATATGTCAGCTACTTTTATATGAAGATGAGGTCCAATGGGCGCTGGTGAGAACCGGAAGAGAAGTTTCAGTAGAATATGCCGTCAGTGAAAAGAGCGCTGTTACAGACCCTTTATATCTGACAATGAAAATGAATCGGTATTTGCAGGAAGATATTTCAATCAGTATGCTGCGGTCCCGATTTAATGAGGCGACAAAGGACATTGTGCTGGTGGCTGATTATAGCGTATGTCTGCCCTTCCCTATTTTGCATCGTTTTCCTTTTCACTTTACGGAGAAGTTTCATACGAGAACATTTTCTGGTGTAAATACAAGAGCAGAAGGGGATTTACAGGAGAAAGATACCACCGTTTATGTGACGGAGACGGGAAAAGTGTATCATAGAACCTTGGAATGTACCTATTTGAAACTAAGTATCTCTCAGGTGAAGTACGAGGATTTAGAGTATCTCAGAGGAGAGGACGGAGGAAAATATTATGCCTGTGAACGCTGTGGAGGGGGCATTTTCCAAAAGGAACAAGAGGTATTTGTCTGCAATTTTGGAAACCGGTTTCACAGTAACAGAGCATGTCAAAAACTAACCAGAAACATTCGCCAGATCAAGCTTTTCGAGGTTGGCGGGAGGCTGCCCTGTTCAAAATGTGCATCGTTAGGCTAAGAAAAGGGGGAGAAAACAATATGAAGATATATTTATACGGTATTTTATTTCTATATTTGCTGGCAATGTCAATTTATGATGTAAGGCGAAAGGAGATACATATTGGGGTGACTTTATTAACAGGTGGTGTTCTGGCGGTATTCCGCATTTTTCAATTTTGCCATGAAGGTGTTTCGTTGGAACTGATACTGGGAATTGTGCCAGGAGTACTAGTATTATTACTCAGTCATTTCACATGTGGAAAGATCGGAATGGGGGATGGTTTTGTTATAATGGTGTGCGGAATGGTACTTTCTATATTTGAAAACCTATTTTTATTATTTTTTTCCCTCGTTTTATCAGCAGCGGTTGGAGCTGGACTGATGGTGTTCCGCCAGGTAAAGAGAAGCTATATCATGCCTTTTGTGCCCTTTATCTGTGTTAGCTTTGGTGTAGCCTATCTATGGGAGATATTTATATGATGTGGAAAAAGGCATCCTTTACTGTGGAGGCGGCGTTTATATTCAGTATCGCCATATGGATCCTTTTCAGTATCTGTTATCTATCCATATATGTTCATGACCGGACAGTGACATATTCGTTGGGACAACACTACTTAGAGATGGCAGTAGAAAATGGAACAGATGTGAGAGAAGAAGAATTGAAAGAGGGATTGGAAAAGTATTTGTCGCAAAAACTGCTGTTATGTGATATTGGAAGAGTTCATGTAAAAAAAGGGCTGACTTCGGTGGAAGCAGATGTTTCGCTTCTACTTACCATTCAGTTTCCATTTGTAAAGGAACTTTTGACGGGACAGGGGGGAAAGAGAATAGATCTATCCCATGAAAAGTTATCAGCGCCCAATATTTTATGGGATGTGGAAGTGATAAAGGGGGAAGAAAAAAATGAGAATAACATTGGTACAGGAGCTGGAGGGACGAATCCTGCAAATTGATGAACTGGGGGAAGTTGGTCGATTTGGGAGTGAAATGCTTAAGTATAATGTTGTCCAAGGGATTCTTGGTGCAAAGTTGTATAATGTAGATCAAGAGAGACAGTGCCTATACCGGGTAAGGGATATGATCTCCCTGAATGAGTATTTTGAGAGGGGAAACATGAATATGAAACAGTTTGCTGGTCTGCTGGAACAATTGGTTCAGATTCTTACCCGTTGTCAAGAGTATTTTCTGGATGAAAAAAATCTGCTTTTGCAGTGTGATTGCATGTTCTTGGATGAGAAACAGCGGCAGCTTCAGATTCCCTATTTAGATGGCTATGGCAAGAAAGTAAATGAAGGAATTTCTAGACTACTGGAAAAGTTTATGGATACAATGAATCATCAGGACAAAGAACTGGCTTTTTTGGTTTATGGACTTCACCGCCTCAGCAGAGATAGTCATTTTGATCTAAATAGATTGTCTGTTTTTTTGGATGAAAACAGGAAAAGAGCAGTTCCTGAAAGAAGTGTTGAAAGGAAGGAAAAAAGAGAAGTGCCATTAGAAGATGACAATCATTGTCGTGTATTTCCAGAGGCGGAGAAGAAATCCGAACAGAAACCAGAGCAGCCATGGGGAAAAGGGGTTGTCTTTGCTGCTGTTTCAGTGGTGATCGGTATCATTTTGTATCAGGCAGGAATTATACAGGATCCCGTTTCTGGAGGACTTGATCTGAGGCGCAGCAGCATACTGGTGGTCGTTCTTCTGGTAGCAGCATATTGCTATTATAAAAAAGTGTCAATAAACCATGACCAAACAAGAAAAGTAGTGAGAGAAGCTGAAAAAGAAACAAAGGATAATACGATACAATTAGTCAGTACCTGTACCGATGAAACCATCGCATTGGAGCAGACAGAGGAAGGGAACTGGATGGTCAATCTGATTCCTCAGGATTGGCACCGCCCGGAAATTAAAATACGAAAAAGCCCTTTTTTTATTGGAAAAGACGGGGCAAAGGCAGATGAAATTATCGGAGAAGGGGAGGTCAGCCGTATTCATGTAAAAGTTGTGGCAGATGCGCAGGGAGTATTTATGATTGACCAGGAATCTACCAACGGTACCTTTGTCAACGGAAGGCGGCTGGTTCCATGGGAGAGATGCCGCCTGGAAGATGGGGATATGATCGGTATTTCTTCCATATACTATAAGGTAGAATTATATTCGTAGGTCATGTGCCGGATAAATTGCTTTTGAAAATAATTATCATCGGCAAGAATGACTTCCCGGGATTTTTGGCAAATGTCTTCTATGCGCTGGGAAAGGTCATCTGGTCTGTGAGAAACCGATGCTAGACCCAGAAGACAGCTGTTTCCCACCGCATGGATATGATCTAATTCCACGCCGGAAAACATTCCGAAAGCGGCTGCTTTGGAGATGTTTATATGGTAGCCCAGTCCCCCGGCGAGATAGAGCTGATCTACGTCATTTACAGAAATACCAGCGGTATGACACAATGTATCAATACCGGCGCCAATAGCAGCTACTGCCAACTGCATTTGACGAACATCCTGTCTCGTAAACCGGATCGTTTGTCCAGAAGATGTCCGGGAGAGGATAAGTCCATCCTCTGGGAATTTATCGGTTAGTATTCCAGAAGAATCCATGTATCGGCAGGTGAGAAGCTGGGACAGGATGCTGACGGCACCACTTCCACAGATTCCGATTGGAAGTTTGTTGCCGATGGTTTGGGTCTGTGGCAGCATCCTTCTGAGGCTAACATCGGATATCGCGCCGGGGACTGCCGGAGTACCGCAGGAGAGCCCACCGCCTTCAAAGGCAGGTCCGGCTGCCGTTCCTGCCGTGTAAATCTTCTGATTATAGACAAGTGCCAATTCTCCATTGGTACCCAAATCCACTAAAAGACAGGTATCCTTTCGACTGTCAAAATTCAGATAAAGCATACCGGATACTATATCACCGCCGATAAAAGCAGATAACCACGGAAGAATCTGAATCTCGGTGTCGTTTCGGCGGAAACTAAGTTTACCAGGAGAAACGTCTACAGGGGTAAAGGGAGCGGCTGTCATACCCTCCAGGGAAAGGCCAAGAAGAAGGTGGACCATGGTGGTATTTCCACCGATGAGACAGGTCTCAATGAATACATTTTTATGGGAGGCCAGGAAGGAATTATAGTGTTGTGAGAGTGTTTCACAGATCTTGTGCGTCAACTCATATTTGTGAATGGCTTCTGTATCATATTTGATGCGGCTGATCACATCAGCCCCGAAAGGAAGTTGTGGATTGGGGAATACCTCCGAATAAAAGACCGTTTTGTGTAAAGAACTATAATACACCATCGCTACAGTTGTTGTGCCAAGATCGATGAGCAATGTATCTGGAAGATGGTCTTTGTCTTGTTCTTTGGGCAGAGCCAGGCCGCCAAAAGATTCTCTGGGGTGAACTGTCACCGTTATATCCTTGTGAGGAATCAGGGTACAGGGAAATTCATACTGCTTTCCACCGCAGGCATTCGCTCCGTGGCAGTTACATGGCAGAGAAATCCCCTGATCTTCCAGCAGATCAAGTATGGATTTAGTATTTGCTGGTGTCCCGTGGACGGTAATTTTCATCTTTTCCTCATTTCTCAATAGTCTTGTAGACTATTGCTCTAAAATATGCTACAATACTAACATATTTTGATTGGGAAGACAAGTCGGGAGGATTACGATTTGCAAGAAAACACCTTAATGAAAAGGCTTCCGCTGGTTACAGTGCTGATCACAGTTATAAATGTTGTAGTGTTTTTCATAACAGAGTGGAACGGTTCTACTTTGGATCCTGATTATATGATCGAGGCAGGGGGCATGTATGCGCCGGCTTTTTTTGGAGAGCATGAATATTATCGGCTTATCACACATTTCTTTCTTCACTTTGGAATTGAGCACCTGTTTTTTAACATGGTATCCTTAGTGATATTTGGACATGTGATGGAAAATGCCGTTGGCAGACTGTGGTTTGCAGGTATTTATTTAGTTTCGGGAATTGCCGCAGGATTTGTATCTGTGTCAGCTCATTTGAACCAGAATGCCCAGATCGTTTCCTGCGGTGCTTCCGGTGCTGTGTATGGGGTAATGGGGGCATTTATTGTGACGCTGATTGTAAACCGGAGAAATAATCTGCGTAGGGAGATTCTTCGTTTTACAGCGTACGTTGCCTTGAACCTGTACTATGGGATGCTGTATCCAGAGGTTGACGAATATGCACATGCGGGCGGCTTTATAGCAGGTGTTGTGCTCAGTATCGGAATGTACTTGATCAAAAGAATAGTTTCAACAAGAAAGGAACAGGTGATGTGATGCGCGTTAATATTTATTATGGAGGTCGCGGACTCATAGATGATCCTACCTTATTTACCATTGATAAAATTTCGCAGGTTCTGGATGAACTTCGTGTAAATGTGGAAAGATATAATTTATATGAGGATAAAAGCGGGATTTCGGTATTGCCCAAGACATTAAAAGAGGCGGATGGTGTGATTCTTGCGGCATCTATAGAGTGGCTTGGGATCGGAGGATACTTGCAGCAGTTTTTGGATGCCTGTTGGCTTTACGGGGATAAAGAGAGCATACAGCATATCTATATGCTTCCCGTGGTTATGGCGACGACCTATGGGGAGAGAGAGGCTCAGACTACGCTGATTAAGGCGTGGGAGCTGCTTGGCGGCGTACCCTGTGAGGGAGTATGTGCCTATGTGGATAACCATGTGGAATTTGAGACAAATCCAGACTATAATCTGATGATTGAAAAATGTGCGGAGAATTTTTACCGTACTATCTCAAAGAAAATGGTGGCTTTTCCCAGCAGTAGTTATCAGGTCAAAAAAACGGTGCTGCGGAGCAATACCCTTTCTTTGACGCCCCAGGAAAGCGAACAGCTCTCAGCTTACGTATCCAATGATCATTATGTTAAAAAGCAGAAGGAAGATATCGAGGAACTGGCAAACCTGTTTAAGGAAATGCTGGATGGAGATGAAAATCCAGACCGTTATATTTCGGAGCTAAAATCGCATTTTGTGCCGATGGATGATATGCAGGCAGTATTTCAGATCGATCTGACAGATGAAAATAGGAGCCTTGTCATAGAGGTGGACAATGATCATTTAAACTGCTATTTTGGAAGTGTACAGAATCCAGATGTAACAGCGAAGACCAAAAGTGCGGTGTTCAATGATATTCTGGCTGGTACAAAACCATTTCAAAATGCTTTTATGTCAGGAGAATTATCCGCTCAGGGCAATTTTAAGGTGTTGAGAAATTTTGATACTGTGTTCCGTTTTGAGTAAATTGATGTAAAGAGAGGTAGATTCAGATGGCAGATGAAAATTGTATTTTTTGTAAAATCATAGCAGGAGAGATTCCCTCCACAGCGGTGTATGAAGATGAAGACTTTCGAGCAATCTTAGATGTAAATCCGGCCGCTAGGGGACATGTGATTATCTTACCTAAAAAGCATGCTGCGAATATTTTTGAGCTGGATGAGGCAGAGGCGTCTAAGGTATTTCCTATTGCCAAAAAGATTGCAACTGCAGTGATGAAGACTTATCACTGTGACGGGGTGAACATTCTGCAAAATAACGGAGAGGCGGCTGGACAGACCGTATTTCATCTACATGTACATGTAGTTCCACGATATTATGGAGATGGTGTAACTATTATGTGGAAAGCGGGGGAAACTCCAGATCTTCAGGCTGTAGCAGACGAGATTAAAAAGAATTTATAACTGGGGGATCGATAAGATTGAAGAAAATTATACTGACCGGTGGGGGGACAGCGGGGCATGTGACGCCGAATATTGCTTTGATCCCTGAACTCCGGAAACGGGGATATGAGATTCATTACATTGGTTCCAAAGACGGGATCGAGACGAAACTGATGGCGGAGTTTGATATTCCGTACTATGGAATATCTTCAGGAAAACTGCGCAGATATTTTGATGTGAAAAATTTTACAGATCCGGCCAGAATATTAAAAGGTTATGTAGAGGCTGCCAGGATCATAAAAAAAATAAAACCAGATGTTATCTTTTCAAAGGGTGGATTTGTGACAGTTCCGGTTGTCATGGCGGCAAAGAGGAAGAAGGTACCCTGTGTTCTTCATGAATCCGATATCTCACCGGGGCTTGCCAACCGCCTTTGTCTGCCGTCGGCAACGGCAATTTGTGCCAACTTTCCAGAGACACTTTCGCATCTGCCAGAGGAAAAAGCGTTTCTTACAGGATCTCCGATTCGAAAAGAACTGTTTTCTGGCAATCGCTTAAAGGGGCTTGATTTTTGTGGTTTTTCTTCTGGAAAACCGGTGATTCTTGTGATCGGTGGGAGCCTTGGCTCCGTCCGGGTCAATGAGGCTGTCCGGGATATTCTTCCTGAATTGCTGAAGGATTATCAAGTGATTCATCTGTGCGGAAAGGATAAGGTAGATGAGGCATTAAAAGGGACAGAAGGATATGTTCAGTTTGAATATATCCAAAAAGAATTATGCGATCTTCTGGATGCAGCGGATCTTGTTATTTCCCGGGCCGGCGCCAATGCGATCTGTGAGCTGCTGGCGCTTCACAAGCCTAATATATTGATCCCTTTGTCAATGGAGGCAAGCAGAGGAGACCAGATTCTAAATGCAGAATCTTTTGAAAAGCAAGGCTTTAGTTATGTGATTCAGGAAGAGGAGCTTACCAGTGACCGGCTTTTGGAGGCAGTGAAAAAAGTATATGAGGGCAGGAAGGAATATATTCATTCTATGGAAGCGAGTGACCAGCACAATGCAGTGGCAAAAGTAGCGGATATCATAGATGAAGTAAGAATAAAGTAAAAGCTTGTCGTTTCCTGTCATACGAAAATGTCATATTATATCAGCGGTATCTGTACAGGAATATCAGGGATCTGATATACTGTACAAAAGGACGGTGCCGCCGTTCCTGTCACAATTCGTGCCAAAAGGCAGATAATTGTAATTATCAGGAAGTGAGGTATGATATGAGAGATGTAATGTATTTGATTATTGGATTTGGATTTTTGTGTTTTGTGATCAAGCTATTTGTGAGCAGAATGTACCGAAGACTAATCCGGGCCGCCGGGCAGATGGGAAAATCGGAACATCCGCTGATGAAAATGCTGCTAAAAAAATTTGAGACATGCTATCAACTAAAAATGGGAGTTGAAAATGTTGAAATTTTTGTGGACAAGTATCTAAATTCGTACCGGGCAGCAGGTGTTCATCTCTATACCTGGGAGGTTCTGGGGGATGTCATGTTTGGAATTACGCTTCTGACAAGTCTTCTTGCTAATTTGTACATAGCAGTTCTGGACAGTGACCGCAGAATGATGATGGAATTTCTGTTTGTGGGAATTGCAATATGTGGAATTATTATTCTGGAAGACATCTGTTTAAATCTTCGGTTTCGAAGGAAAAGATTGCTGGTAGAGGTGCGGGATTACCTGGAAAACATCTATAAACCGAGACTGGAAAACCAGGTATTTAAGCATGAAGAGATGGAAGAATACCATAGAGAGTATTTTGAAGAGGAGAGGGCGCAGCTTGAAGAACTGTTGTCTATGAAACAGGAAGAGGAGCCTCCTGTTAAAATTGAATTTACAAAAGAAGAAGAGGCTGTGATCGAGGAAGTATTGAAAGAGTATATGGTCTAATGCAGCGCTAAGTTGTGTTGCAAGGCTGGGTTGGACTTGTGTTTTGGCAGCCGGTTTGATATAATGAAGTTATCAGATTGGCACAATGTGCTAATTCAAAAGTTTATTTCTCGAAGTGAAAAGAAAGGGGCGAAATATGAACAAGCATGTTACATTTGATTATTCACTGGCAAAAAAGTTTATCAGCGATGATGAAGTAAAATCTATGGCTGATATTGCGGCAGCAGCGAAAGAAACTCTGGTGAGTAAAAGTGGTGCCGGAAATGATTTTCTTGGATGGATTGATCTTCCGGTAGATTATGATAAGGATGAATTTGACAGGATCAAGAAGGCGGCACAGAAGATTCAGTCTGACTCAGAGGTTCTTGTTGTGATCGGTATCGGGGGCTCCTATCTCGGTGCTAGGGCTGCCATCGAATTTTTAAGACATGGATTTTATAACTGTGTGGACAAGTCAGTGCGTAAGACACCTGAGATTTATTATGCAGGAAATAGTATCAGCGGAACATATCTGTCTCAGTTGATCGAAACCATTGGGGATCGGGATTTTTCTGTCAACATCATCAGTAAATCAGGGACGACCACGGAGCCGGCGATTGCTTTCCGTGTGTTTAAGGAAATGCTTGAGAATAAATATGGTAAGGAAGAGGCCGCAAAACGCATTTATGCTACCACGGATAAGGCAAAGGGGGCACTGAAAAATCTTGCCACAGAAGAGGGCTATGAGAGTTTTGTAGTGCCTGATGATGTGGGAGGACGTTTTTCCGTATTGACAGCCGTAGGGTTGCTTCCAATCGCAGTGAGCGGCGCGGATCTGGATCTGTTGATGGAGGGGGCACAGAGCATGAGAAAGCTCTGTCTGGAGAGCCCGGTGAGTGAAAATAATTCAGTATTGTATGCGGCGATTCGGAATATCCTTCTTAGAAAGGGAAAATCTGTAGAGGTTCTCGCGAATTATGAACCATTCTTCCATTATGTGAGTGAGTGGTGGAAACAGTTGTATGGAGAGAGTGAAGGAAAAGATCAGAAGGGTATTTTTCCTGCCAGCGTGGATCTGACTACGGACCTCCATTCGATGGGACAGTTTATTCAGGATGGGTCCCGTATCATGTTTGAGACGGTAATGGAACTGGAGAGCCCAGCGATGGATATTACCTTGAAGGAAGAGCCGGTAGATCTGGATGGTCTGAATTATCTCGCAGGCAAGACTTTGGATTTTGTAAATAAGAATGCCATGAAAGGAACTCAATTGGCTCATACGGACGGAAATGTACCAAATCTCGTGATCCGTGTACCGGAGCAGAACGAATTTTATCTGGGAGAGCTGTTTTATTTCTTTGAGTTTGCCTGTGGAGTGAGTGGTTATATTCTTGGAGTGAATCCCTTCAATCAGCCGGGAGTGGAGAGCTACAAGAAAAATATGTTTGCCCTTCTTGGCAAACCAGGATTTGAAGAGCAGCGGGAAGAGCTTCTGAAGCGGCTTTGATGATCATTTATCGCATAAATAAAACAGACAGGATATTCGTTAGAATAAATCCTGTCTGTTTTATTTACGCAGTAAACCGCTATAAGAAAAATACAGTTTGTATGTAACACTGTATTAGTTCTCAATAGCGCCTGTAGGACATGTAGAAGCACATGCTCCACAATCCAAACATGCATCAGCATCGATCTCGAAATGTGCAGAACCTTCTGAAATTGCTCCAGCAGGGCAGTCAGCTGCACAAGAACCACAACTGATGCAAGCATCTGTAATAGTGTATGCCATGATAATATCCTCCTTTTCTAGTAGATACCATCATTCTAATACAAATTGAGGAAAAATACAAGTAAAATTTGACTGAACCCAATAGGTTTTGTACATACTAAAGTTAGCACATTTTTTTATTCGTTGTACTAGCTTGACATTTGTGCGTCAAGTGAATATAATCGAAGTGGTACTGTTTTTGAAAGGAGGATCAGAGATGATGGAAGTTACGAAGGACATGCTTATCGGTGAAATTCTTACGAAGGATCAGACAATTGCTGCTATTCTCATGGCATCTGGTATGCATTGTGTAGGGTGTCCTGCTTCTCAGGGCGAAAGTCTGGAAGAAGCAGCTATGGTTCATGGCATCGACTGTGATGAGTTAGTATCTAAAATAAATGAATATCTGGCAAATAAAGCAAGTGTATAAATGCAAATGCCGCTGTTCAACAGACAAATTGTAAAAGACAGCCGTTTTTCCAAAGTAGAAAAAGTGGCTGTCTTTTTGTAAATACGCTAAAGGGCAATTATGCACCCAGATCAAAGCAATGACAGACGGGTAATTGCATCATCCTTTAGGATCAACTTGTAATGTTCATTGAAGAAATCTTGTGTGGCGTAGGTCAGTGCTTCTTTTTTTCCGAATTCACTCACGATGGAGCAGATCCGGTCAAAGGGCAGTTTGCCATCATGCCGATTTAGAAGCAGGTAGTATCTGCAGGTATCCTCATCTTTCCACATGCTGTTTTTTCCCGTGTAGAAACGGTAAATAGCTTTTGAAGCGCCTACAGCAAAGTTTAGAGATGAAAAAGAATATAACCTTCCAAACTCCAGCGGAATCTGTCTATTCTCTGATTCAGCAGCAGCTTTCTTTTTTTTGTTCTTTTTCAAAATCTCATGAAGAGGAACAAACTCTGTGCCATGATCAGATTCGGAAGCATTTTCGATAATATCATTTAACTGTTCAAAACAATTAATCAGGTCTCCATGATAATCATCTTCTGGTAATTCTTCGGAGTCATCACCGTAATATTCCTCCACTTCATCAGAATCGTCTTCATATCTATCTGCAATATTTCCAAATCTAGAAAATTTTTCTTCAAATTCTTCTGGATCCTCCACCTTGGTGATCACAAGTACAATGGACTCTTTAGAGGTAGGGATAGCTTCGATCATAAGAGGAATATCATCTGCTTCAAATCCGAAATCCATGTTTGCCTGTTCCATCATATCTCGAAAAAGCTCTTTTGCTTTGTCAGAGCCGTATGCCAATTCACTGATTTTTAAATGACGCTCGATCAGATCGTGTTTACTTAGGGTGCAGCGAATCTGATTATCATTGATGCGTTCTATTCTCACAAGCTCACCTCCTTTCCGATTTATTTGATGTTGTATGAAAAGTATAAGTTATTATATAAATAAAGTCAACATATTAAAGGTAAAAAATATTGGAAAATGGGGGTGCGGACATTTTCCTGGACTGGTTAAGCCACCAATCCAAGGCTCTGTCTG
>CANRYS010000013.1 GCA_947644305.1 uncultured Roseburia sp.
CCATAAAAGGTAAGAGAGTTAAGGAAACCTGTAATCCTCGATAGCTCAATGGTAGTGCAACGACACGGTCGCACACCGAAGAAAACAGAGCAAAAATTAAATAATCCTCGATAGCTCAATGGTAGAGCACACGGCTGTTAACCGTGGGGTTGTTGGTTCGAGCCCAACTCGGGGAGCTAGACAACTAAAAAGCAGTTGTCCGAAAGTCCTGTAAATTTAATGTTATAGGACTTTTTTGCATAGTTTTATTTTAAAGCAGATCAAGAAAACTGGGTTACAGATGAAATGTGACTGTAAATCAAAATGCAGTTAATTACGGAACACATAAAGATTTTCATCCTGTGACCATAGCAGTTATTACTAATTAAATGGGAAAATAAACGAAGCATAATTAAGTAAATAAAATATAAGCATGAAAGAGGATTTTTACATAGCCGATGGTTTCAAGACAAGAATCCATTGGCTTTTTATCGTCCCAATTTCAACATAACCATTCTGTTTTATACAGAGTGTTTTTTTATTTTTGGGAAGGAGGGAAACCGCAGTGAAAAAATGCAAGGTAATTGCTATCGCAAATCAGAAAGGCGGGACTGGTAAAACCACTACTATTGAGAACCTAGGTGTTGGACTAGCAAATAAGGGACAGAAGGTGCCGCTTGTAGATTCTAATCCACAAGGGACTTCTTTGGGAAGGACGGATACAGACAGCTTTTCCGTTACCCTGTTACACAGATGGAGGGAATCGGAGGATGGCGAGTGAATTAGCAGACCATAAGGCCATGTTTGATCCGCAATCTGACAGATGATGAAGCCATACTTGTCATGGCAGATTCGAATCTGCAAAGAGAAAAGATACTTCCGTCAGAAAAAGCATTTGCCTATAAAATGAAACTGGAGGCTATGAATAGACAGACAAATTTCTTTCATAAATCTATAAGAAATTTACAAAATTGTAATTATATGTTATTATATATTTGTAGCTTGTAACTCAGATTTTTGTAACTTCAAAAGAAGTAAATGGCGCTACAAATACAGATGTATGGACGTATTCCGTTTCAAGATATTAGATACTGTAGAACAATTTTTATAGAAATGTCGATGGAGGATGGATAATGAAAAAAAATTTGAGTTGGCTATGTATTGTCTTTGTCATTGTCCTTTGTATATCTTTTTTTGTATGGAGGAATAGAAGTATACGTGTGGCGGACATTATTGATTTTGATATGATAACTAAAGTTGAAATATGGTTAACTGATGATTGCGTCACGTTGACGGGAAATGAAGATATTAAAAAGTTTACTGATATACTTGATTCAATGAAATTAAAGAAAAAGCCTCGACCGGAATCAGATGGTTTCGTTTTTTCAATCGTTATATATCATGAAAATAATGATAAAAATCATTTGATGCTACTTGAAGATATTATCATTGATGGACAGTATTATGGATGTGACAGGGACTATTGTGATGACATGCTTAAACTTTACGAAAGCTTTTAGGCATAAAGATAAAGCCGTTGCTATCACAAGGCGGAGGCAGGGTTCATATTGGTGCCGTCGGCCTAGGTGGATAATGTTGTGAAAAATGATAAAATATGTTATATTATGTTATATCGTTTGATCAAAGGAGAGCCGTAAGATATGAGTCTTGACAAAAAATCGCAACAGCCATTGTATGCACAGTTAATGAAAGAATTAAAAGATATGATCCAGAGCGGGTTGTATAAGGCCGGGGATCAGATACCGACAGAGACAGAACTGTCGGAAAAATATCAGGTGAGCCGGATTACGGTACGGCGGACAATTGAAGAGTTGTGTGCACAGGGTGTTTTAGTAAAGCGTCAGGGGAAGGGGACTTTTGTGGAAGCACCGAAAATTTTCCGCATGTTTGAGAAAGACAATAATATGAGCTTCTCGGAATCGTGTCGCGCGAACGGCCGCAAACCGTCTTCTCATGTGCTGTCATGGCATTTTATGGAAGCGGAGGACTGGCAGAACGAATTTCTGCAGCTGTCCGGTGACCAGACACTCTATCATATTGAGCGTGTATTGTCCGCAGATGATCTGCCGATCATATACGAGCATATTTACATTCCGGTAATCCGCGTTCCCAATCTGCAGGTGCAGAAGTTGGAAAACGGTTCCCTTTTCCGGCTTCTGCATGAAGATTACCAGGTATCCGAATCCGAGAAAGGGCGCAGCACGATAGAGGTCAGCATGGCGTCACAGTCCATAGTGGAGCATCTTCGGATGAACACGGGAGAACCTGTGATGATTCTGATCAGTTATATGAATGACGATGAAGAAAATCCGCTTTATATCAGTTATGAAATTATAGCAGGTTCGCGCTACCGGATATCGATCTGAAAGGTTATATCAAACAAAGATAAGAGCTTCAAAATTTGATTTTTTTGGAAGAAATAATACCAGAAATCGGAATTTTGGGCTCTTTTTTTGTGCACTTTTTCTAAAATCAAATTTGCAAAGATATGGACTATTTACAAACCTTTTGTCAGAAGAAAAGGTCATATTGTATTATGACGTTATATTATGATATAATCATTTCAAGAAAGGAGGAGGAAAGATGGGTAAACAGTATTCGATGGTGATAGCAGCCAAAAATCTGTTTGACAGTGTAGGAGACGAAGCGTATGAGGGGTATTTGTGCCTGAAAGATCATGTGATTGCAAAGGTGGGGACAGGAAAGCCGGAGCAGAAGATTCTTGATGATGCACAGCAGGTTTTTCAGTTTGAAGAAGAGCTTGTAATGCCGGGAATCACCGATACACATACATTTTTTACCGGATATGTGGTGTTTCATATCGGCGCGGATGTATCAAAGGTGCGAAGCAGTGAGGAAGGACTGGAGGTCCTGAAAGTTTATGAAGAAGAGAAGCATCCTGCAGGGGCACTGTTCGGACATGGGTGGGACCCCGGACAGTGGAGCCGGCAGGACGGTGAGAGGATGCTTGAGGAAAATTATTCTGAAAGGCCGGTAATCCTTTTTGCGGCGGACAGGTCGACCTGCATCATGAACCGGAAAGCCCGTGAAGTTTATCAGTTTACGCCGGAAGAATGTTATCCAGAAAGTTACTACCGCATTATGCGGGAATATCTCAATGACCGTGATTTTATCAGACAGGAGTTTTCGGCATATATGGACATAATGAATGCAAGGGGTGTTACCACGCTAAAGGAAATGGGATTTGATGATTTTTACGGATTTACGGATTTCTTAAAGGAGATGGAAGATTCCGAAAAGCTGCATCTGCGTATCTTCTTTATGTCACAGCCGGTGGGGGAGAAAATGAACCTGGAATATGCCAGAAGAATGCGTGATTTATTTACAGGGGATAAAGTCCGGTTCAGTGGATTTAACAGGATGACGGATGGTACGATTGCCGCATATAAAGGTGATCTGAAGGAACCTTACGAGAATGAGGCATTTACCTGCAGCTTTGAGGTTCCGTATCAAGAGATAGAAGCGGATGTTCTTGCGGCAGATCAGGAAGGCTTCCGTTGGACGTTGCACGCACAGGGCGATGGGGCGGTAGGAAAGATCACGGATATTTACGAAAAATGCCGGAAAGAGAATGGAAAGCTGGTGAACCGTCATGCGATTACGGACATGGAATTTACGGACCCGGATGATCTTGAGAGGCTTGGTGCAATGGGAGTGACGGCGGAGCTTTACTTTCAGATCATGTCACTGGATCCTGCTGGGGTGCTGACAGAGAATATTGAAAAGACGATCGGGGCGGTAAGAGGTAGAAATTACTGGAATCGCCGGAAAATGCAGGACTGCGGAATGAACTTAAGCGGTGCGACGGATCTGCCACTCCTGATCACAAGTGTACCGGAATCAGTTTACTATTCCTGCGGGGGTTATATGGACGGAAGGGAAGAACCGTTCCAGGCGGAAAATACGATCACAGTTTCCGAGCTTTTGAAGGCATGGACGATCGGCGGACAGAAGAACCTTGGCATGGACAGCCGGATTGGCACGCTGGAGGAAGGAAAGTATGCGGATATTGCGGTATTTGACCGGAATCTTCTGACCGTTGACAAAAAGGAAGCGAAAGAGGCAGAAACCGTGATGACGGTTATGGATGGAAAAATTGTTTACACAAGGAAAGGATGAGAATATGGAAAAAAAGAAAAAATTCAAACTTCACATGCCGCATGTACTTACATTGATCTTTTTTCTGATCATCGTGGTTGCAGTCCTGACATGGATTCTTCCAAGCGGTGAATTTGACCGGACGATTATGGAGACATCGACAGGTGAGAGAAGCGTAGCCGTAGACGGCACATACCATACGACAGAAAAGATTCTGGAGGACGGAACCGATTTAAGACAGGGAGTACCGGAGATACTGATGGCGCCCGGACGGGGCATACAGTCGGCGATCGAGGTTCTGGCGTTTGTATTCATTATCGGCGGCGTATTCCAGATCATGGCGAAAACAAATGCGCTGAATATGGGGATTCAGAAAATCGTAAAAAAGCTTGGAAAGAAGAAAATCCTAATTATTCCGATTTTGATGCTGCTGTTTGGTCTTGGTGGAAGTACTTTCGGAATGTCGGATGAGCTGGTGCCGTTTTACCTGCTGATTATGCCAGTTATGTTTGCGATGGGGTATGATTCAATGACGACATTCATGACCGTGTGCCTCTCAGCAACCGTCGGTTATGCTGCATCGACCATCAACCCGTTTTGCGTGCTTGTGGCACAGGGAATCGCAGGAATTCAGGGAAATCCGCAGCTCGGTTTCCGAATGATACAGTGGGTGGTTATGATGGCAGTGGTCATCGCATTTGTCACATGGCGTGCCATGAAGATAAAAAAAGACCCGGAAAAGTCCATCACCTATCAGGATGATATTGCAAAGAAAAAAGAGATGGCGTCGGAAATCGATTTTGAAAAGGATATTACGTTCCGCCAGAAACTGGTGCTGTCAACTTTTGTGATCGGGATGGTTCTCGTGGTCGTTGGACTTGTGAAATTCGGCTGGTATATGAATGAGTTGTCCATGTGCTTCTTTGGGATGGGCATTCTGATGGGGATATTCGGCGGACTTAATCAGAAGGAGATTGCAGAAGAGTTCCTTACCGGTGTAAAGGATATCGCATTTGCGGCGATGGTAATCGGATTCTGTAGCGGAATTATGGTAATTGCCCAGGACGGAATGATCATCGATACAATCTTAAATGCACTCAGCAATATGATCGCAAGTTCAAGCAATGCAATGTTTGTGGGCGTGATGTATGTGGTACAGACCATTCTCACACTCCTGGTGCCGTCTTCATCGGGTCTGGCGGCTCTTTCCATGCCGGTTATGGCACCGCTTTGTGACCTTCACGGAGTCAATCCGGAAGCGGCGGTAACGGTTTTACAGTATGCGAACCAGCTTACGAATCTGATGAGCCCGGTAGCGGGAACAACGGTAGCAGGTCTTGCAATCTGTAGGATTTCCTTCGGACAGTGGTGGAAGACCATCTGGAAGGTATTTCTGATTATGACGGTTCTTGCAATTGTATTTTGTACAATTTCAGCCGGTCTGGCATAGGTGTAAAAATTTACTTTTAGGAGGCTGTGATGAAAAGAGCGGTGGCAGTAGGTTTCAGTTGTGTGGATGTATATGAAAATCTGAAGAAATGGTATCCGACTGGAAACGGGATTGACTGGGGAATTCATCTGGCAAGGCTCGGCGTTCCTACGGCGGTGGTAAGCGCGGTTGGAAATGACGCGTACGGACAGGAAATGAAGAAGAGGCTGACAGAAGAGGGCATCGAGGTTTCGCATCTTGAGGTCAGAAAAGGCAGAACCTGCCAGATGTTGATGGCATTGAAAAACGGTGTGGACCGCGTGCACATGCAGGAGATTTCCGGTGTGATGGAAGATTACCATATCACGCGGGATCAGTATGAGTATGCAGCCGGATTTGACTATCTGCACACGGATCTGTTCGGAGGAGTGTTGGAGCATTTAAGGGGATGGCATGAGCAGGGGGTGAAAATTGTGATGGATTTCTCCGTATTCACAAAGGATCCTGAGTATCATTGCATGGATATTTTCCCGAATGTGGATTATGTTTTTTTCTCGACGGATGAGGAAGATGAGGAAGCGTTGAAGGCGTGGATGAAGGAAATAAAGGCGCAAGGTCCGGCAGTTGTGACAGCGACGATGGGAGAGAACGGAAGCATTTCCTATGACGGCGATAAGTTTTACTGCATGGGAATCCATAAAGCGGATGTTGTGAATACGGTAGGCGCCGGAGACAGCTATATTGCGGGCTTCACATATGGACTTATGACGGACAGTACGATTCCTGTGTGTATGGAAAAGGGCGCACGGATTTCAGCAGAGGTTGTCGCAAGATTTGAGCCTTATTAAGTTGGAAAGCCGTTTCTGCGGCGGAATGAGAGGAAAAAATGGTTATAGATATGCATGTGCATCCGGTATTTTATAAAGATATCTGTGGTGACGAAGAGGAACTGGTTTTCCGTGAGGATACTTTCGGGGTCTGGAAGCAGGGACCGATGAGCTTTGAGGAAGCGTTTGCGGAGATGGATTATGGGAAAATTGACAAAGAAGTGCTACTGCCGCTTGACGTCAGTACGACAGCAGGGGGATATGTGGTGACAAATGAGCAGGTTGCAAAGCTCGTGGAGCTGGAGCCTGACCGACTGATTGGATTCGCATCCGTGGACCCTCATCGGGAAGATGCACTGGAAGTGCTCGAAAAAGCATTTACGGAATTAGGCTTGAAAGGCCTGAAACTGAATCCGTCAAAGCAGAAATTTCATCCGATGGATAAAGAGCTGCAGCCCATTTATAAATTGTGTGAGAAGAAGGATAAGCCCATTATTTTTCATGCGGGGACTTCCTGGGAGCCGGATACGCCAGCAAAGTATAGTCATCCGTTGGAATTTGAAGAAGTTTTTATCCGGTATCCGGCTTTACGATGCTGCCTTGCGCATTTCGCATGGCCCTGGGTACGGGAAATGTGTATGCTGATGCTGAAATATCCAAATGTATATACAGACACATCTGTCCTCTATCTGGATTCCCCGGAAGAGTCGATTCACCGGCTGTTTACGGAGGATATGGGGGCGCGCTGGGCAGAGAGGGCTTTTGCAAAACAGATTTTGTTTGCATCCAACACGCCGAGATTCCGTGCATTTAAAATACGCAGGGCAATTGAAAAGCTTCCCATCATAAAGGAAGTAAAAGAAGACATTCTTGGCGGTAATGCAGTCAGATTTCTGGGAATGGAGCAGACGTATGGTAAAGCTTGAAATAATAGAACGAATGAGTCATAAACCGGAAGAGTATATGCTGATCACGGAGGATGTACACCGGATTGTAGAGACGAGCGGTGTCAGGGACG
Organism: uncultured Roseburia sp.; assembly: GCA_947644305.1. Classification (GTDB taxonomy): domain Bacteria; phylum Bacillota; class Clostridia; order Lachnospirales; family Lachnospiraceae; genus Eubacterium_F. The sequence goes on from CANRYS010000013.1 coordinate 7,394, forward strand.
GGCTTGCAGCGGTGATAACAGCCCATACGACAACCGGAATTATAGTAAATGAAGCGCTCCACTGCGTGGAGAAGGATATCAGCGATATGCTGGAAAAGATGGCGCCGCTTGATGCGGATTATGCACATGCGCATTTTCTGCCTTCTTACGGAGCAACCGGAAATAATTCCCAGGGGCATTTGAAAAGCCTGGTATGCGGAAATTCATGTATGTTCCCGGTGATTGACGGAAAAATTGTATGCGGAGGTGCGCAGGATATTTACCTGGTGGATTTTGACGGACCGCAAAAGCGGAAAATTTATGTGGAGGTTATAGGTGAACCAAAATAATCAAATAATAAAGGAATAGGAGAAGAAGAAATGAACAGACCAGAAGAATTAATTAAAAAAATCTATGAGGAGCAGGGAAGCATTCATGATGTATTTCTTACGGCATGCGGAGGCTCTTTGGTGGATCTTTATCCTGGATATTATTTTATCAATGCAGAATCAGAGACGATGCACTCTCATTGGATTACGGCAAAAGAACTCATTGTGTCTCCTTCCAGATTCTTAAAGAAGGGCGCGCTTGTGATTCTGTGTTCACACGGAGGAAATACGGGTGAGACGGTAGAAGCTGCGAAACTGGCAAAAGAACGCGGAGCGGCGATTATTACAATGACACACAATCCAGATTCCATCTGTGCGAGGGAAGAAATGAATCCGGTCGTGTATGGTTGGGAGGATGATACGAATGAGAAAGACCGGCCACAGGGGATCGTAATGCGTGTTCTCAATGAGCTGATGAAGTTTCAGGAGCCTTCCTATGCGAAATACGACGCAGTCCTTGACGGCCTGGAAAAAGCGGACGGTATTGTGCGTACAGCTGTGGAGAAAGTAAAGAATCGTACCTGGGTGTTTGCCGAACAATACTTTGAAGAGCCGTTTCTTTATATAATGGGTTCCGGCGCTTCCTACTCACAGGCTTATGGATTTGCCATCTGCTCCCTGCAGGAGATGCAGTGGATGGACTGCTGCTATCTGCACTCAGGAGAATATTTCCACGGCCCCTTTGAGTGTACGGATGAAGACCATCTCTATATTCTGTTGATGGGCACGGGGGCAGCGAGAGTAATGGATGAGAGAGCACTCGCATTCCTTCAGAAGTATGGAAAAAAATATGAAGTGATTGATGCTGTGGAGCTTGGAATTGACGCAATTGATGCAAGTGTGAATGAGTATTTCTGTCCGATGGTATTTTATGCAATGTCTGTTGCGTACCGCACAGGACTTCAGGACAAGAGAAGACATCCGCTTGACATGAGAAGATATATGGGTGTTGTGGAATATTAATCAGAATTCAGAAAGGAGAAGAATGGTGGCGGAATATAATGTAAATATTTTGGGGTTTGGAGATAATGTGGTAGATCAGTACGATCATATCAAGACTATGTATCCGGGAGGAAACTGCGTGAACCTATGTGTTTATGCAAAGATGTTCGGAGTAGAGCGCTCCGCTTATATGGGATACTTCGGGAACGACACAAATGCAGAATATGTAATTGATGTGCTTAAAAAGGTCAAAATCGAGACTGTGAAATGTGAACAGTTAGAAGGTGAGAACGGATGGTCACGTGTGAGTCTTGTAGACGGAGAGCGTGTATTTGTCGGATGGAATGACGGCGGAATCCGCGGAAAGACACCGTTTATCCTGGACCGTTTCGATATCGAATATATCCGGCAGTTTGATCTTGTGCATACAGGAAATTACTGTTTTACGGAAAAGGAACTGCACAAAATCAGGGAGGCAGGCGTGCCGGTGTCCTTTGACTTTTCAGATGATTCCACACAGGAATATTATAAAGAAATTCTTCCGCATGTGACTTACGCATTCTGTTCTTTTGACGGGGACGACGAGGAGGTAAGGGCACACCTTAAAATGATGGTGGACGGCGGCGCGAAGCTTGCAACGGCATCCCGTGGCTCTAAGGGCTGCATTCTCTATGACGGGCAGGAATACTATGAACAGCCGGCAGTTCCGATCGAAAAGGTAGTCGATACGATGGGCGCAGGTGATTCCCTGATCGCATCGTTCCTGATCGGGTACACAGACCTCACAAAGAAAGGCATAGAACAGACTGCGGCAATCAGAGAAAGTCTTGCGGATGCGGCGGCCTTTGCTTCCAGAATCTGTGGAATTGAAGGTGCGTTCGGATACGGCACAAGCTATCAATAACAGAAAGATACAGGGGATTGTTTTTGGGAAGTCAGCGTACAGTGCGGCTTCGGCCTAAAAAACAATAAAAACCTGAAATAAGAATATCCCGTGGAAAATATCGTGCTGCAAAGCACAGGATTCCACGGGATGCTCCTATTATCGTTAAGGGGGTAAACATCAGTATTAACCGAAAGCCCCTTGCTGCATCCTGTGAGTTGGGGATGGGAAACTGTTACAGTTGTGGCAGCCCCAGATAATTCAGCAGTCCCACATAGATTCCATAAGCAAACTGATATTGCATGGTGGTCAACAGGATATAATCTTCATAATTTGAAATATAGGCGAGTTCTACGAGGACGGAGGGCATCTGTGTCCGGCGCAGAACATACAATGACGGTCTCACATAGATGCCGTTATTTTTTGTGCCCACCCGGCGGACGATCTCCTGAACGATATCGGTGCCCAGATAATAAGAGGGGCTTCCTTCTGCGTATACATATGCCTCCGTGCCGTTGATCGCTGGATTGACATTGGAATTTACATGAATGCTGATAAAATAGTCCGCTCCCCAGGTGTTTGCCATATCCACCCGCTCCCTGAGGCTGGAGTTGGTATCATAGCCCAGGATCTCGGTAGGGGTTTGGCGGGATACTGCCACTTCAAAGCGGTAGTCAGCGGCGAGTATGTTTGAAAGATAGGCGCCGACGATATAGGTGATATCCTGCTCTCTGGCACCAAAACCTTCCGCGCCGGCGTTAAATCCGTAAGGATTGTGTCCTTGGTCGATAAAAACCTTGATTGCCATACCATGATCTCCACTTTTTATTTTATAAATTATTATATGAGATTTTAATTTGCCTTGTTACGAATAGATTTGTTTTTTTCGGGGATAGTAGGTATGAAAGTAAAGCTAAGTGGAGGAAGATATGAATACCTGCATGGCATGGAAATGGAGATTATTTTATGGAAGATATTCTTTATATTAAAGTAGAGCAAAATATTCCGGTGACAAAGCGGGATCTGAAGTTAAAAGATGTAGCCACACTGTACAGTACCAACACGACCATGGTGCAGAAGTTGGAAAAGGAACCCTTCTATACACTGCCCCCGGACGGTGAGAAACTGACGATGTTCACCATCACCAAGGTATACGAGGCCATCCACCGGGTTTATCCGAATGTGACCATAGAAAACCTGGGAGAACAGGATTTTATCGTGGAGTGTGAGACGGGCAAAAAACCTTCCAAAGCCTGGGAGTACACCAAGGCAGTTTTGGTGGCGTTCATCGTGTTTTTCGGGGCGGCATTTACAATTATGACCTTCAATGAGGATGTAAATGTATCGGGGGTATTCGAAAAGATCTATTTGATTTTCACCGGAGAGGTGCAAACCGGCGGCTCCGTTCTGGAGATCTGTTATGCCATCGGGATTCCGATTGGTATCATAGTGTTCTACAATCATTTTAAAAGAAGAGATATCAAAAATGATCCGACACCGATTCAGGTGGAGATGCGAACCTATGAGGAGCAGATGAATAAGGCGATGATCAAATCTGCATCGAGGGAGGGAAAGACTATTGACATTAATTGAAAATATCTTCCTGGGCTTTTTGGGGCTGAGTTTTGGATTAACCGTATCGGCAGGGGTGTTTGCCTTTATTACCATGCTCAATGTAATTCCCAGGCTTACCCAGCGAACCGGAACAGCGGTTCATCTCTACGGCTATGAAAATACGATCATCCTGGGAGGAACCCTGGGAAATATTATGTTTTTATTTGTCAAGAGTTTTCCTGTAAGTTATGTGGGATTGGCGATCTTTGGGCTTTTCTCCGGTATTTTTATCGGGTGCTTAGCGATGGCGCTGGCAGAGAGTCTCCGGGTGATCCCGATCTTCGTAAGACGACTGAAGATGAAGGAAGGACTTCCGATCATTTTGATCGCTATTGCGCTGGGCAAATTAGCGGGAACCATCTTTCAATATTTTTTCTAATGTAATAGAAAAGCCAGAAAGGAAGTATGTGATTATGAATAACCAGAAGACAGATATCAAGGATGTGATCTATGAAACCGTTCCTCAGGAGAGGGACGATAAATATAATGACTATGTGGATGAGAATACACCGAAAGTCAGTTGGATGATCAATCTTTGCAAGGCATTTCTGGTAGGCGGCATCATCTGCACGCTGGGACAGGGACTGATTAATCTTTATATGTATCTTGGTCTGGATAAGGAGACAGCCTCACTTTACAACACGTTGTCTCTGATTTTCCTCAGCGTTGTGCTGACAGGTTTGAATATTTATCCCAAGATTGCGAACTTTGCCGGAGCCGGGACACTGGTGCCCATCACAGGTTTTGCCAACAGTGTGGCGGCCCCTGCCATAGAATTTAAAAAAGAGGGCTGGGTGTTTGGTGTGGGATGTAAGATCTTTACCATCGCTGGTCCTGTGATTTTGTACGGTGTCGTCACCAGTTGGGTGCTGGGGCTGATCTATTGGATCGGCAAATGGATCGGCTGGTTTTAACTGCATAAAGTGATAAAACAGAAAAGGGGCTGTCGGGAAATGGCAGCTCTAAAAACAAGGAGACGGCAGCTCATTCCGAGCTGCCGTCTCCCAGTTTTATGAAAAAAGAAAAAAGATGGCTAACGACAACCAACAATGTCCAGATTGCTGTGGAAAATTATTTCATTGTGCACGGTCATGTAAGTAATGACCGTACCGATTATAATACGCTGATACCAGTTCTGGAAAAACATAAAAGAGCCTTTGGCGGTATCCTCGATGGGGTGATTACAGTAAAAAAATCTTAGAATTCAGATTGACCGTGACAGAAGAAAAAAATATTTGCTATGGAGTAATGGCGTATTAATCAATAATGTTAAAGAAAAAGGGTTCGATTTCATATTGTTTGATAAAATTGTATTCACATGTTATGATGAGAGATATTATAATATGCTTCTTAAATAAGTCTGGTGATATGGTAGACTTTATTGTAAATGTTCAATAGAGGGTACCGTAAAATTGCTCTGTTGTTCTGTAACAATAGGCTCATTGTTCAAAGAGTTCAGAGCCAAAAATAGGTGGATTGCCCGTATTTATGCGGTTTGTGACGTTTCGCAAACGCCTATTAGATGAAAATAATAAGAGGTGACATACGATGAAAGAGAAAGAAAATGATATGTTACAGGCAAAACGATACGGCCTGTTCGGGAATCTGTGTTTTATAGCAAGACAGACGATTAATAGTTATCCGCATTTGCTATTATTGTGTGCATTTACCGTAATCGTGAATACCGTGATTCCCGTGATTACCACATTTCTTCCGAAGGTAGTAATTGAGAGTATAACATTGGAAAAAGGCATTAAGGAAACGCTTTTCGTAACCGTTGTTATGACGTCAATTCTGGCACTTTGTTTGGGTGGAAAAAAGTTTTTTGAGAAGCTGGTTTTTTTTCATAAACTTCGGATGAATACCCATTACACGGAGTTGGTTGCGAGGAAAGGGATGACGGCGGATTATTGCAATCAGGAAACTGAACGGTTTCGGAAATTGCAGACTGAAAGTGTCGCGTCATGCGACGGAAATTTTTCACCGGTGACGCAGGTATATGATATAGGGAATGCATTGTGCACGAGCATGCTGGGTTTTTTTCTGTATTTTGGTATTTTGCTGCGGTTAAATGTGGATCTTGTTTTGTTTCTGGTTTTGATAACCGTGGTCAGCTATCTATTGAACAAGCGGGTGACTCGATGGCTGGAGAATCATCAGGCGGAAAAGGTTGGGTATCAGCAGAAAACCGGGTATTTGACACAGGTGTCCGGTGATTTCAAGTCAGCCAAGGATATTCGCTTGTATCGTATGATAAAGTGGCTGGGTGATGTGTATCAAAAGAACATAAAGGGCCTTAGTGGTTGGTACGGAAGGTATACAAAAAAGGTGTTTGGCGTGGCACTTTGTGACGGCGGCTTATCAATACTTCGGGAAGCTGTGGCGTATACGTACTTATTGTACTTGGTATTTCTGAGGGAAATCAGTGTGGCAGATTTTGTTTTATTTTTTGGTGTAATAACCGGATTTTCTGCTTGGTTGTCTGGCATGTTTGGGCAGGTGACTTCGTTACAGCGTATTAGCATGACCGTGAATATTCTGCGCACCTTTTTGGAGTATCCAGATGACTATTTGCGAGAAGGCGGATTATGGACGGAAGGGCTTCGAACGGGGCCGAAGGAGATTTCCTTTTCTGATGTGAGCTATCGCTATGAAGGAGCAGAGCAGGATACATTGTCTGGGTTTAATTTAACCATTGCACCGAAGGAACATTTGGCAGTGGTAGGCTTAAACGGAGCCGGAAAAACTACAATGGTAAAGCTTTTGTGCGGTTTGACTGACCCGACGGAAGGAATGGTATGCTATGACGGTATAGATGTTAGAGAGTATAATAGAGACAAGTACTACGAGTTGTTTTCTGCAGTGTTTCAGCAGTTTTCTTTGCTTCCGGTAACCTTTGCGGAAGCGGTGGCAGAGGAGGAAGTGTCGCTGATAAACAGAGAGAGAGTAGAGGCGTGTTTGAAGAAAGCAGGGCTTTGGGAGAAACTTGTTTCTCTTGAAAAGGGTATGGACAGCGAGTACGGAAAGGCGGTAAATGACGAGGGAACAGAGCTTTCCGGTGGTCAGATTCAGAAACTGTTGCTAGCCAGGGCGTTGTATCGAAGTGCACCGATTATGGTTCTAGATGAGCCGACTGCAGCACTTGATCCGATTGCGGAGAGTCAGTTGTATGAGACTTACAATGAGGTTATGAAGGATTGTTCTGCGGTATTTATTTCTCATCGATTGGCGTCGACCAGGTTTTGCGATCGCATTGTGCTGATTGAAGGAGGAAAAATAGTAGAAGAAGGAACGCATGCGGAGCTTCTGGCAAAACAGGGAAGATACTATGAGCTGTATGAAACACAGGCAAAATACTATAGGGAAAATGCATCGTAAGGGGGCGCGAAGAATGAAAGAACAACTTACAATAAAGGAACGGGTGAGAATTACCAAGCGCGGAATTGGAATATTAAATCAGTATTGTCCGGGGCTTGCTGGTGGAAAAGCGATGTCTGCGGTTTTGACGGCAATACAACCACTGACTTCGGTTTGGATTTCTGCGAGAATCATTAATGAATTAGCTGGAGAGCGGCGCATGGAGAAAATAGTAACTCTTGTGGTTGCGGTGGTACTAATTAACTTTTTGATTGGACTTTTGAAAAGTATGATTGATCGTGTGACGGATGAAAAGGAAGCCGAGATGTGGAACTTTTTCGGTAAGGTATTCTCAGATAAGGCTATGACTATGGATTTTGCGGATTTGGAGGATGCGAAGATCTTGCAGCAACAAAAGGCGGCATCGGAGAATTTGTTCATGTTTGGAAATGGACTGGGACAGCTGGTATGGGGCATGAACAGTTTGGTAAATGCAACGGCTAATATTGTGTTCTCTGTCTTCTTAGTGGTTACACTGTTTGTGTCGCATACGGGAAATGCATTTATGGATTCACCTCTTTGGATTGTCGGGATTTCGCTTTGTGTTTGGCTTGGCGGACTTTCCAATTCTAAGGCGACAAGAAAGGAAAACAAGGTGTTTGAAACTTGGTGTAACAGCACGGTATGGTTTAACCGAGCATTTCAGTTTTTTGGTCATGAGCTTTCCAATACTCCGGAGCGAGCAAAGGATGTAAGGATTTACAACCAGAGCGGTGCAGCAGACCGAGCATTTCAAAAGATGAAAGAGAGAGACTGTTCGGCGGGAGAACATGTGCTTTCTATGGCAACTTATCCGTCTATGGCAGCGGTGGCGGTTGGTATCGGAAATATGGTATGCTGGGTATTTGTAGTATTAAAGGCTTGTATGGGTGCCTTTGGTGTGGGGAGTATTGTACAGTACATAGGTGCGCTCGGAAGGCTTGGTTCCGGCGTGCAGGATATGATGTTTGTCCTAGCGGACAATGAAGTGTATTGTAGACATTTGTGGGGATTATATGAGTATTTGGATATTCCGAATCGCAAATATGATGGAATGCTTCCTGTGGAGAAGTTGGTTTTTGATGAGGAAGGTAATCAAGATTATGAAATTGAATTCTGCAATGTAAGTTTTCGTTATCCGGGAACGGAGGAGTATGCGTTACGAAATCTTTCGTTAAAATTTAAGTTTGGAGAACGTCTGGCCGTGGTCGGCAAAAACGGTTCGGGAAAGACAACATTTATTAAGTTGCTATGCAGGCTTTATGATCCGACAGAGGGAGAAATTCGATTAAATGGAGTAGATATTAGAAAATTCGATTATGATGAATATCTCAGTATCTTTTCTGTTGTGTTTCAGGACTTTCAACTATTCTCCTTTTCTCTGGGGCAGAATGTGGCAACTGCGATAGAGTATGACAAAGAGAAGGTGGAGCAATGTCTTATAAAAGCAGGTTTTTCAGAACGCTTAAAGACGATGCCAAAGGGTGTAGATACTGTGCTATACAAGGATTTTGAATCGGAGGGTGTGGAAATCTCGGGTGGAGAAGCACAAAAGGTAGCTTTGGCAAGAGCACTTTATAAAGATGCGCCGTTTATCATATTGGATGAACCGACGGCGGCGCTAGATCCGATTGCAGAAGCAGAGATTTACACGAAGTTTAATGAACTGGTAGGAGACAAAACTGCAATCTACATCAGTCATCGGTTATCTTCCTGTAAGTTTTGTGATGAAATTGCTGTGTTTGAAGATGGAGCAGTCGTACAGCGAGGAAGCCATGAGGCGTTGATACAAGAAAAGTCCGGGCTGTATCATGCACTCTGGATGGCACAGGCACAGTATTATGAGGTAGGATAGAGGAAGACGTAAAAACTGAATAGCGGGCTGTAAAGCTCCCCTTCTACCCGATTTGCATTCCTGGAAAAAGTGGAACGAATTTTAGGACTGGTCTGGGAAGGCAATGGTTTTCTGCTTTTATAAAAATGAATCAATATTGGTGCATCAAATGACTTCGTTTTGACGGTGATGCTTTGGAGTTGTTTAACTTGGATATAAGGAATTTGGAAGTAGCAGTTAACCGGATGAGACAAGGAGGATAAGGTTGAAAATTATCTAGTGGTGTACATTTTACTAATCGGAGGATTATTATTATGATGAAAGAACGATTGTTCTTCAATATGGTGAACTTTATTGAGATAGAGATTTCTTCTTTATGTAATCGTAAGTGTTTATATTGCGTTCAACCAATGTCACAAAGGAAAAGAGAGTTACTGCCAGCTGAAATTGTTGAAAAAATTGCAGATGAGTTGAAACAGGTAGATTTTAATGTTGGAATAGCCTTTCACCAATATAATGAGCCGCTGTTAGAGAAAGTAGATTTAGAACATACTCATACTATTCTTATTATGATGCGGTCGTATCAAATGAATGTAGAACTGGTAAAGTAGCGGCTGTGGTTTCTATAGATGGATATGATGAGACGATATGGAAAAAGGAAGAGAAAAGATTGCATGTTGTATCTTCTGGACAAGGGAACTTAGTTTTTGAGTCAGAGAAATACAATTTTTCTATGGAAGCTTTTGTATATAGACCGTTATTGATGTGTGATGAGCAGATAATAGAGATTAAGTATCAACAACAAAGTCAACCATGGGGGAGTATAGGTTTATTGTTTCCGATACCATTTCTTATGAAACAAGCATGTATGAGCATCAGATTGGACATTTTTGTACAGGTGATATTTTTTATAAAAATAGAGGACAACAGGATAATCATGGTTGTCTAGGACAGGGGAAGTGTATTATTCAAATGAAAAAAAGTGGGAAGGAGATTTTGCTTTCCGCATATGATGAGAAAAGGGGCGTAATGGAAACATTACAAAGACGAGAGTGTTATGGGAAAGATTTATATTTAAGAGTGTATGTTTATTTATATGACAACTGTTATTATAATTGGATGTTTAGTAATTATTTTCAATTAAAAGCGAATACAAAAGCGGATGATATCTTTTTAGAATTTGACAATGCACTAAAAAGAGACTGGAAGTACTTTACTACCAATTATTTTATAGATTATAATGTAGTATCAAATTCTTTACTTAAGAAGTTATCAATTAATATATGTCATTACATAAGAGAAAATATCAATCAAGAGAAGTATATAGAAATGGATATTGATCATTATGATGTAGAGGGAACAGATTCGTATCAGAAAAGACATATGAAGCATACATGCTTGTTTTTTGGTTATAATGGCCTCAAGGAAAGTTTATATTTGTTATGTGTAGATGGTGGCTTGATAAAAAAAGGTAAGATTAGTTATGAGTGCATACTTAATCAATTTAGGGGGGATAATTGTGAAACAAGTTCTGAGAATGAAAACATGATTATTACGGAGACATATATGCCTGAGAAAGCGAATTATACCATGGACAAAGGGGATATCGTTCGCTTTGCGAAAGCATTTTTAAATGGGACATCTTTAAGTGGTGGGGGTGTTGTTTTGCCCAGTGATGGAAATTATGTTTATGGTATCCAAATATATGATTATTTAAGACAAAATGTTGATATTGTTATAGATGATATACGCATTTCTCATTTGTTGGTGGAACATAAGCAATGTATGATGGAGAGAATAGAGTATATGACCTTAAAAGAAATGATTGATGAGAAGGATGCCGCGCAATTAAATGTTATGCTGGAAGATATGCTTAAAACAGCTAAAGTATTAAGGAATAAAATATTGCGCAATAAAGTTTTACCAAACGAATTGATTGGAACATCGGTTGCTAAGTATTTACTCAATATTAAAGAGATGGAGCTAAAGCTTATGAATTTCTTGTGTATTATATGATAAAGAGTATTACAAAATGAGTTTATTAGTAAGCGTCTAATATAAGGGTGGCTGGCGCATACCATTTTTGTATGGGAAGTATAGTTGGGAATATTGCATTTGAATTAGGCTGGATTTAAGACAAGTATATTTTTCTGGAATACACAGAAAGTGATGGGCAAATTAAATTATCTGACTATGACTATTATGATTTTATGGATGGAGAATGACAGTAAGAGCAACATATTATAATATCACAAAAAAGCAGTCAAGTATTATTAAATTGAGAAATGCTGCCCAAAATCAAATAAAGCTACAGATGAGAGTGCTAGACTCATAGCAGAAAGTATTATTTTGCATAGGAATGACAAAATTTAAGTGCATTAATTATCCATCGAAATATTAGAGTGGGGGGTGCGGACATTTTTCTGGACTCCCCACTCAAATATTATTACAATTGGTTGTATGTGACGCACAGCCGGGTAGTGCCAGGATGTGCGTCACATATTAGTTTTCAATTTCTTTTTCAAACTCGATAATCGCGCCGGTTGCGGCATTGATCTTTACTTCATACTCATAGATTCCTTTTCGAAGCTCTACCTCATAGACAGCGATTCCGTCATCTTTGTCAAATTCAAATTTGGTGATAGTAGCGCCAGGAGCTTTTTTCAAAGCAATATTTCTAGCTTTTGACTCCCCGATATAGCCTTTTGGGGAAGAGGAGGAGTTTTGTTGTTTCCATTCGTATTCCAGAAGTTTTCCATTTTTGGCGTTGTATACTAATTTATACTGGCGTTTTCCCTTTTTCAGAGAGAGTTTATACTCTGAGAGTCCATCATCCACAGACAGGCGGGCGGAGATGATCTTACTGCCCTTTACCAGTTTGCGTGCTTTGGTCTTGATCTTTGACATACTTACATTTTTTTTGTTCTGGATCGAATAACTGTTGTTGGGAAGTTCCCATTCATATTCGATCAGCTTCGTGTCCGAGTGCCTATATTTCAAACTGTATTTTTTTGTCTTCTTAATAAGAAGGACTTCAACTACTGTCTCACCGTCGTCCATATCCATCTCAACTTCTGTAATGGTAGCGCCGGGGACTTTTTTCTGGGCTGCTTTGCTGGCCTTGTCTGTATTGGAGCCTGCCTCTGCTGTCGACGAAAGCATGGTGAGTGAAAGGGAGGAGGCAAGACATAAAACGCTTACTTTTTTAATCAGATTTTTTTTCATTTTCTACATCCTTTCTAAAAAAGAATTTGTTTTTCGACTTTATTATATTGAAAAAAAATGAAAATGTAAAGAGGTAATTTCTCGTTGAGAAATATAGGAAAATAGTGTATAATAAATAAAACATTATGGGCAGCGTTAGGCTAGCCTAAAGGCAGCATTTATGTGGGGAGTACTGAAGTGCGGAGAAATGGAGGAAGGTCATGATCGAGAATAAAAAGGTTCTTGCCATTATACCTGCCAGGGGAGGAAGCAAGGGAATCCCAAAAAAGAATATTAAGGCAGTATCTGGAAAGCCGCTGATCAGTTATACCATTGAGGCGGCCAAGGAGTGTAAATACATAGATAAGGTAATTGTATCGACAGATGATAAGGAGATCGCAGAGGTTTCCATGAGGGCGGGGGCCATCGTACCATTTTTGAGACCGGATGAGCTGGCTACGGACGAGGCAAAGACGATTGATGTGGTGCTGCATGCCATTGAATTCTATGAGAGAAAAGCAGAACGCTATGATATCATCGTCCTTTTGCAGCCCACCAGTCCGTTGCGGACTGGAGAAGATATTCAAAAAGCACTGGAATACTTCATTAGAAAAGGAGAAAAGTCTGTGGTGTCCATCTCAGAGGTAGACGATCATCCACTGTTAATGCGGCAATTTGGAGAAGATAACGAACTGGTGAAGCTGCTGGATGAGGGAAGCACTGTACGGCGCCAGGATATGAAAAAGTATTACCGCATCAATGGGGCGATTTATATCAACAGTATGTCAGAATTAAACGAAAATACCAGCTTTAACGACAATGTACTAGGGTACGTACTGGCGAAGGAACACAGTATCGATGTGGATAATCCGGAAGATCTGGTAATGGCAGAATATTTTCTTTCAAAAAAATGCAATGGTGAATTTTTATCCTTTATTGTTTATTGATACGTGTCGATATAATAAATATATTAGATATTGTAGATATTGTTCGTTTATGGCTTGGAGGAAGGCTTATGTATAGTAGAATAGGAAGATACATTGGAATGGGATTGACTGTTCTGGTGCTCGGGGCCGCCGCGGTGGGAACTGCGGGACAGATGGAATGCCAGGCAGCAAAGAAGAAACCAAAGAAGATTCAGGTGCTGACAGAAAAGAACAGCAGTCTTCGGATGTCGGCGGGGGATCAAAAGAAGATCTCCTTTGAGGTTTTGCCGAAGAAGGCGAATCAAAAACTGACCTTTAAATCTTCGCGGAAAAATGTTGTGAAAGTGTCTGCTAAGGGTGTTTTGACAGCAGTCAAAAAGGGAAATGCCACGATCACCCTGCAGTCGAAGGCAAAAAAATCAGTAAAGACAAAATTAAAGGTGGCAGTGGAAGCAAAGAAATCCACTGTCTCGAACAGTGAGATCAAGGCATATCAGGCGGCGGCAGTGAATCTTGCTCCGCCGGCAAGCGCTGAAATGTCGGATTTGATTTCTTCGTATCTGGCAGCGCCCAAAGCCGGAACGGCTACTGGAATCACGTTAAATCAGAACTATGTGGAACTGGCTGCTGGAGAGAGTTTTCAACTGACTGCCACGATTACGCCGGTTACTTCTACGGATAAGGTCGTGTGGACTATTGATCATCTCGGTGGTATCAACGTATATACGACGGGAAATATATTTGTGACAGAGGATACCCCGGTAGGGACGACGGCGATCATCACGGCGACCTGTGGAAATGCTAAAGCCACTTGTAAGGTTGTGACGGTCCAGGGTCCTTGTGAGCATGTGTGGGGGGCGTGGGCCACTGTCCTGTCACCGGAGTGTATGACAGAGGGAACAGAGCGGTCTACGTGTCAAAAATGTTCCAAGGTTCGAGAGAGAGCTGTTGCAGCGACGGGACATAACTGGATCAGCAAGGTTTTGACAGAGCCAACCTGCATTGATGCAGGAGAGAGAGAACTGACCTGCCAGAGTTGCAATGAAACCAAAAAAGAGATTATAAAGGCAAAAGGACATACGTGGATCACCAATGGTACAGTTTTGGAAGAGCCAACTTGTACGAAGGCAGGAAAGATGCAGTATACTTGTACGGTAAAGGACTGTGATGGCGAAAAGATCGAAGCCATAAAGGCGTCAGGACATTCATGGGATACAGGAGAAATAACCAGCAGTCCCACTTGTACGAAAGCTGGGCAGAGAACCTATCACTGTACCATCGAAGGATGTACCGGGACAAAGAAAGAGACCATCGATGCCACAGGCCATACCTGGACCTATGGAGAGATCACAGTTCCGCCGGAATGTGAAAAGAATGGGCGAAGGGACTTTTCCTGTCTGATCTGTTCCGCCAAGAAGTATGCCACAGTACCCAAACTTGGTCATACTTGGGATGCGGGTAAGGTGACGAAGGATCCCACCTGCGACCGGACAGGGGAGAGAGTTTTTACATGTGGAACTTGTCTACAAGAAAAAAGTGAGTCCATCAGTGCACTGGGACATAAGTTATCTGATACGTTTACAACGGATAAGGAGCCGGCCTGTACCCAGCAGGGAAGAGAATCCCTGCACTGTACGAGAGACGGCTGTGAGTACGTTACTAATATAAGGCTTATACCAATGCTTGGTCATGATTGGGATGCAGGTGTGGTGACGAGAGATCCGAATTGTATTCTTCCAGGCAGCAGGAGATTTACCTGTCAGAGAGATGGATGCAGCGAACAAATGTCGAAGTTGATTCCGGCGTTGGGGCATGATTGGACAGATGATTATGTGATCACGATGGAAGCGACTTGTACCGGCGCAGGGCGCAGGGCACAGATTTGCCAGAGGGCGGGCTGCACAAAGGTGAAGAACGAGCAGTTGGAGGACCCTCTGGGGCATGACTGGGATCTGAATAATGTAGAGCATGTGGACGCCACCTGTACAACAGAAGGATCAGATATCTTTACCTGTAAACGAACGTATTTGGATGCAGAAGGTAATACTAAGACTTGCGGCAGGCGCAAGAAAGAGATTTTACCAGCTAAAAAACATTCCTTTGCTTCCACATTTACCGTGGATTGGGCACCAACCTGTGTATTGGCTGGTCAGCAGTCCAAACATTGTATGAATAGTTGGATTAATAAAGAAGGAAAAGTAGAGAACTGTCAGGTGGCGGATGATATCACTGCATTAGAGCCAGTGGGGCACACCTGGTCAGCGTGGCGTGTGACCGTTCAGCCTTCTCACGGAGTATTGGGCGAGGAGAGCCGTTCCTGCTCTGTCTGTAAGAATGTGCAGACCAGGGGTAAGGCAGAAGAGCATCGATACGATTCGAATGGGACCTGTCAGGCGTGTGGAGACAAGATCACACTTACCCAGTCTAAGATTAGCGATTGGGAATATACGGTAAACACAACAGAGAAAACCGTTCTGTTGAAAAAATATATCGGATCTGCACCAGGTATAAAGATCCCGGCGCAGATGGTCGTAGACGTAGATGGTGTAACGGGTACCTATGCAGTGAAGTTTGCCGGCGGATATGGACAGAGGCCGCAGACGGGCGTCTTTGCTTCCAATACCAGATGTCCTATCGAGGCAGTGAGTTTTGATGCTGGTGTAAAACTGGAGAACATGCAGTATATGTTCTCAGGCTGTACGAAACTCAAAGCAGTATTGAGTCTCCCGACCTCTGTAACGGATATGACAGGAACTTTTAAGGGTTGTAGTTCATTGATCTCTGTAAATGCCCTTCCGGCAGGACTGACAGCACTTACAAGTACCTTTGAGGATTGCAGCAGTTTGGGTTATGTACCAGCCATTCCGGCAGCAGTGGAGAGTATGTACGCTGCTTTTAAGAATTGTACCTCTCTGGTGAATGCCCCTGTGCTGCCTGCAAAATTGACGAATTTGAGCTGGACCTTTAGTGGCTGTACTGCTCTGTCACAGTCTCCGGTGATTCCGGCCACGGTGACAGAAATGACAAACACCTTTGAGAACACAGCGTTGTTAAGTGTTCCTACGGATATTCCCGCAGGAGTAAAAAAACTGACGATGACATTTTATAACTGTCAGGGACTGGAACGCGTTCCGAATCTGCCTTCCACTATAGAAACGATGGAATATACCTTTAAGAATTGTAAGAATATTTCTTATGTGGAACCACTTCCGTCTACGGTGACCAGAAAAGTAGATGTGTTTGTTGGGTGTGATAAATTAGTTCAGTAATCTGCCACCTCCTGTTAGTCTGACGATAGGGCAGCGTCAGGCTAACAGGGGAGCTGACTTGAATCTGTCGATTGAGCTATGCTGAGCAATTTGGGCGGCAGCGCAACCGATAATACAAAAACACCCCTGCATTTCAAAGCATAAACTGTGAAATGCAGGGGTGTTTTTACTGGTTACAACCACATTGTAATTCTTAACTTTTACATAGATATATATAAAAATTAGTTATTAAATTCGATTATAACTTCGTTACGTTTGCTGCCTGTGGTCCTTTTTCGCCGTCGATTACTTCAAATTCAACCTCATCGCCCTCATCAAGAACCTTGAAGCCGTCCATCTGTAATGCAGAAAAATGAACGAATACGTCATTTCCTGTCTCGTCGGAGATAAATCCGAATCCTTTTTTGGCATTAAACCATTTTACTGTACCTTTCATGTTATTGCCTCCTAAAAACTTAAAATATTGAATACTTACTAACCATAACACATCTATTTATAAAAGTCAAAGGATTTCTTTCCTTTTGAAAACTTGAAATATTCTATAAAATGTAGTATCATGTATTTAATTATGTAAAGATTCAACAGATATTATAAGTGAGAAATGAGGTAAAGAGATGAGCGACAAGTTAAAGGTAGGTATCCTTGGTGGTACTGGTATGGTAGGACAGAGATTTATTTCACTTTTGGAAGATCATCCCTGGTTTGAGGTGACGGCGATTGCGGCCAGTCCGAGAAGCGCTGGAAAGACCTATGAAGATGCAGTGGGCGGTCGTTGGAAGATGCAGACACCGATGCCAGAAGCAGTAAAGAAAATTGTCGTTAAAAATGTAAATGATGTGGAAGAGGTCAGCAGTGCTGTGGATTTTGTGTTCAGTGCGGTTGACATGACAAAGGAAGAGATCCGTGAAATAGAAGAGGCATATGCCAAGACGGAGACGCCGGTGGTTTCCAACAACAGCGCACACCGCTGGACACCGGATGTGCCGATGGTGGTACCGGAGATCAATCCAGAGCATCTGGAGGTGATCGAGAGCCAGAAACAGCGTCTTGGGACGAAGAGAGGCTTTATCGTTGTAAAGCCAAATTGTTCGATCCAGAGTTATACGCCAGCGCTGACGGCATGGAAGAAGTTTGAGCCTACACTTGTAGTAGCTACCACCTATCAGGCGATTTCTGGAGCAGGTAAGACTTTTACCGAGTGGCCGGAGATGGAACATAACATCATTCCTTATATCGGTGGAGAGGAAGAAAAGAGCGAGCAGGAGCCACTGCGTATCTTTGGAAAGGTAGTGGATGGAAAGATTGAAAAGGCAGAATCTCCGCTGATCACCACCCAGTGTATCCGTGTGCCGGTTCTGGATGGGCATACGGCAGCGGTATTCGTAAATTTTGCTAAGAAGCCTACGAAGGAGGAGTTGATTCAGGCACTGGTGGAATTTCGCGGACTTCCCCAGGAATTGGAACTTCCCAATGCGCCAAAGCAGTTTATCCAGTATCTGGAGGAGGATAATCGTCCCCAGGTGGCATTGGATGTAGACTATGAGAATGGATTTGGTGTGAGTATCGGTCGTCTGCGAGAAGATAGTCATTTTGACTGGAAATTTGTAGGTCTTTCCCATAACACAGTCCGCGGTGCAGCAGGAGGCGGTGTTCTGATCGCAGAGCTTTTAAAGGCGCAGGGTTATATCCAGAAAAAATAATGTAAATGTGTATACTACTTTGGTAAAGGAGGCAGCGATGGATAAATTTCGAATTCTTGTGAAGGGGATCGTACAGTGCAACGGAAAATATCTGGTTGTGGAAAAATGGTACGATGACCGGATATTTGAACCGTATCAGTGGGAGTTTTTGGATGGCGTTCTGGAGTTTTCGGAGACTCCTGAGAAAGCCGTTCAGAGGGTAGTGGAAGAAAAAGCAGGTCTTCATGTTCAGGTAGATAAACCTCTTTATACATGGGGATTTACAGTGGGCGAGGTGTGCAGTATTGGCATTGCCTTTGAATGTTCTTCCCAGACGGAAGAAGTCGTTCTTGCTGAAGATCTGAATGACAGCAAATGGGTTACAAAAGAGGAGCTGGCTGAGGTGATCACCAATGAAGCTGTTGTAAAGGATATTGAAAAAGCAGGTCTTACCAGCAATTTCAATTTGGATGATTTTGGAAAGGTGGATCTGTTTATTGAACCTATTGATTAAAAACGGACATCTTTTGGATCCGGCCAGCGGGTATGATGAGATCGGTGATCTGTATGTGAGCAATGGAAGGATTGCGGACAGAGGTATATTTTCCGAAGAGAAGCGACAAGAAATTGCGACAGCGGGAACGAAGGTCATCGATGCAGCCGGAAAATACGTGATGCCTGGGTTTGTAGATCTGCACGTACATCTGAGAGAACCAGGTTATGAGTACAAAGAAACGATAAAGACGGGAACGATGGCGGCAGCAAAAGGCGGCTTTACGGCTGTCTGCCCGATGCCAAACACGAATCCCTCTACTGATTGTCCAGAGATGGTACAAAAAGTGCTGGAGATTGCTAAGAAGGACAGTCCGATCCATGTATATCCGGTGGGAGCCGTGACAAAAGGTCAGAAAGGCAAAGAATTGGCGGATATCGAAGGTATGGTGAAGGCGGGGATCAAAGCCATTAGTGAGGATGGCAAAAGTGTGATGAATGCCAGTCTGTACCGACAGGGAATGCAGGAGGCAAGGAGACTTTCGATCCCGGTATTAGCCCACTGTGAAGATATTAATATGGTAGAAAAGGGTGCCATGAATGCCGGAAAAAGAGCTGAGGAACTGGGAATAAGAGGAATCAGCAACGCTGTGGAAGATGTGATTGTGGCGCGGGATATCCTGTTGGCAAAAGAGACTGGAGCTAGACTTCATCTCTGTCACTGTTCTACCGAGGACAGTGTGGAAATGATCCGCATTGCCAGGGAAGAAGGACTCTCGGTGAGCGGTGAGGTGTGTCCACATCATTTTACACTGACAGATGAAGACATTCCCGCAGATGATGCAGACTATAAGATGAACCCTCCGCTTCGCTCTTCTACGGATGTAGAAAGATTGAAGCAGGGGCTGGGAAGCGGGATTATGGAAGCCATTTCTACCGATCATGCTCCACACAGCGCGGAAGAGAAGAATCGGTCTATAGCGGAGGCGCCTTTTGGCATCGTTGGTTCGGAAACCGCATTTTCTCTGGCGGTGACAGAGCTTGTGAAGACCGGAATACTCACACCTCTGGAATTGGCGCACCGGATGAGCACTGGTCCCTGCAGGATCCTGGGTGTTGAGGGTGGGTCGCTCGAACCGGGGAACCCGGCGGATATCACCATAGCAGATTTTGATGCTGAATATGTGATTGACAAAGAAGAGTTTGTATCAAAAGGGAAGAACACGCCTTTTCACGGACGAAACGTATCCGGCAGCATCGAGTATACCATCGTGGGCGGAGAAGTGGTGTACCCTTTTGCATAACGAAACAGTAACCCGTAAATGATTGCAAAGGAGAAACAGGATGATTAACATACTGGTTGAAAAAATAAAAAAGATGGAAGCACCCATTGTGGTAGGACTGGACCCTATGCTGGATTATGTGCCGCAATATTTGCTGCAGAATGCTATCCGTGAACAGGGTGAGACCCTGGAGGCAGCAGCGGAGGCGGTCTGGCAGTATAACAAGGGGATTGTGGATGCTATCTGTGATATCGTTCCCGCTGTGAAACCTCAGATCGCTATGTATGAACAGTTTGGCATACCGGGACTTGAGGTGTTTAAGAAAACCGTTGATTATTGCAAGAAAAAGGGACTGGTGGTCATCGGGGATGTAAAGCGGGGGGATATCGGATCCACTTCCGCAGCATATGCCACAGGACATATTGGGAAAGTTCAGGTTGGAAGCAAAAAGCTTGCTGGCTTTGACGAAGATTTTATCACGGTAAATCCCTATTTTGGAGTGGATGGGATCAAACCTTTTGTCGATGTGTGCAAAGAGGAGAAAAAGGGATTATTTATTCTGGTAAAGACATCCAATCCATCCAGCGGAGAGTTCCAGGATCAGAAGATCGATGGAAAACCACTGTATGAAATGGTTGGTGAGCAAGTGGTAAAATGGGGAGAGGAGTGCATGGGAGACACCTACAGCTATATAGGAGCAGTAGTGGGTGCGACCTACCCGGAGATGGGCAAAATTATGAGAAAGGTAATGCCAAAAACTTATATTCTCGTACCTGGCTACGGAGCCCAGGGAGGAACTGCGAAGGATCTTCTTCCGTATTTTAATGAAGACGGTTTGGGAGCTATCGTGAATTCTTCTAGAGGGATTATCGCGGCATATAAGCAGCCTGCTTACAAAAGGTTTGGAGAGGCAGGATTTGCCGAGGCAGCCAGACAGGCTGCGCTGAACATGAAAGAGGATATAAACAGTATTTTCTAGGTATAAGGAGGTATCATTATGAAAAAAGTAACAAAAATTTTAGCGCTTATGATGTGTGTGGTTCTGTCCATCGGTTGTCTGACCGGATGCGGCGGGAAAAGCGAAGAGGAGGTCTTGATGTCAGCCATTACCGGCATAAATAATGCTGAGAGTTGTGAAGTAGAAGTCAGCATGGCAGGCAAGATGTCCATGAAGATGGGAGAAGAGGCTCAGGATCTGGATATGAAGATGGATATGAAAGGTACATCGTTTCAAGATCCATTGAAAATGAAAATAACTGGTTCGGTATCAACGATGGGCCAGTCCACAACGATGGAGTCTTACATCCAGAAAGAGAATGAAAAATATGTGCTCTACAGTAATGTAGAGGGAACCTGGACGAAGATGGAGCTGGGAGACCTGGATACCGCTCTTTCTTCTTCTGGCATGAGTTCATTTTCCAATCAGTTAAGCGCTGACATCGGCAAATATACAAAAAAGGAAGAAAAGAAAGAGGGAGAAACAACTTACCTTGTATATGATTATACGGTAAGCGGTGAGGAAATGGAGTCCATGTTAGAGGGGAGCACTTCCAGCATCAAATCAATGTTAGGCGATTCCGTAAATGCAAAAGAATACGAAGATCTTATGAACAGAGTGGTGTCCAGCATCGGAAATGTGACACTGACGGTATATGTGGATGTGAAAAAGCAAGAGATCAGCCGCGTGGAGTATCCAATGACCGATATGATGAATAAGATGTTCGACGAGTTTATGAAATATATAAAAGAAAAGGCATTGGAAGAGGCCACAGAGGACGAAGCAGAAGAAGCAAAAGAGATAATGGATTCCATTGAGATGAAAGTTTCGGATATGAACATGTCTGTATCTTACAAAAATGTAAACAAGGCGGAAGACTTTGAGATTCCGAATGAAGCACTGAAGGCAGAATCAATGACGGATGCTTTGAGCAGTCTTGAATAAGAGGAGCAGGATATGAGTAAACAGAAAAGTCTATGCCGTGTTCGGGAGTCAGTAAAGCTGGCTCCCGCTGTATATAGCCTGTGGCTGGAGGCGCCGGATATAGTGAAACAGGCCCTTCCGGGACAATTTGTGTCCCTGTACTGTCAGGAGAGGGACAGGCTTCTGCCAAGACCCATCAGTATCTGTGAACTGGATCGGAAAGCGGGGAGCCTGAGACTGGTGTACCGTGTCGTGGGAGCAGGAACGGAGGAATTCTCCCGGCTGGTTTCCGGGGATCAGATCGAGGTATTGGGCCCTCTGGGAAATGGATTTGAGCGTGAGGGGAGGAGACCGCTGTTAATCGGTGGCGGTATCGGTATTCCACCGATGCTGGAACTGGCAAAACAGTTTGGCGGCAGCGCTACGGCGGTGCTGGGATACCGGGACAGTGACATGTTTTTGAAAGAAGAATTTGAAGGATACGCAAGAGTCGTCATCGCTACGGACGATGGAAGCGCAGGCACGAAGGGAACTGTGATCGATGCCATAGGTGAGCAAAAGCTTTTGGAGGATGGGGTGGATGTGATCTATTCCTGCGGCCCCACGCCGATGCTGCGGGGAGTAAAACACTTTGCCCAGGAGCATGATATCAAGGCATATCTGTCCATGGAAGAGCGTATGGCCTGTGGAGTGGGGGCATGTCTGGCTTGTGTCTGCCAGTCTGCAGAGGTCGATGACCATTCTAAGGTAAAAAATAAGAGAGTCTGCAAGGATGGTCCGGTATTTTTGTCTACAGAAGTAGAACTATAGACGATTGATAATGAGAGGGAGAAGGATATGAGTTTAGAAGTTAATTTCGCAGGAATACTCTTTAAGAATCCGGTTACGACGGCGTCAGGAACCTTTGGCTCGGGCATGGAGTACAGTGAGTTCGTGGATCTGAGTCGACTGGGGGCAGTGACGACAAAAGGAGTTGCCAGTGTGCCCTGGGAGGGAAATCCCACGCCCAGGATCGCGGAGACTCACGCTGGTATGTTAAATGCCATCGGTCTGCAAAATCCGGGAATCGATACCTTTATCCAGAGGGATCTTCCTTTTCTACAAGAGAAGAATGCCAGGGTGATCGTGAACATATGCGGGCGTTCCAAAGAGGATTATGTGGAAGTGGCGGAGCGGTTGGCAGAGGAGCCGGTGGATATGCTGGAGATCAATATTTCCTGCCCGAATGTAAAGGCAGGAGGAATCGCTTTTGGACAGAAGCCAGAGATGGCAGAGGAGATTACCAGGGCGGTAAAGCAGGTGGCAAAACAGCCAGTCATCA
This sequence comes from uncultured Roseburia sp., assembly GCA_947644305.1. Classification (GTDB taxonomy): domain Bacteria; phylum Bacillota; class Clostridia; order Lachnospirales; family Lachnospiraceae; genus Eubacterium_F. The sequence continues at coordinate 30,526 of CANRYS010000013.1, forward strand.
TGAAACTCAGCCCGAATGTGACAGACATCACCGAGATGGCCAGAGCGGTGGAAGCAGGCGGGGCCGACGGGGTTTCCCTGATCAATACGCTGACGGGAATGAAGATCGATGTGGCGAGGAAGGCCTTTGCCATCGCCAATCAGACCGCAGGAATGTCCGGCCCCTGTGTGAAGCCGGTGGCGGTGCGTATGGTGTATCAGGTGGCGCATGCGGTAAAGATCCCGGTTCTTGGTATGGGTGGGATTCAGAACACCGAGGATGCCCTGGAGTTTCTCATGGCGGGAGCTACGATGGTGGCGGTGGGGACGGCAAACTTTTTCAACCCCTGTGCCACGACAGAGATCATCGACGGGCTGGAACGCTATGTGAAGGAAGAGGGGCTATCGAGCATTACGGATATTATCGGGTGTGTGGGTTAAATGGCAGAAAACAGACAATACGACCATGAATACAAAGTAAGGGAGGAAGTTTTATGAGTGAAGAAATAAAAATCATAGAAGAACGAATATCCTCAACGGAATATATAAGTTTTTTAAAAAGGACAGACTTGGGTTCACAATATCCAAAGGAACGGTTTGAGGAAAGAATATCTAAACTCGTAAACAATGTTACGATAAGTCTTGTTGCAAGAAACGAGAATGGTTTAATCGTTGGCGTTTTATTTGGGTTGACGGATTATGTATATTGGCTCTATGTAACAGATTTAGGGATTGCCAGAGACTATGAGGGACAAGGTATTGGGAGACAGCTTATGAAAGCCGCGCACGATAAGGCAGGTGGTGAAAAAGATATTGCAGTATATTTGATAGCAAATGAAAATGCTATTCCATTTTATGAGAAACTTGGTATGAAAAAGGCAAATGATGTGATGCAATATAATCATATTGAATGGACTGAATTTACAGTGCAATAGAAAATACAAATCCCGATTTATCTATCAAACCCTCTAATAAAAACGCTAATCATAAAAATCAATGGCAACATAGTTTTGAAATACAGTATTATCATAATACCACAGGTTTCAATAAAATCAAGTATTTGCAAAAGCCCAAAGATACATTTTTGGGTGATGTCTGTAGACATTTAGAGGTAAAATGTCAATAAGGTCTGTATATCTGCCCTATGCAATTAGCCTATTACGGTAGGTATGCAGAGCGTTAAAAATATATCGCCATTTCTCTGCTGTGAAGCAGCCATTGTGCCAGCCTGGCAGTTATCATTTGACAGAATAAAACCACCATGTTATAATTAAGTTCTATTAGCTCGACGGCGCCGTCGAGTTATAACAATCTTCAGGGCGAGGTGCAATTCCTCACCGGCGGTTACAGCCCGCGACCGGCTCGGCACATGTTGCCGTTGCCGCTGATTTGGTGAAATTCCAAAGCCGACAGTATAGTCTGGATGAAAGAAGATGGTTCGAGATGTTAGAAGAATGAGATTTTTATGAGCCCTGAATATAATTGTATTATATTCAGGGCTTTTTGAATATGCTGCGCTGCGGAAGGAGGAATCCCTTATGACACACGAAGATTATATGAAACATGCCCTGGAGTTGGCGAAGACTGCCATGGGACACACCTCTCCCAATCCCATGGTGGGATGTGTGGTGGTGAAAGATGGAAGGATCGTGGCAGAGGGATGCCATGAGAAATATGGTGAATTTCACGCTGAGAGAAATGCACTGACAAAATGCAGGGAAGATGTGGAAGGGGCAGATTTGTATGTTACCCTGGAACCCTGCTGCCATCAGGGAAAGACGCCGCCCTGTACGGATATCATTATCGAAAAAAAGATCGGCAGGGTTTTTGTGGGGGCTATGGATCCCAATCCCAAAGTGGCGGGAAATGGTGTTCGTCTGTTGAGAGAAAAGGGAATCCAGGTGGAGACCGGGATCTTGGAAAAAGAATGCCTGGAGCTTAATGAGATATTTTTTCATTTTATCCGCACCGGAATGCCCTTTGTGGCGATGAAATATGCCATGACGCTGGATGGAAAGATCGCCGCCTATACCGGGGATTCCAAATGGGTGACGGGGGAAGCTGCCAGGGAGCATGTGCATGAGCTCCGAAATCAGTATTCTGCCATCATGGCGGGGGTGGATACGGTTCTCGCCGACGACCCTATGCTGAATTGCCGCATCCCGAAGGGCACAGATCCGGTCCGCATCATCTGTGATACCCATCTCAGGATTCCAGAGGAGAGCCAGATTGTGACATCTGCATCGGAAATTCGCACGATTGTGGCCTATGCCGGGGATGGAAAGGAAGAAAAGAAAGTGAAACTCTTGTCTACTGGAGTAGAATTGATAAAGTGCGGAGATGGAGACCAGGTGGACCTGGAACTGTTATTTCAAAAGCTGGGAGAGATGCAGATCGACAGTGTTCTGGTAGAGGGAGGCGGAACGTTGCATGGTTCCCTTCTTCTGACTGGACTTGTAAACCGGGTGTACGCCTATGTCGCCCCAAAACTGATCGGGGGAAAAGAGGCAAAATCCCCGGTGGAGGGGGCTGGTTTTGCCAGAATGAGAGAGGCAGAAGTTCTAAATGAAATAGAAATCATCCCCTTTGGGGAAGATATCTGTATCACGGGAAAAATGCCGGAAAAGGAGGCGGATATATGTTTACCGGAATAATCGAAGAGATCGGGAGGATTGATTCCATCAAAAAGGGAACCCAGTCGGCGGTGATGGGAATCCGCTGCCAGAAGGTGCTGGAGGGGACGAAGATCGGCGACAGTATCGCCATCAACGGAGTTTGTCTCACAGTGACCAGTCTGTATGAGCAGGGTTATACGGCGGATATCATGGCGGAGACACTGGAGCGAAGCTCTCTGGGCAGCCTGTCAAAGAACAGCCCGGTGAACTTAGAGCGGGCGATGGCGGCAGACGGACGCTTTGGCGGACACATTGTGGCAGGGCATATCGACGGCACCGGAAAGATCCGGGATATCCGCCGGGACGAGACCGCGGTATGGTACACGGTGGAGGCAAAACCTCAGATTCTGAGGTATGTTGTGGAAAAGGGCTCCATTGCGATAGACGGTATCAGCCTAACGGTGGCCAGAGTGACAGACAGGGATTTTTCTGTGTCCATCATTCCCCACACCCAGGGGGAGACCAGTCTGGGATTCCGGCAGAAGGGCGACATAGTAAATCTTGAGTGTGATGTCATTGGAAAATATGTAGAAAAACTGATGAAACCAACAGATAATACTACGAGAGTAGAATCAAACATCACGGATACGTTTCTTATGGAACATGGATTTATATAATGCCAGGGTCAAAAGATCAAAAGACCTTTTGACCCTGTTACAAAATATTCCTAAGCAGGAGGTAGGTTATGGAAGAGAAAGTACAGTTTGGCAAACTGGAGCAGGCATTACAGGATCTGAGGGATGGGAAACTGATTCTTGTCATCGATGATCCAGACCGGGAAAATGAAGGAGATCTGATCTGTGCGGCAGAATATGCCACCCCGGAAAATGTGAATGCCATGGCAAGTCTAGCAAAAGGGCTGATTTGTATGCCCATGAGCCGGAAGATGTGTGAAAAGCTGGGGCTCAACCAGATGGTGGAGGTAAATACAGATAACCATACTACCGCGTTTACGGTATCCATCGATCACGTGGAGACCACGACGGGAATCTCGGCATTTGAGAGATCTTTGACAGCGGTAAAGACGGTGGAAGAAGAAGCAAAACCGGAGGACTTTCGGAGACCGGGACATATGTTTCCACTGGAAGCGAGAGAGGGCGGTGTCCTCAAACGGGCGGGACATACAGAAGCGACGGTGGATCTGATGAAGCTGGCGGGACTGAAAGAATGTGGTCTCTGCTGTGAGATCATGAGAGAAGATGGTACCATGATGCGTACCACGGAACTTCTTGGATTTGCCAGGGAGCACGGATTTACCGTGATCACCATCGAAGAAATTATACGCCGCAGACTGGAAGAGGAGAGTCTAGTGGAAAAGGAAGCCGATGCGAAGCTTCCCACGAAGTTTGGCGATTTTCGAATCCATGGCTATGTAAATAAATTAAATGGAGAACATCATGTGGCGCTCACCATGGGAGATATATCTGACGGTGAACCGGTGCTGTGTAGGGTGCATTCGGAGTGTCTCACAGGAGATGTGTTTGGCTCCAAACGCTGCGACTGCGGAGAGCAGTTAGAGAGCGCCATGAAACAGATCGCGGCAGAGGGCCGGGGAATCCTTTTGTACATGCGCCAGGAGGGCCGGGGTATCGGCCTCATCAATAAATTAAAGGCATATGAATTGCAGGAGCAGGGATACGATACGGTGGAGGCAAATGTGAAACTGGGGTTTGCACCAGATCTCAGGGAATATGGAATTGGCGCCCAGATCTTATATGATCTCGGTGTGAAGCAACTGCGTCTGCTGACCAATAATCCCACGAAGATCACCGGTCTTAGCGGTTATGGGATAAAGATCCTGGAACGGGTGCCGATTCAGATCGAACCAAAGAGGGAAGATTTCAAATATCTTTTGACGAAACAGGAAAAAATGCAGCATATGACCAATTATAAAAAAGAAATGGAGGAAAAATAAATGAGAGTATTGGAAGGACACGTAGTAGGAAATGGAATGAAGGTAGGTATCGTGGCAGCGAGATTTAATGAATTTATCGTTTCCAAGCTGGTGGGGGGTGCAGAGGACGCCCTGAGACGGCATGAGGTGGATACAGAAAACAATGTGGATCTCGCCTGGGTGCCAGGTGCGTTTGAAATTCCGATGACAGCCCAGAAGATGGCGGAATCCGGGAAGTACGATGCTGTGATCTGCCTGGGTGCCGTGATCAAAGGGGCCACCTCCCACTATGACTATGTATGCGCTGAGGTAAGCAAGGGGATTGCTACAGTGGGGTTGAAGACTGGCGTTCCGACGATCTTCGGAGTGATCACGACAGATAATATCGAGCAGGCCATCGAGCGCGCCGGTACAAAGGCCGGGAACAAGGGGTATGATGCGGCCACGACGGCCATCGAAATGGTAAATCTGATGAAAAAGTTCTAAGGAGGAAGCATTCATGACGATCTTATATCCTCTGTATGGGAATCTATATGTGAATATGACCAACCGTTGTCCCTGCGCCTGTACCTTCTGCCTCCGCCAGAACGGAGAGGAGTTGAATGGTTCCGGAAGTCTCTGGCTGAAGCGGGAGCCCACGGTAGAAGAGGTGAAAGCAGAGTTTGATAAATTTCCGCCAGATACTTATCAGGATCTTGTTTTCTGCGGTTATGGAGAGCCCACGGAACGACTGGAGGATCTACTGGAGGTGGCCGCCTTTGCCAAAGAGAAGTTTGGGAAAAAAATCCGGGTAAATACGAACGGTCTTGCCAATCTGATGTATGGAAAAGATGTGACCCCGATGTTTGAGGGAAAGGTAGACGCTATTTCCATCAGTCTGAATACGCCGGATCCGACAAAATATCTGGAACTTACCAGAAATAAATTTGGAATCGATTCCTTTGATGCCATGTTAAAATTTGCAGGAGATGTAAAACGGTATGTGCCTAGCGTGACGATGACCACAGTGGCGACGACTATTACCGAAGAGGAAGAGGACCGATGCCGCAAGATCTGCGAAGATCTGGGAGTCAGCTATCGGATCCGTTCCTTCGAGAGTTAGGAGATAGATTAGATGAACAAGATTGATCCAATATACTCTGTGCCGGATGGTTTTGACCAACCGGTACAGGGAAGAAGATATGGTCATGTGGAGACCATTACTTATGATTCCACGACCACAGAGACCACGCGGAAGGCGAGTGTTCTCCTGCCAGTAGATTACGATGAGAAAAGAAGCTATCCTGTGCTGTATCTTCTCCATGGCATCGGCGGCGACCACAGAGAATGGCTGGAGGGAACCCCACAGTATGTCATTGGAAATCTGGTGGCGGAGGGAAAGGCCAGGGATATGATCGTGGTTATGCCCAATGTGCGGGCGAGAAAAGACGACCGCGTGCCGGAGGATGTATACTGTCTTGCGAACACAACTGCCTTTGACAATTTTATCCATGATCTGCGGAACGACCTTATGCCCTATATCGAGGAAAAATATCCGGTGGCGGTGGGCAGGGAACATACGTCGGTAGCTGGGCTGTCCATGGGAGGAAGAGAGGCTTTGTATATCGGGATCACAATGGCGGACCGCTTTGGGAGCATCGGTGCCTTCTGTCCGGCATTTGGGATTTTCGCCTACGAAGATATATTGTCAGAGCCGGGGCTTTTTACCAGGGAGACATTAAAACTGCCGGATTCCTATAATGGAAAAACGCTTCTGCTGATCTGCACTGGAGACCGGGATGAGGTGGTAAAAGAGAATCCCCAGATGTACCACGAGGCCCTGGAGGAAAATGGGACAGAGCATCTATACTATGTCACAGAGGGCGGCCATGATTTTGAGGTCTGGAAGCATGGCTTGTATCAATTTGCAAAGCGGATATTTCAACAATAAGGGTAAAGAAATGGGTTTGATTTAGTACCACCGAGCTAAGAAAAAGGAGAGAGGTCGATGGAGATAGCAACTAGACATTTTGTCCGTCCAGAATATATGAATCATCACAACAGCCTGTATGCGGGGTACATATCAGAATGGATTACAGAGGCGGCTTTTATCGGGATGGCAGAGGTGGTGGGGCGCACCAGCCATTTTGTACTGGCGGCGGTGCGCGGGATCAATGTGACAAGATCGGTCTATACCGGCAGCATACTGGAACTGGGCTATGAAGTGAAATACATAGGGACTACAAGTGTAGAACTATCCGTTGAAGGAAGAGACTTCCTCTCCGGCGACATGCACTGTGAGGGAAGCGTGGTTTTTGTCAACGTGGATGATGAGGGGAAAAAGACGCCTCACGGACTGGAAAGGCTTCCGGGTGTCAGTGCGCTGGAGAAATGAGATTGGCGGAAAGAGAAAAGGAGATATGGTGATGCAAGTAAAAGAGGTACAGGAATGGTCACAGAAGATTTGTGACAATATGGAACAGGTTATCCTGGGGAAAAGAGAGGTTATGGAATATGTACTGGCGGCGTTTCTTGCCGGAGGTCATGTTCTTCTGGAGGACGTGCCGGGGACCGGTAAGACCATGCTTGCCAAGAGTCTGGCGGCCTCTTTTGGTATGAGTTTTAAGCGAGTGCAGTTCACACCGGATCTCCTGCCCTCGGATGTTACGGGAATTCATTATTTTAATCCGAAGACCAGCGAATTTGAATTTCGTCCTGGCGGTATTTTCAGCCATATTCTGTTGGCCGATGAGATCAACCGCGCCACCCCCAGGACCCAGTCCAGTCTTTTGGAATGTATGGAGGAGGGTCAGGCAACCATCGATGGCGAGACCATGAAAGTAGGTGAGCCATTTTTTGTTATCGCTACCCAGAATCCGGTGGAGACCAGCGGGACATTTCCTTTGCCGGAAGCGCAGATGGACCGTTTTATGATGAAACTCTCCATGGGTTATCCGGCAGAAAAGAGTGAACTTGAACTGCTCCGCCGGGTGATGGATGAAGGGGACCTTCTGGCAAAGCTTTCTCCAGTATGCACTCATGAGGAATTTGTACAGATGCAGAAGGCATGTGAACAGGTCCATGTACACGATCTAATCCTCGGTTATGTACTGGAGATCGCGAAAAAGAGCCGAGAAAATAAAAACCTTGCCATAGGGATCAGTACCCGGGGAGCGATCGCTCTGGTGCGGGCGGCGCGATGTTATGCGGCGGTGACGGGAAGTGAATTTGTCACTCCAGATATGATCAAAAAGCTGGCGCCGATGGTATTGTCACACCGGGTCCTGTTGGCGGATTCCTACATGAGTGGAAAGGAGCCATCGGATTATATCCGTGAAATATTAGGCGCCGTGGCGGCGCCGACGGAGGAAGCATTCAGAGCATGAGTATCATGATATTGGCAGCAGTTCTGGTGGTGCTGGGCTGTTGGATTGTTATTTTGAGGATGGGATACCAGTATGAGAAGAACTGGACGAAGAATTTTGAACTGGAAATTTCCTTTTCCCAGGAACAGGCGGGAGAGGGGGATACTCTTTGGCTCTATGAGGTTATAACCAATAATAAGGAAATGACCTTGCCGGCGATCTCTGTCAAATTCAAGACATCGAAATTTCTTACTTTCGAAGACCTTGATAGCGGTTCCGTGTCGGATTATTTTTACCGCAACGATGTGATTAGTGTCAGAGGTTATGAGCAGGTGCGGCGGAAACTCCGGTTAAAATGTGCCAGACGGGGGATATACTCCATACGGGAAGCGGAGCTTATTGGCAGAGATTATTTTCTCCAAAGAACTTATCTGGAAAAGAAGGAGGTGGAAGCTGGATTGATCGTATATCCTTCTTTTGTGGGAATTGAGAAGATCCTGCCCCTGTTTCAGAAAAGTTATGGAGATATGAGAACGACGGTTCCCATGTTTGAAGATCCTTTTGAATATGTGGGGGTGAGAGAATACTTTCCTGGGGACAGGATGAACCGGATCCATTGGAAGGCCTCGGCAAAGACAGGAAACTGGCAGGTGAAGACCAGTGCGTATAAGGCGGGAGAACCGGCTTTGATTCTGTTGAACCTTGGTTCTCCGGGGAACTTCATCAATCAGACCGCCATGGAGGAAAATATAAGGATCGCTTATTCTCTTGTGCATTTTCTGGACCGTCGGGGACTGAAGACCATGCTGGTAGCAAATGGAAGCGAGGGATTTCGCCTTCAGGGCAGCGGGAAGGGATATATGGCGCAGGTGCGGCGGAAACTGGCGGGTGTGACCTACGAGACTCAGATCCAGAGCGGTGTGGGAATGCTGCAGAGGGAGCGGGACAACCTGGCGGAACATGTACATCTCTTTTTTGTCTCTTCCCAGGGAAAGCCTGAGATACAGCAGGAGCTGGCAGATATCCTGCATCGGGGAGTATCTGTGACTTGGGTGGCGGTGACAGCAGGCGGGGAGGACGATACCAGACAGTTGCTTCCAGCGCTGGAACCCTGTATTTACCGCTGGAAAGCGTAGCTGTGAAAGGCGGAGGAAATATGGAGAAAAATCAAAATATCAGACGCCGGTACAATAATATTGTTACCTTTTACTATTATATGGTTATATGCTATTTCATCATAGCTGGCTCTATGATGGGAGGCGGCGTGGGAGAGACTGGGATCATATGTATTATTCTGGGGGCGGCAGGTTATTTTTACTTTAGTTATCGCAGCAGCTATGAGAGCAGGCGGGAGAGAGAACAAAATAAGGAAAAGAGATGTTATCTTCTTGCCTGGATCCTTGTACTTATCCTTTCATTTTTTATGCCCTTTGCCTCTGCGGATGCCTCGATGGAGTCCCGGAGCATCAGTCGGATTCAGGGAGTGATCCTCTTTGCTTTGGTCCTGTTTATTTTTGGGGTTTATCTTTATGCAGAATTTTTCCATGAAAAATATCTTGCCATGTATACAAATCAGTGTGTGAGTCCAGAAACGATAAAGCGGTTTGAGAAAAATACGGCAGCCAGTCTCAAACGAAAGGCGATGGCAGCGGGAATCGCTGCACTGGCAGTATGTATCATGGCAGTGGCAGGGATGTCTACAGATGTAGAACTAAAATCCGTTCCCAGGGAGCGCCAGGAACAGAGAAAGATAGAGAGGAAAGAGAAAACAAAATCTTATCCGATGGAAGCCAGGCAGCGGGAGATCGCGGAGGAGACGGAAGAAGAGAGAAGTTCTTTTGTTCAGGTCCTGCTTCTTGTGTTAGAGAAATTTATGCAGATTCTCATGATCCTCTTTTTGATCATCGCCGTTTTATGGATTCTTTATGTTATACTCAAACGACTGTTAAATTTCCGGCTACCAGAGTTTGTATCGAGTGAAAAGGACAAAGAGTTGGAGACGGAGGGGATGGATGAGTATATACCGTTGCGGCAGACTGTCCGCAGGGAAGCGTCTTTTCCAGAAGATTCCAACGGACGGATACGCCGTTATTTTTACCGTTATATTTGGAAGAGGGCGGGAAAACAGGTGGATGTCAGTATGACCCCCTGGGAGCTGGCGGGAGAGTATCTGCCGGAAGAGCAGGAAGATGGTCTCACGGAGGAGCAGAGACAGGTGGTTAGCCTCTATGAGAAGGCGAGATACAGTGGAAAGGAATGTTCGGAAGAAGAAGCGGAGAGGGCGAGAAAGATTTGTCTCTCCAAAGGGAAATAGTTTATGAAAAGAGGGTATCCAGGGAAGTCTTTCTTATGTGAGATTTCCCTTGGACACCCTTTTTCTATTAGTACTCTTGATAGAATTCTATCAGTATTTTATATCTTTCAAAATATCGCAGAAATCAAAGGTGGAAAAATAATCCTGAGGAGTCTCGCCCCGGCGGATCATCTGAACACTGCCGTCTTCTTTCAGAAGAAGCTCTGGGGATTTGAGTTTGCCATTGTAGTTATATCCCATGGCGTAGCCGTGGGCTCCGGTGTCATGAATCACAAGATAATCCCCGATCTCGATCTTTGGAAGCAGACGGTCCACTGCGAATTTGTCATTGTTTTCACAGAGGGAACCGGTAATATCGTATTTGTGGTCGCAGGGCTCATTTTCTTTGCCGAGAACGGTGATGTGGTGGTAAGCGCCGTAAATCGCCGGACGCATAAGGTCACAGGCACAGGTGTTTACACCGGCGTATTCTTTGTAGATATGTTTCTGGTGAATACATTTGGTGACAAGATTTCCATAGGGACCCAGCATAAAGCGTCCCAGTTCAGTGAAGATCGCCACATCCCCCAATCCGGCGGGAACAAGGATCTTTTCAAACTGCTCCCTAACACCCTCGCCGATCACCTTTATATCATTTGGCTTTTTGTCTGGCGTGTAGGGGATTCCGATGCCGCCGGAGAGATTGATAAACCGGATATTGGCTCCGGTTTTTTCTTTTAATTCTACAGCGAGTTCAAAAAGGATGCCTGCCAGTGTGGGATAGTAGTCGTTGCTTACGGTATTGCTGGCGATAAATGCATGGATTCCAAAATATTTGGCGCCAAGGCCCATCAGCTTTTTAAATCCCTCTACAAGCTGTTCTTTCGTAAATCCGTATTTGGCATCTCCGGGATTGTCCATGATGTCGGTGCCAAGTTCAAAGACTCCGCCAGGATTGAAGCGGCAGCAGATGGTCTCTGGAATGCCAGGGCCTTCCGCCAGATAGTCGATATGTGTATAATCATCCAAATTAATGTACGCGCCTAGGTCAGCAGCTTTTTGGTATTCTTCCATAGGTGTCACATTGGATGAGAACATGATGTCTTCATCTTTGAAGCCAAGGGCTTCTGACATCATCAGCTCTGTCAGGGAAGAACAGTCTACACCACAGCCCTCTTCTTGAAGGATTTTCAGGATAAATGGATTAGGTGTCGCTTTCACGGCAAAATATTCACGGTAACCTTTATTCCAGGAAAATGCCTCTTTCAAAGCACGGGCATTTTCACGAATTGCTTTTTCGTCATAGATATGAAAGGGAGTAGGAAAGGTTTTTTCGATTTCCTTTACCTGTTCTAGATTGACGATGGTTTTTTTCATTATACTTCCTCCTTGTCTGTGTGGCTTTAGCCTGACGATACCAAATCGAACCCGGGCTCGATTTGGTATCGTCAGGCTACTTTCCTAGTATAGCCACATTTATTCGTTCTGTCAATCACAGAGGATAGGAATTTCAACAGAAAGGATGTCTTGACATAAGTACGAAATCGGACTATAATAATATAGAAAAGTCCGATTTCGTACTTGAGGAGCAAGAGAAAGGAGATCGATATGAAAGATAGAGTATGTGATGAGCTGAGGGAGTTTAACAAAATTTATAAGGAATTTGATGATCTGTGGCATGAGACAGCCCTTCATATTGGCCTGTCAGACAGTGCTTTTGATATTATGTATTCGGTGTATTGTCTGGGGGATGGATGTCTGCAGAGAGATATTTGTGCGTTATCATTTGGAAGGAAACAGACCATCAATTCAGCGATCCAGAAATTGGTGAAGGAAGGGCTGCTCCTGATGAAACAGGGAAAAGGTCGGGAGATGCATATTTATTTGACGGAAGCGGGAAAAGGTTTTGTAAAACAAAAGGTGGAACCCCTGGTGGAGATAGAGAACAGCGTCTGGAGGGAGATGCCGCCAGAAGAGAGACAGGAACTGATCCGGCTGACAAAGCAGTATGTGAACGATTATCGTGTGAAAATTAGAAAGTTGATCGCAAATCATGTAATGGGAGGGGATTAAAATGAAGATTCAGTTATCGGAACATTTTACTTATAAAAAATTACTGCGCTTTGTTCTGCCTTCTATCGTAATGATGATATTTACGTCAATTTATGGTGTGGTAGATGGCCTTTTTGTGTCAAATTATGTGGGAAAGACCGCCTTTGCGGCGGTGAATCTGGTCATGCCATTGCTGATGATGCTCAGTGCTCTTGGGTTTATGATGGGAACCGGAGGAAGTGCCATCGTGGCCAAAACGCTAGGACAGGGGGATAAAGAAAGGGCGAACCGCTATTTTTCCATGATGGTGTATGTGACTGTGGTGGGAGGCGTAGTTTTAACTGTGCTGGGCCTGGTTTTTCTGCGTCCCATCGTGATTGCCCTGGGAGCGGAGGGAGAGATGATCGGTGAGTGCCTGATCTATGGAAGGATCAGTCTGGCTTCTCTGACGTTTTTTATGGTTCAGAATGTGTTTCAGAGTTTCTTTGTAGCAGCCGAAAAACCTCATATGGGATTGGGAGTTATGGTGGCGGCGGGAGTGACCAATATGGTATTGGATTATCTCTTCATCGTGGTGCTGGGCTGGGGCATCGCAGGCGCAGCGGCGGCGACAGCAGCCGGGGAGACCGTGGGAGGTATCGTTCCTCTAATCTACTTTTCCAAGAAAAATACCAGTCTTCTCCGACTGACAAAGACAAAGATAAAAGGGAAGATTCTGCTAAAAGCCTGCACCAACGGTTCTTCCGAGTTGATGACAAATCTTTCTATGTCTCTTGTGAATATGCTCTATAATATGCAATTGATGAAATTGGCGGGAGAGGATGGAGTGGCAGCTTATGGTGTGATCATGTATATAAACTTTATTTTCTTGGCAACCTTTATCGGATATTCCATCGGCAGTGCCCCCATCGTGGGATACCACTTTGGCGCCCAGAACCACAATGAGCTGAAAAATCTGTTTCGGAAGAGTATGAGGCTGATTGGAGGCTGGGGAGTGCTGCTTATGCTCTTAGCGTCTGTGCTTTCTGGTCCTCTGGCGCAGTTTTTTGTCGGTTATGATGCAGAGCTTCTGGCGATGACCAGTCATGGTCTCAGGCTGTATGCCCTGGCGTTTTTGGTGAGTGGCTTTAACATCTATGGATCTGCCTTCTTTACGGCACTGAACAATGGGCTGGTTTCGGCGGTTATTTCATTCTTAAGGACATTGGTATTCCAGATGGCAGCGGTGTTGATCCTGCCGAGATTGCTGGGACTCAATGGAATCTGGCTGGCGATCCTAGTGGCAGAGCTGCTGGCATTGGGGGTGACGCTCCATTTCTTTATACGGAAGAAAAAGGTGTATCATTATCTGTAAGTCTGGTTAAAAACAGCCAGTAAGGTAAAAGTTCTCCTTGAAAAAAAACGCATGTTCCGTTACAATATTGATTTGGAAACCTTGACGGACACCCGCCAGTTGCCTGGCGGGTGTTTGTTAGCTCAAATTTGCGTGACGCTTGTGGTTTGTGTCACTGAGCTGGGTGAGGAGCATTGTTTTTTGAAAGGATGTAATGAATGGATAAATATGATGGAAGCCAGATCGTGATATTAGAGGGATTGGAAGCAGTGAGAAAGCGCCCTGGAATGTATATTGGAAGTACGGGGACAAGGGGACTTCATCACTTGATCTGGGAGATTCTAGATAACGGCATCGATGAGCATCTTGCCGGGTTTTGCTCAGAGATACATATTACTCTGACGAAGGATGGTGGGGTCTCTGTAGAGGATAACGGCCGGGGGGTGCCAGTAGATATTCATCCCACGAAAAAGATTCCAACGGTCCGGGTGGTGTATACGATTCTCCACGCTGGCGGCAAATTTAACAATAGTGTATACAAAGTGTCTGGGGGACTTCACGGTGTAGGGGCATCGGTGGTCAATGCGCTGTCTAAGAGCATGACAGTGGAAGTCAGGAAGGATGGCAAGGTATACCGAGATGAGTACAGAGACGGGGGAAAACCAGCGGTCGAGTTAGACCATGGACAACTTCCGGTGGCAGGAAAGTGTACGAAAAATGATACGGGGACAAAGGTGACCTTTTATCCAGATGATACCATATTTGAAACCGTTGAATTTAAGCCGGAGACCATCAAAAAGAAGCTAAAAGAGATCGCCTACCTAAATAAAAATCTCAAGATCATTTTTACGGATGAACACACCGGTGAAAGTGCTGTGTTTCAGGAAGAATTTGGAATCCGGAGCTATGTCAGTTACATTAACCGTGACATAACACCTCTGCATAAAGATGTTATTTATGTTGAGGGGACCAGCGGAGAGATCGAGGTGGAGGTGGCATTTCAGTATGTAAATACCTTTACGGAGCAGATCAATTCCTATTGTAATCGCATCAATGTGACAGACGGGGGAACGCTGGTGACCGGATTTAAGATGGCGCTGACCCGCGTGATGAATCAGTACGCCAGAGAACTTGGGTTCCTGAAAAACAACGAAGAAAATTACGATGGCAAAGATATCCGCAATGGCCTGGTGGCCATCGTCTCCATCAAGCATCCAGATCCCCAGTTTGAGAGCCAGACGAAAAATAAACTGGGAAATACCGATGCGAAGACGGCGGTGGACGACGTGTTTAGCCAGGAGATACAGCGATATTTTGATAAAAATGTAGAGGTGCTGAAAACCATCCTGGAGAATGTCCGCAAATCCTTTAAAGCTAGAACTGCCAGTGATAAGGCGAGACGCTCTGTATTAAAGGAACTGATGAATGTGGACACGAAGAGCAAGCTTGCTGCCTGTTCATCCAAAAAGCCAGAGGAGTGCGAGATCTATATCGTGGAGGGAGACTCTGCTGGCGGCACTGTCAAAACGGCGAGAAACCGGAGGACCCAGGCGGTGCTGCCGCTGCGGGGAAAGATCCTGAATGTGGAGAAGGCGCCGTTGGAAAAAATATTATTAAATAATGAGATTAAGTCGATGATCGCATCCTTTGGCTGCGGGATCGGGGATGATTTTGATATAAATAAACTACGGTATGACAAAATTATCATCCTAACAGATGCCGATGTGGATGGTGCCCATATCAGCACACTACTGCTGACATTCTTTTACCGGTTTATGCCGGAGCTGATCTATCAGGGCAAGGTGTACCGGGGACTGCCTCCTCTATATAAGGTAGATTATGAGGCTGTGGAAAAGAAAAAGAAAGTAAAAAAGAGCGAATACCTGTTTAATGATTTTGAGCTGGACAAGTTCCGAAAGACAGGAAAGAAGATCCAGGGCCTGCAGCGCTATAAAGGTCTGGGAGAGATGGATGATGTACAGCTCTGGGAGACCACACTGGATCCTGACAGCCGGGTACTTGCCCAGGTATCCATCAGTGATACCGTGGAGGCAGATGAGGTCACCGATGTACTAATGGGAAGCAATGTCCCGCCCAGGCGACAGTTTATCATGGAAGAAGCGCGGTATGCGAATGTTGATATATAACATTGATTGGAGGAGACTATGAGTCAGCCGAAAGAGAATATCATACAGTTGGATTTTGCGGAGGAGATGAAAACCTCCTACCGGGATTACGCCGTCAGTGTCATCGTATCACGTGCGCTGCCGGATGTCCGGGACGGATTAAAGCCAGTACAGAGAAGGATCTTATATGCCATGAAAGAGCTGGGGCTTTCTCCAGATAAACCGCACCGGAAAAGTGCCCGTATCGTCGGAGATACCATGGGTAAATACCATCCCCATGGGGACAGCTCGATCTACGATGCACTGGTTCATATGACCGAGGAGTATTCCCTGAATGTACCCCTGGTGGACGGACACGGAAATTTTGGTTCCATAGACGGAGACGGGGCAGCGGCTATGCGTTATACGGAGGCGAGGCTTTCCAAGGCTGCCACGACCATGCTGGACAATCTGGAAAAGGGGCTGGTGGAGTTCCATCCGAACTTTGATGAAAGCGAAAAAGAGCCGGTGGTACTTCCGGCGATGATCCCCAACCTTCTGATCAATGGAACGACCGGGATCGCTGTCGGTATGGCGACCAATATCCCACCCCATAATCCAGGGGAGGTGATCGATGCGGTCATCGCCTGTATGGACCGTCCGGGCATTTCTATTCAGAAACTGATGGATTATGTGCCGGCGCCGGATTTCCCCACGGGAGGCATAATTACCAATACTGCGGAGCTGTCTTCGATCTATGAGACCGGAGAGGGCCGGATCAAGCTGCGTGCCAGAACGGAGATCGAAAAGGGCGACAATGGGCGGACCAATATCGTGATCACAGAGATTCCATATACGGTATCCGGCAATAAAACCAAACTGGTGGAGACACTTTCCTCTCTTGTCAAGGACAAGGTATTCGATGAGATTTATGATGTCAGGGATGAGTCCTCCAAAGAGGGAATCCGCATTGTGATCGAGGTGAAAAAGGACCGTGACATCGAAAATTTATTAAACGGCCTGTATAAGAAGACACAGATGGAGGATACCTACGGCGTCAATCTGCTGGCGATCTCCAGCGGCCAGCCTAAATTATTCAATCTGAAATCTATGATCGAGGAGTTTATCCTGTTTCAGGAGGACTTATATACCAGAGAGTATCGTTTCCTGTTAGAGAAGGCAAAAAAACGCCTGGAGATCGTCGAGGGGCTAATGAAGGCCACAGACGTCATAGACTTGATCATTGAGATTCTCCGGGGCAGTTCTTCTGTAAAGCAGGCAAAGGCATGCCTGATCGAAGGAATCACAAAGGATATTCAATTTAAAAGTGCGGCTTCCGAAAAGCAGGCGGCAACGCTTTTATTTACGGAAGTGCAGGCGGATGCCATCCTTGCTATGCCGCTGAGCAAGCTGATCGGCCTGGAGATTCTAAAGCTTCACGAGGAAAATGAATCTCTGCTGGCAAACATTGAACAGTATGAGAAAGTGTTGGGGAACACGAAAGAACTTTACAAGGTTATCAAGACAAGGCTGCGGGAATTTAAGAAAGCTTTTGGAAGACCGCGCCGTACAGAACTTCTCGATGTGGTGGCAAAGGCCTATGTAGAGGAGATCAAGATCGAGGATATCTATGTGTGCATCGACCGCTTTGGATACACCAAATCCATGGATGAAGGGGCATTTTCCAGGGCGTCGGAGGAGGCGAAGGGAGAGTATCCTCATATTATAAAAATGAAAAACACGGACAAGCTGTGCCTGTTTACCAATCAGGGAAATATGCACCAGATCAAGGCAGAGAAGATTCCCCGGTGTAAGATGAAGGACAAAGGAACTCTGGTGCACAGCCTGTGCAGGATGTCCAATGATGAAGATGCCCTTTTGTATATTTCTTTTGAGGATCTGTTTGAGTCCATGCTTTTCTTTGCCACGGGAAGCGGTTATGTGAAGCTGGTGTCCGGCGCCGAATTTGAGACCAACCGCCTTCAGGTGGCGGCAACTAAGCTAGATCCAGAAGACAAGGTGACAGGGGTGATCTCGCTGTCCGCTACGGATGTGTTAGAAGGGAATAAAAAAGTAATTCTGCTCACCGGGAACGGTTTATCTCTGGGATTTCCTTTGAGTGAGGTCAGTGAATTTAAGAAAACCAGTCGGGGAGTAAAAGGAATTGCATTGGACAAGGGCGACAGTCTCGTGTTTTCTACGATTGTAGATGTAAATACAGAGACCTTTGAGTACGATGGCAAAACCCTGAATGCCAAGAAGGTGAGAAACCGAAAGAGAGCGGCGAAGGGACAGAGAGCGACATTGGAATAGGGAAATTAATGGATTTGACCACGTGTCTGAAAAGAAGCAAGAAAAAATTTTTGTTTTTTTCTTGCTTCTTTTCAGATTTACTGGTATAATAGAATAAAACATATGTTCTCTTTTTCTTGGTTCGGTTTTACACGATAAAACATATGATTATATAAGTTATGTACTGATTTTGGTATGTTTGGAGGGATGAACATGTATAAAGCAATTGATTTGTCAAAGTATATTGTTTCTAAGTGTGTGCGGGATAATATTCCAATTAGTAATTTGCAGCTCCAAAAAATTTTATATTACATTCAAAGAGAGTTTTTGAATCACAAGAGCCAGGCATTTTCTGATGATATTGAAGCATGGCAGTTTGGTCCTGTAGTACCCAATGTGTATTATTTCTTTTGTGGTTTTGGCGCAATGCCGATTTTTAGGACGTATGATAATATCAGCGTGTGCGGGACTGATTTGTCAAAAGTAGATGCTATAGTGGAAGAGAAAAGAATATTAGATCCCTGGATTCTGGTAAGCGATACCCATAAACCAGAAGGTGCATGGGCAACAGTGTACAAAAATGGATCTGGAAATCATAAGGTAATTCCTTTACAACTCATTAAGGCGGTGGGGTAGTGATGGATACACACAGAGAGAAAAAATTAAGAAGAGAGTTTTGTGATATTTTGTTTGAACTTTCAAAATCACAAGAATTATTTCAGGATGTTCATATTCGGGTTAGCATATATAAACGTTTGGAAAATCTTTATGGTTCAACCAAACCAAATGAATCCTTTAGACATTTTTATTCTGATATTTTTTCTGTGCTGACGCAGATACAACAGGATTCGTCTCTGGGAGATATTAATATACTTGGGCAAAATCTGGATATAATCAGAAATGGATATAAGCCACAAAATAAAGATGATAATGGAAGAATTATAGATGTAAGTGATTCGATCAAAAAGCTATATGACCATGTGAATCTAGATATTGCAAGAATTTTATATTCGGATGCGGCAGATCGCAGGATTTTAGGTGAAGAATCTATCGTTGAACTACAGACAAAAGTCAACGAGATCAGCTATGGTATCAAAGAGGCGAAAGAATTACAGACTATTACAGAAGACAAAATACAAAACCAACAAAAAGAATATATTGCTATTTTGGGGATTTTTTCTTCTGTGGTACTTACTTTTACTGCTGGTATAGCATTTTCGACTTCAGTATTAAACAATATTGCTGCAGCTAGTATCTATAGGACTGTTTTGATTTCGCTGATTATTGGAATTGTGCTCATTAATGTTATTTTTGGGTTATTGTTTTATATTAATAAGTTGATCTGTAATGAGGAAAAAATAAAACCGCTTATTATTTCTAATATGATTCTTTTATTTATGATATTATGCACAATAGTTGCCTGGTACTTTGGAAGCGTAGAGACAAGAAATCATAGAGTCTTTGTCAATGAAATAAGTTGGATGGTTTGAATCTGTTTCAATACAAATTATCTCAAACAACTGGACCGCTTATATTGTTTGGTGTGGCTGTATGAGATAAATTTTTTTTAAGGGTTAAGGTGTTCCTGTAATCGTCCGATACATATTGTAAGAAACGTTAAAAGATTTATTTAGGTGGTGAAGAGTATGAGAATTGACGCATATATGCAGGTAAATCAGCTCTATAAGGCAGGTAAACCGAGATCTTCTGCGAAATCTTCCAGGTTGGATTCGACAGACAGTTTGGAGATATCCAGCATCGGAAAAGATTATCAGGTCGCCAGAAAAGCTGTGTCGGAACATTCTGATATAAGGGAAGAAAAGGTTCAGGATATTATGGACCGGATGAAAGCTGGAACCTACAATGTATCCATAGAGGATGTGGCAGACAAGCTTGCGGACCGTCTGCTTGGATAACGAACGGGAGGTTTTCCTTTGGCGAGCTTAATAGAAGAATTGATTGGAACTCTTGACCGGGAAGAAAAGATTTATGCCAATCTGATACCGGTTCAGGAAGAGAAGATAAGGGCGATTGTGGCGAATGATCTGGAGGCTATGGGGCGTCTGTCTGGTGAGGAGCAGAAGATGATGGACGAAGTCGGAAATCTCGAGGCCAAGCGGATACGAGTGACAGAAGACATCGCTACTGTTCTGGGAAAGACTTCGGGGGATATGAATTTGGAGCAGATCATCCGAGCTCTTGGCAAACAGCCCGATGAACAAAAGAAATTACAGCGCCTGCATGACAAGCTGAGACGGACCATGGCGCGGCTGCAGGAACTGAATACTCAGAATAAAGAGTTATTAACGCAGGCATTAGAAATGGTAGAATATAATATGAATGTGATAAGAAGTACACGGATGTCTTCGGGAAGCAGTAATTATTCAAGTGACGCTGCACAGGTGGATATGCCCGCCTATGGAGCAGGGAGCTTTGATGCGAAGCAGTGATAGATCGTTTGCAGCATCAAAGATTCCCTGCGGCAGATGTATCGCTGGGTGCCCACATTTGTGTGCTTCTTTTATTTTGTAAATAAATTATAGTTGGAAAAGAGGAAAGATCGTATGGGAAATCTATTTGCGAGTTTTAATACGGGTGTCTCTGGACTGCATTCGGCTCAGACATCCATGAATACAGCGGGCCACAACCTTGCGAATGCGACTACGCCAGGGCATACAAGACAGCAGGCTGTTGTGACAGATGCGTTTTATTCGTCCAGGTATGGGGCGTACTCCAACAAGATACAGGTTGGTCTCGGAACGAACGTAGTAAAGATTCGACAGATACGCAACACATTTTTGGATGATCAATACCGGCTTCAGGTAGGGCGCCAGAGTTTTTATGAGGCGCAGTATGATGCGGTAATGGAGATGGAGGAGCTGTTTGGAGAGCTGGAAGCACAGGAGTTTCTTACCTCTATGACAGATTTGTGGAATGCAGTGCAGGAGTTGGCAAAAACACCTAATGATATTACCTGCCGTTCTGAATTGGTCTCTCAGGCGGCTCAGTTTACAGAGCGCGCGCAGGTCTTGCAGCAACAATTAAACGAATATCAGAAAAATATGAACGCTGAGGTGCAGAATCAGGTAGATGCGATCAACGATATCGTGTCTCAGATCCGGGATTATAATATGTTGATCCGTAAGTATGAGGCGACGGGAGAAAGTGCTAATGATTATCGTGATGCCAGAAATCTTCTTTTGGATCAGCTCGGCTCGATTATAACATTTAAGCCGATCGAAGAGAAAGACGGTACAATATCTATCTATACAGAAGGATCTTACCTGCTGGAAGGAAATCATCAGTATCGGTTGACTACAGCGTATGAAAGTTCCACTTCCAAACTGCTTAAGCCAGTATGGGAGACCGGTGAGGATTACTTTTTCCGTGGAGAACTGGCATACTCTCCTGAGACCAATACCGATGTGGGATCCCTCAGAGGACTTTTGGTGGCAAGAGGAAATCATGCCGCAGACTTTAGAGATTTGCCTGTGAAACCGGTGGAAGAAGACTTCATGGATGAATTTGGGACACTGGATGAAAGAGCATGGTTTAATGCCAATGAGAAATATAAAAAAGATGTAGAAGCGTATAATGAGTATGTTGAACCTTCTATTGTGATGAAGGTTCAGGCGGAGTTTGACCAGCTTGTCAGAGGCGTTGCTATGATGATGAATGACACGCTCTGTCCGAACAAAGAACTGGAGCTGGCAGACGGGACGAAGATCAAGGTGCTGGATACCGATAAGGCTCCGATCGGTGACGATGCGAACGAGACGGTGGGAACAGAGCTTTTTATCCGACGGAAAACGCCACGGTACACCGAAAAGACGGTGGAAGTCCTGAACGAAGACGGAACCACCAGTAGCATTAAGGTTTATCAATATAATGAAGAGGATGTTGAGGATCGTTACACCTTATATACCATCGATCAATTGGAGGTGAATCCAGAGCTTTTAAGGGATCCGTCTAAACTCCCATTGACAGCAAATCCGAATTCTGGTTTTGCGGATGGATTTACGCAGTTTATCTGTGCTGATCTGGCGGAAAAGTGGCAGAAAGATTTTTCTACGCTGGATCCCAATTCCATGACTACCTATAATTTTGCTGGATATTATGGAGCTCTGATAGGACAATTTTCTACCGATGGAAATGTGTGGATGGGAATTATAGAGAATCAGATCATCACAGTAAATTCCATAGAGGGTGAGAGACAGAATGTGATGGGAGTAGCCACTGACGAGGAACTGTCAGATTTGATCAAATTTCAGAAATGCTTTGACGCATCATCGAGATATATCACCGTTGTCGACGAGATGATCGAGCATCTGATAACCAGCTTATAGGAATGGAGGAGAAGAAATGTCTACATTTCAGGGATTAGAAATCGCAAAATCAGGAATGCTTACCTATAACGCATGTATGCAGACAGCAGCACATAACCTCGCTAATGTGGGAACGAGAGGGTATTCCAGACAGGTAGTAAAAACAAGTGCCCAGATTCGAAATGTAAGTTCTATTAAAGTAATAGGAGCCGGCGCCTATGTGCAGGAAGTGGTGCGGGAACACAACAATTACTACGATATCAAGTATAGAAAAGAAAACGCAACTTATAATAAATATGGTACGCATTCTTATTATCTGAAGCATGTCCAGACGTATATATATGCAAAAAATGAAGAGGATGGCGGGATCACTACAGCCTTTGATCAATTTTGCAAAACTCTTACGGGATCTGTGGGGGATGGTGGCGATGCCACAAAGAGAAAAGAAATTACGACCGTTGCTGATACATTGACCTCTTTTATACAGAGTACCGCTTCGGACCTTCGGGATCTCCAGGAGGAAGCCAATGAAGAGATCAAAAGTTGCGTGGATCAGATCAACGCTCTTGCACAAAAGATTGCAGCGGTAACGAAACAGATCAATACCCTCGAAGCATACGGGAATCCAGCAAATGACCTCCGGGATCAGAGAGAGGTACTGATCGATGAACTTTCAGAGTACTGCAATGTGAAAGTAGTGGAGGAAGAACCGGCAAACGGTGTCGGACTGCCCCAGTTTTATCTTTATGTCAATGGCGGCATTCTCCTGGATACCTACCGTGTCAATGAATTAAAGGTGACGGAGATGGACACGACAAAAGCCATCAATGACATATCTGGTCTTTATAAAGTATCATGGGCAGACGGGTCTCCCTTTAATGAATATAGTTCTGACTTGGGCGGAAAGCTGCAGGGACTTTACGAAGTCAGAGATGGTAATAATTCGACGACGTTATCAGGAACGATAGCAGGTATCGAAAATAATAAAGATGGCAATATCGTTGTAACAATGAGTGGCGCCAATATTAATGACGTAAATCTGTTAAATATACCGGCACAGGATGGGGAGATCACGATAAATAACAGCGCATACAGTTATGATACATTTGAGGTGCAGGTATCGGACAGCGGTGAATTTACATATAAATTCACACTTAAGCAAAACATGAGTGTGGATGATGCGAAAGCGCTGCAGCATGCGGTGAATGTTCAGGCAGACGTTGTGGTTGGTGACAATGTGGCTTATAAAGGAGTTCCCTATTATATGGCCCAGCTCAATGAATTTGTGAGGACTTACTCTCAAAAATTCAATGATACTCACAAGGGCGGTTATGATGACTACGAGAATCAGGGCATCGATTTCTTCAACGCCAAAGTACCGGCGGACGGTGCCAATTATATATTTACTTCCAAAGGCGAGGGCGGGCATGACGCTTCCTTTACCTCCCTGGCAAAAAAAGAAGAAAATGGAAGCTATACGGGAAGTTATTACTATATGACAGCGCTAAATATCTGTGTGACAGATGCTGTGCTGAAAGATCCCAAACTCCTTGCTTTTAATGGAATGCAGGAGGGTGGAAAATCCGAAGGTCTAAATCTCAAAAAGCTTGCGGACTTAAAAGATGATTCCAAGATGTTTCTTCATGGAGCGCCGGATTCTTTCTTGCAGTCTATGACGGCAGATGTGGGAGTGGACTGTAAAAAGGCACTGACCATGGAAGAGAACCAGTTGAATATACGTGATGCAGTGGATATTCAAAGGCAGGCAGTATCTGGCCCCGACGAGGATGAGGAGACGGAAGCTCTGCTTACCTTCCAGAAAATGTTGTTTAACCAGTATAAAGTACTTTCAGTGATGAATGAAGTGCTTGACAAACTGATCAATCAAATGGCAGTATAAAAGATCTGCCACACATCATATCAAATAAAAAAGGACGTGGATGATTTATGCGGATTACCAATAACATGATGCGAAATAATGCAATGCTTCATATTCAAAAGAATAAGGCGGCATATCACAAATATTTTGAGCAGTATGCGTCTGAGAAAAAGATTCAGAATCCATCTGATAATCCGACGATCGCGGTGCGTGCCCTTCGGTTCCGTACCACGATGATCGAGATTGAACAGTATCTTTCCAACTGTGACGATGCGGAAAACTGGATGGATGCTACAGAAGAGCCGATTGATAAAGTGAATAAGATCCTAGATGGGATGCTGGAATACGTAACCCATGCGGCAAACGATCCCAATAACGCTGACGACCGGGAGACCATTGCCAAGCAGCTCCGCCAGAATGCGGATGCCATTTATCAGGAGCATGCGAACAGAGATTATGCGGGGCGCTATGTCTTTACTGGATATCGTACCGATGTGCCTCTTCTCTTTGATGCGGATCAGAGTGATACGACGTATACCATCACGGAGAACCTGGAGATTAACGAGATCCAGAAATACGCCTATGTATATGGTCAGGCAAGTTACGATGATACAAAAGATGCATCGGATTATGCCAATGAAGCCTCAGAATTCTTGCAGACGCACCGTATTCTTTTGTCCTATAATAACTGTGACAAAGAAGATGTTACCATTACCTATAAGGATGTAAACGGAGACAGCCACACCGTGACAGCAGTCACAAAAAGTATTCCTGACAACCAGACTTATAATGAGCAGTATCATCCGGGAGAGAACGAGGTGTATTTTGTACCAGAGACCGGGGAATTGATTTTCGGGGATGCGATATATGATTCTATCCGTGCAGGATCTGAGCTGTCGGCACAGTTCAACAAGACTCAGTTTACCAGCAGCAATATTCGTCCAGAGCATTATTTTAACTGTCGGGCAGAGAATAATAACACCGGAGTTGTGAAAAACTATGATAATGTAACCGAACAGAAAATCAACTATCAGGTTAATTTCAGTCAAACACTGACGGTTAATACCCTTGCCTGTGACACCTTTGATACAACCATTGGCAGGGCAGTGGATGATATATATAAGGTGATCAATGATCTGGAGATCATGGAGAGAAATTATGCTGCAGTCAAAAAGCGGATTGATGACTGCGATCCGAATGATAAGGAAACGCTGGCAAATCTACAGGAGCTTTACGATCAGATCGGTACACAGATTACTTTGCAGAATACGGTGTTGACCAATTCCTATTCTCATGCCATCACAGTATTTCAGGATGCCAAGAATAAGCTGAACGTATCTTTGGCAGATCATGGTGCGAGATACTCTAGGTTGAAGATGACTCAGAGTGGACTGGAGGTTTTGAAGATAGGAACCGATGAGGCAAAATCAGAGAATGAAGATGCGGATCTTGAGGAGGCGTATGTCAATTATACAGAGGCGGATCTTCTCTACCAGGCATCCCTTCAGGCGACATCTAAAATACTGGGAACTTCGTTACTTGATTTTATTTAATACTTAGGCTGGCGGCACCACTTGCCTGCGCAATAAGGCAAAGGTGAACTGCGTTCACCTTGTGAATGGAGGATGAACTATGCTGATACAGACGAAATATTTCGGGGAGATCGATCTGACGGAAGATAAGATCATTACGTTGGAACGTGGACTTTTTGGTTTTGAGGATTTTAAAAAATATACGATATTGTACGACTGCGAAAAAGAGGGCGGAGCCAATGTTTCCTGGTTTCAGAGCGTAGATGAACCGACGCTTGCCCTCCCAGTGATGAACCCGCTACTGGTCAAGGAGGATTACAATCCGGTAGTTGAAGATGAGCTGCTTTCCGGGATCGGAGAGATTTCAGAGGAAAACCTGGTGATCCTTCTCACGATGACGGTTCCTGCTAATATTAAGGAGATGTCTGTGAACCTGAAAGCACCCATTATCATCAATGCGGACACCAGAAAGGGAGCACAGCTTATCGTGGAAAATCAGGATTATGAGGTGAAATATAAGATATATGATCTCCTCAAAGAAAAGAAGGAGGCGTGATTTTATGTTAGCACTGGCAAGAAAGGTAAATGAATCTATTATCATTAATGATAATGTGGAGGTTGCGATCCTGGAGATCAAAGGCGATCAAGTAAAGATCGGTATTAGTGCCCCCAAATCTGTGCCGGTATATCGCAAGGAATTATACGTTCAGATACAAGAAGCAAACAAAGAGGCAGTAAATATGGCCAGTCCGGAGAGTTTGTCGGATCTGTTAAAATAACAGAGAGGAAAAGTTGATCCGAAAAATGTATATAATAGGGTTAACTTTTCCTTTTTTTATGCCGATAATCTCAGTAAGAACGGTTGAAGTTTGCATATGATACACATGGAGGTGTTAGAAATGGATTTAGAAAAGATATCAAATGTAAATTCAAATTATAGCTCGGCAGAGGCAGTCAAAGTGAGTGCGCCAAAGCCGATAAAAACAGAGGAGATGCATACTAGTCATACGATGACGAATGCGGTTCCAAAGACATCACAGCCGATGCCGGCGGATGCAAAGGGGAATGCTGAGCAGCAAGGAGGCGATCAGCAGAGAGAACATGCACCGAGCGAGGCTACGATGGATGATGCAGTGAAAAGAGCGAATCTGAGAATGGAACATACTCGCTGTGAATATTCTTATCATAAGAAGACCAACAGGGTGTCCATTAAGGTTATCAATTCCGATACGAACGAAGTGGTTCGGGAGATCCCTCCGGAAAAATCACTGGATATGCTTCAGAAGATGTGGGAGATGGCTGGTATCTTAGTGGATGAAAAGAGATAGAAGGAAAAAGGAGGAATAAGTTATGCCAATTCGTATGAGCGGACTTTCTTCAGGACTTGACACAGAGGCGATCGTTGGTGCGCTGATGTCAGCACAGAGCCTGAAGAAAACAAAAGTGGAAAGACAGAAAACCAAGCTCGAATGGAAACAGACCAAGTGGGCAGAATTAAATACAAAATTACTCAAACTTTATAATGAACATGTATCAAAGCTTCAACTGCAGGCTTCTTATATGACGAAAAAAGCGTCGGTGTCGGATTCAACAAAGGCAAGTGTCACAGCAAATAACAAGGCGGCTAACGGAAGTTATTCATTGGAGATTAAGAATATTGCGACTTCCCAGCACTTGACAGGCGCCAAGATCAATGCGGATTCTGTGGATACAAAGCTGACAGAGATTGATCCATCTCTGTTGAACAAGGAAATCACGATTACCAACGGTGATAAGACAAAGAAATTTGCTGTCACAGCAGATACGACGATCAAAGATTTTACGAATGCACTGGGAGAAGCAGGATTGACTGCCAATTATGATACAGAGCAGAAGAGATTCTTTATCAGCAGTAAAGACAGTGGACTGAAAAATGCTTTTTCCATTACTACTTCTGGCATATCCGCAGCAGAGGTGAGCGGGCGTGAGGCTCTTCGAAATGCCGTGGGCTACAGCAGTATGTCCAGTGCCAATAAAAAGATCGTGGACGAGGCCATGGATCAGCTTCAGAACTCTGGCGTGGGTACAGAAGCCTATGACAAGGCGCTGGAGGCTCTTTCCAAAGCAGCTTATGAGACAAAGTCAGCGGCGGCAAATACGGCTGCGACAACTTATATGAAGGCAAAGCTTTACGGCGAGAATTACGACTCATATAAGACAAAGGCTGAAGAGAGTCTCAAATCCAATTATTATAATGATGATGGAACAGTGAAAGACACACTGGCAAAAAAATATGGTGATGACTTCGATATAATGACCCAGGAAGAGAAAGAAAAACTTGGTGTAGAGAATATGACCAAGGAGGAATATATCGACTGGGCAGCAAAGAAAGATCTGGATCAAGAGGTAGCTAAGAAAGCGGATGCAGATACGACCAGCTTTGTTAATACGAAGATCAGCACAGACAGCGATGTCAAGCTGGAGATCGAGGCGGCAGCCTTTGCCGGAAAGACAGTTGCTGATATCGAGGCGCTGTCCACTGTGGCGAAGGACAAATATTATACTTCAGGTGTTCAGGGCTTTGATGGAACAACTACTTTCACTCAGGATAGTGTGAAAGCAGATATCACTGCAGATGTGAGCAACTATGCTTCTATTACCGATCGTTATGATACACTTTCTGGATCGGCATTGAGTGGTCTGGGCCTTGCTGATGTTACAGTTGCAGCAGATGGAACCGTAAGTGTCAACGGAGGAGCAAATGATTCCTCCAATACTTCTATTCCGTCGGGTATGGCGTTGATCGCGGCTTCTGACAGTAAGATCATTTTGAACGGTGCGGAAATGACTTCCTCTTCTTCTGTCGTATCTGCCAATGGTCTGGAGATTTCATTGACAGGACTTACAAAGACGGATGAGTCGATTACCTTCTCGATCACCAATGATGTGGATAGTGTATATAATTCTGTAAAGAGTTTCCTGAAAGACTACAATGAGATCATGAAGGAGATGAATACACTTCTTGACGCAGGTTCTGCGAAGGGTTATGAGCCGCTTACCAGTGAGCAGAAAAAAGAGATGTCGGATGATGATATCAAGCTCTGGGAGGATAAGATCAAAGGATCGTTGTTACGCAACGACACAACGCTGGACGGAATCGTTTCGGGAATGCGTAATGCGATGATGAGCCAGGTGACCTATGAAGGAAAGACCTATTCTCTTGCTAGCTTTGGCATTATGACTTCTACCGATTATCTTGAGGGCGGTCTGCTCCATATCTTTGGAGACAAAGATGATTCTGTCTATGCAGACAAAGATGATAAGTTGAAGAAAGCTCTGAATGACGATCCGGATGCAGTGATCAATGTACTTACTGGTATCTTTGGTAATCTCAAGGATACAATGAGTAAGAAGATGGCAGGAAATAAGATGAGTAGTGCTCTGACTTTCTACAATGACATTAAGATGAAAGATGATCTCAAACAATACGAAAAAGATATTAAAAACTGGGAAGATCGTCTGGCTTCTATGGAAGAAATGTATTATAAGAAATTCACAGCGATGGAGACCGCGCTTGCAAAACTGCAATCTCAGCAGAACTCTCTGGGTAGTTTGTTTGGAAATTTCTAATTTCGATTAATATATTTTATGAACATATTCATACACGTAAAGGGCAAGAATTTTCTCTTGCTCTTTATGTGATAATAAATGAGAAAAGGAGATTCATATGGACACGAACTTCGCGAATGCCTATCAGAAAAATGCTATCATGACGGCATCTTCTGCCGAACTCACATTGATGTTATATGAAGGAGCGATCAAGTTCTGTAATATAGGGATCGTTGCCATCGAAAAAAAAGATTTTGAAAAAGCGAATACTAATATCAAAAAAGCACAGGCGATTATTACGGAGCTTCGGGCAACACTGGATCATAAGTATAAGGTCTGGGAGGATTTTGAGCGCGTATATGATTACATTTATCGACGGTTGGTAGAGGGAAATATAAAGAAGGACATTGAGATTATCGAGGATGCTCTGAAGTATATCCGAGAGATGAGGGATACATGGAAGGAAGTTATGCGTCTGAACAGAGTAGGCAATTAGTTGAATAAAACGAATGGATGTGAGCAGATGGAGAGACAGAACGAGAACAGCGTCTATGTTAATATGATGGTAGATGCTTTGAAGCGAAAGAAGCAGATTCTCCTTTTCCTGCTGGAAAAGACAAAACAGCAGGAGAGTTTGTTAAAAGATGAAGAGATGGATCCAGATGAATTTACGAAGACCATAGAAGAAAAGGGAGATCAGATCGATGAGATCAACCAGATGGATGAGGGATTTGATACGCTGTTCAAGCATGTAGAGAGAGAGATCATGGCGAACAAAATGGCGTATAAGGAACAGATCCAGCAGATGCAGCAGTTGATCGGAGAGGTGTCAGAACTAGGGATTCAGATTCAGGCATTGGAACATCAGAACAGCGGGCATTTTAAAATATATCTCGCCAATCAGAGAAAGAATATAAGGGATTTTAATATAAGTAATAAGACGGTATCCAGTTATTATCAAAATATGGCGGAAGCACATAAACCGGATCAGTCCTATTTTTTTAATCAAACGAAGTGATATTAGTATGGAAGCTGCAAAGATATATGCGGGCTTCCATACGTTCTTTATGAATTGATTGTGCCGCCAGTGGCGGTAAGATACGAATATGCAGGAGTGGAGAAAATTATGAAGAGCATATGTGAGTTAGTACAAGCATTGGACGGGGGAGTGATTCCAGTTGTGAATCGCGGAACAGAGACATTCCGGCTGGGCAGCAGCTACAATGGGCGTTACGCGGCAGAGCGCTGGGTGGATCATTATGTGGAAGAAAGAGTGGAAAATGTAGTTTTATTTGGACTGGGAGACTGTCAGATCGTGCTGCAACTGCTGAGAAAGGTGCCGGGATATGTGTTGGTATATGAGCCAGATCCTGCTATTTTTCAAGAAGTTCGCCAATCTCCTTTGTTTTCAAAGTTTCGGGATAAAGAGAAACTATATATTCTGTACGGTGGGGAGGATCAGTGGATTCCGCTGCGTGATGTGATAACGGACATTCTCAATGACGATTGTGTGGAGACCACGGCGGTGCTGACTCATCCGGGCTATCTAGCACATTACCAGGATGAATATAAGATGCTTATGGATGTGTGCCAGTTGGTGTGCGATGCCATGGGATTTACCCAGGGAGCGATTCAGAGACATATGAAAGCGATGCTGGCAAATACCATAGATAATATACCATACATGAATGGGGCAATACCGCTGGCGCGTCTGGTAAAATACTGGGATCCAGATATACCGGTGATTATGGTGGCGGCAGGGCCTTCTTTGAAGAAGAATATGGAGGTTCTCCGACAGATTGATCAAAGGGCATACATCTTCTGTCTCGATGCGGCATTGTCGACACTGCTGAGGGCTGGGATTGTCCCGGATCTGGTGGGCTCTACGGATGGTATAAAAAATATGAACTGTTTTGAAGAGCCGGGAAGCTTTGATATTCCCTATTTGGTTACTAGTAATACAAAGCATGAAATTATAAAAAATCTTACCAATGCCAAAATTTTTGGCTATGACCACAGGGCAGTGAGGATTATGTATGAAAAACAAGGGATCGAGCTGGCGCAGATACCGGCCCAATTCGGTATCGCTGCCGGGGTTTTTGCAGCTCTTGTGGAACTGGGGACAAAAAAGATTGTGCTTGTGGGACAGGACCTGGCTTATTCGGAGGATAAAAAAAGTCATACGGATGGCAGGGATGAAGGTTTTGTGGAAGAAAAGGCGAGTCAGACAGAAGGGTATTACGGGGGATTGGTATATACCCGGATGGACTGGGAGAAGTTCCGGGAATGGTTTGAGGAAATGATCGAGATGCTGCCGTCTGATCAGGGGGTTATTAACGCCACCGAGGGAGGGGCGAAGATTCATGGTGCGGTTCAGATGCCTCTTCAGGAAGTGATCGATCATCTGCCGGAGCGCCGGAGTTCTTTTCAGGATGTTGTCTCAGATGACCGGGTTAAGATCTCAGAGAAAGAATACCGGGGAATCATGGCAGATTGGGAAAGAATGCGTACAGATATAGAGAAGGTGAAGCGCATCGGATACAAGAAGGCGTTTTTTGAAATCGATTACCATAAGATGCCGGTAATGGATCTGGTAATCGGCTATATGAGATATTTGAAAGATGTGCCAGAACGGAAAGAGCGTTTTAAGCTGGCAGTGGACTATGTCTATGATGAGATTCATAAGAGAATTGGCGATAAGGAGACGGGAAAATGAATCAAGAGGAATTAAAAGAAAGGCTGACCTTATTGGCAGATTGTTTTTATCAGGAGCGAAATGAGGAGGGGATGGAGCAGATCATGGAATTGGCGCCATTTATAGGAATGGTACCCCAGTGGAAGGCGTTTATCGATCCTCTATTTGATGCTCTTGAGGGAGAGGATTATATCCTTGCAGCAGATATTATACAACATGAACTGGTGGAGATGAAACAGCGATGAGAAAAGAACAGAATGCCCCCAAACGAATTTTATTTATTACCGGAACCAGAGCAGATTATGGTAAGATCAAATCGATAATGAAGACCATGGACCGATCAGACCGGTATGAGGTATTTATTTATGTATCGGGAATGCATCTGCTTTCCCAGTATGGAAGCACGTATCGGGAGGTCCTCAAAGACCAGTATGAGAATGTGCATGTGGCCTTTGGTCAGCAGCATACCGATGACATGAGCTATAATCTTGGGGTGGTGCTGAGCAATCTTGCCCCCTATACGGCCCAGGTGAGACCGGATATGATTGTTGTACACGGTGATCGTATCGATGCGCTGGCGGGTGCGATCACGGGAGCTTTGAATAATATCCTTGTCGCACACATCGAGGGAGGAGAGATATCGGGGACCATTGACGATTCCATCCGCCATGCTGTTTCTAAATTTGCCCATCTGCATTTTGTATGCAATGAAGAGGCCAAAAAGAGGATTATTCAACTTGGAGAAAGCGAGAAGCATATTTTTGTGATCGGTTCGCCGGATATAGATATAATGTTGGGAAATCATCTTCCCTCGCTGGACAAAGCAAAGACATATTATGATATCACCTTTGAGGAATATGCCATCTTTATGTATCACCCAGTCACGACAGAGGTGGCGCGGTTAGGAGAGCATATTAAAAAAGTGATTGAGGCATTGCGTATTTCCAAAAGAAATTATATTGTCATCTACCCCAATAACGATCTAGGAACAGAGATTATCCTGGAAAATGTGCGTAAATTAGATGAAGAAGAGCATTTTGCCGTGTATCCTTCGTTGCGGTTTGAGTATTTTCTTACACTGCTTCGTCATGCCCAGTTTATTATTGGAAATTCTAGCGCTGGAATCCGGGAAAGCGGGATCTATGGTGTGCCTGCTGTGGATATCGGCACGAGGCAGGAGGGGAGGTATGACCAAAATACTTTGAAAAATGTCCAGCACGTGGAAGAGAGCGTAGAGGAAATCACGGAGGCGATCTGTAGGACAGGGGAACATGCGATCCGGTGCCACAATTTTGGCCTGGGAAACAGCACAGAAAAATTTCTGCAAATTCTGGATCAGGAGGATGTGTGGAAATGTGAGGTACAAAAGAGGTTTGTGGATCTGTCTTAAAAGACAACACTAATTAAAAAAAAATTTAAAATAAAGGGTTAAGGAAATAAAAAGTACTCCGATATATATAGTGTCAGAGAATAACTGGCTAGGGAGATGTATAGTAACTAAAGCAGGAGGCTGCCCTCTTTGCTGGGCCCGCAGAGAAGATGGTCACTGCTTTAGATATTATAAAAACTTAAAAAAATATATCGGCATGGAAGCCGGTTTAAATTCAAGGAGGAATGTATTATGATAGTACAGCACAATATTACATCAATGAATGCCAACAGACAGTTGGGAATCGTAGGCGGAAACCTTGCAAAATCTACAGAGAAACTTTCCAGTGGATACAGAGTAAACCGTGCAGCAGATGATGCAGCAGGACTTGCAATTTCCGAGAAAATGAGAGCACAGGTTCGTGGTCTGAACAGAGCTTCTGACAACGCACAGGATGGTATCTCCCTGATCCAGACAGCAGAGGGTGCTTTGGATCAGAAACATGCAATTCTTCAGAGAACACGTGAGCTGGTAGTTCAGGCTTCCAACAGTGGTGTTCTTGACAGCGGAAGCGCAGACTTCCAGAAGATCCAGGACGAGATCAATGAGCTGAAAGCTGAGTACAATCGTATCGATACAGATACAGAGTTCAACAAGAAAAAATTGTTGAACGGAAGCTACAAGAATCAGTATCTGCAGCTTGGTGCTAACAAAGGTCAGGGTATCAGCGTAAATATTTCTTCTACAGCTTGGACTGATGTTACTGTTACAGCTGGTGACAAGACTATTACAAATCAGATTTCTACTGTAGATGCAATGCTTGACAAAGTATCTACCGTACGAAGCAAACTGGGTGCTATCCAGAACCGTCTTGAGTACACAGTAAAAGTAGATGACAATACAGCAGAGAACATGTCCGCAGCAGAGTCCCGTATCCGTGATACAGATATGGCAGACGAGATGACAAGATTCTCCAAAGAGAGCATCTTGCAGCAGGCAGCTACATCTATGTTGGCTCAGGCAAATCAGGCAAATCAGGGAGTACTTTCTCTTCTCCAGTAATCTGGCAGCCTGATGATGTGATAAAATAAGTTCCGTTGAACTTATTAGCAAGTTGCTTACGCAACTTGGAATGTGCAGAAACCATGCACAAAAATTTTGATTGAAATTATCATAATGAAGATTTTAGAGGAATTGTTGTACCAGTGCACAGAGTACTGGTACAACAGTTTCTTTTTTATCATAAAATATGTTAGATCAAATTCGTACTGTTGAGCTAACATAAAAAATTTTTAAATTGGGGTTAAGGAAATAAAAAGTACTCCGATATATATAGTGTCAGAGAATAGCTGGCAAGAGAGAAGTTATAGTATCTAAAACAGGAGGCTGTCCTCTTTGCTGGGCCCGCATAGAAGATGGTCACTGCTTTAGGGATTATAAGAATTAAAAAAATATCGGCATGGAAGCCGGTTTAAATTCAAGGAGGAATGTATTATGATAGTACAGCACAATATTACATCAATGAATGCCAACAGACAGTTGGGAATCGTAGGCGGAAACCTTGCAAAATCTACAGAGAAACTTTCCAGTGGATACAGAGTAAACCGTGCAGCAGATGATGC
This sequence comes from uncultured Roseburia sp., assembly GCA_947644305.1. Lineage (GTDB taxonomy): Bacteria > Bacillota > Clostridia > Lachnospirales > Lachnospiraceae > Eubacterium_F. The sequence continues at coordinate 65,502 of CANRYS010000013.1, forward strand.
AGCAGGACTTGCAATTTCCGAGAAAATGAGAGCACAGGTTCGTGGTCTGAACAGAGCTTCTGACAACGCACAGGATGGTATCTCCCTGATCCAGACAGCAGAGGGTGCTTTGGATCAGAAACATGCAATTCTTCAGAGAACACGTGAGCTGGTAGTTCAGGCTTCCAACAGTGGTGTTCTTGACAGCGGAAGCGCAGACTTCCAGAAGATCCAGGACGAGATCAATGAGCTGAAAGCTGAGTACAATCGTATCGATACAGATACAGAGTTCAACAAGAAAAAATTGTTGAACGGAAGCTACAAGAATCAGTATCTGCAGCTTGGTGCTAACAAAGGTCAGGGTATCAGCGTAAATATTTCTTCTACAGCTTGGACTGATGTTACTGTTACAGCTGGTGACAAGACTATTACAAATCAGATTTCTACTGTAGATGCAATGCTTGACAAAGTATCTACCGTACGAAGCAAACTGGGTGCTATCCAGAACCGTCTTGAGTACACAGTAAAAGTAGATGACAATACAGCAGAGAACATGTCCGCAGCAGAGTCCCGTATCCGTGATACAGATATGGCAGACGAGATGACAAGATTCTCCAAAGAGAGCATCTTGCAGCAGGCAGCTACATCTATGCTGGCTCAGGCAAATCAGGCAAATCAGGGAGTGCTTTCTCTTCTCCAGTAATCTGGCAGCCTGATGATGATATCATAATAAAAGTTGGGAAAGGAGCTATCTGTACCAGCGATCAGATCGCCGGTACAGTAGCTCTTTTTCTTTTTAGCCGATAGAGAGCTTGTCTGCTTTCAGAGTTGCGCGCTTTTTAAGAGCGTCATTTATAAGGTGACAAAGGATATAATGATACTATTATGAGACTTTTTCTTTGATGATATGGGAGAATTGTTATGTTATTTAGTGTTTGTGTACCATCCTATAATAGAGGGCATCGGGCGTATGAATTGATCCAGAGACTTCTGGGGATGTCATTGGATGAAACCCAGATGGAGATCATATGTTCCAATAATGGAAGTGATAAGAATGTGGAAGGATATGAAAAACTAAAAAAAGTTCGGGACAAGCGGTTTGTGTATCATGAATTTTCATCAAACCAGGGATTTGCCGGGAATGTGAACCAGGTGATTAAGATGTCTCATGGGGACTTCTGCATGCTTTTGAGCGATGAAGACTGGATTTTAGAAGAAAACCTTGAATTTTATCTGCGTATCATGGAAAAATATCCAGATATCGGGGTGATTCGTCCCCGGACAGGCTTTGCTTTTGCGGATATAGAGGATTGTTTTGCCGGAGCTGGAAAACAGGCGATCGATGCTTTTTATATGCGAGGCCTCTATGTGTCTGGAATTATATTTAACCGGCATATTGTCACAGATCAGATGATCGACGAGTATGCAGAGAAATACCGTGACAATACAGGATATATATATTATCCCCATATGTTTATAAGCACGTATGCATTATTGCGGGGGCATTTTTTTGCCAGTGATGTTTGGCTGGTATCGGAGGGAGAGACAGAAGAGGATCTGCAGGTGATGGACAAGGCGGCGGAGATACCAGCCTATGATGCCTACGATAACGTGATCAAGCAGATGCATGGGTTTATAGAACATATTAAGGATCTAGAGCTTCCTCTTCCGATGCAGTTTGATATGCTGGTTATGGTATTTGAGCAGCATGCTTATTTAATTCGCCATCGCAGAGAGGGGTATGTGGCTGGCGGATTCGATTATCCGGGTATTATGAGATTAATGGCACAGAAAATGAAGGATGAACTGCATGATATGGAGCTTCCCTTCCAAAAAGAAGATTTAGAAGCGGTATGTCAATTTATTGATTCGATAACGATGAAAGCGAATGAGGAGTGATAGAGGTTATGTTGTTTAGTATTTGCATTCCCTCCTATAATCGGGGACACAGGGCTGCCCAACTGGTAAAAAAACTTTTAGCACTGCCATACAGCGAGGATAGGATTGAAATTATTTTTTCAAACAACGGAAGCGATAAATATAAAAAAGAGTATCAAGAAATTAAGAAAACAAAAGATAAGCGGTTCAAGTACCATGAATTTGAAAGCAACCAGGGATTTGCCAGGAATATCAATCAGGTGATCAAAATGTCTCGTGGGGAGTTTTGTATGCTCCTGAGTGATGAGGATGAGATTCTGATGGAAAACCTGGATAATTATATGAATTTTCTGGACATGCACCCGGAACTGGGGTTGGTAAAAAGTTGCACCAGCCTTGCTTACAGTGATCTGCAGACACGATATGTTTCGAATAAAGGAGAAGCGGTGGATGATTTTTATTTAATGGGAAATTATATATCGGGAACCATTTATAATAGAAACATAATCTCAGATGAATTGATTGAAGATTATGAGAAGAGATATCAGAAAAACGAGGCCTATATTTATTATGTGCATCTTTTTTTGGATGCCTATGCATTACTACATGGGAATTACTGTAGCAGTGATCTGATTTTGATCGAGGAAGGGGTTCCGGCGGACCATTTTGATACAGGACCAGACAGCCCGGATCCTACGGTTCCTGTCTTTGGGACCTACGTGAGCCGGATCGCCCAGATGCATGGATTTTTGGAGCAGGTGCGAGATCTGGAGACTGAACCAGCTATCGTATTTCAAATGCTGGCCCGTGTCATGGAGCGGGTTGTAGAATGGATCAATATCCAGAAAGACAAATATATTTCCCGCGGTGATGACTGGGGGAAGATCATGGAGCTGTTAGCGGAGAATATACGTGAGGAGATTTCATTGACAGAATCCATGTTTGGGAAAGAAGAGATTGCTCTGCTGTATGAATATATGGAAGCCCTTACGGGGATCAGTGGTGAGCGGGAAGAAGGACAGAGTACGAAAAAGCAGATAGAAGCTGCGATTCAGAGCGGCGATGCGGATGAAGCGCTGGCAAAGATTCAAGAATACGAGAAGAGGTGTCCAGAAGATTTTGAACTGTTTTCTTATTATATATCCTATTATCTGATGACCGAGGATTACGAGACCGCGCTGGAGACAGCCAAAAGGGCAGTACAAACAAATCCATTTGACATTGAATCAAATTATAATTTCGCTGTGTGCAGCGAGTTGATGGGTAAGGTCTCCCAGGCCTATGATTATTATAAAAGAACGAAGTATCTTCAATGGAGTTATGAGAAAGAGATCTTACCAGGAGAAGAATTAAATGAGCGGGCAGAGAACCTTCGTCGGGCCGCCATGGAGGATGAGATCCTGATGGCGGAGATCAATAAGGTGGATATCCGGTATAAGATATCCTTCTCATCATATGAATCTGGATGAACATTGTAGAAGATATTTCCTTGTATTTCTACTATAATTATGATACCATATGAGATAATCTATGTATTATAATATAATGTGGTTCAACAATACTGTTGAACTGGACAAGGAGCTTGCGATGAAAAAGGTACACATTATTATGTATCATTATGTGCGCGATCTGGCGCACAGCAGATATCCAGAGATCCGGGGACTGGATCAGTCCCTGTTTATCCAGCAGATGGATCATATCATGAAACATTACAGGGTGATCACGATGGAGAGTCTGCTGGAGGCGTATTCCAAAGAGGATTTTTCTGGGATTCCAGATAATGCCCTGCTTTTGACATTTGATGACGGTTATGTGGATCACTATACGGTAGTCTATCCGATCCTGAAAAAATATGGGATACAGGGGTCCTTTTTCCCCAATGCTATGGCGGTAAAGGAGCATAAGCTTCTGACGGTGAACCGGATTCATTTCATACTGGCGGAGGCAGAGCGGAAGGGAAAGATGAATGAACTAGTGTCAGATTGTTTTCAGAGCATGGACAAGTATCGTACAGCAGGCGCTGATATCGAGGAGAATCAGAAGATTTATGAACGCATAGGGGTTCCGAACCGATGGGATTCCGGTGAAGTGATTTTTGTGAAGCGATTATTGCAAAATGAACTGCCGGAAGAACTGCGCAACGAGATGGCCAAAGAATTATTTTTGAAGTATGTTGGAGTGCCGGAAGATGTATTCGCCAGGGAATTGTATATGAATATGGACCAGATCTGGTGCATGAAGCAGGGAGGAATGTTTTTCGGCATTCATGGATACGACCATTACTGGCTGGGGAAACTACCGGTGGAGCAGATGCAAAAGGATGTCGAAGAGGCGCTTACATATTTCGATGGAATCATTGACAGAGACAACTGGGTGATGAATTATCCCTATGGAAATTACAGTGATGACGTCATTGAATATATCAGACAGGCTGGGTGCAAACTGGGCGTATCGGTAGAGGCGAGAGTGGCAGAACTGGGTAAGGATCATCCCTATACACTGCCGAGACTGGATACCAATGATATTTATCCGAAGGGAGATAAAGGGTAACTAACCAGGCGGCGTATCATAGAGATCCAGTGATCGAATAGAAATAATTTGCACCGCAATGGAAAAAGGTGTATAATAGAGCCAATTATATTTAGGAGGAACCAACTATGCTGGACATTAAATTTTTACGGGAAAATCCGGATGTTGTGAAGGAAAATATCAAAAATAAATTTCAGGACAGGAAACTTCCACTGGTGGATGAGGTGATCGCACTGGACAAAGAGAGCCGTGCCACGCAGCAGGAGGCGGATGAGCTTCGTGCGAACCGTAAAAAGATTTCAAAAAATATAGGTGGACTGATGGCGCAGGGCAAGAAGGATGAGGCAGAGGCGCTAAAAGCAGAAGTGACGAAAGGCGCCGAGAGGCTTGTCGAGCTGGAGAAGAGGGAAGATGAGCTGGGAGAGAAGATTCGAGAGATTATGATGACCATTCCCAATATTATCGATCCCAGTGTGCCCATTGGAAAAGATGACAGTGAAAATGTAGAGATCGAAAAATTTGGTGAGCCGGTGGTGCCGGATTATGAGATTCCTTATCACACGGAGATCATGGAAAAATTTGATGGTATTGATCTGGATGCGGCTAGGGACGTAGCAGGTAACGGATTTTATTATCTGATGGGAGATGTGGCGAGGCTTCATTCAGCGGTGATCTCGTATGCCAGGAACTTTATGATCGAACGGGGATTTACCTATTGCGTGCCGCCGTTTATGATTCGGAGCAATGTAGTGACTGGGGTTATGAGTTTTGATGAGATGGATGCCATGATGTACAAGATCGAAGGAGAGGATCTGTACCTGATCGGAACCAGCGAGCATTCCATGATCGGAAAATTTATTGATAAAATACTTCCAGAAGACAAGCTCCCCCAGACGTTGACTAGTTATTCGCCTTGTTTCCGCAAAGAAAAGGGTGCTCATGGGATAGAGGAGCGGGGGGTATACCGTATTCATCAGTTTGAGAAGCAGGAAATGATCGTTGTCTGCAAGCCGGAGGAGAGTATGCAGTGGTTTGAGAAGCTCTGGCAGAATACCGTAGATCTGTTCCGCTCTTTGGATATTCCGGTGCGGACGCTGGAGTGCTGTTCTGGCGATCTGGCAGATCTAAAAGTAAAATCCATCGATGTGGAGGCATGGTCCCCGAGACAGAAAAAGTATTTTGAGGTGGGAAGCTGTTCTAATCTGGGGGATGCCCAGGCGAGACGTCTTAAAATACGTGTGGTTGGGGAAAAGGGAAAATATTTTGCCCATACATTAAACAATACAGTAGTGGCGCCGCCGCGTATGCTGATCGCATTTTTGGAGAATAATCTAAATGCGGATGGTTCAGTGAATATTCCGAAGGCATTGCAGCCTTATATGGGAGGAAAAGAAAAAATTGACGTCAAATAGGTAACAGAAGCGGAGTAATGGGGGGATAAGTTGAAAATTAGGGTGGCAAATGACAAAGCTAAGAAAACAGGTGAAGGCATAGGAATCTGTGTGATGGAGGGAAAGGTGACAGAAGGCAGTCTATGGGGAAGGCTTTCTGGTATGAGGTGGGGCAGACATGCGCCCGCCAATATCTCTCTTGTCATCATGAGCAGATCCCGCCGACAGGACCGGGAGACAATGCAGTTGCAAGAACACCTTTTAAGGAATTTTGCACACTGGTTTTCCCATGAGCTGCCGGAATGCCTTCCCTTTATTTATGCCAGAAAGCGAGTGAAGATGAGACTTCCAGGACCATCTGCCATTTCTTTGTTGGTGCGGCGGTGGCAGGATCTTTTGGAGGGAGCGCTGGGAGAACTAACAGGTTCCGGGAGACTTCCGGTTGATTTTGCCATCCTGTTGTTCTGGGAGAAGCAGTATCTTTTTTGCGGCAGTGGCAGCGTACATATTCTAGAATACAGCAGATCCAGGGGAACGAGCCGGTGGCTTACCTGCGACGAGCGATGCGAGTTTGCCGACATATTGGGGGAGACGGGAGAAATCTTTTTTAAAGTTCGTAATGTCAGAGAACATTGTCTATTTATTCTTAGTCCGGAACCGATCGATCCAGAAATTTCAAAAACATTAGCAAAGAAAATAAGAAAAGGATTCCAAAAGGGAATGGAGCGGCAGCGTTTAAGGGAAGGAAAAATATGGATAAGTATATCTTGATAAAGAAGTTGGGAGAGGGTGGTACCGCCGGTGTCTATCTGGGAGCGGACAGGTTGACGGGCAGGCGAGTAGCCATTAAGAAATATTCCCAGGGGAGTGATCTCTCTGCTGCAGAACACGAGAGATGTCTGTTGGAGAGTCTGGATCATTTGGCGATTCCCAAGGTCAGGGAGGTATTGTGCCAGAATGGAACGATTTATCTGGTTATGGAGTATGTACCGGGAGAGACGATGAAGGACTGGATCATAAGAACTGGCAGAATTTCAGAAGAACAGGCTGTCTGCTGGGGGATGGAGCTGTGCGGAGTCCTGTCCTATCTCCACGGGAGTGGAAACCGCATCCTATTCAGAGATCTAAAACCCGGAAATATCATGATCTCCCCAACAGGTCAGATCCGCCTTATCGATTTTGGAGCTGCCCTTCGGATGAGTGTAGGAGCAAATGGTACGCCGCAGGTGACGTCAAAGGAACTTTTGGGGACGCCCGGCTATGCTGCACCAGAGCAGTTTGTGAGACAGGGACAGTTGACACCTGCGGCAGATATCTATGCCCTTGGGGCAACGTTGTATCATGGGCTGAGTGGATATCGACCCGATCCATCTTCATCTTCCAAACGGATTCCACTTAGGAAACGTAACCGGAATATATCCAAGGGGATGGAGTATATCGTGCAGAAATGTCTGGAGAAAGAACTAGACAGGAGATACCAAAGGGTAGAACAGATAAAAAGAGACCTGGAGGATACAGCCTATTGTTATAGAAAAAACAAAAAGAAGCTGTATCTTCTCCGGTCATTCAGGCAAGTCAATTGACGAAATGTAAGTGATAGAGTACACTAATTTCCTTTGCTGCTGAGCGGGTTGGAAGCGTGCTCCCAAAAGAGGTTGTTGTCCGGCGCCGGCAGATCTTCTTCGTTGTAGAGAGACTTCTGGCGGATCTGTGCAGCTCTCTGCTCTGAGATCCCATCCTTGGTGTTTTTATTTTCTGCCTGGTTGATGTTTGTTTCGTTGTTTTTCTTGTTATCCATATTGGTCATTCCTTTCCCTATTCATTTTTGGATAGTATCTGCAATTTCAGGCATAGTATTCACAGAATGCGGAAAGTATGCTAAAATAAGACAGAAAAAAAGGAGGGAGAGATTTATGAGGAAATATGATACGGTGGTTTTTGACCTGGACGGGACACTTTTGAATACACTGGAGGATCTTTGCGACTGCGTAAATGTTATCATGCAGCGGTATGGTTGGAAGGTTCATACCCTGGAACAGATCCGAAATTTTGTGGGAAATGGTATTGGGAAGCTGATGGAGCGCTCGGTTCCAGAGGGCAGGAATAACCCCCAGTTTGAGGAAGCTTTTGAGGCATTTCGGGAATATTATACCGGGCACTGTCGCATCAAGACAAGGCCCTATGACGGCGTACTGGAATTGATGAGTACTTTAAATGAGAAAGGTTTTCATATCGCGATTGTATCCAATAAAAATGATGCCGCTGTGAAGGAGTTAAATGACATATATTTTTCCAGGTTTACGGAGTCTGCTATTGGTGACAGGGAGGGGCAGCAGAGGAAACCTGCTCCGGATGCGGTCTACGCTGCATTGGAAGAGATGGGGTGCGGCAGGGAGCGGGCTGTCTATATCGGGGATTCAGAGGTGGATTACCAGACTGCGGTCAACAGCGGTTTGGACTGTATACTTGTGAGCTGGGGGTTTCGGGAGCGGAAGTTGTTGGAAAGTTTTGAAAAGGCAGTGGTGGTGGATGAATGCCAGGAGATTGAGAATATATTATTATGAAAAATCCGTCCAGCGTCCCTATGTCTGGGCAGGACGATATGATATGTAGTCTGACGGCGCCAATCCGAACATTGTTCGTCTTGACGCCGTCGATTTAGCGTGATGACACCGTTGAATGAATGGCAGTGCACCATATTTTAGTATCTGGTGTATACGCGGAAACCACTAGAAGCAAGGGAAGAAGCCGTTATTTTCCGGTCCCAGTGAACGGATGAATTATAATTTCCCTCTACTACAGTGATATGGCTAGAAGATTTTGTGAGCACGATGACAGAGTGGCTGTTTCCAATGCGGATGTTATCTCCCACGCGGATCCGATCAAATGAGGTATGAGTTTGATAACTTTTCTCCGTTCCAAATACCGTATCACTAAGCTTTGCGGCAAAGCCATAACAGCCGTAGCCGTTGCCAAAGCGGGGGGAATAATAGTAATAACTGTTGTTAAGAGGCATTCCCTCTGGATAGGTACTGCGCAGGGAATTCAGTACGGAGTAAGCGCTTGTTTCTGTCACCGAACCTGTCGGAGTGTCAGGTTTTGGAACTGTGGTGGGTTTCGGAATGGTGGTAGGTTTTGGAACTGTAGTAGGCTTTGGAAATATCGTTGGCCTTGGCACCTGGGTAACCGTTGGTTTTTGGGTAGGTGGCGTACTAGGGGCAGATGGCTTTGGTGTCGCCGTTGGTTTTGCGACTGGTTTCTTTCTATTTTTTACAGTCACTCTGCAGACAAGTTCTTTGTTTTTTACCTTTGCTGTCACTTTTGTTTTTCCAGCTTTTCTGGCGGTGACTTTTCCCTGGCTGTTGACAGTGGCAATGTTTCTATTGGCGGATTTCCATTTTACTTTTTTAGACTTGCGTCCTCGAATTTTCAGGGTGTAACTTTTCCCTGGCCGCAGTGTCAGTTTTTTGCGGTTCAGACAAAGAGAAGCCGCCTCTGAGTTTGCTGGCGCGGCAAGAACAGCCAGCAGTGAGAGGGAGAGAACTCCCGTTAAAAGTTTTGTATTTGTTGTATGTCTCATAAAGACTCATTCCTTTCTAACTCATGTATTGTGTTATAACGGTTTCATTGAGCCAGCTCAATGCCGTTAGGCAAAGTATAGCACAAAATGTTACAAAAGTGTTACAAAAATTAAAATTGCATGAAATTACCAAAAAAATTGGAATACCTTCCAGTCCTTGCGAATTAGGATGACCTGTGATATGATGTGTTCAGTACAAAGAAATGAGGAATAACATGAAACAGAGATTTATAGATCTGGCAAATACCTGTTACCAGCGGGGGCATTATACATTTACCCATTTTTTGACGCCGGCTCAGATCGATGAATTCTTTCAGATGCGGAACGAACTTTCTTTTGTGGGGTGTGCCCTGGAAGGGGGAAGTGAGATGGCGGAACGCCAGATGCTTCGTTTTGGGGACGAGGAAATGATTGGGTATGTGGAGGAGTTTCCCATCTGCTGTATCCACTGTCATCCGCAGACGCCCAAATTTGCTGAAAAGCTGGGGCACCGGGATGTGCTTGGGGCGCTTATGAATCTGGGGATCGAGAGAGATGTGATCGGTGATATATGGATCCGGGACAAAGAGTGCTATTTTTTCTGTCTGGTGGGGATGAAAGAATTTATCTGTGATTCTTTGATAAAGATCCGACATACCAATGTGAGATGCCAGGAGATCGAGAAAATGCCGGAAGAATTTAAGCCGGTATTGGCAACAGAAGAGCACATCATCCCGTCGGAACGGTGCGACGCCCTGGTCGCCAAAGTGTATCATTTGTCACGCAGTAAGTGTATCCCATTGTTTCAGGAGAAAAAGGTATTTGTCAACAGCAGACAGTACGAAAATAACAGCGGAGCTCTGAAACCAGGAGACGTGGTAAGTGTTCGGGGCTATGGTAAGTTTATTTACCAGGGAGTAGTAAGAGAGACGAAAAAAGGACGTATCACAGTAAAGATAAAAAAATATATATGAAAGCAGGGGCAGAATGGATAAGAGAGAGAAGATACGCCGGGGAATCATGTTGGGGTTAGCGGGATTGATGGCATTGGTCCTTGTATTTGGAAAAAATGAAAAAGAAGATAAAACGGAGACTACTAAAGTAGAAAACCATACGCCGGCGCCGGTGAGCACTGGGACAGCAATAATCTCTGCACCGCAGCCTACTCCTACTCCAGAAAAGGACATCTATTCCTATCTTCAGGGACCGAAGTCCTGGAAAGAAAAACGGCCGTGGTCTGGCAAATGGGGGAAAGAGATTCATGACGGGGCCTCCTTTGGCAGTTTCGGTTGTGGATTCTGTTGTATGGCTAATATTTATTCTACAATAACAGAATACAAATGTACGCCACTGGATATCTATGAGAGAGCGAAAAAAGTCAGTTTCTATGGCGGCGGTGGGGCCATATCCTGGCAGCTTATGAGGAAGACCATGACAGATATCGGCTTTACCTTGGAGCTAGGAGAGAAGCCGCCAACCTATAGAGAATTTGCAGATCAGATGAAACAGACCCAGGCGATGCTCGTGCTGGTTTCCAGTTACAACGATGATTCTTACTGGAAAGATACGCCAGGGCACTATGTAACTCTTTTTATGTATGATGAAGAAAAGCAGGATGTATTTTTGACGGATTCTGGTGATCCTGAGCATAACCGCCACCGGGTGCCACTGAAAACGATTTACAAGGCATTGAAAACCAGCAGTGATTTTCAGTATATGTCCGTTCTATCGTATGATGAGAATAAGGATAATTGGAAACATAAATCAACGGAGGGAAACTGGATCTCTCCTGAAGAAATGAAATAAAGCGAATAGGCTTTGGAATGGAGGAAACGATGAGATTTGTGATACAACGGGTAAAACACGCCTCTGTGGTGATCGATGGTATAGTACTGGGTGAGATTGGAAGGGGATTGCTAGTGCTGATCGGGATCGGGCAGGACGACAATGAAATAATTGCCGATAAGATGGTTCAAAAGTTGTTGAACATGAGAATCTTTGAGGATCTGGATGGCAAGACCAATCTGGGATTGAAGGATGTGGAAGGAGAACTTATGCTAATTTCCCAGTTCACTTTGTACGCGGACTGCCGGAAGGGAAACCGTCCCTCATTTACGACAGCAGGTGCACCGGATATGGCAGAGCAGCTCTATGAATATATCAAGAGACAGTGTGCTGAGGAGATTATCTCTGTGAAATGTGGAGAATTTGGTGCGGATATGAAGGTGGAATTGTTGAACGATGGACCTTTTACTGTGATTCTTGATAGTGCAGAGATCGGTTGCTGATGGTAGCTCGACGGCGCCAATTTGAACCCTGCTTCCGTCGAACTAGGTTGAAAAAGATTCTAATTTATGATAAAATAATGTTGTCGTGCTGACATACAAAGGGATTCCTGAGTGGGAAGGCGACAGTGTATAAGAAGATATAAATATTGAGGGATCGTTACAAGAGTCTGGCGGTATGCCAAAGGATCAAAAATCTATTTTTGTTGTATGGGTTCCTTCTGTTTTTTTATATACTGTAATTAGGAAATCCCGGCAAGTAGCCGGGATTTTTTTACGCGAAGGAGTGTGATCGTATATGCAAAAAAGGCTTGCTGTCATTGGAATCATTGTAGAAAAAGCAGAATCAGCGGAAGATGTCAATGATATCCTTCATTTATATCGCGAGTATATCGTGGGAAGGATGGGTATCCCCTATCGCGAGCGGGATATGTCGGTGATCAGTGTGATCGTGGATGGACCGAACGATGTGATCAGTTCCATGTCAGGAAAACTTGGTATGGTGGATGGTGTGACCAGTAAGGCGGTTTACGCCACAAAGTAGCTCAGCGGGACTGACTTGAAGTAATTAATTACGAAGAAAGGGAGACGAGAAGATATGTATGATCCAAAATCAGGCATAGCGACAGAATTTATCGACGATGCGGAGATTCGTAAGTCGCTGGAATATGCGGAAAAAAATAAGGGAAATAAGGAACTCATTGACTCAATATTGAAAAAGGCGTGGGAGATGAAAGGAATTTCTCATCAGGAAGCCGCCGTCCTATTGGAATGTGAGTTAGAAGAGGAAAATCAGGAGATTCAAAAGCTGGCAAAAGAGATTAAAAAGAGATTTTATGGAAACCGGATCGTGATGTTTGCTCCTCTGTATCTTTCCAATTATTGTGTGAACGGCTGTACATACTGTCCGTATCACCATTGTAACGAACATATCCGGAGGAAAAAATTGAGTCAGGAGGAGATCCGTCAGGAAGTGATCGCCCTTCAGGATATGGGGCATAAGCGGCTTGCCATCGAATCCGGGGAAGATCCGGTGAATAATCCCATTGAATATATTCTGGAGAGTATTGACACGATTTATGGCATCAAGCATAAAAATGGGGCGATCCGCCGGGTGAATGTCAATATTGCGGCTACAACTGTAGAAAATTATCGTAAGCTTCACGATGCTGGCATTGGAACCTATATCCTGTTCCAGGAGACCTATAACAAGGAGAGCTATGAGCAGCTCCATCCTACGGGACCAAAACATGATTATGCTTACCACACCGAGGCGATGGACCGGGCGATGGAAGGCGGTATTGATGATGTGGGACTGGGGGTTCTCTTCGGACTGAACATGTATCGCTATGAGCTGGTGGGAATTATCATGCACGCAGAACATCTGGAGGCAAAATTCGGCGTCGGTCCCCACACCATCAGTGTGCCGAGAATCTGTCCCGCGGATGATATTGATCCGGAGAATTTTTCTAACGCCATTTCCGATGAAATATTTGAAAAGATTGTGTCGGTGATCCGTATCGCAGTTCCTTATACTGGTATGATCGTTTCCACACGAGAATCCAAAGAGACGAGGAAGAAAGTGCTTGACCTTGGCATTTCTCAGATCAGCGGTGGCTCTAGAACCAGCGTCGGAGGTTATGTGGAGGAAGAGACCATAGAAGAAAATTCCGCACAATTTGATGTCAGCGACCGAAGAACACTAGATGAAGTGGTAAACTGGCTGCTGGGGTTGGGCTATATTCCCAGCTTCTGTACGGCATGCTACCGCGAAGGGAGAACCGGGGACCGCTTTATGAAGCTCTTGAAATCCGGGCAGATCGTCAACTGTTGCCAGCCCAATGCTCTGATGACACTCAAAGAGTATCTGGAAGATTATGCCTCGGAGGACACGAAAAAGAAGGGCGAGGAAGTGATCCGTAGAGAGCTGGAGGTAATCACCAATCCTGTCGTAAAGGAAAAAGCAGCGGAGTATATTGATAACATTCATAAGGGAAAAAGAGATTTCCGATTTTGATTCACATTAAAAAGGGATTCTGGGTTCGATATCCCAGAATCCCTTTTATCTAGCTCGACGGCGTCATTTAGCTCGATGGGGAGCTACATATCATGTTTCTATAGTACCTCGAATTAACTTAATTCAGCGTCAGGTGCAGGGCAAATCCCCCGATCTCACCTTTCAGATAGATAAATTTCAAAGCGCCCTTTTCATTGTATAAGGCGGTGTCCATATCAAATTCCACACCTTGGGCGGAAAGATGATAAACCGCACGGTCTACAGAATTACATCCGACAGCGATATGTCCCATCGTACCTTTTCCCTGGGACTTCATAACCTCTACGCCCTCGCCGCAGAAATAAGAACCCACTGCTTCGTTTTTTGCAAAGCCAAACATAGTGGCAAAGGCATTCGCAGTAGAAGCTGCTGTGGTGTCATCCGGTGAATTGATGCCGATGTGTTTGATGCGGAAACCGAGCATATTTCTTACTGCTTCTTTGGTCAATGCTGTGATTTCATCAAATTTACCGGCATTTACCAGATCACCGCTCACCATCCAGCTACCTCCGCAGGCAACGATCCTGTCGTAAGCAAGATAGTCGTTGAGATTTTTTGCGTTGATGCCGCCGGTGGGCATAAATTTCATATTGACGTATGGGGCTGCCATGGACTTAATGAGTTTCAGTCCTCCGATGGCTTCTGCCGGGAAGATCTTTACCACGTCCAGTCCGAAGGCAAGTGCCTGTTCGATATCACTTGGGTTGGCACAGCCAGGAGTGACAGGAATGTTTTTATCGACACAGTATTTTACTACTTCTGGATTAAGACCTGGGCTGACGATAAATTTGGCTCCGGCGCCGACCGCACGGTCTACCTGTTCTGTTGTAAGGACTGTACCGGCGCCGACAAACATCTGGGGAAATTCTGTGGTCATGACCCGAATGGCTTCTTCGGCACAGTCAGTACGGAAAGTAACCTCAGCGCAAGGCAATCCGCCGTCGCAGAGAGCTTTGGCAAGAGGTCTTGCATCGTTGATGTCATTTAATGCCACTACGGGCACAATACCAATCTGTGAAAGTTTAACTAGTGTATCATTCATTTTGAAATCCTTCTTTCTTAAATATTAATCCATTATATAATGCTGGGGAAAAGATGTTTTTCCCAGCGGATACCACATGAAAAGGTATACATTAAGTAACACTCTGATTTATCTATTTTATTATACCCTTTTTTGGGCATAAGTCAAATAAAAAAGGTTATTTTATTTATAAAGTAATTGTGTTTTACTTTTAATTAGAGTAAAATAAAAAAGAAGTTCGCCCAGAGGCGGACAGGAGGGAGTGGTGACATGTCAATGCTAAAGGATATTTATGATTCACGAGGGAATGGCAGAGCGGTTCAGGTCATATCTGAATGTTATATTCTTCCGGAGGGGACGGAAGCAGTCTGCTATCAGGAGATGAGCGGGGATTATCCCGTATATGTGCTGGAAAAGCAACAATTTTACAGAAATTATTTAAAAAGGGATGCAGGCAGGAAGGAGATGCCACAAAAGACAGAGAGAAATACAGGAAAGATCCTTCAGGCGGAGTCCAGGATGAAAAAGAGGGAGGAACACTGCTGGAAGGACGGTTGGGAAAAGAGTCAGGAAGACCATCAGATGTCTGGGCTGATCCGGTTTCTGGATGCAGATACATACCGGGAAAAAATCAAGATACTGGAGGAGATGAAAGACAGACTGGATGATCATATGTTAAACAATATGGCGGTCAGCCTCGATCTGTCACTGGAGGATGGGGTGGACGGATATACCTATATCATGTCCGAGTTAAAGATAAGAAGCCGGTTTGAGGGCAAGCGTGGAGAGCGATTATGAATTACAGGCTAAAGATACAGTATGATGGAACGCGGTACAAAGGGTGGCAGAGGCAAAAAGGGACGGAGATGACCATACAGGGAAAGTTGGAGAAGGTACTCTCGGTGTATGCTGGCAGGGAGCTGGAAATCCAGGGGGCGGGGCGCACCGATGCGGGGGTGCATGCGCGAGAACAGGTGGCTAATGTCCATTTTCCAGATGAATTTGTCCCGGAACCTGGTGCGTTAAAAGGCTATCTGAACGAATATCTGCCAGAGGATATCCGAGTTTTATCGGTGGAGCGGGCGGGAGAGCGGTTTCACAGCCGGCTCAATGCCCGGGGAAAGCGGTATAGTTACCATATGATAAAGCATGACAGGGACTGTGTGTTTCAGAGAAAATACGCCTGGAAGGCAGAGAATGCTCTGGATATCGATAAAATGAAAAAGGCAGCAGGGTATCTCCTGGGAACCCATGATTTTCAGAGTTTTTGTTCCAGGGCTTCTAAGAAAAAATCTACAGTGAGAACCATTCATTCCATTGATATACAGGAGACCGAAGACCTGATTTATATTATTTATGAGGGAAATGGTTTTCTACATAATATGGTACGAATCCTGACGGGAACACTGGTGGGGACTGGATCAGGAAAGCTTTCGCCGGAGGAAATACCAGAGATATTGGAAAAGCGGGAGCGCCAGTATGCCGGGGAAACCGCCCCAGCAAGAGGATTATTTCTAGAAAAGGTGTATTATGACTAATATAATTGAAGAAAGGCGGCGGGAAAAGTGAGGGAGATGGAGTTTAAAATGGAGCGAGAAGGGCTCGTGGAACCCGGACAGTCCATTCAGGTTACAGAGGGAGTACTTCCTAGTGCGTATTATTATACGATTGTACCGGCAGTGGCTATGTCAGGAAACATCCCCTTTTCCGAACGGTTGGAAAGCAGAGAGGGTGTGGTAAAAGATATCATCCAGAATGAAAAGGGGTATTATGTGATCGCGGAATTTGATGAATAACCCCGTCAGATCTGGAGAAAATAAACAATTAATCTATCATGTAACGTAAAGGAGGATGAATGAGAGATGGAACGGGAAAATGCGTGGAAAGCATATACGAAAAAGGAACTGAAGGAGCTGAATCAGCTAAATAAGGAATACCGAAGATTTTTGGATGAGGGAAAGACAGAGCGAGAATGCGTGGCGCTGGCAGTGCGCATGGCAGAAGAGGCTGGTTATGAGAACCTGGCAGAGCTTGTGGCATCCGGCAAAAAGATCAAGGCAGGCGACAAGGTATATTCGGTGGGAATGAAGAAAATGATTTCTCTGTTTCAGATCGGCAGACGGCCACTGGAAGACGGAATGGCAATCCTTGGCGCACACATTGATTCCCCTAGATTGGATATCAAACAGAATCCATTGTATGAGGAGGGTGGTTTTGCCTATCTGGATACCCATTATTACGGCGGCATCAAAAAATACCAGTGGGTGACACTTCCCCTGGCGCTCCACGGTGTAGTTGTGAAAAAGGATGGCAGTGTGGTAGAAGTCAATATAGGGGAAGAGGAGAAAGATCCGGTATTCTGTGTGACAGATCTTCTGATCCATCTTGCCGGGGAGCGGATGGAGAAAAAAGCCAACAAGGTGATCGAGGGAGAAGAATTGGATATTCTTTTTGGCAGCATGCCCTTAAAGGGGGAAGAAAAGGAAGCGGTTAAAAAGAGCGTGTTGGAGATTCTTAAGGACAAATATAGTATGGAAGAGGAAGATTTCCTCTCGGCGGAACTGGAAGTGGTACCTGCGGGAAAGGCGAGAGAATCGGGAATCGATGCCAGTATGATCATGGGGTACGGGCAGGATGACAGAGTTTGTGCCTTTACATCTCTAAAAGCGATGCTGGAGGTAGAGGATACCGAATATACCACTTGCTGCCTTCTGGTGGACAAAGAGGAGATTGGAAGTGTGGGAGCTACCGGAATGCAGTCCAAAACCTTTGAGAATACGGTGGCAGAACTGCTAAATGGCATGGGAGATTACAGCGAGCTAGCGCTTCGAAGGTGTCTCTCGAATTCTAAAATGCTATCCTCTGATGTCAGTGCTGCCTTTGATCCAACCTTTAAAGCTGCCTATGAACCAAAGAATGCGGCATATTTTGGAAAAGGAATGGTCTTTAATAAATTTACTGGTGCCAGAGGAAAGTCTGGCAGCAACGATGCCAATGCAGAGTATTTTGCGGGGATTCGCCGTATTCTGGAGGATAAAAAAGTGGCATATCAGACGGCAGAGCTGGGCAAAGTAGATGTGGGAGGCGGAGGAACCATCGCCTACATTATGGCACTTTATGGTATGGAGGTGATCGACTGTGGAGTGGCTGTGCTGAATATGCATGCGCCCTGGGAGATCGTGAGCAAGGCAGATGTATATGAGACGAAAAAAGGTTACGTGGTATTTCTGGAGGACATCTTTTCATCAAAGTAAAGAAAAATCATTGACAACGCCCCTGTTTGGAAGTAGAATTGATTATGGAAAATGCTTTTATAAATAAGAAGTAATTTTTCAAAGGAATAAGTACTTTAAACAGCGGGCGTTTTGCCGATGCCCGGAAAGAAAGGAGTTATGGTTAATGAAAAACTATATCAAGGCAATGGTAACATTTGTATTTTTGATGGCTGCGGTAGCTGTTATGCCAAATTCAGCAAGTGCAGCAGAACTGACGGCACCACAGGGGGTTCACCAGACAGATGCGGACAAAAATGCTGTGAAGATTGTATGGAATGCAGTTCCAAATGCCGACAGGTATTATTATTCATGGAGTGCGGATGGCGTTTCTGGATGGTCAGAAGGTAAATATGATTGGAGCCTCAGCCCGGAAGTTATTATTACTCAGTTGAGCGCTGGTTCTACATATTATGTACGTGTCAGAGCAGCAGATACTTCTGACTATACAGATTATCAGTTTGGCGACTGGTC
Organism: uncultured Roseburia sp.; assembly: GCA_947644305.1. Taxonomy (GTDB): domain Bacteria; phylum Bacillota; class Clostridia; order Lachnospirales; family Lachnospiraceae; genus Eubacterium_F. The sequence continues at coordinate 83,946 of CANRYS010000013.1, forward strand.
TCAGCCGATCCAGGTAGCGACAGCGCCGGATGCAGCTCAGATGGGAGCTCTTACAGTGGCAGATGCGACAGCTACTTCTCTTACGATCACATGGACACCGTGTCCGGGGGCAACATCTTATAATGTTTATGACGGTACAACAAAGACCCTGCTTGGCACAGTGACCAATACTACGTTTGTAAGAAATGGTCTGGCGCCAGGGAATGCTTATTCAATTCAGGTAATACCTGTGAGAACAACAGATGCCGGATACGCTGCTTTTGACAGCTATCGTATACTATCCAATGTCTATACGAAACCAAATAAACCGGTGAAACCGTCTACAGCAAACTTTGGGCTTACCAGTATTTACTACAATATCAATGTTGCCTACTTTGGAGCAACAGATCCGTCCAAATCTGCCAATGGATATGAGATTGAAGTGTATACAATGAAGGGTAACAAAAAGGTATTTACCGCTACTAGTTCCAACAACAGATTTTCTGTAAAGAGAAACACGGCTTATAAATATCGTTGCCGTTTCTATGCAACCTATGGCAATGAAAAAATTTATGGTGACTGGTCGGGTTACAGATATTATGTATACCAGACAGTCAGCGGCAAAAAATACAGCAATCGTATCAAGATGAGCTGGAAGAAGGTTGCCAATGCAAAGAGCTACACCGTATCCATTTCTACGAAAGAAAAGGGTGGTTACAAAAAGGTAAAGACTCTTGGAAGTAAATCTACCAGTCTTACCATTCGCAAATGCGGCAAATCAAAGATCAAAAGGAACAGAACTTACTATGTAAAGGTTGTTGCTAATCTCAAAGATGGAAAGAAATCCGTTAAGAGTGATACTTATTACGTAGGTAAGGCATACTAATTTGAATAGTAAAAGGGCTGTCCGCGGGGCAGCCCTTTTTTACGCGGAGCGTGACGCTCGTGGTTCTGAAATTTTTTATGAAGAGTGTTGGCAGTTATGACAATAAAATGTTATAATTATGGAGTATGCTTTCTACATAAAATATTTTCGGGGTCAAAGGCTTTTGCCCTAACGAATACCATGTTGTTAGGAGAGGAAGAGTAATGAGAGTGAATTGGAAAAATATAATACGGGCAGGAATTGCAGTAGCAGCCTTCGGGCTTATGCTGTTGGGAATGAATGCTGCCATATCTGAGGCGAGGACGAAAAAGGTATCTTCCGTAAAATTTAAGGTTTCTGGGAAATATCTTCTTATCAATAAACGGGAAAAAAAGAAGCTTTCTGTGAAGTTTAAGCCCAAAAAAGGTGTGAGCAAAAAATTAAAATGGACCAGTTCCAGAAAGAAAATTGTTTCGGTAAATCAAAAGGGTGTGATCCGCGGGAAAAAATATGGAAAAGCCACGATCACAGCCAGGGCAAAGGATGGTTCCAACAAATTTGCGAAACTCCAAGTACGTGTTGGGAAAAAAGTGAATCAGGTAAGGATACAGGGAAACGCCATGGATCTGGACGTTGGCTCATCCGCCAGCCTTGGAACCAAAGTATCCCCTTCCCAGGCTACGATCAAGAAAGTTAAGTACCGCACCTCCAATAAAAGTGCAGCTACGGTATCCAAATCCGGAACCGTCTATGGGAAGTCCAAAGGAACAGCGACGATCACAGCTTACAGTACAGACGGTTCTGGCAAGAAGGCATCCTGCCGGGTAAACGTGCGGGTTCCATCTCAGTCCGTGCGGTTGGACGCGGAGGGGAAGATCCCGTTGGAGGTGGGAAAAACGGTGACAGTCAATGCCTCTGTGCAGCCTTCTAATGCGTCCAATCGTGATGTTCGTTATACCAGTTCTGATCCAGCGGTGGCGAAGGTGTCCCAGCTTGGAGTGGTCACAGGAGTAAATGCCGGAACAGCGACGATCCGGGTAGATGCGGCCGATGGTAGAGCTTCGGCTGCGGTAGAAGTGGAGGTATTTAAGGTGGAACTTCAGAATGAAAAATTGATTGCACACCGAGGCTACAGTTCAGAGGCACCGGAAAATACGACGGCGGCATTTGAACTGGCGGTCCAGAATGGATTTTATGGGGTTGAGTGTGACCTGAGAAAGACCTATGATGGAAACTTTGTGATCATGCACGACGCAGATCTGAACCGTATGTGCGGTTATAATCTGGATATATCCAATCTAGATCTGCAGCAGTTGAAAAAATATAAAATTACCGGGGGACGTAACATCTCTCTTTATCCTAATCTGACGGTGCCGACGTTGGAAGAGTATTTGGATATCCTTTCTGCTAGCAGCACGGTGCATCCATTTATCGAACTCAAAGTGGAATATACCGAAAAGGAGCTCAAAGAGATCGTTAGTCAGGTGAAAAGGAAGGGATTACTGGAACGTACATACTTTATCAGTGTGCACAAATCCAATCTCCTTGCCTTAAAAAAGATCGAAGGGGTTTTCAAAGAAGGCCTTCAGTATATATATGGGGCAGAAAGTGACAATAAGCTTGAGCCGGTCAGCAGCAGTGTCATCAACTGGTGTATCGAAAACCAGATTGACCTGGATGTCAGACATACGCTTCTCACTGCTTCTGATGTATCACTTCTCCATGATAATGGGAGAAAAGTAAATGTGTGGACTGTAAATTCCGTATCCCGTGCCTGTGAGCTTGTCAAAGATTTCAGTGTAGATATGCTGACGACAGAATATTTGTTGAAATCATAAATAATGAAAAAACTTCCCCTGTGGGGTTGTGTGAATCACGCAACCCCACAGGGGAAATTTTTTAAAATTAGATATTGACCATTAGTCATTTTTGTGCTACACTAAGTGCGTAAATAAAAATGACTAATGGTCATTTTTGTGGAAAAGCATTAAAAAAAGGAGGCAATAAGTATGAATAGGTTTGGCAAATTTGTTACGAGACACAAATATATCATACTTATCATCGGTATTCTGCTCCTCATTCCGTCTGTGATCGGAATGAGCATGACGAGAGTAAACTATGATGTTCTCACTTACCTTCCCAACACACTGGAGACGGTGGAAGGACAGGATATCATGGTAGATGAGTTCGGCATGGGGGCATTTTCCATGATCGTGGTAGAACATATGGAAAACAAGGATGTGGTGAAACTTAAAGAAAAACTGCAAGATGTGGAACATGTAGAAAAGATCATCTGGTATGATTCTGTGGCGGATATTTCACTGCCGACGGAGATGCTACCGGGGGATCTGAAAGAAGCACTTTTTAACGGTGACGCCACTATGATGATCGCCCTGTTTGACGATACCACATCTTCCGACGATACCATGGGAGCTGTCACGGAGATGAGAGAGATCGTGAAAGATCAGGCATTTATCAGCGGTATGTCCGGCGTGGTGACAGACATCAAAAATCTGGCGCTGGCAGAGATGCCCATCTATGTGGTGATCGCAGCGACATTGTCCCTGCTGGTTCTTCTGTTGACGATGGAATCCCTTGTTACCCCTGTGATCTTTCTTCTTGGCATCGGGGTTTCCATTCTCTACAATCTGGGGAGTAATATTTTCCTCGGAGAGATTTCTTACATCACAGAGGCGTTGACAGCGGTGCTGCAGTTGGGGGTGACGATGGATTATTCCATCTTCCTGCTGGAGAGCTACCAGGCAAATAAAATCCGGTTTGAGGGAGACAAAGACCGTGCCATGGCACATGCCATTGGAAATACCTTCAAGTCTGTGGTCGGAAGTTCGGTGACGACGGTAGCTGGTTTTGTGGCGCTCTGTTTCATGACCTTTGCTCTGGGGAAGGATCTGGGAATTGTGATGGCAAAGGGCGTTGTGATCGGAGTGATCGCTTGTGTAACCCTGCTGCCTTCCATGATCCTCATATTAGATAAATGGATCGAAAAGACCACTCACAAAAATATTTTCCCGAAATTTGAGAGAACGAGTAAATTTATCTCCAAACATTATATCGTGGCGCTGATTATTTTTGCCGTTGCATTTTTTCCGGCATTTTATGGAAATAATAACATTGAAGTTTATTACAATATCGACAGTTCGCTGCCTCAGACGCTGGATTCGGCAGTTGCCAATAAGAAGCTGGAAGAGAAATTTAACATGAATAACATGCACGTGCTTCTGATGAAAAATGGCCTGTCTGTCAAAGAGAAGAATGACATGCGGGAAGAGATCGAGAAAGTGGATGGTGTCAAATGGATGCTGGGTATCAATTCCTTTGTGGGCGCCAGCGTTCCCGATGATATGATTCCTGCTAAATACAGAGATATGCTGATGAGTGACAACTATGAGTTGCAGTTCATCTGTTCCAATTATAAGACGGCGACGGATGAGGTGAATGTCCAGATCGCCCAGATCAATGACATTGTGAAAAAATACAGTGAAGAGTCTATGGTGATCGGAGAGGCACCGCTGACGAAGGATCTGGCAGATGTGACAGATGTGGATCTTGCCAGTGTCAATTATATTTCCATCGCAGCGATCTTCCTCATCATACTGCTGGTGTTCAAATCTATTTCGCTGCCGGTGATCCTCGTCAGTGTGATCGAATTTGCGATCTTTGTCAATATGTCCTTTGCTTATTACAGTGGTACCAGCCTGCCCTTTGTGGCGAGTATCGTCATCGGGACGATTCAGCTGGGAGCTACCGTGGACTATGCGATCCTGATGACTACCCGCTATCACAAAGAACGGGTGGTAAACCGGAAGACGAAGAAGGAAGCAGTGGCTATAGCCCACAGAACTTCCATTAAGTCCATTATCATAAGCGGAATCAGCTTTTTTGCCTCGACCTTTGGCGTATGTGTGTATTCCAGCATCGACATGATCAGTTCCATCACGACGCTGCTGGCCAGGGGAGCGGTGATCAGTACCTTAGTGGTGATCTGTATCCTGCCGGCTATGCTGACATTGTTTGATAAGGTGATCTGTAAGACCACCTGGGATATGAGAAAAATAGATTATTAATATATATTGAAAGGAAGATGTGTTATGAATCGAAATCGTAAATTAAGCCGGGTAGGGAAAACAATCGTATCAGGTCTTGTGGTGACTAGTCTGGTCCTTGGAAATGGTTCCATGATCCAGGCAGAGAAGGTGACGAAAGAAGAATCCGTATATGTCAATGCCGATGCCGATGGAGATGCTGAGAAGATCACCGTATCGGACTGGTTGAAAAATGCGGGAATTAATGGTACACTTAAAGATAAGTCAGAATTGAAGGACATCACCAACGTAAAAGGGGATGAGACCTTTGAACAGAGTGGAGACGGCGTGAGCTGGAATGCCGGCGCACAAGATATTTATTATCAAGGTACGACGGATAAGGAGCTGCCGGTAGGGGTAAAACTGGTGTACGAACTGGATGGCAAGGAGATATCACCGGAGGAACTGCCGGGAAAAAGCGGCGCTCTGAAAATCCGGGTGTCCTATACCAACCGGTCCAGAGTGACAAAGACCATAGACGGAAAGAAGCAGAAGATGTATACACCGTTTTTTATGGCGACGGGGTTAATTTTGCCCACGGATAAGTTTACCAATGTCGAAGTAGACGGTGGCAAGGTGATCAACGAGGGTACGAACAATATCGTTGTCGGTTTTGGTGTCCCCGGTATGGCGGAAAGCTTGGATGTCAGCGGTGAGCTGGCGGAGAAATTCCAGGAGGAATTTACAGTATCGGCGGATGTGACGGATTTTTCTATCGGAAATACCTTTACCTATGCCAGCGCCAGCCTTTTGTCAGACCTTGATCTGGAGGATAGTGACACCTTTGAAGAGCTGGAGGAGAAGTTGGAGACCTTGACGGATGCCTCTGAGGAGCTGGTGGATGGGACCGATTCCCTGGCCGATGGCATCGAGGAGCTGGGAGAAAAATTCGACGCCTTTGCCAAGGGGGAAAAAGACTTAAATAAGGGAATCAATACCTTGGCAAAGAGCGGGAAGAAGTTGGAAAAGGGAGTCAAAGAGTACGTGACCGGAGTGGATGACCTGGCTGGGGGAACCACTTCCTATGTCAATGGGGCGAAGCAGATCACTGATGGCAATAAACAACTGTATCAGGCGGTGAAGGATATGCCCGGCAGTTATCGAGAATTCTCTGAGGGGATCAAGCAATACACTACAGCAGTAGATACACTGGGAGAAAAGAAGACTGGGGATGCTCTGAAGGCGGGGGCAGCCAGCGTCGCTTCTGGCATTTCTTCCCTTCATACCAATCTTTCTGCCCTGGAGAGCACCTATGATAATTACGACCAGTTGGTGAAGGGAATCCAGGCGCAGGCGAAACAGTGCGGTGACGAGGTGCAGAAGCAGACCCTGTTGGCTTATGCCGAGAAATTAAAAGAACTGTCTGAGGGACAGAAGAGCAGTGTATCGGCGCTGGCGAAGGCCACCGGCGGGGAAAGTGATCTGAAAAAGGGCGCAGACCAGGTATCTGGCGGTGTGAAAAAATTGGTAGAAGGAGCACAGGCGATCTCTGGTAAATCGGCCTCTCTGCGGGAGGCAGACGGAAAGATGACCTCTAGTGTGAGTGCACTGACGGCAAATATCGAGAAACTGAAAAATGGCAGTGAAAAGCTGAGCCAGAATGACCGGAAGCTGCTGGCAGGGGCGAAAAAGCTCCTGAAGGCAGGAAAGTCCGTCAGGAAAGGAAGCAGACAGTTGATCTCTGGAGCCGGAGAGTTGAAAAAAGGAAGTGGCAAACTAGATAAAGCGACAGGGCAGGTTTCCGATGGAATTGGCAGACTGGGAGATGGTTCCCAGGAACTTCTCGATGGTATGAAGAAGTTTGACAGAGAGGGAATCCAGGAGATCAACAGGATCTACGAGGAAGATTTTGAAGGACTGAAAGACCGGCTCACTGCCCTGCTGGATATCTCTGAGGAATACACGAACTTTACTGGTATCGGTGATGGAATGGACGGAGAAGTAAAATTCATCATTGAGACAGAAGAGATCGGTAACGATAAAGAAGAGTAATACATGGGCACAGAAGGAGATGGATACCGTGGGAAAATTAGATGAAAAGAAAAAACAAAAGAGAGAGGCACTGCTTGGCGCCGCCTATGACCTGTTCACCTCCCAGGGTATCTTCGATACCTCCATCTCGGATATCGTGAAGAAGGCAGAGATGGCGAAGGGAACATTTTACCTGTATTTTAAGGATAAATTTGATATCCGCACCGCCCTGATCACAGAAAAGGCTGGAAAGCTATTTTCTGTGGTCCGGGAGAAGATGCGGGACAAGAGGGCAGATAGTTTAGAAGAAACGGTGATCCAACTGGTGGATATCATCATCGATGAACTGGAGGCCGACAAACGGATGCTGGAGTTTATATCCAAGAATCTTCGATGGGGCATCTTTCACAAGGTGATTCTGGAGGGAGGCAATGAGGTCTCGGACAGTTTCTATGACTGGTACAACGAATTGATCCAGAGCTCTGGAAGAACTTTCCGCAACCACGAGCTGATGATCTATATGATCGTGGAACTGGTAAATTCCACCTGCTACAATGTGATTCTCTATCAGGAGCCGGTAGGACTGGAAGAATTGAAAGAGGAGCTGGCACACTTGATCCCGGTTATTATCCAGAATCAGGAAGTGGATGCATGAACGAGGTTTGTTGACTTTTTCGATCGGATGGCTTATACTGTGTCATATGATATCTTACGAAAGGTCAGGTAGAAATAATGGTTTCAACGTTACATATGGTTCTTATGCTGGTATGTGTGGTTGTGGGCATTGCCGCAGCGGCAGTTCCTTATCTTATGATCAGTAAGAGGTCCAGTGCTCTGGAGACTGGGCTTCCGGGAGCGATCGGATATGGTGTGCTGGGTTATGTCTGGCAGTATGTATTGTATATGTTTGGCGGGGTGTTTATCGCCAGATTTCCTTTTTGGGGGAGCATGAATGAAACGGTACAGGTGGTCGTGCTGAATGTACTGCTTACGATCCTTACTACCCTGTGTACGGTGGCTGCATTGTACTGGGGCATTTACCTGACCAATCAGAAAAAGGTGTCCATTTACCGCAGTGCGACAGTGGGGATTGGTTTCGGATTGGGAAGAATCGGACTGGATCTGATTTATCCTTACTGCTATAGTTTTTATCTCGCTCTTCAGATCAATGGGGGCACTTACAGTGGGGATGTAAACCTGAAAGATTCTATTTTATCCTCTACCTCTGTCAGTCTGGTCACGGGCACCTATAAATGTGTGCTGATGTTAGTAATCGTGTTCGAGATTGCCCTTGTTATGGGGAATTATTATATTTCAGGAAATAAAAAGATGGCATGGATCTATCCTCTTGTTGCATATGAAGTGATCATGCTGATGAATGCCCTGCCACGGATCTTGTTTGCAAACGGGGGGATGCTGGCCGAGATTGTGGTGCTTGTATTATATACGATTGTGGCGGCAGCAGCCGGAGTAGATATCTACCGTTGGTTTAAGACAAAACAAATGAAAGGTTTTGAATGGATCTTAAAGGGCAGAGAGATGTGGAGGCGAAGGTAAATGGAACGGCTGGAACAGCAGTTTGATTTTTTTCGAGAGATAGACAAAGAAAAACTGATTCAGAGACAGAACTATCTTACCAATGGCGAGAGAAAAGAAAACGATGCAGAGCATGCCTGGCATATGTCAGTTATGGCGGTGCTTCTCAGCGAGTATGCCAATGAGAAAATTGATGTATTAAAAGTGGTCACGATGATCCTAATCCATGATATAGTAGAAATCGATGCGGGGGATACCTATGCTTATGATGAGGGAGGTAAGACGACCCAGCGGGAACGTGAGTTAAAGGCAGCCGACCGGCTGTTTGGCATACTGCCAGAGGATCAGAGGACAAAGTTTCGGGGATTATGGGACGAATTTGAGGCGGCAGAGACACCGGAAGCGAAGTTTGCTCGTACCCTCGACCATATTCAACCACTGATGCTCAATGCTGCCTCTGAGGGGCGATCATGGCGGGAGCATGATATTCATCTGTCGCAAGTACTGGCGCGCAATGAAAAGACGGCGGAGGGGTCAGAGGAGATCTGGGACTATGTGCTCCAGAATTTGATAAGGCCCAGTGTAGAAAAAGGGAATTTGAAAGAATGAATCTGAGACTTGATAAATATTTGGCCGATTTCACGGAGCTGACTCGTTCCCAGGCAAAAAAGGAGATCCGAGAGGGACGGGTACAGGTGAATGGAGAGACGGCGAAGACAGGGAATGACAAGGTGGCATTCTCTGATTCTATTTTATGGGATGGCAGGGAAATCCGGGGGCAGCAGTACCAGTATATCATGCTGAATAAACCGGCGGGGATCGTCTCATCTACAGCGGATGACAGAGATGAGACCGTTGTAGAATACATAAGAAAGCATTTTCCGGTGGGGATGGAATCCGTTCTAGAGCATAGTCAAACACCCACTTTTCTGGCAAAGGACCTGTTTCCTGTGGGGCGTCTGGACAAAGATACGGAGGGGCTTTTGATCCTGACTAACGACGGGGAACTGGCGCATCGGCTGTTGTCTCCGCGACATCATGTGGCTAAAAAATATTTTGTCCAACTGGATAAGGATTTGAATACTACAGATGTAGAGAAAATGCGGGATGGAGTGGATATTGGTGAAAAGAGGCTTACCAGTCCGGCCGTGTTGGAGATCTTAGCTCCCAGGGAGGCATTTCTGACCATTACCGAGGGAAAATTTCATCAAGTCAAAAGGATGTTTGCAAAGTTGGGAAAGGCTGTGACCTATCTGAAGCGGGTGGAGATGGGGACGCTGGTGTTGGATGAGAGTCTGGCTGTGGGAGAGTGGAGGTTTCTCGCAGAAGAGGAGATCCAGAACTTAGCCTCGTCGGGCTAATCAATATAATGTGAAAATGGAGATCAGAATAGAATGGCTAAGAAAAAATATTATGGGGTAAAAGTGGGAAAGACGCCGGGTGTGTATCTGACTTGGGAAGAATGCAAAAGTCAGGTGGATGGTTATTCTGGCGCCGTATATAAAAGTTTTCCCACGCTGGCGGAGGCGGAGGAATTTGTCGGAGTGCAGGGAGCGATGGCGGCTCCGGGTTCTGTAGTACCGGGATTTTCAGAGTGCGGGGCAGCAGAGCCTGAGTTTGGGCCAGGAGAGACAGTTGAACCGGAATTTCCACCCGGTGGAGCAGTCGCTTATGTGGACGGAAGTTACAATGTAGCGACGGGTCAATACAGTTGTGGACTCGTATTTTTGTATGGCGGTGAGGAAATACATATTGCCCAGAAGGGGGAGAGTGAGGAGCTTGCCTCCATGAGAAATGTGGCGGGAGAGATTCTGGGGGCGGAGCTGGCGATGCGTAAGGCGGTGGAGATGGGGATACCTAGTCTTAGTATCTACCACGATTACCAGGGGATCGCTTCCTGGTGCCTGGGGGAGTGGAAGACCAATAAAGAGGGAACCAGGGCGTACAAGGAATATTTTGATTCCATCAGCCAGGATCTGAAGATCCGGTTTGTCAAAGTGAAGGGGCATTCCGGTGATAAATACAATGATATAGCAGATGAATTGGCCAAAAGTGTGATTTTTTGATTTGCGCGGAAGGCACAAGCCATGGCGCTGCCTGCGAACATGAGAAACTTGCACCTTTTTTACATTTCCTTTACATTATCTTGACAGATAATTCAAGATTTTCTGCTATAATCAGGTTAAAGGATGTGATATATTGAATAATATTCTAAGTCGATTAAATACAAAAAAAGATGGGGAAGTGGAGTTCATCGATGTAGTCAGCGAGGAGGAAGCGGAGCTGCTTCTTCCACAGATGGCGGACGATCTGAACATGGAAAAACAATACCGGCAGATCATGTTTTTTTATGAGGCAGGGATTCAGCAGGTGACAGCAAAACTAGAGATCCTGAATAAAGAATTTCAATACTGCAATGATCGAAACCCCATTGAAAATATCAAGAGCCGGGTTAAAACTTCTGACAGTATCATAGGAAAGATGAAGAAAAAGAGGCTACCCCTTACCATTAGCTGCATGATGAGAAATATCTATGACGTGGCGGGAGTCCGGGTGGTGTGTCCCTTTATCTCCGATGTGTACCATGTGGCAAGGATGTTGATGAATCAGACGGATGTGGAAGTGATTCGCGTGAAGGATTACATAGAGACGCCAAAAGAGAACGGATATCGCAGCCTGCATCTAATTCTGATGGTGGATGTGTTCTTTTCCGACCAGATGCGCAAGGTTCCCATCGAAATCCAACTGAGAACTATCGCGATGAATTTTTGGGCGAGTACGGAACACCAGCTACGTTACAAAAAGGAGAAAGAGTTTACCCAGGAGATGCACAAGCAGCTCAAACGTTGCGCGGATTTGATGGCGCGGGCGGATCGAAAGATGCAGAGGCTGGCAGAGAATCTGAGTGTGGATTAGGCTGCTAGGGAAGTAGGTAGATAATTTAATGATAGAGTTAATTTGTTAAGCAGGTGTAGACTTAGGTTTACTATGCTTTTTATAGAATTGAGATTGTGCTTTAGTGTTTGGGTGAAGGAAAGGATTCTTTTCAATTAACCCATGATAAATTGTGGGCATTGTGTATGAAGATGCAGCAACTTCAAGGTAAATAGATTGACTGTTAAGAATAAAAAGTGTTATAATAAAATACATATAGTATACTAAACAGATTTCATCGCTTGATGGATTTGATAGTAAAAAAGTGGCCTTGTTTGGTAATACCTATGCCCAAGTAAAAAAATCGCGGTATTATATTTGGGTATAATTTGAAAAATAAAGAAAGGAAAAGTATGAGTTTCAGTGGCTATGAATATCATACGAGAAATATATATGCGAGTAGGAGTAATGTTGTGTGGAGCATTAGGATGTACTGCAAGCACACTTATTTATGGATATTACAAAGGAAGGAATAATAAGGAGTTGTTTCGAAAAGGAAGTATGTGGTGTTCAATTAGAGAAGACTTTCTTCCTGAAACATATGATTTAGTATTTGCAGGGTGGGATACACAGAAAAAAACGCTATCATCTTCTGTTAAAGAATATGGTATTCTTGCTTTTTCTAATGATTTAGATATTGAAATTTTCAGTCCAGTAGTTGGTCCTCTTGATTATGTTCATAGAATTGAAAATGTTCCGGTATCGCATTTATCAATAAATGAAGCAATTGACAAATTGAAAAAAGATATTAGAGATTTTAAAAATAGAAATGGTGTAGAAAAGGTTATTGTGGTAAATCTTTCTTCTCCTATGTTTTGTGGAGAGAATAATATTCACGGATGGAATTCTGCTACTGCTTATTCGCTGGCAGCTGTTTCTTTGGGAGCTGACTGGGTTGAATTTACTCCTTCGAATTCAATTACATATGAACTGGAAACTTTGGCAAAAGAATCAAAGGCAAGGATTGCTGGACGTGATGGAAGCACGGGACAAACTATTTTGAAATTGCTATTTAAAGATTTTTTACTTAATAAAGGATTTACGATAAATGGTTGGTATAGCACTAATATTATCGGTAATCATGATGGGAAGGTTTTAGGAAACGCAGATTACAATGTTGAAAAAATATTGGATAAAAAATCTGTTTTAGATGATGAAATAAATTGTGATGATCATATTGTTGGAATTAGTTATTATAAACCTTGTGGTGATAATAAGGAGTCTTGGGATTGTGTGAATTTTTCTGGTTGGTTAAATTATGAAATGAGTCTTAGGTTAAATTGGCATGGTCGAGATTCAATATTGGCTTCTGCTCTTTTGCTTGATATCATTACATGTTTGATAAAGTGTAATAATATGAATTATCCATATGGATTAGTAAATGATTTAGATATATGTTTTAAAAATCCAATTAATAAACAATCAAACAGCTATTTTGAGCAATTTAATAATTTTTGTAAATTTGTCTTAATGGATTAAGGTGAAATTTAAATGAAAGATGTAAAATATGGAATTTGGGGTGGAAAATTTCAAATCATTCAAAAAGGGCATGAGTATGTAATGAGATATGTATCTAACAATTATCCTCATGTTTGTATAGGAATAATAAATCCTAATCCTAAAATAGAATTAGGTAGTATGGATCGATTGCAGTATCAAAAGATGAACAAAAATAATCCCTTTACATATTTTCAAAGAGCGTATTTGTGGAATTTATTACTGAGATATCACAGTGTAGATGCAGTTATTGTTCCACATTGGCAACCGCACGATTTTAAATTGGAAACTACTTTTCTGCCTGAAGTAGACCAAAGAGAATGGATTCTACCGCCTAATATGGATGATCATAGAGAAGAATTGGAGCAATTGGGGGAAAGAGTACATGTTTTTCAAGACAAACTACCTGAATTGAAAGTCATAAAGACATCAGAAATAAGACAAAAGTTCTATAGAAATGATAATAATTTTGTGTTGGATATACCAGAGAAACTTCGAAAACAAACTCAAAAGTTTTTAACTAATAAAGACATAGATAAACAATTTATAATTATGCCGCTTATAGGAGATAGAATAGATTCTCTATTAATTTATGGTGGTCTTCAGTTAGCAATTGACATGAAAAGAATGTTGATCTTCGCGCCTGTAGTTGAGGTACAGAATGAAAAATGCTGGTGGAAGTATAAGCCGATTGAGGAACGTCAAAAAGATTTTTTCACTTTTTATCAAAAACATGAAATAATTAATTGTATAATGAAAAGTATACAGTATTATGAATATATGGTAATTCCAATATTTATAAAAGATGGAAAGTGCGAGGAATTAGATGCTTTTTTTCCAAACTCAGTTGATCGGTGTTGGATTTTAGAGAAAAATATTAATTTCCATGATGCTTTTTGGGAATTTCGTCAAGAAAAACTTATTGAGATAAACCGGGATAAAATTAATCTAAATTTATATATAAAAATTTTTTGCCTTGTTTTTAATTTATATAAAGAAAGGAATTATTATTTTTTTCCTTTTGGCAAAGACACAGAAGAAAAAAATGAGACGATTCAAAATATTAGTGCAAAAGAAAATGATAATTTTTTTGATGATTTAACAGATAACGTTAAATTGGTTCTTGAATCAAAGAGACAAGAAAAATTTGTCAATGGGTTAAAAAAGATTGATAAAATATTAAAAGGTAGTTTGACGGATGAAAATTATAAAGATATTAGCAAAGTTATAACAAATAATGTTTGTTCTGTAGAAAAAAAGAATTCTTTTTTGGAAAAAGTATTGAAAAATAATATTGGTAATGAGAGCTTTGCGGCAGGAGTTATAGTAGACATAGTAATAAATAACTCGATTTTGAAAAATGAAAGGAATTAGAAAAAATGTGTATTTATATATTTTCTGGAAGATTCCAACCGTTCCATAATGGACATATGCAAGTATTTCAACAGTTATGTAAACAAATAAAAGCGACAGACATAATTGTACTTGGAGTCATTGCACCTTTTCTACCTAAGGAAGCAGATATTAAGGATAACGAGTTTTTTATGGCTTCTGAGGAACATCATTTGCCTGATAGAAACCCGTGGGAAGTATCAGTACCTCTTTATGCAGTTTCAAGAATTGCAAGATTAAGCCATTATTCAGGTCAGATAATTACTACCTTGCTACCACGTCCAGAATGTGGTTGGCAGACGATAACGTCATGGTTTCCTCAAGATCGAATATGGGTTATTCCCTCTGCTGGGGAGGAGTTTGATGAAAAAAAACAAGATTATTTTACTAAAATGGGGGATAAAGTTATAAGATTTGAAGATACCACTAATATTTCTGGACGTAAATTAAGAGAATATTATGAAAAAAGTCAATTTACAGAGTTCGAAGCTAATATCCCCAGTGAAATAGTAGATATATATTTTAAAGAAAAACCAGATGATAATGCTGAAAATGATTTTCAAAAAAGGGCAGAAAAGTTCGAAAAGCACTCAAAATGGGTTACAGATAATAGAGTTAATAGAATTCCCAAAGATTTTTTTGAAATGAACAAAATAAACGTTGGGAATGTTCTTGATGTTGGCGGGGGAACAGGTTATTTAGCGTGGTATTTATTTGAGCATCTAACAAGTAAACCGCAGTCTATATCTTTAGTTGATATCAGTAGAAACATGTTAGATGAAGCTGAAAAGAAAGAAAATTGTCCTATAAATGTTTACAACACTTCAATCGAAACTTTCTGTCAACTCACCACTAAAGAGTTTGATTCTATACTCTTGCGTCAAGTTCTACATTATGTAGAGGATGTCAACGAAACTATCAGCTTAATTAAAAATGTATTAAAACAGGGTGGATTTATCTATGTAGGGCAAATTCTTGTTCCGGATGAAGAATGTAGACTATGGCATGATGAATTAATGAAAGGAATATCTAAAAATAGAAGAAGAACATTTGTATTAGATGAATTTATTGCTTTGTTTGAGCATAATGGTTTTAAAGTGGTAGAAAAAAGTATAAATGATTTTGAAGAGAAATTTTCTGATTTATTTAAAAGAAGAATTAGTATATATGAAAGACTATCGGATAATTTATTATCTAAAATGGAGAAATTGACCAATGATTCGATTAAAAGGAAAATGTCCTTAAAATTTGAAGAAAATGATTTGTTTTACACTGTCAAATTTGTTCATCTTCTCTTGCAGACTGAGTGATAGAAAAGTTTCACTTGTTATAAAAGATTTTTTTGAAAGTGTGAAGCATATCTTGAACAAAGGCTATATAATCCTTGTGAGAGATATTATAGTAGTTATCATTTTAAATTTTATTTATAGTAGAAAGAAGGATCGTTTTGAAAATACTTTTGATTGGAAATGGATTTGATATTGCACATGATTTGCCAACTACTTATAATGAATTTTTAGATTTTTGTAAGAAGACTAGAGAAATTTTTAATCTTAATAATTCTTTTTCAATAAATAATTATATTAATCAAAATAAGGATTGGAAATTCAATACATATATAAAAAATACTATATTTGATGCATTTCAGAAGAAAAAAATTGAAAAAAATAGCAAAGAGGGGAATTTAAAAGGTTATAAAGTTTTAAGTTCAAATAATGCTTTAAATGAATTAAATACTCTTATTAACCGAAATACATGGATAGACTATTTTTTGAATTTTCACTCTTTTATTGGTAATGGTTGGATAGATTTTGAGTCGGAAATATCGAGAGTGATCAAAATTATTGATGATACAATAGTTTTAACTAATAAAAATAAGAATTTGGCTGATCATCTTGACGATAATAAAAAAGATGTATTAGAAGATATTATAAAATATTCTAAAAAAACAAAGGGAGAGTCAGTTGGAGATATTGAACTTATAAATGAATTTGTTATTTTTTTATACAAGGAGTTAAATAGATTAATTAGGGCATTTGAAATATATATTGCTGAGTTTGTTAATAAAGTTCCCATATCTAAAAAAAATTTTGACATAGCTAGGTTAAATCCTGATCATGTTTTATCCTTTAATTATTCTAATACATTTGAAAGGATATATGCAGAAGAGAAAAAAATAAAGTATTCCTTTATTCATGGAAAAGCGGACATTAAAAAGACCGTTGATTCAAGTAATTTAGTTCTTGGTATAGATGAATTCTTGGATGAAAACAGAAAAGATATGGAATTAGAATTAATAATGTTTAAGAAATATTATCAAAGAATATATAAATCCACGAGTAGCACTTACATAAATTGGTTAGAACAGATTATTGCTAATAATTCATATAAACATAGCTTATACATTTTTGGACATTCATTAGATATTACTGATAGAGATATTTTAAAGTTATTTATTTGTAATGATAATATACAAACAAAAATATTTTATTATCGAAAAAATATTAATGATAAGATAGTTTTAGGAAAAATGATAAAAAATTTGGTGCGACTAATAGGACAAGACGAGTTAATAAGAAGAACAGGCGGGTATCATAAAACAATAGAGTTTATCCCACAGAAAGTATAGGATATTTTAAGAGATACATATTATGGTATAAGTTAAATTGATTAACATAATTGCAACGATGATATGGTAAATTACAAAATTATATAAAGTTGCTTTCTTTTAGTATGAAAAGATTTAAGAAAATATTATTTGTTCCTTTTATAAGTAAGCATATTATAAAAAGGGGTGTGACCATTAGATAATTTTTTATCTCATAGTCACACTCCCTTCTGTTTTATGCTGTCTCCTACTGCCGGTTCTTTGCTTCCTTGCAGAACTGGATCTGGGAGCAGACCGGCGCTTTGCCCCGGCGCTCTACTTTTTTATAAATGCCGCCGTAGATATCTACGGGGCTTCCTTTTTCTTTATCGATCACGTCGTCTGGCTGGAGAAGATGGGCTTTTTGATTGTCGGCAAGCTGGAGATCCAGAACATGCACGATCTGTTCTTTGAGTCTTTCATCCTCCACCGGGAACAGGATTTCCACCCGCTTGTCAAGGTTTCTAGGCATCCAGTCCGCACTTCCCATATAGATCTCAGAATCTCCGTCATTTTCAAAATAATAGATCCGGGAGTGCTCCAGGAAGGTGCCTACGATGGAGCGGACGCGGATGGTCTCACTCATGCCCTTGATGCCCTGTTTGAGGCAGCAGATTCCCCGGACGATCAGGTCGATCTCTACGCCGGCTGCCGAGGCATCGTAGAGGGCTTTGATGATCCCCGCATCACACAGGGAATTCATCTTGGCGATAATCTTTGCTGGTTTGCCTTTGAGGGCGTTGTCACGTTCCCTCTCGATCAGCGCTACAAATTTGTTGCGCAGCCAGATCGGCGCCAGGGAGAGCTTATTCCACGCCAGCGGCTCCGAGTAGCCGGAAAGCATATTGAATACAGCGGTGGCATCCTCACCGTAAGGGCGTTTGCAGGTGAAGATTCCCATATCCGTATACAGTTTTGCGGTAGAATCGTTATAGTTTCCGGTGCCGAGATGGACGTAGCGACGGATGCCATCCTCTTCCCTGCGGACCACCAGGGTAATCTTGCTGTGAGTCTTGAGTCCTACCAGTCCATAGATGACATGACAGCCTGCCTTTTCCAGTTTCCTCGCCCAGACGATATTATTTTCCTCGTCAAAACGCGCTTTCAGCTCCACCAGCACCGTGACCTGTTTGCCGTTTTCTGCGGCTTGGGCCAGGGAGGCGATGATCGGTGAGTTGCTGCTGACGCGGTAAAGGGTCTGTTTGATGGCCAGGACGTCCGGGTCTTTGGCGGCGAGGCGGACAAAATTCACCACAGGGTTGAAGGTCTCATAGGGGTGGTGAAGGAGGATGTCGCCCTCCCGGATCTGCTCAAAGAGATCCCGGTCCATATCGAGGTTTTTCGGGGGCTGGGGGATGTAGCGGGGTTCTTTGAGGTGGTCAAAGCCATCCATCCCGTACACTTTCATGAGAAAGGTCAGATCTAGAGGCCCATGGATCTTGAAAATATCTTGCTCCTGGATCATCAGTTCTTTTTTTAGTATTTTTAACAGTCTTTTGTCGATGCCCCGCTCCACTTCTAGTCGAATCGCCTCTCCCCACTGACGTTTTTTGAGCTGCTTTTCAATTTCGATCAGAAGATCAGCCGCCTCGTCTTCGTCGATGGTGAGATCGGCATTTCTCATAACCCGGTAAGGGGTGGCAGCCAAGACCTTATAATTAAGAAATAGTTTTTGTATGTTTTTTTCGATCACCTGCTCCAGTAGAAGGATCGCGGTTTCCCCTTCCTTTTCTGAGGGCACGGTTACGATCCGGGGCAGCACAGAGGGAACCTGTACTGTGGCGAAATCAAAGGTGTCTTTCTGCTTTTTGTCCATCAGAAGCGCCGCGATGTTCAGGGATTTGTTGCGGATCAGAGGAAATGGGCGGGAAGAATCCACAGCCATCGGGGTAAGCACCGGATATACTTCTTTGAGAAAATAGTTATCCACATAGGCGGCCTGTTCCTTTGTCAGATTCTCGTATTGGGTAATAATCTTCAGCCCTTGGCGTTTCAGGGATGGGAGGAAGGAACGGTTGTATATGTTGTATTGGGATTCCACCAGTTCGTGGGTTCCCTGGGAGATCGTTTCCAACTGTTCTCTTGGGGTGAGCCCTGCGATATCTTTTTTGGTGTATTTGGCGTGAACCATATCTTTTAATGAGGCGACGCGAATCATAAAAAATTCGTCTAAGTTGGAAGCCGTGATACTTAAAAATTTGAGGCGCTCCATCAGTGGGATGGATTTGTCCTTTGCCTCTGAGAGAACACGGTAATTAAACCCGAGCCAGCTCAGCTCTCTATTGTAAAATTTGCTCATGATCTATCCCTCTTTTCTTTTATTTTTCTTTTTCAGCACCGGACGGATCCCAAATGCTTCCTCAAACACATCGGCTTTCCGGTGGAACAGTCCTTTCTCCAAAGTAATGTCTGCCATGGTGTAGGCGACGATGAGCAGGGAACTATCCTGGAGTGTGACGCCTACCTGACGGATCTTCTGGGAATTGCTCTTATCCAGTACATTCGCCAACTTGAGGATGGCGCACAATTTTACGATGGTGATGTATTCTTCCCGGGAGATGTCGTCTCCGATCTCTTCAAAAGGAGGAAAATATTCGCTGTTGTAACGCAGGATATTTGCCACGATCACGCGCTCCTTGTGGGAAATCCCGATAATCTCAGTACTCATGATGATTTTGTACGAATTTTCCCTGGTCTGCTCCATATTGACATATGCGCCGCAACTGTGGAGTATGACACTGATCTGTAACAACAGGCGTTCTCGTTTGCCCAGCCCGTGGAGTTTTCGGATGCTGTCAAATATCTCCAATGCCAAATAGGTGACGTTTTCTACGTGATTCATGTCCGTGTGATAGCGCAGGGCAATGTTTTTTGATGTGGTAAGGATGTCCTTGGTAAAATCGTGACCGGAATTGATCCGTTCCTTGCGCTCGGCATACTCTGCCACCATGCTGTCACAGAGGTCGATGGCGGACATGTAAATATCTTCGCATTTAGTCAGGGCGGCGATCTTTTTCAAAAGAAGGATGGTGGGCGCCATCGCCTCATTTCCTTCGATGCCCGGCAAAAAGGCAGAATTTATGCTGGCTAATTCTTTTTGCGACATAAGCCCTGTAAAATCTGCATATCTTTCCTTAAGCAGTTGTTTGATCTCAGGAATCTGATCCCCTACTGTGATGATATGGGGAATCTTCTGGTTATCTAGATACATCCGGCAGAACTCAGTCAGATCCTTGTTCATGTATTCGGAAATCAATTCATTGAAATTAAAGATCTCCGGCTCAATGGTGTGAAGGAGCTCCCGAATCCGGGAGGAACCAAGTTTTAGGTTCTGGGTAAATTCCAGAGTTCCCAGGTGGAACAGGGACAGTTGTATACTGCCCGCCCGGATATCCACGATCAGGGCGCCTTTGTCGATCAGTTCTGAGAAGTTCTTTTCTTTCAGAAACACAGCTTTGAAATATAAAAAACGCTCTTCGCTATTGCTCAGGATCTTCACCTTGACATCTGCCTGTAATTTGATCTGGTCTAACAGGACCAGCTTATTGGACGCTTCCCGCAGGGCATCGGTACCATAGGCATGGTAGGTGGATACCTGGTATTCCTGCATGATTTTTTTGTAATCCCTTAGTACCCTGCAGATTTCTGACATGGTCCGGTAAGAAACCTGGCCATGGGAGAAAATCTCTGAGCCTAAGGACATTTTGTGCCTCAGATGAGTGAGTTCACGGATGCCATGGGTTTTTGACACCTCATAAATCTTCATGGCAAGTTCTCCGGAACCTACATCGATGGCAGCGTAGGTGTTTATCGCCATATTTTTTTCTCTCCGTTCCATATATTTAGTAATTCTATTATACGATTTTTTTGTAAAAAACACCAGTAAAAACATAGAAAAAAGTACACTTTTTTGTGGATTCTGTGAAATCTGAATACTTGCAAAGATTGGGATCTTATACTACAATAGACAGGAAAGGCCGCAGAAGATGAAGCAGGTTGTCTGTGGTAGATTGGAGAACATAAGATTGAAAACAAGTGATTTTTATTTTGAACTGCCGGAGGATCAGATCGCACAGGATCCGCTGGCAGACCGCAGCTCTTCCCGGCTGATGGTTCTTCACCGGAAGACTGGTACCATCGAGCATCGGAGATTTACGGATATTGTGGAATATTTGAGACCGGGAGACTGCCTGGTGAGAAATAATACGAAAGTGATACCGGCCAGGCTGTTCGGAACCAGAGAGGACACTGGGGCGGTTATCGAGTTTTTATTGTTAAAGCGTCATGAAGATGATGTGTGGGAGACCCTGGTAAAGCCGGGGAAAAAAGCGAGAACCGGAGTGAAAGTGGTTTTCGGGGAGGGAGAACTGCGGGGTGAGATCGTCGGCGTGCAGGAGGATGGCAACCGCCGTATCCGCTTTTCTTATGAGGGGATCTTTGAGGAAATACTGGACACCCTTGGACAAATGCCCCTGCCTCCATATATTACCCATAAGCTGGAGGATCAGAACCGTTATCAGACCGTATATGCCAGGTATGACGGCTCTGCGGCGGCACCCACGGCGGGACTGCATTTTACCGAAGAGTTATTCCAGGAATTGGAGGAAAGGGGCGTGACTGTGGCAAATGTTACCCTCCATGTGGGACTGGGCACCTTCCGGCCGGTAAAGGTGGAGGATGTGACAGAACATCATATGCACTCGGAGCATTATTTTATTGAGCCGGCGGAGGCAGAGAAGATCAACCAGGCGAAAGAAAACGGTGGGCGGATCATCTGTGTGGGAACTACCAGTTGCCGAACCATCGAGTCCGCGGCAGATGAGGACGGAATGCTACGGGCCGCGGAGGAGAATACGGAGATCTTTATTTATCCCGGATACCGCTTTCAGATTATGGATGAGCTGATCACAAATTTTCATCTGCCAGAATCTACCCTTTTGATGTTGGTTTCAGCGCTGGCGGGGAAAGAGTTTGTACTCCGTGCCTATGAAGAAGCTGTCAGAGAGGGCTATCGTTTTTTTAGTTTTGGGGATGCGATGTATATAACGGAGTAATGGAAAGGAGAGTCAGGAAGTGAGGGATAAGAAACTGTTGTTTGTTTACAATCCGTGTGCCGGAAAGGGAACGATGAAGAATAAGCTTTCGGATGTGATCGAGACCTTTATGAAGGCAGAGTATGAGGTGACGGTCTACGCCACCCAGCGGGAGGAAGAGGCGACGGAGATCGTCGTGGAATCGGGAAAGAATTATGACCGGGTGATCTGCTCCGGCGGAGATGGTACGCTTCATGAGGTGACCCAGGGATTGATGCAGATGCCTCCAGAGGAACGGCCAGTGTGCGGATATATTCCCACGGGGACGGTGAATGATTTTGCCAAGGGGCTGAAACTGCCCATGCGGATCAAGCTGGCGGCCAGGGTGGCAGCCAGAGACAAGGTTAGGCCGGTGGATATCGGACTGATGAATGGGCGTTGCTTTACTTATGTGGCGGCATTCGGTGCATTTACATCGGTATCCTATGAGACGCCTCAGGCGTTTAAGAACCTGCTTGGCAAAATGGCTTATATCCTGCAGGGTATGGCCCAACTTGGAAACATCAAGGCGTATCATGCGGTGATCCGAGCGGATCAGGAGACAGTTGAGGACGATTTTATCTTTGGTATGGTGAGCAATGCCAGGAGTATCGGCGGCTTTTCTTTCTTTAAAAAAGGGATGGTGTCCCTGAATGACGGAATATTTGAGGGAGTATTTATCCGAAAACCGAAGAATCCACTGGAACTCCAGGCGGTGCTGAATTCTTTTGTGACCTTGAAGCCCAATGAGCAGATCCTGGGCTTTCACGGAAAGAATTTTTGTATATTGTCGGAAGAGGAGATTCCATTTACACTGGATGGGGAGAATGGAGGAAGTTATCAGAAAACGGAGATCCAGTGCTGCCACAATGCCATTGATTATGTGTGGGGATAAAATGACTTATGTTTGCCAATATTTGGCCTAAAAACTGTCAAAATTATTTTTTATAATGTGTTTTGTAAATCAGAAATATTCAGACAGGGAGGAACAATCATGATAAGAAGACATTTAAAGAAAGCATGTATTGGTGTCTGCGGCATGTTGATGGTGCAGATGATCGCAGTAACACCTGTGAATGCGGAGGCGCTTCCGACACCGACACCTGCGCAGGTAGAAACGGATGCAGTGGTGATTCCAGAAGGAACTACATTTAAGACGGCGATCCCGGATGATAATTTTCGTAAATTCATAAACGAGACTTATTTTGAAAAAAATGCGAAGGACGAGGATAAGTTTACTACAGAGATGGTAGAA
This sequence comes from uncultured Roseburia sp., assembly GCA_947644305.1. GTDB lineage: Bacteria > Bacillota > Clostridia > Lachnospirales > Lachnospiraceae > Eubacterium_F. The sequence continues at coordinate 107,197 of CANRYS010000013.1, forward strand.
AAACTGCAGGATATCACAGGAGTACTTGATATCAGCGGAAAGAAAATTGTAAATCTCAAAGGTATTGAGTATTTTACCAGTATTACAGAGCTGAATGCTTCCTATAACAATCTACAGCTCGTGGACATTACCAACTTGACAAAACTGGAAAAGATCGATGTATCTTATAATGATCTGACTCAGTTTACCTATGGCAAAGAAAATGCTCTGAAAGAGATCAACTGCCGCAATAACAATCTTGCTATTCTGAGCCTCTCTGGCATGACCAGCCTGGAGACTCTGGACTGCAGCAACAATAAACTCACGATGTTAAATGTGGCTGGTCTTTATCAGCTAATTTCACTGGATTGTAGCAACAATGATTTGACTAACCTCGGACTGGATGGTCTGGTGGCACTGGAACGCCTGTATTGTGATGGCAATGCCCTTTTGACTCTCAATGTATCCAGCTTGAAAAACTTGAAGGTTCTGGAAAATCGCAGAAGTGAGATCACATTGAAGGTACAGGCGGTAGGAACGGACTGTGGTGTAGTTCTTCCGACAGGAGCGGAGGCTCCGTCCAATATCTCTAACAGCGGTGCCTATAACACGGCCAGCAGAGCTATCGTATGGGATAAGATCACAGGAGTACCAGCATCCTTTACCTATACGTATGTTATTCCGGGCACTCTTCAGAGTGTAACCGTAACGGTGAACGTGGACAAAACAGATTTTGTGGATAAATCTGTGACATTAGGCAAAGTTGATACACTTACTGTTGATAGCTCCGGCTACAATAAAGTGAAGCTGACCTGGAGTGGCGTGGATGGTGCAACGGGTTACCGTATTTATCGTTCCACATCCAAGACCAGTGGATTTACAAAGATCAAATCCATCACAACCAATTCAAAAGTTACCTATACAAACTCGGGAATTTCATGCGGCACCCAGTATTATTACAAGGTGCGTGCATATCGTCTGATCGATGGCAATTATTACTTTGGGGAATACTCCAGCGTGGTTGGCGGCAAACCAGTTCCGGCAAAGCCAGGCTCTGTGTCTGTGGCAAAATATAACCGCACCAAAGTAAAACTGTCCTGGAATAAGGTTGCAGGTGCGAGCGGATACCGCATTTACCGCTCCAAATCCAAGACCAGTGGATTTTCCAATATCAAGACGATCACTTCTGGCTCTAAGCTGACCCATATAAAGAAGACGACACGTAATGTGAAATACTATTACAAGATTCGTGCTTACAAGACGGTGAATGGCAAGAAAGTCTGGGGAACCTATTCAGCAGTGAAAGCTAAGACTCTGAAATAAGGGAAATCTTTTCACTAGTGACATAGTACACCAATTGTAGACAGTTAAGCTGGTGTGCCAGAAAAAAATGATAACTTACGCAATTGCAGGGGCGTAAGGGAAAGAAAAAGTATGGAAAAAGAAGTGTCGCAAAATAACTAATTTTTAGTTATGGGGCGATACTTCTTTTTTTATTAGAGTAAAAAGTGGAATAAATTAGGGATGCTAATTTCTTTTTTTATTCTTTTTGACGTTCATTCAATATACTCTTAGCCCAATCTGATAATTGTTCTGACTTATTTTTTCCATAAGAACTTGTTCACGAAAATAAAGTTTCTAGCAGATAAAAATATTCTGCCCTGACAGCATTTAAATGAGGTGATGCGGTGGTATCGGTGCTTGCCAAATTTCTGATTTCTTGGTATACTAGGGTGTGTCTAAAAACTGCTTTCTGCGGGCTATGCGTCACAATTATGCCGAATGAGGGAGGCGTAGCGGGCTACGTTGACCGAATGAGGTATAATCTTATACAAATTGGGGCGTTCAGAACGTAGGAATGAGTTTTCAGACACGCCCTAGTACAACAGATATTGAGTTATTTTATGTTAACTACACTAAATATATAATATTTTCATCTGGCCGGCGCTTTGTCCGGCTGATACAACGAGAAGGAGGAGACAGCATTGGAAAAGGAACTTGTCATCGTTTTGGATTTTGGTGGACAGTACAATCAACTGATCGCCAGACGTGTCAGGGAATGCAACGTGTATTGTGAAGTGCATCCCCATACGCTGAGCCTGAAAAAAATCAAGGATATGAACCCAAAAGGAATCATTTTTACCGGGGGACCGAACAGTGCATATGGAGAGGATTCACCGAGTTATGATAAGGAGATTTTTGAGCTTGGCATTCCGATCCTTGGCATCTGCTATGGCTCTCAGTTGATGGCGCATCTGCTTGGTGGAAAAGTAGAGACTGCCCCAGTCAGCGAGTATGGCAAGACCGAGGTAAAAGTGAATAAGTCTTCCCTGCTCTTTGGTGGTGTCAGTGAGAGCACGATCTGCTGGATGAGCCATACGGATTATATCGCTAAGGCTCCCGCTGGCTTTACTGTCTGCGCCACAACGCCAGTCTGCCCAGTGGCTGCAATGGAGCTGCCGGAGAAGAAACTCTATGCGACCCAGTTCCATCCGGAGGTTATGCACACTCAGGAAGGAATGAAAATGCTATCCAATTTTGTATATAAGGTATGTAACTGCAGTGGCGACTGGAAAATGTCTTCTTTCGTGGAGGATACGATAAAGTCAGTGCGTGAAAAAGTTGGCAGCGGAAAAGTGCTTTGCGCCCTTTCTGGCGGTGTAGATTCTTCCGTGGCAGCCGTTCTCTTATCTAAGGCCATCGGAAAACAGTTGACCTGTGTCTTTGTGGATCAGGGACTTCTGCGCAAGAACGAAGGCGATGAGGTAGAGGCGGTATTTGGTCCAAATGGCCCTTATGACCTTAATTTTATCCGAGTGAACTGTCAGCAGCGCTTTTATGAAAAACTTGCCGGTGTCACCGAGCCAGAGGAAAAACGTAAGATCATTGGGGAAGAATTTATTCGAGTATTTGAGGAAGAGGCAAAGAAGATTGGCGCCGTGGATTTTCTCGTACAGGGAACAATCTATCCAGACGTGATCGAGTCCGGTCTGGGCAAATCTGCGGTGATCAAGTCCCATCACAATGTGGGAGGACTTCCTGACTGTGTGGATTTTAAGGAGATTATCGAACCTCTTCGTCTTCTTTTCAAAGATGAGGTGAGAAATGCCGGCAGAGAACTTGGCATTCCCGAATATCTCGTCAGCCGCCAGCCGTTTCCTGGACCGGGTCTGGGAATCCGTATCGTTGGTGAAGTTACCGAAGAGAAAGTGCGTATCGTCCAGGATGCCGATGCGATCTACCGTGAAGAAATCGCCAATGCTGGTATTGAGGGACTTGGGCAGTATTTTGCAGCTCTTACCAATATGCGCTCAGTGGGAGTGATGGGAGATGAGAGAACCTATGATTATGCGGTAGCGCTTCGTGCCGTGAATACCACGGATTTTATGACGGCAGAGTGCTCGGAGATTCCCTTTGAGGTGTTGCAAAAGGTGATGAACCGGATCATAAATGAGGTTAAGGGAGTTAACCGGGTAATGTATGATTTGACGAGTAAACCGCCTGGAACGATAGAGTTCGAGTGATGAAATGGGATTTTAGAACCTAGTGTTTATGCGGTTTCCAAACAAATTTGTTTAGGTACTGGCAACGATTTGGCAACATTTTTCACATCACGC